>NZ_BILX01000005.1 GCF_004000785.1 Paenibacillus ehimensis NBRC 15659 | reverse complement strand
GCATTAACAATATTGGGGATTAGCCAAGCGGTAAGGCAACGGACTTTGACTCCGTCATGCCTAGGTTCGAATCCTAGATCCCCAGCCATGTATGAGCCATTAGCTCAGTTGGTAGAGCACCTGACTTTTAATCAGGGTGTCGTAGGTTCGAGTCCTACATGGCTCACTTTCTTTTATAGCTGCGGAGAGTATGCTTTGAATCGTTGCTGCATAGGCGCGTATGGCGGAATTGGCAGACGCACCAGACTTAGGATCTGGCGGGAGACCGTGGGGGTTCAAGTCCCTCTACGCGCACCATAGTTGCGGAAGTGGCTCAGGGGTAGAGCATCGCCTTGCCAAGGCGAGGGTCGCGGGTTCGAATCCCGTCTTCCGCTCCACTTCACAGTTTGTGCCCTTAGCTCAGCCGGATAGAGCGTTTGACTACGAATCAAAAGGTCGGGAGTTCGAATCTCTCAGGGCACGCCATTTCATTAATCGCTTGACATCTCGGGACGTAGCTCAGCTTGGTAGAGCACCTGGTTTGGGACCAGGGGGTCGCATGTTCAAATCGTGTCGTCCCGACCATTCATTTGTTAATGAGTTTGTTTCTTATGCGGGTGTAGTTCAATGGTAGAACTCCAGCCTTCCAAGCTGGTAGCGTGGGTTCGATTCCCATCACCCGCTTATCGTAAAGAACCGTGCTAGAGCTTATTGCTTTAGCACGGTTTTTCTTTTTAATACGGTATAATCCGAATTATCCCCGCAGCAAAGATTCGGCGCCGTCAATGTAAATCTCGGTCCCGGTAATGTGTGATGATTCGTCTGAAGCGAGAAAGAGAATGAGCTGGCCGACTTGTTCGGCGGAGCCGGGGGCTTGCTTTAACGGGTGATCCCCTTCCGGGAACTCGACGGGGATGCGAATATGTTCTACTTCCGGGCGCCTGCATGTATTCTCGTCAATCTTGGTCTCAATTGCTCCTGGACAAATCGCATTAACCCGAATCCGGTATTGGGCGAGCTCGAGCGCGGCCATTTTCATAAAAGCGATTTGGCCGGCTTTGGTGGTGCTGTAGGCACTAAAGCCAAAGTTGGAAAAGACACGATTCCCGTTAATGGAACTCGTAATAATGATACTTCCTCCGTATTCTTTCAGGTGCGGAATGGCGTACTTTACGGTAAGAAATGTTCCCTTTAAGTTAATGTCGTGCACTTCTTCCCAATCGGAGACTTCCATATGCTCAATGGCCGTAAGCACACCGTTGATTCCCGCATTCGCCACCACGACGTCCATTCGGCCGAATCGGTGGACAGTTTCGTTTATGGCCGCGTGAATTTCGTCAGGGATCGAGATGTCCGCCTTGATGGATAGAGCTTCACCATGCTTGGTTTCAATCTGCTGCTGAACCTCATCAAGCTCCTCTTGATTGCGTCCGATCAAACCTACTTTTGCTCCATGAGAGGCCAGAAGCAGAGCTGCAGCTTTGCCTATTCCGGAGCCGCCGCCCGTAACGAGCGCAACCTTATTCCGCATCCGTTGATTGCCGTCTTTATTTTCTATATAGGGTCGATGCATATCGGTTTCCTCCTTTTTTCTAGCTTTAGGACTGTGCGTTTGAACAAAATGTGATATTAAAGATAACGATACAAAATGCGATAACCGAGGGGGTCCAGCTTAATGTTCATTATGCCGTCCTCCGGGATTACGGTTTCCCCGGAAAGCGCGTCTTTCCAATCGTCCGTTTCCATCGGATGCGACAGAACCGTTTCTTCTTCGGTATTGTTCATCCAGACAGTGAAGTGCATCTGGTTGTTCAGCCGCTCGTAAATAATTCGCGGATCGCCGGGCTCAGCTTTGAGAAAGCGAAAGCTTCCTGTTCGAAGGACATCGTAATCTTTGCGAAGCGCAATGAGCAGCCGGTAAAAGTCGTACAGCTCGTTGTCCTGCTTGTCCGGATCCCACTCCATGCACTTGCGGCAGTCCGGATCGGGCCCTCCGGTTAACCCGATTTCGTCCCCATAGTAAATACACGGCGTCCCCATATACGTAAGCAGAAACACGACGCACAATTTGACTCTGCGTTTGTCTTCCCCCACACAAGTTAGTACGCGCGGCGTATCATGGCTGCACAATAGGTTAAAAATAACCTCGTTCGTCTGCTGAGGATAACGCATAAGCAAGAAGCCCATACTGTTCGCGAACGTATACCCGTCCATGGCGGATTGAGAGAAAAACTCCAGTACTTTGCTGGAAAAAGGATAGTTCATCACGGAATCGAACTGGTCGCCGAGCAGCCATTTCATCGAATCGTTCCATACTTCTCCGACGATGTAAGCGTCCGGGTTGGCGGCTTTCACCACCTTGCGGAAGTCGCGCCAAAAATGGTGGTCGATCTCGCTGGCCACATCGAGCCTCCAGCCGTCGATTTGGATCTCTTTGATCCAGTACTCGGCAACGTTCAATAAATACTGCTTAACCCGGGGATTCGCCGTGTTGAACTTGGGCATATGCGAGAAGAAGCCGAACGTATCGTATGTGGGAATGCCGTCCCGAACTTCCAATGGATATTTGCGGACGTGGAACCAGTCGGCATATTCCGACTTTTCACCATGGCGGACAACATCCTGGAACAAAGGGAAATGCTCGCTGCAATGATTGAACACGGCATCCAGCATGACACGGATACCCCGGGCATGACAGGTATCGACCAATTGTTTCAGCGTTTCGTTGCTGCCGAATTGCGGATCGACCTTTTTGTAATCAAGCGTGTCATATTTATGGTTGGAGGGAGAATGGAAGACCGGCGTCAAATAAATGGCGTTGACCCCCAAGTTTTCAATGTAATCCAGATGGTCGATAATGCCTTGCAGGTCGCCGCCGAACGAATTGTCGGTGGTTGGCTGGCCGCCCCACGGTTCCGTATTGTCGGGATCGTTCGATGGATCTCCATTGGCAAAGCGTTCGGGAATGATCTGGTAAAATATCGCGGATTTTGCCCATTCCGGTGCGGCATACATATCGATCTCGTGGATATAGGGAAAATCGTAATAGCCGCCTGGCGGCTCAGGTTGTTCGTCATGGATGCCCGACTCCGTCATCCATACGCATTCCGAGCCCGCACTCATGCGGAAGCCGTAAGAGACGCGGCCGTATTTCGGTTTGACACTCGTCTCCCAGTAATCGAAATAAGCGTCCGAAGCGGTTTTCTTCATCGGGTATTCCGCGTAGGTCCGATCCCAGTCGTACTTGTCCCCGGTGACCGCCAAGATGTCCATCACATCGTCCCGTTTCGTGCGGACGCGCAGATGAATGGTATGTTTGTCGTATGCATAAGCCCAGTTGCTTTGGGACACGTGATAAAAGCACTCCCGAAGCATAGCGTCACTTCCTTCTCCACATAATTGGATTAGCTACCCTCCTATTAACCTGACGCCGACTTCGCTAAACAAGGCTTTCCGCAGCATTAGGAGTTCTGGGGACCATATGCCCGACAGTTTTTGTTAGCCGTTGATTTTGGTTAACCTATTGCGGCCGCTCTGAAGGTTTGTTATGATCGTTTATAATACCGATCGGGGTTGTCTGCTTTTAACGATTAAGGACATGAGTCGACAGCCGGAAGGTTGAAGGCAAGCTTCAAGCCGTAAGGTGCAAGCTGTAAGTTACAAGCGACAGAACTTCTAGAGCGGGAGCGCGCGTCGTCGCGAAACAAGTCCCGCTTTTTCCTCTCATGTTCTTCCCCGACTTATACCTATACCGCTTCTATGCGATCAATCCTATAAATTTACAAAGGTTTTTTTCGCTTTACCGCATAAATGGACTACATGGTTGACGAAGGTTGTGCTAAAATAGGGGTTATGATCTTGGCTTAGGGATGGAGGAGAACCATGTCGGATTCAGTCAGTTTGATCAACAAAAACACGTCCAACAATTTGCTTCGCCGCGATGTTCGGTTTTTGGGGCATATTTTGGGTGAGGTGCTGGTTCACCAGGGCGGCAATACACTGTTTACCATCGTAGAGAAGATAAGAGAAATGAGTAAATCGCTGCGCGCCCAGTTTACGCCGGAAATGTATGCGGAGTTTAAGGATACGATAAACGGCTTGGCTCCGGAGATTCGACATCAGGTCATCCGCGCGTTTGCCGTTTATTTTCAATTGATCAACATCGCCGAGCAGAATCACCGGATTCGGCGCAAACGCGATTATGAGCGTACCGCAGGAGAGAACGTGCAGCCGGGTTCGATCGAGGACGCGGTCCGTAAGCTGAAAACGCTTGGTACGCCTGCGGCAGAGGTCCGGGATATGATCGAGGGCATCTCGCTGGAGCTCGTAATGACGGCGCATCCGACGGAAGCGACCCGCCGTGCGGTGCTCGATATTCATCAGCGAATTGCGGCGGACGTGATGGAGCTGGACAACCCGAGCCTGACGTTCCGCGAGCGCGAGCAGCTGCGTGAGAAGCTTCTGGGCGAGGTCATCACCCTCTGGCAGACGGACGAGCTGCGCGACCGGAAGCCGACCGTCGGCGACGAGGTCAAAAACGGACTGTATTATTTTGATGAAACCCTGTTCGACGTGCTCCCTCAAGTGTATCAGGAGCTGGAACGATGTCTGCATAAGTATTACCCGGAGCAGTCCTGGCACGTGCCGACATTCCTGAAATTCGGCTCATGGATTGGCGGCGACCGCGACGGCAACCCTTCGGTCACCTCCAACGTTACGTGGGAGACGCTTGCCATGCACCGGGAGCTTGCGCTGCAAAAGTATGAGGAGCTGCTGACGGATTTGCTGAAGCATATGAGCTTTAGCAAAAATATCGTCGAAGTAACGCAGGAGCTGCTGGATTCGATCCAGCATGACAGGGACACGGTCGAGCTGCCGTCCGACCAAGTACTGCCTAACGAAAAAGAGCCTTACCGCATCAAAGTCCGGTATATGGTTGAGAAAATTCGCAATACGGCCAAACCGAACGTACCGGCAGGCAAAAAATACAGCGATCCACATCAATTTAAGGAAGATTTGCAAATTATCGAACGCAGCTTGCGCAATCATTATGCCGATTTCATCGCCGATGCCTATGTGCAAAAGCTAATTCGTCAAGTGGAGCTGTTCGGTTTCCATCTCGCTACATTGGACGTCCGACAGCATAGTAAAGAGCATGAAGCCGCGATGACGGAGATTTTGGCCAAGATGAGCATCTGCTCCGATTACGGCGCGCTTGCGGAAGAGCAAAAAATCAAGCTGTTGACCGATCTATTGAACGATCCGCGGCCGATTACTTCGCCTTACCTGCATTATTCCGAGTCTACGCAGGAATGCCTTGACGTGTATCGCGTCATTCAAAAGGCGCAGCAGGAGTTCGGCAGAAACTGTATCACGAGCTATCTGATCAGTATGACGCAAGGAGCCAGCGACCTGCTTGAGGTGCTTGTATTCGGAAAAGAAGCGGGCTTGTATTTGCACGAACCGGACGGCACCATCACCTGCACTCTGCAATCCGTCCCGCTCTTCGAGACGATTGACGACCTGCATGCGGCTCCGGAAATTATGACGACGCTGTTCCAAATTCCGGCTTACCGGAACAGCTTGAATAGTACAAATCACCTTCAGGAAATTATGCTCGGCTACTCCGACAGCAACAAAGACGGCGGCGTTATTACCGCGAACTGGGAGCTGCGGGTAGCGCTGCGCAGCATTACGGCGGCGGCGAAGCCGTTCGACGTGAAGCTGAAATTTTTCCACGGGCGCGGAGGGGCGCTTGGCCGCGGAGGCATGCCGCTCAACCGGAGCATCCTGGCTCAGCCGGCCGATACGGTAGGCGGCGGGATCAAAATCACGGAGCAGGGGGAAGTACTGTCCTCCCGCTATTCCATGAAGGGGATCGCTTACCGAAGCTTGGAGCAAGCGACATCCGCACTGATCAAAAGCGCGCTGTGGGCGCGGAACCCGCAGGCGGATCCTTCCGAGCCGGGTTGGGAAACGATTATGCGCGACATTTCCGAGCAGGCTCAGCAGAAGTATCAGGATCTGATTTTCCGCGATCCGGACTTCTTGACCTTCTTCAAGCAGTCTACACCGCTGCCGGAGATCGGGGAGCTCAATATCGGCTCCCGCCCGTCCAAGCGGAAGAATAGCGACCGTTTCGAAGACCTCCGGGCCATCCCATGGGTATTCGCTTGGACGCAAAGCCGTTATTTGCTGCCCGCTTGGTATGCTTCGGGCTACGGGCTGTACAGCTTCTACCAAGGGAATCCGGAAAACCTGCGTATCCTGCAGGAAATGTACAACAATTGGGCGTTCTTCCGTTCGCTCATTGATAACTTGCAGATGGCGCTCGCGAAGGCCGACCTGCTGATCGCCAAAGAGTACGGAAGCATGATCGAGGATCAGGCGATTGCCGAACGGATCATCCGTTTGATCGAAGAAGAATACGAACGGACGTCGGACCTGATTCTGAAAATTACCGGCCAACAGGAAATTTTGGACAATGTCCCGGTCATTCAAGAATCGATCCGTTTGCGCAATCCGTACGTCGATCCGTTGAGCTATATGCAGGTACAGCTCCTCTCGGAGCTTCGTCCGCTGCGCGAGCAGGGAGGCGACGATTCGCTCCTGCTCCGCGAAGTGCTGCTTACGATTAACGGAATTGCCGCAGGACTTCGCAATACGGGCTGATTGCTTGTCAACCTGCAAACCGAAAGCCGGGAGCTTGGCTATGCCGAGCAGCCCGGTTTTTCTCATGTCTAATTTCAGAGGGATGTCGGCGGCCGAAACCAGTGTCTTCTTTTATCGTAAGAATTTATGAATAATCCAGAATGGCGGATCTGCTAAAGCACGGATACGGAGGGGACCGGCACACAATTTCTTTTGGGAGAGACTGTACAGGCGGTGCAGTCGTTTGGTATGCTTTTACTAGTAGACGGAACGGTGATCGATGAAAGGTCAGGCGTTGTCCGGAAGAATCCGAATTTGACCGTTGGCAAGCCAAGCGGATCCAAGCTCGGAGGTTGGAGGTAGGTCGGTGAATCAATTGGACACCCGGCTCGCCAAGCTCGCCCGGAGCGGGGATCGAGCGGCTTTTGCCGAATTGGTGGAGCTGTACAAGGATAAAATTTACCATCTCGCCTATCGGATGCTGCATAACCGTCATGAGGCGGAGGAGATCGTGCAGGAGACGTTTTTGCGGGTGTACACGAATTTGGACCGTTACGACGAGCAGCAGAAGTTCTCGACATGGATATACCGGATCGGGACAAACCTGTGCATTGACCGGCTTCGCAAGCGGAAGATCAACTATTCGCTGGATGCCGAGATGAGCGACGGGGAAGGCAGCGACTGGTATTCCGCCCTGCCGAGCCGCGAAGAAACGCCGGACAACCAGGTGGTGCTGTCGGAGACGCAGGAGCAGATTCGCGAATCGATCAAGACGCTGCCGGAGAAGTACCGGGCGGTCGTGATTTTGCGCTATCTCCAGGACTTGTCGCTTCAAGAGATTAGCGATGTGCTATCCATGCCGGTGACGACGATCAAAACCAGATTGCACCGGGGCAGGGAATTTTTGCGTAAAAAATTAGAGTCAGTTTTATAGTTGTTTTTTTGAAACATCTCTTGGCTTCGAACGTATTGTATGACACAACCTGATTTAATGGACAGAAGAAAGGAGTGGCTCAGGATGAATTGTGAGGAAGCCCTCCCTTTGCTGCATGAATATTTGGACGGGAGCTTGGAAGGAAGGGAAGCGGCGGCGCTCAAAGAGCATTTGCTTGTTTGCCCGGAATGCCGCAAGCGACTGCAGCAGTTTGAGAAAGTGGAAGCGCTGATTCATGCTTGGCCGCCGCAGAAGGTTCCTGAAGGCCTGACGGAGCGGGTCATGCAGGCGCTGCCACCGGTCAAGCGGCAAAATCCATGGTACCGGTGGATCCGTAAGCGTCCGGCGGCCTCGGTGGCGGCGGTCTTTTTTCTTGTGATGCTGTCGACCTTCGTCTCCTCATGGAACGATGATCGCGAATTGCTCGTGAAGGGAAATGACCTGCAGTCGGTCGTAATTAAAGGCGATACGGTCTATGTGCCGGCAGGCAGCAAAGTGGCAGGAGATTTAACGGTAGAGAACGGAAAGCTGCAGGTGGACGGCGACATCGTGGGCAACATTACGGTGATTGACGGATCGGTTCAGCTGGCATCTACGGCGCATATTTCCGGGCATATTCAACAAATCGACGAAGCCTTCAGCTGGCTTTGGTACAAAATGAATCAGTGGGCTGGAACCATTTCGGGAATGAAATAGGCCAAGCGGCCCAATTTTTTAAAATCCTCCCTTACGCGTGGTAGAAAGGGAGGGTTTTTTGTTGCAAATATGGTATGATCTAAGGAAGGGGAACACTACAGGGGAACCGATATGACGGAGGCAGGCTTGGGGGCAACGCGATGGATTGGATTACGGAAATCGATATCAAAGATATTGTCGATATATTGATCGTCAGCTATGTGATTTACAAATTGATTTTGGTGGTCCGGGGAACCCGGGCGATCCAATTGCTCAAAGGTATTTTGGTCGTTGTCGTCACCTGGGCGCTCAGCTCGTGGTTTCAGCTGAATACGCTGCAGTGGATGATGAACCAAATGTTCACCTTCGGGCTCGTCGGAGTCATCATCATCTTCCAGCCGGAGCTGCGGCGGGCGCTGGAGCAGCTTGGCCGCGGCAAGCTGTTCAGCCGGACGAACGTCGAGGAAGATACGGAAGTGAACCGCCGGATCAACGAGGTGCTGAAGGCCGTGACCTATATGGCGCGGCGCAAAATCGGAGCGTTGATCGTCTTCGAGCGGGATACGGGACTTACCGACTATATCGAATCAGGCATCGCCATCGAATCGCATATCAGCTCGGAGCTGCTGATTAACATCTTCGTGCCGAACACGCCGCTTCATGACGGAGCGGTTATTTTGAGAAAGCACCAGCTGATGGCGGCCGGCTGTTATTTGCCGCTGTCCGAAAATCCTTTTATCAGCAAGGAGCTGGGGACAAGGCACCGGGCGGCCATCGGCATGAGCGAGGTGTCGGATGCGATGTGCGTTATTGTGTCTGAGGAGACGGGAGCTGTCTCGCTCGCGATGAACGGTCATATTTTGCGAGACGTGAAAGAGGATGCCTTGTTGGCCAAGCTGTTCGAGGAATTGAAGCCGAAAGCGAAGACGAAGGAAAAACGCTCCATTTGGAAATGGAGGCGAAGCTAGAATGGATCAATGGCTGCGCAACACGAACGTCGTGAAGGTTATTGCACTGATTATAGGAATCATGCTGTGGGCGGTCGTCCGTTCGGACAATACTCCGATCAAGGGAACGACCGGAACAGGGATTTTGGAGGAAAAAATCGGGAATGTCGCGGTGACGCCGAAGTATGATACGGACCAATTTTATGTCGTGCAGATCGATCCTGCTCAAGTGACGCTGAGCCTATCCGGCAGGGATTCCGCCCTGAAAAAGGTCATGAACTCGGGGACCTATTCGGTGGAGCTGGATTTGACCAAGGTAGGTAAAGGGGAGTATCTGCTCCCGGTCACTCCGGTAGGCTTTCCGACGAATGTGACGGTTAAGGCAACGCCGGCTAACGTCCGGGTCGTGATCGACGATAAGAAAAATAAATCGATGCCGGTCACCGTCAATGTGACGGGAATCCCTGCCGTCGGGCTGAAAGCCGGGCAGCCGGTCGCGAAGCCGAAGCAGGTCACCGTATCCGTCCCAAGCCGCATCTACGATGAAGTGGAATCGGTTCGCGCGGACGTGAATGTAGAGAAGGCGCAATCGCCGGTTTCCAGCAAGGTGAAACTGGTGGCCTATGACAAGGACGGCAAGCCGATAGAGACTGCCGTGATCAATCCGGCGGTGGTCGAGGTCGAAGTGCCTATCACCAGCCCGTTCACGCTCGTGCCGCTTCAGGTAAAGCTCGTGGGCGAACCGCCTCGGGGCTACGCCGTCGCTTCCGTCCGGCAGAGCACGGATAAAGTCACGGTATTCGGCCCGCAGAACGTGCTGGATCGGTTGGAATTTTACGAAGGACCTCAAGTGGATCTGAGCGAGCTGAAAGAGAATAAGGAGTTCACCCTGCCTATTCCGCCGCGAAATAACGTCAAGCAGCTTGATCCGGATAAAGTGACGGTGAACGTCACGATCGTGCCGTCGGTAACGAAAACGCTGGAGGCGATCCCGCTGTCGATCATCGGGCAAAACGACGGATTTGATACGAAAGTCGTGCTTCCGGAGTCGGGACAGCTGAATTTGACCGTCGAAGGAGCCCAAGAGCTGATTGACAAGCTGAAGCCGCAGGACGTTCAGGGGATCCTCGATGTGAGCAATTTGCCGCCCGGCAAGCATGAGGTGCCGGTGACGTGGAATTTGCCGACGTTCGTGAAGAAGGGGCCGCAGCAGGATTTCAAAGCGACGGTAGAGATCAGCGCGAAGCCCGGCAAGCAGCCGGAAACGCCGCCTGCGACCCCGCCTGCCGCGCCCTAGGACGGGCAACATTTGACCGTTTGAGGCGAATCGGTAATAATGAGAATAGTTTGTTGACATAAGGCATTGGCAAGGGGGAGAGAGATTCGATGGGAAAATATTTTGGTACGGACGGGGTCCGCGGAGTTGCGAACCAAGGGTTAACCCCGGAACTCGCATATAAGATCGGCCGCTGCGGCGGCTATGTTTTGGCAGGTAAAGTGGAAAAGCCGAATGTCGTGATCGGCCGCGATACGCGGGTCTCCGGTCCGATGCTGGAGGCGGCGCTGGTCGCAGGTCTGCTGTCTATCGGCGCCAATGTAATCCGGTTGGGCGTGCTGAGCACACCCGGCGTGGCTTATTTGACACGCGAGCTAAAGGCGGACGCCGGTGTGATGATTTCGGCCAGCCACAATCCGGTGGAGGACAACGGAATCAAGTTTTTTGGCGCGGACGGCTTTAAGCTGTCCGATGAAACGGAGCTTGAGATCGAGCGGCTGATGGATGCCGAGAATGACGAGCTGCCGCGGCCGACCGGCGGAGCTATCGGCAATGTGATCGACAATGAAGAAGCAAAATTCCAATATTTGAAATATATTCAATCGACCGTCACCTCTTCGTTCAAGGGTTACCGTATTGCATTGGATTGCGCCAACGGCGCGGCTTACGAGCTGGCGCCCAAAGTGTTCGAAGCGCTCGGCGCGGAAGTGATTACGATAGGTGCGGAGCCGAACGGACGCAACATCAACGACCATTGCGGCTCGACGCATCCCGAAGCGCTGCGGAAGCTGGTGGTGGAGAAGCAGGCGCATATCGGCCTTGCTTTCGACGGAGATGCGGACCGTCTGATTGCGATTGACGAGAACGGTGAAGAGGTGGATGGCGATTTCATCCTGAGCATCTGCGGTCATGCGATGAACCAGGCCGGCAAGCTGCGCGGCTCGACGATCGTGACGACCGTCATGAGCAACATCGGGTTCTTCAAAGGCATCGAAGCGGTAGGTCTGAAGGCGGCGAAGACGGCGGTAGGCGACCGTTACGTGATGGAAGAAATGCGCAAAGGCGGATACAATCTGGGCGGCGAGCAGTCCGGCCATGTCATTTTCCTCGACCACATTACGACAGGGGATGGCATTCTGACGGCGCTGCAGCTTATGGACACGCTGGTGAAAGCCGGAAAAAGCCTAAGCGAGATGAAAGGCATCATGCGCAAATATCCCCAAACGCTCGTCAATGTGCGTGTGGCGGATAAAAGCAAGCTCAACAACAATCCTGCTGTTGAAGCCGTTATTCGTCAAGTCGAAGATGAGCTGGGCGACAATGGCCGGGTATTGGTGCGTCCTTCCGGTACGGAATCGCTGATCCGCGTCATGGCCGAAGGACCGGACAAAGACCGGGTCGAAGCTTATGTACAGCAGATCGCCGATGTGATTCAGCGAGAGCTGGTGTAACCCGGTTAACGGGGAGAAGGAACGTTGCGCGGCCGCTCCCTATGACGCGGAATACGAGGTCCCGGGCGGCCGGAAGGCATCTCGGGATTTTCGCTTCGGGCATGTCGGAAATGAAAACCGATGAAAATAGAGGTTGCGCTTTGGGGCCAAAATGAATAAGATGGGTATAGTATCTTACTCTAAACAGAAAGGTGGGGCGGGGTTACTTAGCAAGACAAGCGCCAGGACTGGATGGCTTATCCGGGGCTGCTTGGTTTTCTGCGCATTCGGTCACAGAGCCTGTTGCCGCGGCAAGCGGTGGACATGGACTCCACTATCTCTTAGACAACGCAGGAATCGGGTATCTCAGGTTGGCATCCAGTTGACGAGGTGAAGGTGTTCGAAACATTCGGCGGGGACCTTCCGGCCATCGATCCAGCCGTATCGTCAAAACTGAAAACGTCCGGGCGACCGGGCCGACAAAGTTTTTGACGGGATCATACGAAATTTTACTTTCTTTGACAATCAGGAGGTCCTGAACATATGTGCGGTATCGTCGGTTATGTGGGAAAACGGAATTCCCAAGATATATTGATTGACGGCTTGAAAAAACTGGAGTACCGCGGGTACGACTCGGCTGGCGTAGCCGTGTATACGACCGATGGTCTGCAGGTGAAAAAGTCGAAAGGCCGTTTGGCCGTATTGGAGTCGAAGCTTGGCGAGAAGCCCCTCAGCGGGACGATCGGGATCGGTCATACGCGCTGGGCGACGCACGGCAAACCGTCGGATGAGAACTCGCATCCGCATACGGATAATTCGTTTAAATTTTCCGTCGTACACAACGGCATTATTGAGAATTACATTTCGCTTAAGGAAGAATTGATCGCGCAAGGTCATGTATTCGTTTCGGAGACGGATACGGAAGTCATTTCCCACTTAATCGCAAGCTTGTACGAAGGCGATATCGTAAAAGCGGTACAGAAGGCCGTTTCGCGCATGAAGGGTGCATTCGCGCTGGGCGTATTGACCGAGCATGAGCCGGATAAGCTTGTTGCGGTTCGTTTGTCGAGCCCGCTCATTATCGGTGTCGGCGAAGGCGAGAACTTCATCGGCTCGGACATTCCGGCAATCCTCGAATATACGCGAAACGTGTATATTTTGAACGACGGCGAGATGGCCGTTTTGACGCGTGACGGTGTCGAATTAATGACATTGGAGGGGAATTTTATTTCCCGGGAATTATTCCATGTCGATTGGGATATCGTGACGGCGGAAAAAGCCGGCTTCGATCATTTCATGCTGAAGGAAATTCATGAGCAGCCGAAGGCTTATCGTGATACGATGGGCGCCCGCTTGGATGAAAGCGGCAAAAAGGTTGCGCTGAGTGAAGTAGGCATGACACCGGAGCAGATCCGCGCCATTCGACAAGTCCACATCGTGGCTTGCGGTACGGCTTATCATGCGGGTCTTGTCGGAAAATCAGTAATCGAGAAGCTGGCACGGATTCCGGTAGAAACGGATGTCGCTTCGGAATACCGCTACCGTGCCCCGATTATTACGCCGGAGACGCTCGTTATCGTCGTGAGCCAATCGGGTGAAACGGCGGACACGTTGGCTGCGCTTCGTGAAGCAAAACGCTGCGGCGCGCGGGTGTTAGCTATAACGAACGTAGTCGGCAGCTCCGTTGCCCGGGAAGCGGACGATGTCATCGTCACGTGGGCGGGCCCGGAGATTGCCGTAGCCTCCACGAAGGCATATACTTCGCAGTTGATCGCTTTTTACCTGCTCGGGCTGTATTTGGCTCAGACGCTTGGTACGGTGGACGAGGCTTACATCGCCGAGGTCGTCGCAGGCCTGCAGGAACTGCCGGAAAAGGTCGAGAGCATTTTAGCTCAAGCCGATACGATCAAGGTGATTGCCGAGCAAGTATCAACGCATGACAATCTGTTCTTCATCGGCCGCGGATTGGATTACGCTGTGGCGTTGGAAGGCTCCTTGAAGCTGAAGGAAATTTCTTACATTCACTCTGAGGCGTACGCTGCTGGTGAGCTTAAGCATGGAACGCTGGCGCTTATCGAGGAAGGCATCCCGGTCATCGCTCTGGCGACCCAGGACGACCTCTTCGAGAAAACCGTCAGCAACATCAAGGAGGTCAAAGCGCGCGGCGCGCACGTATTCGGCATCCATGCCGAAGGTGACGCCGAGCTTGCCAAGGTCGTCGATCATACGTTCGCGATCCCGGCAACACTGCCGCTGCTGACCCCGGCGCTGTCCGTTGTGCCGCTGCAACTGCTCGCGTATTACGCGTCGTTGGCCCGCGGTAACGATGTCGACAAGCCGCGGAACTTGGCGAAGAGCGTGACGGTGGAGTAGTTTGGTGATTAAAAAGTTGTGAACCAGTAAAAAAGTTATGAACCGCTCAGAAAGTCCCGATGAATATTTCATCGGGACTTTCTTTCTTTTTTGGCGTGATACATATCGAAAACACTTAATAGCTGTATCGGAAGGATCAGAAAGCTCAATACAATCAATCAAGCTGATGTCACCAATCTGTCCGACAACCTGACCAGCGGCATAATGCCCCTTGTCGTCCCCTGACGGAAAAGCAATCACATTCTCTTCGGAGGAACGTGGTTGCTTTTCTCCTCTAAATGCGGGTATGATGGACGCAACCAGACTGTGGAAACGGGAAGGGAAAACATGCGAAAGATACTTGGAGCTATACTCGCGATATCCGGCGCGATCTTCCTTTCTTTGGCCGTTATGCAATATGCGGAGCATCGAACGAGCATGAAAAAGGCGATGGCAGAAGCGAACGTTTTAATTCATTCGTCGTACAAAGGAGAGCTTTCCAAAGAGGAACCGTATAAACCGCTGGAAACCGTGGCCGAAACCGTGCCCACCCCAGAGCCTCTGATCGACAGAAAAACGTTCAATCCTAAACCGAACGATGTTATCGGAGTGCTGCAAATCCCGAAGCTGGAAGCCGAGCTTCCTATCATTGAAGGTACGGATGAGGAGATGCTTAAAAAAGGCGTCGGCCATTACAGCACAAGCGTATTTCCTTCGGATGGCGAGCAAATCGTTCTGTCCGGGCATCGGGATACCGTTTTTAGAAATTTCGATAAGCTGGCGATAAGGGACCGTTTTATCGTCAAACTGCCATACGGTACATTTGAGTATGAAATTACCAAAACAGATATCGTAGATAAAGACGATACCACGGTTATTCGTTCCATGGGGACAGAGGCGTTGGTCGTTACGACCTGCTACCCGTTCCGCTTTGTAGGAGACGCACCGGAACGTTATATACTATACGCTTATCCGGTTAAAAGCGATGAGTCCATCTAAATTTTCTGAGTTCGACCAATGCTGCATTTTGCGCCGGTTGTAACGAACATGATTGTTGAAGCCGTCCGAATTCCGATAGGGAGCCGGTCGGCTCTTTGTAGTACTTTTACAAAATGGAAAACCCAATGGTTAAAATTGACACAATCAATGATTTTGGATTATATTCTAATCAAGTTATTCACTTCGCATTTTAAAAGAAAGGAGTTCTCGTTCCATGAAGAAAAAAACTTTAAAGTTTATCTCTTGTGGATACGGATACTCTACTGCCGTTTTTTTCTAGAATTCATTTTACGGGTGAAGTGTGCCTAAAAGTGATGGTTAAAAATGGTAGAAATTACAGAATGCGAGGTAGATTTAAATGGAACAAAAAAAGATCATTAGAAAAAATCCGGCAGGGATGCCCGATCCGGTAGGGAACTACACCCACATTACAAAAATCCCGAGAAACGCCGAGCTTTATGTTACTTCCGGTCAAATCGGCGTAGGTCGAAATGGCAACCTTCCGGATGATATGAACGAACAAATCAAGAATACGTTCGACAACATTAAAACCATTTTACATGCTGAGGAATTAACGGCAGAAAATATTATTAAGATTAACATATGGGCTACCCAAAAAATTGACTGGGATTATCTTTATGCCAAATGGGATGAGTTGTTCGGCGGTCATTATCCAGCAATGACGATTGGCTATATCTCCGAATTAGGGCTGCCGGAAATCAAAATCGAAATTGAACTATGGGCAGCTAAAATCTAAATCAACTCTCTCATCGACCCCCCCACGTAAAAGCCGTGCTTTAACGTGGGATTTTTGTTAAATATTCTTGAACTAGCGGGGAAGAAAGGAGCCGTTGTATGAATTTTAATTTGAAAGAAGCAATTGAGGTTCTGGAGCGCACGCCGCAAACGTTGGAGTATATGTTATCCGGTTTATCGGACGGATGGCTGCAGTGCAATGAAGGCGAAGGTACGTGGAATGTCACGGAAGTGATTGAGCACCTGATGGAGGGAGAGAAAACGAACTGGGTCCCGAGGCTGGAGTTTATTCTTCAGGAAGGCGAAAGCAAACCGTTTCCTCCATTTGACCGTTATACCCACTTGAATGAAAAAGCGGAAAAATCGCTTGAGCAAAAGCTGCATGAATTCAAAACGATAAGAGCCACGAATATAGCCAAGCTTAAGGAGCTTATTGACCCTGAAGCGCATCTCGAATTGACGGGTTTGCATCCTGCATTTGGTGCAGTGAAGCTGAGGGAATTGCTGTCCACATGGGTTGTTCATGATTTAACGCACATGGCTCAGATCGTTCGGGTCATGGCGGAGAGATACCGGGCCGACGTGGGGCCATGGATACAATATTTAGGCATATTAAACAAATAACGACAGCAGGAATGATCGGCTACAGCGGCAGGTTAAAGACTTTCCTTTCGAGTCTTTGACTGCCGCTTTTTACATGGCGCCGTCTGCAGTGGAAAAAAATAAATACCCCTTTTTAGGTATGGAAGCATGGCGGTGTCCGCTTTATTGTTAAGCTTATGAAGTGCGGTATGCGATGTTTGAAGGATTTTTCGATGGAGGGGTCGCCAGAGCTTGAATAGGTCAAATGTTCCATATATGTATATATTGAGCCTGCTTGCGGCCTGTGGGTTCGGGTTGATTGCGCTGGCGGTTAAGGGAGATCGGCTTTCCGCTTTTGATCAAGGCTTCTCGTCCTTTGTCCAGAGCTGGGAGTCTGAGGGATGGACTCGGGTTATGAAAGGGTTTAGTTGGGTGGGGTCCACCATGCCGGTTATTGTGCTTTCGCTTGGGATGATCGTGGTGCTGTATGTTTTTGTGGGCCGGCGGAAGGGGCTTTTTTTATTTCTTGCGGCGATTGGCGGTTCTGCGTTAATCGGAAATGTTTTGAAATCGTTATTCGGTCGCGAGAGACCAAGCGTTCATCGGCTCATGGAGGAGGACGGGTTTTCTTTTCCGAGCTCGTCGTCGGTTACTGCCGTGGCTTTGTATGGCGTGATCGTTTATCTGCTATGGATCCCTCGATTAAGCCGCGCAGGGAAAATCGCGCTCACGGCAGCGGCGATCTTCATGATGGTTTGCGTTGGTCTGAGCCGAATTTATTTGGGCGTACATTACCCGAGCGACGTCATCGGCGGTATGCTGGCCGGCGCCGCTTGGCTGTGGCTGTCTATCGCAGTGTTTAAACATCTCTCTGATTCGCGTGATAAAAATGTGAGATTATCCATGTAGCGACAAAATCGCGCTGCCTATTTAATTAACACCGCTTATGATTTATGGCAGAAAAATGGGGAGAGATCCGGGTGAATAAAAATGGGAAATGCCCTTATTGCTTTTATTAGCATTATAGTTTTGGGGTGTGTGATCTTCTTTAGCGTTTGGTGGGACGGCGGGAGTGTAAGCTTAAAATTCACCAAATGGTTCTTCGGTATTTTTTTCGCAGCGGCGCTGATTGTTGGAGGATGCACCTACTTTATGAGTTAAAGCTATGGAACATTTGAAAAAAAACTATAGCATCGAGAGTAAGACGGAGGTATATTATGGAAGTCATGAAGCGGAATAAGCGATGGATTGCGATGATTCTTGTCTTTGTGCTTACTTTGGGATTGAGTCCCGGCGGGGATGTGCTTGGCGCGGAGTCGCCTGTGTTGGATCAAATGCAGACCAATCATAACGGAAATGTTTTTGCTAACCGTGATTATCCCAGATATCAGACATTTACTCCTGCCATTACCGGTAATCTCAATAAAATTGAAGTCAATGTATTCCAATATTACGCCGGAACCGGGGCACTGCGGTTGAGTATCTATAAAGAAGGCGATCTTGGGACGCCGCTTGCTGCAGCAGAGCTGACGTCGTACAACCCAGGCTGGGTAACGTTCGATTTCTCCGGAGCATCGCCTTACTTGAAAAAAGATACGATGTATCGAATGGTTGCCTCTACGGAAAATGGGGGAAGCAATGCGGGTTTTGGATGGTACGGCACCACCGGCGATTCCTATAAACGAGGCGGCACGATAATACCAGGATATGACTTTTCCTTCAGGACCTACATGATTGCAGACTATTCGATATCCCCGGGAGAGAGCGAGGTTACCAGCGCCCAGCCCACTCTGGCAGCCGATGGTACAAGTCAGACGACGGTTACCGTGAAGTTGAAGGACGCGCAGGGCAATGCTGTGGCGACCGGGGGGGTAGCGGTTGCGATCACCTCGACGTTAGGCGTGATTAGCGCTGTAACCGATAACCAAGACGGGACCTATACGCGACGCTGACCGCTCCGACGACGGTGGGCACTGCAACGGTAAGCGCAACGGTCGGGGGCAGTCCGATCGTCTCAACGGCGAGCGTGCAGTTCGTGCCGGGAGCGCCGTCGACAGCAACGAGTACGGTGGAAGCGGGAAGCGGGTCCTTGACTGCGGACGGGACGAGTCAGACGACGATCACCGTTAGACTCAAGGACGCGCATGGCAACGCTTTGATGACGGGAGGATCGGCGGTTGTGATCACCTCGACGATAGGCACGGTGAGCGCCGTAACGGATCAGCAAAATGGCACGTATACAGCGACGCTAACGGCTCCGACGACGGTGGGCACTGCAACGGTAAGCGCAACGGTCGGCGGCGCTGCGATAGCGTCGAAGGCGAGCGTCCAGTTCGTGTTCGGAGCACCGTCGGCAGCGACGAGCACGGTGGAAGCAGGCGACGATTCCCTGACCGCGGACGGGACGAGTCAGACGACGGTTACCGTCAAGCTGAAAGACACGCACGGTAATGCCTTGACGAGCGGAGGAGCGGCGGTAGCGATCACCTCGACGTTAGGCACGGTTAGCGCTGTAACGGACCAGCAAAATGGCACGTATACAGCGACGCTAACGGCCCCGACGACGATGGGCACTGCAACGGTAAGCGCAACGGTCGGGGGCAGTCCGATCGTCTCAACGGCGAGCGTGCAGTTCGTGCCGGGAGCGCCGTCGATAGCGACGAGCACGGTGGAAGCGGGAAGCGGGTCTTTGACTACGGACGGGACGAGTCAGACGACGGTTACCGTCAAGCTGAAAGACACGCACGGTAATGCCTTGACAAGCGGAGGAGCGGTGGTTGTAATCGCCTCGACGATGGGCACGGTCGGCACTGTAACGGATCAGCAAAACGGCACGTATACAGCGACGCTGACCGCTCCGACGACGGTGGGCACTGCAACGGTAAGCGCAACGGTCGGGGGCAGTCCGATCGTCTCAACGGCGAGCGTGCAGTTCGTGCCGGGAGCACCGTCGACAGCGACGAGCACGGTGGAAGCGGGCGACGCTTCCTTAACTGCCGACGGAACAAGTCAGACGACGGTTACCGTTAGACTCAAGGACGCGCATGGCAACGCTTTGATGACGGGAGGAGCGGCGGTTGCCATCGCCTCGACGTTAGGCACGGTTAGCGCTGTAACGGATCATCGAAATGGCACCTATACGGCGACGCTGACGGCTCCGACGACGGCGGGCACCGCAACGATAAGCGCGAAGGTCGGTGGCGCTGCGATTGCCCAAACCGCCAGCGTGAAGTTTGTTCCCGGTCAGGTGAGCGCATCCCGTTCTACCGTTACTGCAAGCGATCTCGTCGTCCGAGCGGATGGTCACAGCAGATCTTCCATCTTCGTAAAGCTCAAGGACGATTACGATCATCCGCTCGCGGGAAAACGGGTGACGCTTCAAGCGAAAGGCGGACAATCGGTGATCCATCAGGTGTACGGATGGACCGGTCCGGAGGGGGTGGCTACTTTCGCGGTGAGCAATACGGCGGCAGAGAACGTGACTTATGTCGCCAAGGAAGAAACAAGCGGTCTAGCGCTGGACCAGACCGTTAGCATTACGTTCACGTACGACCAGCCGCCGAATATCAGGCTGCAAGCGGAGCCTATGGCTCCAACCTTCGGGAGCGTGACGGTTACCGTATCGGCATCGGTATACGGCGAGTTTAATCGTGTATCCTCGATCAAGTGGGCAGCGGGAAATCATCCAGTCTCGTATTTTGACAAGCAGGGCACGGAAATTACGGACCAGCGTTTTACGGTACAAGAAAACGGGATTTATTCGGTCTATGTGGCAGACACAGCCGGCAATGCGAACGTCAGCCTGATCGAGGTGAAGAACATCGTTCCTCTGAGCGGCAATGCGAATTTGACCGGCTGGCAGCTTACCGGCTTGGGA
The DNA here is from genome assembly GCF_004000785.1 of Paenibacillus ehimensis NBRC 15659. Taxonomy (GTDB): domain Bacteria; phylum Bacillota; class Bacilli; order Paenibacillales; family NBRC-103111; genus Paenibacillus_G; species Paenibacillus_G ehimensis. The sequence continues at coordinate 191,011 of NZ_BILX01000005.1, read as the reverse complement.
GAAGCTGTGAAATTCGATTTTAACCCGGGGATCACAACCTATACGATAGATGTAAGTCATGCGGTGTATGGTTTGAAAATGAAGCTGATCCCCTCGGACGTCTATTCCGACGTTTATGTGAACGGATTGCAGGTAACCGCGAGCGAGACCCGCGAATATTCCCTTGAGACCGGGAAAAATACGTTTGAGGCCAAGGTCAAGGCGCAGGACGGTACGGTTCAAACGTATCTGCTCAACGTCATTCGTTCGGCTGCAAGCTCTGAATCCGGTTCGGATTCCGATTCGGGGTCCGGCTCGACGGATACTTCGAGTACCGCAGGCTCACCGAGCCCGCCAGCGCCACACCATACGCTGCCGATTTGGATCAACGGTCAAAAGGTGTCGGGGATTGCCTCATTCGAAGTCGATGCCAACGGAACGAGGTCTGTCGAAGTACTATTGGATGCGGATACGCTGAAGAAGGTACTTGATTCGCTATCCGCTGCGACGAGCATAAATCTGGCGATTTCCATTGAGGATGAGGCGGGCAAAGTAACGCTGCGGCTTCCGGGCAAGGCTGTCAAACTCCTCGCCGGGAAGGCGGATACTCTTGCTTTGAAAACCAGGCAGGGCCAATATCGCATGCCTGTGGATGAATTAACGCGTCAGGAGTCCGATTGGACGATCGATGCGGAAGCTCGGCTGACGATTGAGCTTGGCAAGGGCAAAGCGATACCGGGACTTCAAGAGGCCGCGACTAAGGGCGGTTTCCAGTTGGCCGCTGACCCGGTTCATTTTACCGTTCAAGTAGTGCGTCATGGCGAGAAACGCGAGATTTCCGGTTTCAGCCGTTATGTGGAAAGGGTTCTTTACTTGCCTAAGGACTTTGCCGGCAAGGCTTCAACGGTCGTCGTTTGGGACGGGAAGCTCGGTGCGCGTCCGGTGCCGACGAAATTTACCAAAGTAGACGGGCAACAGGCCGCCGTCATCCATAGTCTCACGAACAGCGTTTATGTACCGGTAGTCAAAACGTCCAAATTAACGGATATTCAGGGGCACTGGGCGGCTGCCGAAATAGGCAGCATGAACAGCCGAATGATCGTCGATGGCGCAGATGATAGCCGATTCGCTCCCGAAGCGGATATTACCCGGGCCGAGCTCGCCGCTTTGCTTGCAAGAGCGATGGGCCTGCCGGAAGCAGGAGATCGAGCAGGCTTCCGGGACGTAAGCGAAACGAGCTGGTACAGCGGGGTCGCAGCGGCCGTGAAGGCATACGGTATCATGGATGGCTTCGAGGACGGCGCATTCGGCCCCGACCGGAAGGTATCGCGGCAAGAAGCGATCGTGACGATCGTTCGGGCGCTGCGGCTGGCCGATGCCGACCCGGCAGCAGGCTATGTCGGGGCGCAAGCGGATCTGACCGTTTATGCCGACCGCGGTCAGATTGGCGGCTGGGCGAACGAGGCGATGCGGACCGCCATTCACACGGGATTGGTGAATGGGTATGGAGAGGAGCTGCGGCCGCAGAAGCCATTAACTCGTGCCGAGACGGCCGTGCTCATTTACCGGATGCTGCTGAAAGCGGGATTCATTGATGGATAAGCAGGAGGAAGAGACGGGTCGACATGGCCCGTCTCTTTTATTGCGCTTGGAAGCATGGCGTTCCACCTGTCTATCGACAGTCGAAGGGTTGACTTGCTTCTCTGATGGTTTCTAAAATAAGTTTATCAAGGAGTGCACTAGGGGTGTCGGACATGAATCCTAATCTGGAATTCCAAGTGATAGGCATTGTGAGCGAAGACAGCCGTATGAGGCTGTACCGGGGGATTCTCTCAGATTACGATCCGTTGAACCCTGTACTTGTCCGAACGGCCATAAGCGAAGAAGGCGCTGCTGCCGAGCAAGGCATGCTTCGCCGTGAATTCGAGATCACCGAAAATTTACAGTTGGAAGGTATCGTGAAGCCGATTGCTTTGCGGAAATTCGGGAGCTCGCTCGCTCTTGTGCTCGCGGACGACGGGCGAACCTCCTTAAGGGAGTACTTGAGCAGGAGCGGCGGCCTCGATCAAGACACCTTTGTTCAACTGGCCGGCGCAATCGCCGCACGCGTCAGGGAGCTTCATCGCCGCAGTATTCTCCATCTGGATCTGCGGCCGGACCATATTTTGATTCATCCGGGTACGCTGGACGTGTCGTTGACGGGCTTTGGCCATGCTCAACGCATGGGTACGGACAAGCCGCTTCGTCAAGAGGATTTGCCCATTTATATAGACCGGCTCCCTTACACTTCCCCCGAAAATACCGGCAGAATGCAGCGGCAGATTGACGAACGAAGCGATCTGTATTGTTTGGGGATCGTATTTTACGAGATGCTGACAGGGCAATTGCCGTATAAGGCGACAGAGCCGCTGGAGTGGATTCATGCCCATTTGGCGCAATCGCCGCTGCCTCTCATCCATCCGGGTCAGCCCGTGGATTCCAAGGTTGTCTCTATCGTGATGAAGCTGTTGGAAAAAAACGCAGAAAACCGCTACCCCCATTGCGATGCGTTAATAGCCGATTTGAACAAAATCGGAGACATGTACGAGCCGTTCAGGATGAAAGCCGCGCTGTATGGCAGGGAAGACGAGATTTCGCTGCTGTCCCAAGCCTTCCAATCGACCTGCTGCGGAGCAACGGAAATCGTCTATGTTTCGGGTCCGGCGGGCATAGGAAAAACGAGTCTTTTGGAGGAAGTGTTCCTTCGGCAGAAAACGCATCTGCGGGGGGCGTTCTATATCACGGGGAAGTTCGAACAAATTTCCAAGGAAAGCCCGTATTACCCGATTATCCAGGCTTTTCGCGGTCTGCTGCGCCATCTGCTCGGAGAAAGCTCGGAGCAGGTCGAAGCATGGAGAAATAAGCTTCGCGACGCCTTAAGCTCAAACGAAGCCATCATTGCCGCGATCATTCCCGAAGTCAAGCTGCTGATTGGCGAGTTCGCGGTTGTCGAAGAGCTGCCTCCGGATGAAGCCAAGAAGCGGTTTATTCATGCCTTTCGCAAATTCGTTCAAGCTCTGGCCTCGAAGGAGCATCCGCTCGTCCTGTTTATCGACGACTTGCAGTGGGCCGATATCTCGTCTCTGCAATTGGTTCATTCGCTTCTGTGCGACCCGGAAAGCCAGTATTTGATGTTTGTCGGCGCCTATCGCGACACAGACCCGGAGCCGAAGAAGCTTCCGGGGTATGAGGAGGACGGAAGCGTTACCGAAGAGGTCATGGTCCGTCATATCCCTCTGCGCGCGTTGACCTTGGAACAGGTGAATCCTATTGTCGTGGATGCCTTAAACTGCGATGCCGATGAAGCGCTGCCTCTCACCGAAGTGCTGTACCACAAGTCCGGAGGCAACCCGTTTCATCTCAAGCAAATGTTTCAACGCTTTCAAGATGACAGGCTCTTGAGCTATCGTCGTGAGGACCGGCGTTGGCATTGGAACCTGGGGCAGATTCTGGAGCGGCAGCCGTTCTTTACGGTTCATGAGCTGATGAAGCATAAGCTGCTTCGGCTCTCCGGCGAGGCTCAGGAGCTGCTCCGAATTGCGGCATGCACGGGCAGCGAGTTTCATGCCGCTTTGATTGCCAAGGTTTCGGGGCGGCCGGTGGAGACCGTTGTATCGATTTTGTCATCGGCCCTTGATGAAGGCTTAATTGCGTCGTCAGGTTCCGACCGCTATCGGTTTCTGCACGACAACTTCCAGAAAATGTTATATAACCGGATGGATGACGAAACGCGGCAGCGCACGCATCTTTCAATCGGCAGATGGATGAGACAGCTGAACGGCGAGCAGTCCGAAGATTTTTTCACGGCTGTCCACCACCTCAATATAGGTTCGGGAGTCATCGAGGACCGGCAAGAACGGATTGGGCTGATGGAGATGAATCTCGCTGCCGGGAAGCGGGCAAAGATATCGACAGCCTTCGATATCGCGTTGGTTTTTTTTCGAAAAGGGACTGCACTGCTAAGCGCCGGTGATTGGGACCGGCATTATGCGTTGTGCTTCGAGCTGTATGCGGAGCGTGCCGAATGCGAGTATTTGTGCGGGAACCACGAGGAGACGGAACAACTGGTCGACCGCTTGCTGCTCCAAGCGCGCAATCCCATCGAACGGGCCAGAGCATGGATGATCCGGATTACGCAATGCATTAACTTAGGCAAGTATCAAGAAGCTACCGTTCTGGGCTTGCAGGGGTTGAAGGAGTTCCAAATCGACATCGCGCCCGCCCCTTCGAAGTCCGCCATTTTTTCGGAGGTTTTGCGGGTAGAGCTGCGGGTTCGGCGCGATTATAACCGGCTTGCCTTCCTGCCGGAGATGACGGATAAAAACCGGATCGCTGCTATCCATATGATTTTTGCGATCCTGGCATCTACTTTTTTTACCAATAAGAACGTGTTTTTTCTGCTCGTATGCCAAGCGATTCAATTGTCGTTGAAGTACGGAAATACGCCCGTCTCTGCCGCTGTCTACTCGGTGTACGGCATGTTTCTGGGGATTGCGCTGGGAAAATACGCGAAGGGCTACGAGCTGGCCAAGGTCGGCCTGGAGCTGTCCGAGCGCTGCAATGTGACTTCGGTCAAAGGGATCACGCATATGATTTTCGGAGGAGTGCTCTGCCAGTTCGTCGGAAGCGCGGACGAAGGGGACGTATACTTGGAGAAAGCACTTCGTTTCGGCATGGAATCGGGCGATTACGTGTATTCGAGCTATTCGATGGGGGCGCATATCAATTCCTTGTATACAAGAGCGCCGCTGGATGTGCTTTCCAAGAAAATTACGGAATATTTGACTGTGCTGGCGGAAACGAAGGATGAGTTTGTGCTGCAAAATTTTCATCTGTATCGTCAATTCATATTGGCGCTGCAAGGGGAAACGGCGGAGCCTTGTTCTTTTAATGATAACGATTTTGAGGAAGAACGGTTCCTGGAGCATATTTATTCCGAGGAGACCTTCTCGACCACTTTGTTTCAATACAACACGTACAAGACGCAATTATGCTACTTCCATGGCAGGTATGACGAAGCCGCGCAGTGGGCGCGGCAAGCGGAGAAATTTGCCGCGTACGCCACCCATCTGCCTCATCTGCCGGAATGTCTGTTCTATGAAGCGCTTGCGCTGTTGTCCGACCCCGGCATGCTTCAAGGCGGAAATAACAAGGTGAAACGTGTAAAACAAATTGTCCGCCGATTTAAAATCTGGGTCAAATGGAGTCCGGATAATTTCCTGTCGAAGCTGTATTTAATTGAAGCCGAATGGGCCAAAGTTGCACAACGGTACGCGGCAGCCGAGGCGATGTATGACAAAGCGGTTCGGGAAGCCAAGGAGCGAGGGAATATCCAGATGGAGAGCGTGGCCTATGAATTGGCGGCCAATTATTACGCAAGCCAGGGGAGAGCGAAGATCGCCTTCTTTTATTTGCAGGCTGCCATGGAAGGATATAAGCAGTGGGGGATACGTGTAAAAGCCCGGCCGTTGGAAGAGCGGCTTCACTCGCTGCGCGGTTCCGGGACGGCCGAGAGCTTGCCGCCTAACGAGCAAAGCAGTGATACGGAAGCGGAATCAGCAGCGCTTGACGACGGCATCCGCCAAGAGGCGCATGCTGCGGAGCGAATGGATCTGGTCGCCATTCTCAAAGCGACACAGGCCATCGCGGACAAAATGGATCTGGAAGCAGTTCTGGTGGAAATTATGGGCACCTTGATGAACTATGCCGGGGCGCAAAAAGGCGCGCTGCTTATGGAATCCCAGGGCGAGCTGTATGTCCGGGTCTATGCCGATGACGAGGTGAACGTTTTCGGCGCGCTTACGCCGTTGGAGGACAACGAGCTATTGCCCAGCGGCTTGGCGCGTTATGTCTCCAGAACGAAAGAGTCAGTCCATTATACCGGGACGGAAGACAGCTGGCTGCTTCACAATCCGTACCTGCTGAAGCATCGGCCCCAAGCTGCATTATGCATCCCGGTGACCGTACACGGGGCGTCGGTTGGAGTGCTTTATTTGGAAAATACCTTTGTGGCGGGCGTGTTTTCGCCGGAACGGGTTCGTATCTTCCATGCCATGGCCGCACAAAGCTTATATATTTGCGAGCTAATGCGGTCGCTGGGCCAATATGACAACGGGCCGCAGGACGGGAAGGGGCGTCAAAGAACGCCGAACGCGATGGAGGAGCCTCTGACGGAGCGTGAGATGGAGGTGCTCGCTTTACTCGCCACGGGATTGTCGAATAAAGAGATTGCGGAGCGGCTGGTTGTGGCGGTCGGTACGGTGAAGGTTCATGTGAAAAATATTTTTACGAAGCTGAAGGTCAACCGGCGGACCAAAGCGATCGCTCAGGCGAAGGAGCTTCAATTGCTCGATTGAATCAGCTTCATTGCCGGACAGAGGGAAAACAAAAATGCTGAATTTGGAGGCAGGGTAGGGTATGAACCATTGTCATTTGCTCGATATCGAGTTTGCATACGGCGGACAAAAGCAAACGATTACCCCGGTGCTGCTTCAGGACGAAGACGAGGTCATTCTCGTCGACTGCGGGTATCCGGATTTTGTGCCGCTTCTTGAACAAGCGGTCGTCCGCTGCGGCTTTCGCCTGGGTTCGATCACCAAGCTGATTGTGACGCATCACGATATGGATCATATGGGGCCGCTGGCCGCACTGAAGCGGGCTTTCCCGCATATGGAGATTATCGCGCATGAGCTGGAAGCGCCGTATGTCGAAGGAAAGAAGAAGTCGCTCAGGCTGGAGCAAGCCGAATCGACGTTCGACGCCTTGCCGTCAGAAGCGAAGCCGCAAGCGGAGCAGTTTATTCGCTTTCTGCAGTCGATCGAGCCGGTTGCCGTCGATCGGACGGTCGCCGATCGGGAGCGGCTGCCATGGTGCGGCGGGATCGAGATCGTGCACACGCCCGGTCATATGCCCGGGCATATTTCGCTGTATTTTCCCGCGAGCCGGACGCTGATCGCCGGGGACGCCGTCGTCATCGAGCAGGGGAAGCTGGACATCGCGAATCCGCAATTTACGTTGGATTTAGAGGAGGCCGTCCGTTCCGTGCGGCGTCTGCTTGATTACAACGTGGAACGGCTTATTTGTTATCATGGCGGATGCTTCCACGGCGATGTGAAGAAGGCGCTGCGGCAGCTCGTTCACGAATATACGTCTTAGCGGGGCCATGCGCCCCGGACTTTCTCCACTATGACATAGCTGGAAGATTAAGGCTTGCAGGACCGTGCCAAATAAGCTATAGTAATGGTTAGATAATCTAACTATCGTAAAAGCTACCGCGAAAGGTGATCGCATGGCAAGAAAAACGGTGAATGAATCTACAGCGGATCAACAGCTGCCCGCGTTGGGCATCGGACCCTATTTGGAGCTTATGGACAAAACGGCAGCTCAGGACGCGGACCGCAAATCGTCCCGCATGGGATTGTTAATGCTATGGCTTAGCGATAACATCCTGGACGTTATGGATGTCGAGTTAGCTCCTTATGGCATTACCGAGAGCAAGCTGGATATGCTGTTGCTGCTTAGGCTGCATGAAGGCAGAGAGCTCGTCACGCCTTCCGCCATCGCAGACCGGCTTGGAATCCGCCGGGCTTCCGTCACGGCTCTATTGGATTGGCTGGGGAAACGGGGTTGGGTTTCCCGCGAACAAAGCGCCAAGGATCGCCGCATGATTCATGTCGGCATCACGCCGGAAGGCCGAGCCTTGGTGGATCAAGTACTGCCGGCCTTTTGGTCGACGTGCGCTTCGCTGCTTGACGGTCTGGATAGCGAGGAACGCAAGGTGTTCGAGAAGATTTTGGAGAAGCTTCATCAGAATATCGAGACAAGGGTGGGGGTAGGCAGATAATTTTTTTTAGAATAATAGTTAGATTATCTTACTACTTACTGGAATACAAGACCTTGTATGATATGCAGTTTCCGCAAACGGGCATCGAGACGGCTTGATCTTAATTTATTCGAAATTTGAAAGAGGTGCTTTATGTTGCAATTGGCGAATTCATCCCTTCCTAAGCGGAACTATTCTTTAATGACGGCGGTGCTGTGCTGGGCCGGTATGGCGGTAATGTCCAGCCTGTATGTCACGATTCCTCTGATCTCCCTCTTTGCCGAGCTGTTCGGCGTCACCCCTACGCAGGCGGCGGCTGCGGGAAGCGTGTTTTCCCTTGGCTTTGCGATTGGCTGCCTGATCTATGGAGCGCTATCGGACAAATACGGCCGTAAAAAAGTAATCGTTATCGGACTCATGGCGTTGACGGTCGTCTCCTTGCTGCTCGGCGTGGCCGACAGCTTCTTCTGGATTCTTGTGCTGAGGGGCTTGCAAGGCGCTGCGGCAGCCACGTTCTCGCCGGTAGCCCTTGCTTATGCGGTGGAAATGTTCCCCGCCGAAAAACGGGTGACAACGATCGGGTTTATCAGCACGGGCTTCCTGGTTGCCGGAATCGCAGGGCAGGTCGTCAGCGGGTTCATCAGCCAGCAATATGGGTGGAACGCGGTATTTTATGTGCTCGCCGGTGCTTATGCCGTGACTGCGCTGCTGGTTGCCCGGCTCCTGCCGAAAGGAGAAATTCAGCAAGCGCACGCTAGTATATGGGGACCTTTGAAGCAAATCGGCAGCGTATTTTCGCAAAAAAATCTTCTTCTCAGCTATGCCGTCGCGTTGGTGCTGCTCATGTCGTTTGTCAGCATGTACACGGTGTTAGGCAGCTACTTGAGCGGACCGGACTTCGGGCTGACCAAGCAGGAAATTCTATATGTGCGTTCCATCGGCGTGATCGGCATGCTGCTGTCTCCTTTATCCGGACGCTTATCCAAACGGTTCGGCGTACGTGCGGTGCTGCGCGGTGGTCTGCTGCTGGCGATGGCAGGGCTCGCTTCGTTGGGGTTAATGTCCAGCCTGTTTCTGCTGATTATGCTGAGTCTGGTTTTTGTGGCGGGTATTGCGATCGCCGTTCCGGCGCTGGTTTCGCTCGTCGGGCAATTGGGAGGGAAATCGCGCGGGATTGCGGTTTCGGTCTACACGTTTATTTTATTTGCCGGAACAAGCCTGGGGCCGATCCTCTCCATTCGTTTTATGGAAAGCGGCAGCTATGTGCTGACCTTTGTGCTGCTGGCGCTCATACTTGGTATCGGCTTGCTGGCTGCATTGCTGATTCGCCGGGAGACGCCTGAGGAACAGGCGGGAAATATTTCCCGATCCGGTCATAACGGTTGACGAAACAAACTTCCGTTGTGTATCATGAAATTACGCTTAATTTCCAACTTCTCCGAGTTGGAAAGCGGGGGAACCAATTTTGTGGGGCGAATCGCATGAGTTTACGCGTAGGGAACCATCTTTCCCGAGTCCGTCAGCTAACCTCGTCAGCAGTAGATGGGTCCATGCTTTTGTGCAAATTTATTGCATGAATGACCCGTTGTGCGGGTCTTTCGATAGGGATAGACCCGCGACAGCCAGCCTGACTGCGGCACGATGTGCCCAGGGATGCGCTGCTGTACGGGTCTTTTTGCTTTATTCGCCCATCTGCGGAAAATTGCGAAGAAGGAGGTGTCCTGCGGTACTGCTGGTGTAGTTACATCCATGACGAGGAGGGTAAAAGACATGCCACAGCCGAAATATATCACCGATATGGCTAAAATTCCCCAAATCCCGCTTCAGGAGCGGGAGAAGCTTAAGCCCATTACGGAGAAATTCGTGTTTCGCGTGAATGATTATTACTTGAGCCTCATTAATTGGAACGATCCGGACGATCCGATTAAAAAACTTGTCATCCCGAACGAGGGCGAGCTGCTGGAATACGGCCGGTGGGACGCTTCCGACGAGGATACGAATTATGTCGTTCCCGGCTGCCAGCATAAATACCGGACGACGGCGTTGCTGCTCGTATCGGAAGTGTGCGGCGCTTACTGCAGGTACTGCTTCCGCAAGCGATTATTCCGCAACGATGTGAAAGAAGCAATGTCCGATGTCGAAGAAGGAATCGCTTACATCGCCCGGCATCCCGAGATTAACAACGTGCTCCTGACCGGCGGAGACAGTCTGATCCTGTCGACGGCGCGATTGGGCAAAATTTTGAGCAGGCTGCGGGCCATCGAACATGTCAAGATCATCCGGCTCGGCTCCAAGCTGCCCGTGTTCAACCCGATGCGCATTTATGAGGACGAAGCGCTGCTGGATCTCATCCGGACCTTCTCCTCCGCGGATAAGCGCATCTATGTCATGGCGCACATCAATCATCCCCGTGAAATCACGGAAGAGGCCAAAAGAGGGTTCGAGGCGCTGCATCGTGCCGGGGCCATCGTCGTGAACCAGACTCCGGTGCTGAAAGGGATTAACGACGATCCCGCGGTATTGGGCGAGCTTCTGGACAAGCTTTCCTGGGCCGGCGTCACGCCTTATTATTTCTTCGTCAACCGCCCGGTGGCCGGGAACAGCGAGTTTGTCCTGCCTTTGAAGAAAGTATACGATATTGTCGAGCAAGCGAAAGCCCTAACCTCCGGTCTGGGAAAAAGGGTACGTCTGTCAATGAGCCATACGTCCGGAAAAATCGAGATATTGGCGATCGACAATGGCAAAGCTTACTTGAAATACCATCAATCGCGGGACGGGGAGTACGGCAAATTTATGGTGCTGGATTGTCCGGAGGACGCCGCCTGGTTCGACGATTTGCCGGGGAACGAGCGGTACTGGAACAAGCCGGTGAAGAAGACGGACGCCATTGTTTCCGTGAACGAGCTGCCCGAGGTTCCCGCGGCTCGACGGGCCATCACAAGCTAATCCAACGAAAACAGCCAATCCTCTGGAAGATCAGGGGGTTGGCTGTTTTTGCATATTGCTTCATGCTTCCGCACGTTTCGCTTGAATGCCTTGCGGAGCCGTCTTTTTCCGCCCCAAGCGGTTCGTCCCGATGACCCCGGCGATAATCAGGACCGACCCGATCAGATGGTACACCGTCACCTCTTCCCCGAGAAATAGGGCTCCGGCCGCGATTGAGACGATGGTCGCCAGATTGCTGAACACGCTCATTTTCGAAGCTTCGATCTTGGATAGAATGTAGTTGGCCATCAGGGCGGTGGCAAGCGAGGACACGACCCCCAAGTAAAAGATCGAGACGAGAAAGGTTCCGCTAGCCAGCGGCGCGACGAATTGGTCAAGCGTCCGGGCGGAGGCATGGCTGGCAAGCGAAATGGCCAGAAAAACGACGAACCCGATGCCGAGCATAAAATAAGTGATTTCCGCAGGGCTGAACTGCTTCGAGAGCGAACGGGCCAGCACGCTGTATCCGGCAAAAGCGACGCACGTCAGGAACAGCAGGAAGATCCCGGTCATGTTCGACAAGTCGATGCGGCTTCCCTTCATGACAAAGATGAAGACGACACCGAAGACCGACAGGAAAATCGACAGCTTCTGCAGCACGGTCGTCGCTTCCTTCAAAAATACGGAGGCGAGCACCATCGTCACGACCGGAGTGAACGCGTACAGAATGCCGCCCTCGGCCGAGGTGGCGTGCTGCAGCCCGAACGCTTGCAGCGTGAAGAAGCCGAGCGGGTACATCGTGGCCAGCAGCAGGGCCTTCCCGAGCGGCTTGCCGCGGTAGGCCAGCTTGACCCAGCCCAGCGCGACCGGGATCGACATGACCGCAAACGAAGCGGCAAAACGGAATGTCAGCGTGTCGAGCGGCTGGGCGTGTTCAAGCGCGATTTTGGTAAAAAGAAACGAGAATCCGATGATCGCCGCATTCAGCACGGCGAATACATAAGCAAGCTTTAGTCCTTTTTGATTCATGGGGCAACCTTCTCTCTTGGACAGTCGGGAGCGCGTTCGCTAACCCGTTACTTATAAGGTAAGGCCAATGCGTAAACCGGACAATGTCATTTTGCTGCAACTGTATCGATACAGTTGGCCGGGTCGTGTATAATGAGAGCAGCAAGGAGGCGCATGATGAAAAAGTATCTCTCGATCTTATCCGATATGGAGCATAAAATCCGGGAGGGGCGCTATGGTCCCGGCCGAAAGCTGCCGTCCGTCCGCAGCGCCGCGCAGGAATACGGCTGCAGCATCAGCACGGTGATCCGGGCGTATGCGGAGCTGGAAAAGCGCCACGCGATCTATTCGGTCCCGCAGAGCGGCTATTACGTGGTCGAGAAGCCGGGAGACCGGCGCAGCGGCACGGTCAGCGAAACGATCGATTTTGCTTCGGCGTCGCCGGATTTGGACGTATTTCCGTATTTGGATTTCCAGCATTGCCTGAACAAGGCCATCGATACGTACAAATACCATCTGTTTACTTACGGCGATCCGCACGGGCTGGAAACGCTGCGCCAGACGCTCGTTTCCCATTTGGCCGGCGATCAGGTGTTTGCGAAAGCGGAGCGGATTCTGGTCAGCTCGGGCGTGCAGCCGTCGCTGGAAATTTTGGCGAAGATGCCGTTCCCGAACGGAAAGGCGACCGTTCTGGTCGAGCAGCCGAGCTACGAGCTGTATTTGCGCTTTTTGGAGGCGGAGGGCATTCCGGTTCGCGGCATCGCGCGGACGGCGCAGGGAATCGATCTTCAGGAGCTGGAGGAGCAGTTTCGCAGCGGCGGCATCAAATTTTTTTACACGATGTCGAGATACCACAATCCGCTCGGCACCTCATACAGCGTAGAGGAGAGGAAGGCGATCGCCCGGCTGGCCGGCAAATACGACGTGTACGTCGTGGAGGACGATTATATGGCGGACCTCGGCGCCGAGCGGTTCGACCCGATTCACGCTTACGACCGGAGCTCGCACGTCGTTTATTTGAAGAGCTTCTCCAAAATCATTTTTCCCGGCCTGAGGCTCGGAGCCGTCGTGCTGCCGGAGAGGCTGCTGAAGACGTACCAGAATTACAAAAAATACCCCGACGCCTCGCTGCTCTCCCAGGCGGCGCTCGAAATTTACATCAAGAACGGCATGTACGAGCGGCACAAGCACAAAATATACGGCTTGTACGAGGAGCGGATGCGCGAGTTGAACGAGGCCTTGCGGCGGCACAACGAAGCGGGGCTGATCGAAGCCGCGGACGTCCGTTCAGGCGTCTATGTCCAGTTTAAGCTGCCCCGGACGGTCAATATCGAGCGTCTGATGAAGAGGCTCGCGGCGAGAAAGGTCAGCGTCGTTTCCGGTAAACCGTTTTATTTGGCGGATTATGCGGAGCGGGAGAAGTTTATCCGCATCAGCATTTCGCGGGCGCAGCGGGAGCGGATCGACGAAGGGGTCCGGGCCATCGTCGAGGAGGTGCGGCGGGGGAGCGGGTGGTAGAGCGATTGGAGCGGGGCAGTTTTTCATGAGAAAGCGTCAAATGCCCCCAGCGCGCATAGCCAGACTAGGCATGCATGAGAGCATTTGACGCTTACTTTAGTGTAGTGGAGATTCAGTCTTTAATCGGAAATTCTTTGTCAAAAAATACGACAGATGTGATTTCCTTATCATTTATAACATTTCCAAAAGAGTAGGTCGTAATCATTTCGCCTTCTATAAAATCCATGTTAATTGATCCGTTAAGAAGGTTTGAGGTGCCATCTTTGTAGTTTATCGTGATAGGGAAGTGACCCGATTCATCTTTACCAACTTTTTTCTCTAAGCTGAGGGTGTAATTGAAAATCTCTTTTAAGTAATTGCTACCAGTCTTTAAAGTAATTGAAATGGGCGAGATAGAGATCGTTTTTAATACGGCCTTATACCCATACAGGGTGATGTCTTGATCAATCTGATAAAGACTAGAAGTATCCTTGAAATCCAGCTTAAGCATTGTTCCCCAATAACCCGGTATAACCGTTTCAAAATTTTTCGTAAGCGGATTGATTGCTTGTAAATTTTCGACTGAGAAATCAAAGGTTTTGCCTGCTATGGAATTGTCGGTCCCGATACTCATAATCAAGCTAATTTTATTGTCATTAGGATTGCCATCGTCTAGCACTTTGAATCCGTAACTACGACTGAATTTATCACGTCCCGCCCCATCATAGGTAATATGGGGAACCTCAAAACGGTATCCTGCTGCATTTAACACCGTCCCTTTCGGAGCAGTAAAGTCCATTAGGATATAGGTCGTATTACTGTCGCCGATCGCTTGCTTAATGGTAAGCGTTCCATTTTCGTTTTCCACTTGCTTGTTAATCACATAAGCGCCATTTGATAAATATTGTGCCTGCTCTTGGTTTAGTGGCTTCAGAAATTTTAAAAATGCTTCATCCAATCCCATATATGCCGCCGCCAAAGCTGTTGAAGTTAAACAGCCAATCAGTATGGCACACAGAATCGCAGGTCTCCAACGTTTCACGGGAGTAAACTCTCTCTGTTTTTTATTTTCATTCTGGCTCTGTACTAAAAGGTTCTGAAACATTTTTTCTTTGTGTTCCGTGTTTGGCGTAAGTGCCTCAAATAGCCGATTAATATGCTTGTCACTCAAGATAATTCCCTCCCAGGTCTATTTTAAGGAGTTTTCGGCCTCTGGATAGCTGCGTTTGGATCGTGCTTTCCTTGTGTCCTATCATCTCTGATATTTCTTTTACCGAGTATTCCTCGAAATAGTAAAGATACAACACGGTTTTGTATTTTTCGGGAAGTGAGAGCAGTCTTGCAAGCACCTTCCCTGATGACTCATGACCGTTCCAAGAAGGAACTTCCGGTAAAGTGTCTAAAGCCACACGGCGGATTCTCCACCAATTTTTTAAAATGTCCTTGCAGTAATTTCGGGTGGTTACCGTCAACCATGCTTTTTCATGCTCATGGTCGTTAAAAACCATTTGAGATTGGATTAGTTTTATAAATACAGATTGAACAGCGTCTTCTGCATCAACAGGGTTTTTCAAATAGATATAGCACAACCTATAAACTAGATCTGCATGCCGTTGATAGAGTTCAGCCAATTCTTTATCCGTACGCGCTAAAGAATTGCTTTCCATGTTTTCGCCTCCTACATACAACACGATCGGTAACTCGAAAATATCCCATTCCCGGTTAAATTTTTTCAACAGTAAAAACAAAGCGCCGCGTACCCGATTACTAGGGAACGCGGCGTTTGGTTTTGTTCGGCTTTGCTTTTATTTCGGATCGCTAGGCTCTAGCAGCTCCCGCAAGATGCGGTACGCTTGGCGCTGCTTTTGTTCGTTATGTTTCAAAAGGAGCAGGATGCTTTCATATACCCATGTTTTCTCTTGCAAGAATGCTTCCTTTTCGTCACCAAACAGCTCATACACGCTCATGTCCAGCGCATGGGCGATTTTTTCAAGGGTACCGATTCGTACATCCTTCTCGCCGCGTTCTAGTTGGCCGACATAGGAGGCTGTCGTATTGCTTAACTCTGCGAGTTGTTCTTGGGTCCAATTTTTTGCAAGACGGTGAATACGGATTTTTGCGCCAATTTGTTCTGCAAACGTTATTGTCATACGTCCCACAACCTCTCTATAAAGAAGTGTAGAGGATTGGCAAAAGAGGAGGGAGTACGCAAAAGCGACTTTTGATTTATTTGAATTGTCGTAATTGCGATTATAATTGTGTGGCTCCCTTTCGTAACCTCCATCCTATACAAAACGGAAAAAGCTTGTTTCATCAAGGAATTGGAGAAAGCAAATAGAAGGATCGATTTTTAATATATGTAAAAAAAACTTGTTATTTTTTCAACTGTAAATATTTTTATTTTATTATTATAGAATAATGCGGAAATATTGTTTTATATTTTTAGGGGAGGTTGGTTTTTTCGTGCGGGTCGTTAATCGCTCTTTGCGTTGGGAAATCGAAGACCAAATGAAGCTGCATGGTCACAATATCAATCAATTGGCGGAATTTACTGGGATTAATCCAGATAATTTGAGCAGCGCCTTGAATGGCATTTCTCGATCAATGACGATCAACCAACTGGATGCCTTGGGCAAAGTTTTCGGAAAGGTGCCCGGATGGTTGTATGAGCTGTACACGGAAGAATGCATCTCCGAAGAAAGATTGTCCCGGCGGCGGTTAGTTCCTTATTTGGTACGATGTGCGGAAGTGGGCCGAAATGATTGTATTGACGCAGTCGTATCTAAAATTCTCGATAATCCGAAAAACGTGATAGCAATATTCGTACTTACTTTTGTGGGGTTAGTGCATTCCTTCACCTCCCAACTTTGATCAATATTTCAACGCGCTTACTCTTCTTTTTCGAAAGGGGGGATCAACATAAAGAACAGTAAGTTACGTTTGGCTTGGACTATTCCACAAATATTTTTGACCTTATTATAGATATCGCTCTTTTTGTATTTACATTTATAAAATGGGAAGAGCTACAAGGTGTAAGAATTATGTACCTCATTTTCGCGAATCCGCTTATTGACCACCGTGACCGTCTTGAGCGTGCTTGATCCGGTGCGTGTGGCTGAGGACTACGCCACGCTCGACCACCTCTGCGGCGGCCGGCTGGAGCTGATCATTGGCAAAGGCAACGATCCCCGCCACTATCCGCTCTTCGGCATCACCGAGGAGGAGCAGTGGGAATCGCTGTCGGAACGGTATGCTCTGCTCAAGAAACTATGGAATGAAGAGAACGTCACCTGGCAGGGGCGCTATCGCCCGTCGCTGGACAACGTGACCACACAGCCAAGACCTCTCCAGCAGCCTATTCCCATATGGCACGGCAGCGCATCCAGCACGATTTCCACCGAATTGGCCGCAAAATACGGCGAGCCGATCTTCTCGTCCAATACGTTCCATCCCCAAGCCAAGTATAAAGCGCTAATCGATCATTACCGCGAACGCTGGGCCTATTACGGCCGCGATCCGAAGGACGCCGTTGTCGGTGCAGGCGCAGGAAGCTTGTATTTGGCCAATACCTCCGAGGAAGCGGTCAGACGCTTTCGCCCTTACTACGACGCTTTTACCTCCACCGCAGCGGCCCAGCATAACCAATCGCCCTTCCGGGATCTGGAGGATAACATCAAGAACGGCCCCGTTCTGGTCGGCAGCGCTGACTTCGTGATAGAGAAGATTCTGAATTACCATCAGGCCTACGGTCATCAAGTGCTCAGCATCAGTGTCGACGGATTGACGGAAGCGGAGCAGCGCGAGCAGATGGAATGGTTCGCGGCCGATGTAGCCCCGGTACTGGGGCGCGAGATCCCAAGCACCGTCTGGGAAAGCCAATCCGCGACGCCGCGGCAGGACATACTCTCGGTTCAGCAGGCATAGAGCGACAGCGGAAGCGGTGCTGTGTTAGATAGGAGAGTGCGGTTTACGGATGGGGCAGAACGGTTAATGAAGCTTATCGAGACAAAAACTACGAATAAAGGCGCCAGTTTTTCGGGAACCTTGTAAAAGTGTGTAAAGCTAATACCCATTCAGCGATAGGAGATGTGGAACAGTGGCAAATGAATTTCTAACCTTGGCGAAGAAAAGGCGGACCATTTACGGCCTAAGCAAAGAGTCGACCGTTCCGGACGATAAAATTCGGGAAATCGTCTATGAAGCAGTAAAGCATACGCCTTCCGCCTTCAACTCGCAAAGTGCGCGGGCCGTTGTTTTGTTCGGAAAGCATCACGATAAGCTGTGGGAGATGACGACGCAGGTGTTGAAGGCGATTGTGCCGGAAGACCAGTTTGCCTCGACTCAGCAGCGCATGGACGGGTTCCGCGCCGCCTACGGCACGATTTTGTACTTCGAAGATATGGCCGTGGTCGAAGCGCTGCAAGCTCAGTTTCCCACCTATCAAGAGCGGTTCCCAACCTGGGCCCAGCAATCGTCGGGCATGCTCCAGTATGTCATCTGGACCGCTCTGGCGAACGAAGGCTTGGGGGCGTCGCTGCAGCATTACAATCCTCTGATCGACGAGAAGGTGAGAGCGGAATGGAGCCTGCCGGAAACGTGGGAGCTTATCGCGCAAATGCCGTTCGGCAAGCCCACGGCGCCTCCTGGCGACAAGGAGTTTAAACCGTTGGAAGAGCGTGTTAAAATTTATACTTAAAAGCGTGCCAGCGGCGGCCGACCGGTATGGAGGTTATGTCCTGCCGGTCTACCGGTTGCCGGGGGGAGTCTGTACGATCGGGGGCAACTAACATGGATGCGAAGAAAGCCGCCGGCGAGAAAGCGGCGGAGTACATCAGCGATGGGATGAGAATCGGTCTTGGAACCGGATCCACGGTATATTGGACCATCGTCAGGCTCGGCGAGCGGGTAAAGGAGGGGCTGCGGATCGAGGCTGTACCGACGTCCGTGCAGACCGAAAAGCTGGCGCAAGAGGCGGGTATACCGCTTCTTCCGATTGCCTCGCTGCAAGCTCCGTTGGATTTGACCGTAGACGGCGCGGACGAGGTCAGTCCGAAAGAGGAACTGATCAAGGGCGGGGGAGGAGCTTTGCTGCGGGAGAAAATGATAGCGTCGTTTTCGGCCCGGTTCATTGTTGTTGTCGACCATTCGAAATGTGTGCCCGTCCTAGGCCGGTTTCCGCTTCCCGTTGAAGTGGTGCCGTTCGGGTGGGAGATTACAAGCAAGCAGCTGGGGCAAATGGGCTGCGAGCCGGTTCTGCGGATGAGGGGCGGGGCTCCCTTCGTGACGGATAACGGCAATTTCGTGATAGACTGCCGGTTCGGATCGATTCCGAATCCTGGCGAATTGAGCGTGGAACTGAACAAGCTGCCCGGAGTCGTGGAGAACGGCCTGTTCGTTCATATGGCGGATTTGATCGTCATTGGGCATTCCGACGGGACGGTTCGAACGAAGTCCACATCCTGATTTTTGCGATGAGGGTTGACACGGATCATGAAATGATATATCTTTAATTTAAGATAATTAAATCGAAGATATCTTCGAGGAGGAGTTCGAGGTGTATAAGCGATAGCTGGACGGTGGAACGATTGAGAAGGGCAGAGAGAGCGGCTTGCTTGGAATGAAGGCGAGAACGCGAGAAGGATGATAAGGTTTTAAAGCAAGTGAAGCCTTGAGGGTGACGCCGAAATGCCGTGAAGCTATTCGGCCGCGGGATGGCAAGGAAGTGGTGCAGCTATGTTTACGGTCTGTCAAATATCTTAAAATTAAGAATAACAAATTAAAAATAATGGAGGATGAGGTTTATGTTGGCATTAGGTTTGTTGTTGATTCGGTTAGTGGTGGGGCTGTTGTTTATCGGGCACGGAGCGCAGAAGCTGTTCGGCTGGTTCGGCGGCTACGGTCCGAAGGGGACCGGCGGGTGGATGGAGTCGGTCGGCATCAAGCCGGGCGTCGTCATGGCGGTATTGGCCGGGGTGATGGAATTGCTCGGAGGCGTTCTTTTTGCAGCCGGTCTGCTGACCCCGCTGGCGGCGGCGCTGATTGCCGCGGCCATGCTCGGCGCGATCGTGAAGGTGCACGGACCGAACGGCCTGTGGTCTACCGCCAACGGGTACGAATACCCGCTCGTGCTGTTGGTTATCGCTATCGGCGTGGCTTTGACGGGCGCCGGCGCTTATTCGTTGGATGCGCTTCTTAAATAATTTGGCACGGATCATGAGATGACTAAGGATAGAGGAGGATTTCCCATGACATTACAAACATCCGGTATTCATCATATTACGGCTTTTGCAAGCGATCCGCAGGGCAATGTCGATTTTTACGCAGGCATTCTGGGGCTGCGTCTGGTGAAGAAAACGATCAATTTCGACGCTCCCGAGGTATACCATCTGTACTTCGGCAACGAAGCGGGAAGCCCGGGAACGATCGTGACGTTCTTCCCTTGGCCGAACTCGCGCAAAGGCCGGGTCGGCGGCGGTCAAGTCGGCATAACGACGTATGCCGTCCCTGCAGGCGCTCTCGGGTATTGGGAGGACCGTCTCGCAAGCTTCGGCATTGCGGTGACCAAGGCAAGCCGCTTCTCGGAGACGTCCCTGCAATTCCAGGACAATGAAGGGCTGCGTCTGGAACTGGTCGAACGAGAGGAAGGTCCGAACAGCGGATGGGCGTTCGGCGGGATTCCGGCCGACAAGGCGATCAAGGGCTTCGGAGGCGCCGTGCTATTCAGCACCGACCCGAACAAAACGATGGACGCGCTGGTGCATCTGCTCGGCTTGGAGAAAGTCGCGGAAGACGCCGAGTATGCCCGCTTCCGGTCCACCGGGGAGCTCGGCAACGTGATTGATGTGCCGCTCGCGGCGGTGAGCCGGGGCAGCGAAGGCGCGGGAACCGTTCATCATATCGCCTGGCGCGCGGCGGATTACGAGCAGCATGCCGGGTGGCAGGGCGAAGTGCAAAGCTACGGCTACCGCCCGACCTCCATCATTGACCGCCAATATTTCAACGCGCTCTATTTCCGCGAGGCGGGAGGCATCCTGTTCGAGATCGCGACCGATCCGCCGGGCTTCACCCGTGACGAACCGGCCGAAACGCTGGGCGAGAAGCTAATGCTGCCCGCGTGGTATGAGCCCCATCGCGCCGCGATCGAGGCGAATCTGCTGCCGATTGAAGTGAGAGCATTGGAGGGGAAACGCACATGAAGCATATCTTCGAAAAGGGAAGCCGCGAAGAGGCGCCGACCTTGGTGCTCTTCCATGGGACGGGGGGAACGGAGCGGGACCTGCTTCCGCTGGCAAAGCGCATAGCGCCGGACTCCTCCGTACTCAGCCTTCGGGGCAATGTGCTGGAAAACGGCATGTCCCGCTTCTTCCGCCGGCTCGCCGAAGGCGTGTTCGACGAAGAGGACCTTGTCTTCCGCACGCAGGAAGTCAGCGAGTTTTTGGATCAAGCCGCAAAGCAGTACGGATTCGACCGCAGCCGCCTCGTCGGGGTAGGCTATTCCAACGGAGCCAACATCGCGGGCAGTCTGCTGTTTCATTACCGGGATGCCCTGCAAGGCGCGATTCTTCACCATCCCATGGTTCCGCGAAGAGGCATCGTGCTCCCGGAGCTGTCCGGTCTCCCGGTCTTCATCGGAGCGGGGACGAACGATCCAATCTGTTCGGCCCGCGAAACCGAAGAGCTGGAGGGACTGCTTCGCGGGGCGGGAGCTTCGGTGACGGTCCATTGGGAGCGGTACGGCCATCAGCTTACGCCGATGGAAGCCGATGCGGCCGCAGCTTGGTTCCAAGAGCATTTCGGGTTGTAACTCGTCATCGACGGGACAAAACGCCGGCAGGAAAGGTTTTGCATAAAGCAGACGGGCCTTGGGCCGTTCGGAAGCAGGGATGAACCTTGTTATACGACGGCCGGAGGCCCTTTTTTCATGTACATCTCGATCCTTTACACAGCCGCGGAAGAAAAGACTTGCGGGAACGGAGGAAGTCATGTAATATTGGTATATACCATTAAAACGCTTACACAATTTTGGACTTAGGGGGGATACGGATGAGAAAAATAGCTGTATTGACAAGCGGCGGGGACGCTCCGGGCATGAATGTCGCCATCCGGGCCGTTGTTCGGGAGGGCATCCGTCTAGGCTGCGAGGTATGCGGGGTATACGGAGGCTACGAGGGGCTGATCGAGGGGAAAATCAGAAGGCTGTCGGAGCGCGATGTGGGAGGAATTATTCATCGCGGCGGAACGATGCTGCAGACCAGCCGGTCGGAAAGGTTCCGGACCGCGGAAGGCAGAGCCCAAGCGGTCAGGCAGCTCCAAGCTTCCGGGATCGAAGGGGTCGTCGTGATCGGCGGGAACGGGTCCTTCGAGGGAGCCAAGAAGCTGGAGGCGGAAGGCGTCGCTACCGTCTGCATCCCGGGAACGATCGACAACGACATGCCGGGAACGGAGATGACCCTGGGCTTCGATACGGCCGTCAATACCGTGGTGGAAGCGGCCGACCGGATCCGGGACACCTCGTTCTCTCATGACCGGATCGGCCTGATCGAGGTGATGGGACGCCACAGCGGCAGCATCGCCCTATGGGCCGGGGTCGCCTGCGGCGCGGAATATGTGATCGTGCCGGAGATCGAATTTAGAATCGAGGATCTGATCCGGAAATTGCAGGCTTCGATCCGGGACGGCAAGCGGCACAGCATCATTCTTTCGGCGGAGGGCGTCGGATCGGGCGCGGATATTGCAAGCCGCATCAAAGCGATGGCGGGCTACGACGTCCGGACCACCGTGCTCGGCCACCTTCAACGAGGCGGAAGTCCGACGGCGGCGGACAGGGTGCTGGGAAGCCGCTGGGGCGTGGAGGCCGTTCATCTGCTAACCCGCGGCGAGCGGGGCAGGCTGCTTGGCATCGTAAATAATAGAATCGTGGCGCACCGGTACGACGACCCGATTCGACAAGAGAATCAAAGCGACATATCACTGGCGACGATCCTGCAAAATTTATCGATCTGAACAGGACGAAAAAACGGTTGGTTTGCTTCCTATCGGCCTCTTGGCTGCAAGAGAGCTGAAGCTTCAAATAAATGGTATATACCATATAACGAAAAGGCGGGAGTGAATGCTATGAACAAAACAATTAGCTTGGCCACGACGGTAACCCTGTGCTTGGCGCTGACGATGACGGCTTGCTCCAACTCCAACTCCGATGAAGGCGGCGGCAAGGCGGCCGGCGACGGCAAACAAATTACGCTCAAGGTGCTCCGGTCCTGGCCGCAGCCCGTTTACAGCGGCTATTTCGATGAAGTGATCAAGGAATACGAGCAAAGCCATCCGAACATCAAGATTCAGGCGGAGGCCATTTATGACGAGACGTTGAAGGATAAAATGAAGGTCATTCTGGGAGGCAGCGACGTACCGGATATTTTCTTCTCCTGGGGCAGTGAATATGCCCAAAAATATATTCGGGCCGGTGTGGTCAAGGATGTAAGCTCCTATCTGGAGAACGATCCGGCATGGAAAAACAGCTTCATTCCTTCGGCGTTGAAGTCTTATCAATATGAAGGGAAGACCTACGGGATTCCGCTGCGTCTATTAGGCAAGTTTTTCGTGTACAATAAAGAAATTTTCGCCAAGCATCAATTGCAGGAGCCTAAAACGTACGACGAGTTCATGAAATTATGCGAGACCCTGAAAAACGCGGGCGTAACGCCAATCGCCTACGGCCAGCAAGATATCTGGGCATCGATTCATTACGAGACGGCCTTCAATCTCATGATGGTTAATCCGGAAGTCCGCGCGAAGGATTACAATTACAAGACCGGCGAGTGGACGAATCCCGGCTATGTCGATGCGCTTAAAAAATTCAAGGAGCTGCAAGACAAAGGCTACTTTAACTCGAACGTCAATACGACCCCGGCCGATATGGCGCTCCAATCGTTCCTGGCCGGCAAAAGCGCGATGTACTACTCCTACTCCGAAGAATTCCCGCAAATGGTCGAGGCGATGGGGGATAACTGGGACGTGTTCCCGATGCCGCCGATGGAAGGGGAGGACGGCGATCTGAAGTCCATTGTCGGAGGAGCGGACGGCTTCGTCGTCTCGTCCGAGTCCAAGCATCCGGACGAAGCCATCGATTTCCTGAAATTTTTGACCAGCAAGGCGAATGCGGAAAAAATGGTGAAGATGAACACATGGCAAAGCTCCGTCATCGGCGCGGTCAACAAAGAAACTTCGTTCCCGCAAAACGTTAAAGCCATGCAGCTCCTGTTGGATCGCGGGGTGAACGAATGGCTCGACGTGCAAATTAACTCCAAGCTGGTCGACGAATACTGGACCTCTGCCGCTCCGCTGATGGAAGGCTTCAAGTCGCCTGAGGACATCATGAAGGAAGTCCAGCAGGTCGCCAAGGAAGTCAAAGAGCTTAAATAACCGGAGTCCCCGTCAAGGGGGGCCGAATCGGCAGCCCCTTGATTTTCCCGAAAGGAGAAAAGGCACATGAATGTTTTCCGGAATCGCAGGCTGGCAAGCTTGTACGCCTTACCGGCTTTGGTGTTTGTAAGCGTTTTTGTTCTCGCTCCGTTAGCCTTGAATCTATACTATAGCCTGTTCAGCTTCAATGCCTTTTCCCCGAATAAGACCTATATCGGCTTCGATAACTTTAAAAGGTTGTTCGCCGATCCCGTATTTTACACGGCGATCCGCAACAATACGCTGTATGCCGTCATTTCTTTTGTGTTTCAGGTCGGCGCGGCCCTCGTGATTGCCGCCATCCTGGAGCATAAGCTGTTTCAGAAGATGCAGCCTTTTTTCCGCACCGTATTTTTTATTCCTTCCGTGATCTCGTTCGTGGTGATCGGCTTGCTGTGGCAGTTTATCTATAACCCGGATACGGGCATCATCAACCTGGGCTTAAAGGCACTGGGTCTGCATTCCTTGGCGCAGCCTTGGCTGGGAGACAGCAATCTGGCCATTTATGCGGCGATCTGGGTGTCCCAATGGCAGTATATCGGCTATAACGTGATGCTGTTCTTGATCGCGATGCATAATATCCCGAAGGATTTCTACGAAGCCGCCGATCTGGACGGGGCGGGTCCCGTCCGGAGCTTTTTCGCCGTGACGCTCCCTAGCGTCAAAGAGATGATTCTGGTCGCGTCGATGATCACGGTGCTGGGCGCATACAAGCTGTTCGACGAAATTTACATTTTGACCTCGGGCGGTCCCGGCCGCTCTACGGAGGTCCTGGGCACCATGCTGTACCGCGCGGCCTTCCGGAACGATGAAATGGGCTATGCCGCTTCGATTGCGACGGTCGTCTTCGTGATTACGATGCTCCTGTCCCTATGTCAAATCAAACTATCCGGTACGGCCAAAGACGACTAGGAGGCGAAAGGAACGTGCACAGAACAATAAAAAGCCGTATTTTCTTCTGGTTGCTGCTCGCCTTTTTTGTCCTGTACGCCTTAAGCGTGATATATCCGATTCTGTGGATGATGATGAACGGCTTCAAGAACAATCAGGAGTTTTTTGCCAACAGCTGGATTTTGCCGAAGCAGTGGAAATTCAGCAACTTCCAAGTCGCCTGGGAGTCGGGGGTGGGACGGTATTTTTTCAACAGCGTCTTCGTTACCACGGTGTCCGTCCTGCTGGCCGTGCTGATCAGCACGCTGGCTGCTTACGCGATCTCCCGGTTTCAGTTTAAAGGGAGGCACGTCATCTTTTTGATTATATTAAGCGGACTGATGATGGCTCCCCAAGCAAGCATCGTCTCTTTATATCAAATCTTAAAATTGTTTCATCTGTACAACACGTATTGGGGGCTCATTATTCCATATGCGGCTTTTCAGATTCCTTTCTCCGTCTTCTTGATCCGCTCTTACTTCTTATCGATCCCGCGGGATGTGGAGGAGGCGACCTTTCTGGACGGCGGGAATTCGTGGAAGCTTCTGTGGAGCGTCATTATTCCGATGAGCCGGCCGATTATCATCTCTGCGGCTTTGCTTGCGACGATCGTCATCTGGAATGAATTTATGTTCGCGATCACGTTCCTCGAAAACGGCAACCAATGGACGATTCCGGTCGGCATCCTGAACCTGAAAGGCAGACTGACCGCCGGCTTCGGCATGCAGTTAGCCGCGTTATCGATGGCGGCGCTGCCTATGATTATTGTCTTTATCCTGTTCCAACGGCAATTCGTCCGCGGATTGTCGGCAGGAAGCGTAAAGGGGTGATCGGGCGTGGGAACCGTGACGATGTCTCAAATTGCGCCGATGAATATTCACTATGTGCTGTATCCGCTGGATTACTTTCTCGATAAGCTGGTTTCGCTGGAGCTGCAGGCCGTCGAATTATGGGGCGGCTCGCCGCACGTGCCGATTGAAGACTTGAAGCTGTCCGATGTGAGCCGCCTCCGGCGCGGAATCGAAGCCCGCGGGCTTGCGATCGCTTGCTTCACGCCGGAAACGTGCGTCTATCCGATCAACCTTGCGGCCGAAGACGAGGCTTTGCGCCGGCGCAGCATAGCCTACGCGCTCAAAAGCTTGGATATCGCGTCCGAGCTCGGCACCGGTCTGATGCAAATCGTGGCGGGGAGAGGGTATTACGATAAACCGACGGACGACGCCTGGAAAAGGTCCAGAGACGCTATCGAGCTCATCGCCAGAAAAGCGGAGACGCTTGGGATCCGCCTGACGATGGAGCCGCTGCTGTACCACGAGTCGAACCTCGTTCATAATCTGCACACCGCCCAACGGATGATGCAAGAGATCGGATCGCCGCATTTGGGCTGCAATGTGGATACGGTGCCGATGGTCGTCGCGGGGGACTCGCTGGAAGCTTATTTTACCGAATTGGGGGAACGCGTGAACCATATCCACTTGTGCGACGGCAGTCCGCAGGGGCACGTGCCGCTCGGGTCGGGAAACCTGCCGCTCGCCTCGTTCTTGAAGGAGCTGGGCGAACGGGGATATCAAGGGTACATCGGCCTGGAGACGTGCGGAGCCAAGCATTACTTGGAGCCCGACCGGCATTTGGAGCAATCGATTGACACGATCCGAAGGGCGTTGGGCCTGCAGGGGCCGGAAGGGAGGAAGCCCTGATGGGAACGATTCCGCTGACGCGGTTCGCAGGAATGAACGAGCATTTTCTGCTGTATTCGCTGGATTATTTTCTGGACGCCATGCTCGAGCTCGGATTGGAGCATATCGAGCTGTGGGGAGGATCGCCTCATCTGTATGTGGAGGATGTAACGCTGCGCCAGGTCGGCGGCATTCGAAGAGAAATCGAGCGGAGAGGCTTGAACCTCGTCTGCTTCACGCCCGAGCAGTGCGTGTACCCGGTCAATATCGCCGCCAGGGAGAAGGACATTCGCGACCGCAGTCTCCGCTACTTTACGAAAGCGCTGGATGCCGCGGCGGAGCTTGGGTCGGACCTCTTCCAGATCGTGCCCGGATGGGGATACCGCAACGAGCCGGTCGGAGAGGCGTGGGAGCGCTCGCGCGACTCGCTGCAGCAGCTCTCCCGCAAGGCGGAGGAGCTGGGGATGACGATGGTGCTGGAGCAGCTGGAGCCTTTCGAATCCAATCTGGTGACGAACACGGAGACGCAGGCCCGAATGCTGCGGGAGGTCGGCTCCGACCGGCTGAAGGCGATTGTCGATACCTGTCCGATGCATGCCGCGGGCGAATCGTTCGACGACTGCTTTCAAGTGCTGGGGAACGATCTGCGCCATATCCATTTTATCGATAGCGATCATCTGACTTGGGGGGACGGTCAGCTTCCCCTGCGCGCTTATTTGAATCAGCTCTCGAAGCACGGCTACCAAGGGTACCTGACCCTCGAAATCTGTGCGGAACGGTACCTGCTTGATCCGATCGGGCCTTTAAAAAAGGGGCTGCAGGCGATTCGCGAGGCGCTTGGATAATGAAAACCAATCGTGGAAAAATTCACACACCGGGAGGCAAATCCACATGTTCAATTTCGACAGAGACCGTTATAAGCGAATCCAGGGCGGCGCCGTCGCTTGCCGGGAACCAATCAATCAAGCCATCGAGGAGATCACCGCGCGCGGCTTTACGAACTTGTTTCTGATCGGTTCGGGAGGCGCGGGAATCTTGATGTCGCCCGCCGAATACGTGCTTCGGACTCACTCGACGCTTCCGGTGTATCGGGAAATTGCCGCCGAGTTCGTGACGATGGATCATAAGCATTTGAACGAGCGGTCGCTTGTCGTTCTGGCTTCCTTGTCCGGCACGACCCAGGAAACCGTCGAAGCGGCACAATATTGCAAGGACCGGGGAGCAGTGACAATCAGCTTTACAGGCAAAGCCGGGACTCCGTTAGCCGGGCTGACCGATTACAGCATCGTCAATTTCGCCGAGGACGATACGTCCTGCGAATCTTTTTTCATCCAATTTTATTTGTTGGCTTTCCGGATTATGTATAATAGAGGGGAGTTTCCCGATTATGACCGCTTGGTCGCGGAGTGGGAGCGGCTTCCCGAAGCGCTGCTTGACGTGAAGGAACGAACGGAGGAGCGTGCGAAAGCTTTTGCCGAGCGTTACCGGAACGAAGACTATCATATGATGGTCGGCTCCGGGAACACCTGGGGCGAGGCGTATTACTACGCCATGTGTATTCTGGAGGAAATGCAGTGGATCAAAACAAGACCGGTCCATGCCTCCGATTTCTTTCATGGAGCGCTCGAATTGATCGAGAAGGACATGAGTCTGATCCTGCTCAAAGGCGAGGATGAGACCCGTCCGCTGATGGATCGGGTGGAGCGTTTTGCCAAGAGCTATACGGACGAGCTGACCGTATTCGATACGGCGGACTACGAGCTGGCGGGCATATCGCTAGCCTACCGGAAATATGTGTCGCCGATCGTCGCGGCGGCCTTGCTCGAACGCGTAAGCTGTCATCTGGAACATGTCCGCAACCACCCTTTAACGACCAGAAGGTATTACAGGCGCGTTCAATATTGAGGGTACAACAGACCCGGCAGGAGTGAGCGACTATTATTAAAGCGATTGTATTTGATTTCGACGGTTTAATCGTAGATACGGAATCCGCATGGTTCGACTGCTATGCCGAGGTGCTTGGCGGGCACGGCATTCCCTTTCCAACAGAACTATTCGCGGCTTGCGTCGGCTCTCACGGTGGCCAGATCGAGGCCTATATCCGGCAAATGGCCGAAGGGCGGACGGATATCTCCGAAGTGAGGAAGGCAGCGGCCCAGCTTCATGCCGAGAAGATGGCGACGGTCGCGCTGCGCGACGGGGTCGCGGAATATATCGAAGCGGCGCAGCGGTTGGGGCTGAAGGTGGGGCTGGCTTCCAGCTCGGATCGGGCGTGGGTGGAATCGTTTCTGCGCAGATTCGGCTTGCTTGATTCGTTCGAGGTCATCAAGACCAAAGACGACGTCGCGAACGTGAAGCCGGACCCCGAGCTGTATCTCAAGGCGGTCCAAGCGCTGGGAATCGAGGCGCATGAAGCTCTGGCCTTCGAGGATTCCGCCAACGGAGCCGCCGCCGCGAAAGCGGCCGGGTTATGGTGCGTCATCGTACCGAATCCGGTTACCGAGGGTCTGGCCTTCGGCAGCGTGGACGGCCGTCTTCGTTCCATGACCGACCGGCCATTGAAGGACATCATCGAGGAATTGCAGGCTGCTCCGCTTCCTTGACCGTATTTATGGTCATCTGCTATGCTGGAATTGGCCGTCATTTTTTACGGTAATTCGCTAATCGAGCGCGTGACAGGGGTTCAATATGAATAAAGCAGGAGACCATATCCCGTTTTACCAACAAATTAAAAATTTGTTCATTCAAGAAATCGAAAGCGGGAAATGGAAGCAAGGCGACAAGCTTCCTTCGGAGCGTGAGTTGGCCGCGCAGTATCAGATCAGCCGGATGACCGCCCGTCATGCGATTTCCATTTTGGAGCGGGAGGGCTTCGTGGAACGGGTTGTCGGATCGGGCACGTTCGTGACGAACCGGCGGATTCAATTGGATTTCGTCGAATTCACCAGCTTCTCCAAAAATATATTGAGCAAAGGTCTCCGTCCTTCGACGAATACGATCTACAAACGCAAGGAGCCGGCCAACGGCTTCGTGGCCAAGATGCTCGGGATATCCGAAGAAGAGGAGATCTGGTCGATCAAACGGGTCCGCTATGCCGACGAAATTCCCGTCTCCATCGAGCTTTCGTATATTCCTTACGCTTACTGCCCGGGAATCGAAGCGCACATGAATTTCGAAGACATCTCCTTGTACCAGGTGCTGGAGGAGCATTACGGGATCAAGCTCGTCCGCGCGGACCAGACGATGCGGATCTCCCTTAGCGACGAAGCGGAAAGCAAGCTGCTGCGCATCGGCAACGACAGCCCGTGCATTCTGGTCGAGGCACAGGCTTTCGATAAGAACGACAAATTGATCGAGTTCTCGCAGGCGCTGACTCGCGGGGACATCGTCCGGTTCTTTTCGAAGCTGAACGTGAAAAACAACTAATTTTTTTATCAACAATGGTATATACCAAAAATGGAGGCAAGCCATGAACGTACTGGGCTTAGGCGATAACGTCGTCGATAAATACGTATATAAAAGCATGATGTACCCGGGCGGCAACGCGGTGAATTTCAGCGTGTACGCCAAACAATTGGGGGCGCAGGCGGCGTATCTCGGTATTTTCGGCACCGATGAGGAAGGCCGTCATGTGCATCGGGTGTTGAATGAGCTTGGCGTCGATACGTCCCGCTGCCGTTCGGCGGAGGGCGAGAACGGCTGCTCGCTTATCGAATTGATCGACGGAGACCGGGTGATGGTCGGATGGAACAAAGGCGGCGTCCAGCAGGAGCATCCGCTCGTATTCGATGCGTCGGACTATTCTTACATGAAGCAGTTTCAATGGATTCATACCAGCATCTACAGCGGCATCGAGTCTCAGCTGCCGGAGCTTCGGACGCTAGGCGTCCCCTTGTCCTTCGACTGCTCCGACGAATGGGACGACGACTACTTAAAACGGGTATGTCCGCAGGTCGATCTTTGCTTGCTTTCGTGCGGCGCGATGGAGGAGGACGCCGTCCGGGAGAAGCTGGCGTTCGTCGCCTCGGCGTATGGCTGCACGGGGGTTTTGGGTACGATGGGCAGCCGGGGCGCCCTGCTTTATTACAACGGCGCGTTTTATTTGCAAAAGCCTCATTTCGTGCAGCCGGTGGACACGCTCGGAGCGGGCGATTCGTTCTTTACCGCCTTTGTGCTCGCGCTGTTGACGGAAGGGGAATGGAACAAAGCCCCGGAGGCGTCCGTCCGGAAGGCGCTCGATGCGGGCGCGGCGTTTGCGGCGAAAACCTGCTTGGTCGAAGGAGCTTTCGGCTATGGGAGGCCCTACTAAAAAGCGGACGCAGTTCTGATGGAATGGTATATATCATAATGACGGGAGGAACGGCTATGGCTCATCTTCGGTTCGCGCAGATCGCAGGGATGAACCTGCATTACCGGATGTATTCGTTGGACTATTTCTTCGATTCGATGGACAAGCACGGGGTATCCCAGATCGAGCTGTGGGGAGGCTCGCCGCATCTGTATTCGGACACGGCGACGGACGTGCAGGTGAAGCGGATCCGCCAAGAGCTGAACCGCCGGCGGCTCGGTCTTGTCTGTTATACGCCCGAGCAGATCATGTATCCGTTCAATATCGCGGCCAAAGACGAAACGGCCCGCCGCGCCGGCATCGCTTATTTCGGCAAGAATATCGAGATCGCCTCGGCTCTCGAAGCGAAGTTCATGCTGATCACCTCGGGCTGGGGCTATTATAACGAGCCGCGGGAAGAAGCTTGGAAGCGGTCGTGTGAGGCGCTTCGGGTTCTTGCGGACCAAGCGGAGCGTCAGGGGGTTACGCTGCTGCTGGAGGTATTGCAGCCGATGGAATCGAATCTGGTGACCGATCTCGCTTCGCTGCGTCGTATGCTCAACGAGGTCGGCTCCGGTGCGATGACCGGTCTGATCGATACGGTAGCGATGGCGGTCGCCGGGGAAACGATCGGCGATTACGTCCAAGCGCTGGGCGGCGTTCCGCACGTGCATTTGATCGACGGGACGCCTTCGGGCCATCTCGCGTGGGGGGACGGCAATTTGCCGGTGGAAGCCTACCTCAAGCAGCTGGCCGAGCATCGCTACGCAGGGTATTTGACCTTGGAGCTGGCGGATTCGGCCTATTTGACGGACCCGGATGCCGCCTTCGGCCGGTCGGTCGATAAGCTTCGCCCGCTGCTCTCGCCTTAGTCTTGCAAGGGAGTTCTGGGCGGGGCTGTCTGGTTGTATATGCCTTTCCTTTGAGAAGCCAAGAGCATAAATTCAACAAAAAACGGTTCTTGCCGCATAAATGCGAACAAGAGCCGTTCTCTGTATTACAATCATGGTTTCTTGATAGCATCTAAAATAGCAACAAAAAAGGTCGTAAGAACAGAGTATAATAAAGATTTCGCATAAGCTTGGTTCAGAGAAAATGTTGTATGTTAGTACACAGTTGGCTATGAAAAAAAGAAAGTATTTCAGGAGGATATCCACGTATTTTAGCCGTCCTTTTTAAACGATGAAATAATTAATGCTCCCAAAAACCAAAAAACACCGCCTACGAGACCGGCTCCAATTGAAACGTCTTTTTCCATGAAATAATGCATGACCGTCCAAAAAACCGTAAACGAGAGCCCCCCCGCTGCAGCTTTAAGGATTTTTTGCTTAGTCAAAATACCACATCCTTCATGTTTAATTAAATATTATAACAAACCATCCACAATATAGCATTAATATATTTAAAACAAAGAAAACCGTTCTAAACATCCGAACGGTTTTCTTTGTTAATTAGCGAGGGTTTTTCAAACCATACCGCGCAAGAATATCATCCGGAACCCTTACACCTGTCTGACCATACCATGTATCAATAGGAGTCGAGAAACTTCCATCGTTGTAATGGGTGACCGACTCTACGTACTCGTAATAGTTGTAGTATGTATTAAAGCTAATGCCTACTCTCACTTTAACGTAAACTGTATTTCTAATACCCAATTTGTTGTTGATCCAAGTGGCACCGACACTTGTTGCCCCGCCTCCTGCTACCTGCCATCCTAAAGCTGAAGGCAATACCAAGCCTGAAATCAGGGTACCCAGACTACCATAAATAGCGCTATAGTCATAAGAATTATCATATACCTTTCTTGTCTCGTTCATTAAAGTAAAGCTTCCTCCATCCGTTTCATCCGAGAACGGCTTTATCTTTCCGGAAGGAGCTGCTACAGTGCTAGGAAGATGCGAAAAGCCTGTTAGGCTTGTAACTCCTGCTACAGCTAAAGTCAATAGAGCTGGAACAAATTTTTTCTTCAACACTCTATAAACCTCCTAATATTTGTTTATAACTGGAATATATTACATATATTAATATAACATAAAACTCTTCAAATTCAATAATAAACCAATATATGGTTCTATTGTCCTATGTTGTTCACTCGATAAAAAGAAC
The DNA here is from genome assembly GCF_004000785.1 of Paenibacillus ehimensis NBRC 15659. Taxonomy (GTDB): domain Bacteria; phylum Bacillota; class Bacilli; order Paenibacillales; family NBRC-103111; genus Paenibacillus_G; species Paenibacillus_G ehimensis. The sequence continues at coordinate 158,244 of NZ_BILX01000005.1, read as the reverse complement.
ATTCACTCGCGTAAAATTTAGAGCGTTTGCATTGACAAGAATTGAAAAACAAGCTAGTATTTTATTATTGGTATATACCAATGCGGATGGGGTGAAGTCATATCGTGTCGCACCTCAGTCAAAGTGGTATATACCATTTGGTTCGACAATCGTGTATAGCAAACCTTTAATCAGGAGGAATGAGTCACATGTTAAACTTTGATCGTCAGCGGTTCATCGGCATTACGAAAGGGGCCATCGGTCTCCGAAGCCAGATCGAGCAAGCGGTGGATGAAATTACGAAAAAACAGATCGACAACGTCTTTCTGATCGGCAGCGGCGGCACGATCGCCATTAAATATCCGTTCGAATATATCATCAAAACGCATTCCAGTATTCCCGTTTATGCGGAAATCGCCGCAGAGCTGCTGGTAGAGGGCCACAAGCAGCTGACGGACAAGTCGCTTGTCATCACCTCCTCCTTGTCGGGAACGACGCAGGAAACCGTCGATGCCGCCAAATTTTGCAGAGAGAAGGGCGCGACGGTGATCGGAATCGTCGGCGATGCGACGACGCCGTTGGCGCAAGCGAGCGATTACGTATTCGCCAACGCTGCGGCCAACGATACGCTGGTCGAGTCGTTCCACCTGCAGCTGCTGCTGATCGTACTGAAGTTCCTGAACAACCGGGGAGAATTCGACAAATACGCTTTATTCGCCGATCAATTGGCAACGGTTCCCGAATCGCTTGTGGCGATCAAAGAGAAGGAAGACGCAAGAGCGGAAGCCTTCGCGAAAAAATATAAGGACGAGAAGTATCATATGCTCGTCGGCTCTGGCAACCTGTGGGGCTGGACGTATCTGTATGCCATGTGCGTGCTGGAAGAGATGCAGTGGATTCACGCGAAATCCATCCATGCCGCGGAGTTTTTCCACGGCACGATCGAATTGGTCGAAAAAGATATGAGCATTATACTCTTTAAAGGAGAAGACGCCACTCGTCCGTTGATGGAGCGGGTCGAACGGTTCGTCACCCAATACTCGGATGAAGTCACGATCTTCGACGCGAAGGACTATGCGTTGGATGGCATCCATCCGGAATTCCGCGAGTTTCTGTCGACCGTAACGATTGCAACGGTGATGGAGCGCGTCAGCGCCCATCTTGAAGTGCAGCGGAACCATCCGCTGACGACCCGCCGTTATTACCGCGTCGTCAAGTATTAAGAAGACGAAGAGTGGAGTGAAGCTCCGGCTTCATTCCTTTCTTTCTTGCAACGGATATCCTTAATAACGGGAGTATGGCGATGAAAAACAAGAATACGTACATCTACGCCGGAATACTGGCCACGTTTGTCGCCGTTGCTTTCGGAGCTCCGACGAACCCGGGAACGTACGGGGCCTGGTCCCTGATTCCGCCGGTCGTCATGTTTGCCTTCATTCTGCTGACCCAGAAAGTGCTCGAAGGGTTTGTGTGGGGAGGCTTGCTGGCGGTCTTTATGAAATATAAATGGAGCTTCCTGCTTACTTATAACGAAAAGCTGCTGAAGCAGGTAACGACCGAAGGGAACCTGTGGCTGATCCTGGTCCTGCTGACCATCGGCAGCATCGTGGCGATTCTGGACAAAAGCGGCCTTTCCCGGCAATTCGGTCTATGGGCCGGAAGCAAGGCCAAGAGCGGCAAAATGGCTTTGGTCATCAATTACTTGATGGGCTTCTTTCTATCGTTCGATCTTTACCTGAGCTCATCGACCGTCGGCACCTGCATGACGCCGGTGAATGACAAATACAAGACGCCGAGAGAAAAAACGGCGTACGTTACGCTCTCCACCGCCATTACGTTGACTCATTTGTATCCGATCGGTACGGGCGCGATCTTTATCGCGGGGTTATTGGTGACCAACGGATACGCGGCGGAAGGGGAAGGTATCCAAGCGTTTACCGGTCTGGTGCCGCTGTTGTTTTTCCCACTGGCCTTTTTATTGGTCACGCTTCTGAATGTGATAGGGGTTCTGCCCGATATCGGCTCGATGAAACAAGCTTACGCCAAACGCGATGACGCCGAATTGAAAGCGGCTTCGCACACGACAGAGCACGAACCGGAACAAGCGGAGGGCCAAACGGCCGCAGAGCAGGCTTCCGACAGGAGCCAAGGCGATTCCGCCGGCAAACCGTCTCCTCATCTCATTTATTTTTTCCTTCCCATTGTTATTTTTATCGTATCAACGATTTATTTCAAGTCGAACACTCAATTGGGAGCGTTTATTACGATTCTCGCTACCGGCGTCATTTACGTAGCCAGAGGAATCTTTACCGCTGAGACGTATATTGCAACCGTATTGGACGGGATGAAAAATATGCTGGAGCTCGCCGTAATTATGGCTACGGCTTTCGTGCTGGCGGACTCCATTACCGATATCGGCTTTACCAATTATGTTGTCGGAATTGTATCCGTTTTCGTCATTCCGAAATGGCTGCCGTTTATCATTTTCCTGGTATTCTCGGCTACGGAATTTTTGGTTACGTTGAACTGGAGCCTGTACATTATGGCGATTCCCGTCCTTCTGCAATTATCGGCCTCCGTAGGGGCCAACACGCCTTTAACCTTGGCGGCCTTGCTGTCGGCCGGCATTTGGGGCGCCTCCACATGCATTACGTCCGATATCGGGCTGCTGACGGCGTATTCCACGAAAACGACGGTGTACCGGCATTTTAAAACAAAGCTGCCCTATTCCCTGATGGCCTTTGTTCTTTCTGCAATCGCTTACTTGATCGGCGGTTTATTTTTCTGAGAAAGGCGGAATAACGCTATGTCCACCAGCAACGCTTTATTTACCGGGATTCCGGGGATTTTTGTACCCGTCCGGGATTTGAACCGGTCCGCAGCCTGGTACAGTACGGTATTGGGGCTGCAAGAATTCCAGCGCAGCGACATCACGGTCGAGTTTAAGGTCGGTGAGGGCGGGCCGGTATTGGTGCTGTTCCAAGCGGAGCATGACGTTCCCGTGCGCTTTCCGGGCAACCGGCATATCGACGGCAACTTTTTTATTTTCAAAACGCCCGATGCGGAGGCCGCTCACCGTCTGCTGACCGATCACGGCGTCCCCGTTACCGATATTTTGCTCTACGAGGGCGTGCAGAAATATTTCTTCTTCGAAGATCCGGACGGCAACCGTCTGTCTGTAGAGGATTAATATGGAACTAATGGTATATACCATAACAGCGAAAGGAATGAAGCTTCGGCTTTGTTCCTTTCTTCCCATTTTATTAGGAACGGCTTTTTCGAAAATCGAACGGGAGGTTCTTGTCATATTCGGCGCGGGTGCTATACTTGGTTTTTAGACTTGATTTAGAGAGACATTCATCGAGGAATAGGGGACATGGCGGAAATGGCTTACAAAATCGTATTTTTTGATATCGACGGAACATTGGTCAACGAGAACAAGGAGGTTCCCCTGGATACGGTTGAAGCCGTCCGGGCGCTCAAGGCGAACGGGGTGGAGCCGGTCATCGCCACGGGGCGTGCCCCCTATTTTATTAAACCGTTAGCAGAACAATTGGGGATCGAATCGTTCGTTTGCTTGAACGGCGCTTATGCCGTGTACCGGGGGAAGCCCGTCTACAAACGGGTCATTGCGAAGGAAAGCATCGAGGCTTTGGTTAACGTCGCGGCCGGGCACGGACACTCGCTCGTCTTTGAAGGGGAGCATGCGTATTGCAGCGATCGGGCGGAGCATCCTTTTGTGACGGAAGCGGTCTTGTCTTTGAAAGTCGAGCTTCCCGGACATGACCCGGAGTTTTGGAAAGCGAATGACATCTTCCAGATGTTTCTCCACTGCGAAAGCCATGAGGAACACTTGTATCAAGGGGTTTTGCCGGGGCTCAAGCTGATTCGCTGGCATCCCAAAGCGATGGACGTGCTTCCGGCCGGCGGGTCGAAGGCGCAAGGGATCGCGGCGATGCTGGAGCGGCTCGGAATCACCCCAGCCGAGGCGGTAGCGTTCGGCGACGGGTTGAACGACAAGGAGATGCTGGAATTCGTAGGTCTGGGCATTGCGATGGGGAACTCGCATCAGGAGCTGCTTCCTTATGCCGACTATGTCACCAGTCATGTGGATGAAGGCGGTATCCGCAACGGATTGGCGAAAGCCGGATTGATCGCTTAAAAGAAGGACGTGTGTGGGCGCCATTTTATGGTACAATGGCTTGGAGAATGCGTTATGTTCGACGGGTTCGGGGAGCTTGTTGCGATGGTTCCGTTCGAGGTGTTGAAACGGGGCATCGAAGCGGGAGCAGGGTTCCAATTGCGGCCGCCGTCGAACACCGGATGGAGTACGAGCGGCGAGGCGTCGTGTGGAGGGCCTGGTTGCCGGTCAAGGAATGGGAAAAGAGCGCCGACGCCTTGAAACTGATTTCCAAGACGCCCGCGCCCGCGTTTAATCCTCTGCGCCATATGAGCTTCGTTAGCCGCAGCAGGGTGCTGCCGGGGCTTCTTTAGGTTTGGCTTCCTTAGTGAGAAAGCGACAGCATTTCTTTCATATCGTCTTGAGCGTTGCCGATCAGCTTCAGTCCGAACGTGTCGACAAGCACGTTCATGACGCCCGGATTGATGAATTCCGGCGGCTTCGGGCCGATGCGGATATCTTTGATGCCGAGGCTGAACAGGCCGAGAAGGATCGCGACCGCCTTTTGCTCGAACCAGGAGAGCACGATGCTGACCGGCAGGTCGTTCACGCTGCATCCGAAGGCGTCGGCGAGCGCCAGGGCGATTTTGACCGTGGAGCCGGAGTTGTTGCACTGGCCCAAATCGATATAGCGCGGGATGCCCGTATCGGCCACGGTGCCGTAATCCACGTCGTTGAAGCGGAATTTGCCGCAGGATGTGGTCAGGATCACGGTATCGTTAGGCAGCGAGGTGGCGAGCTCGCGGTAATATTCGCCGCCGCTTCCCGGGGCGTCGCAGCCGGCGATGACGAAGAAGCGTTTGATTTTGCCCGCTTTGACCGCTTGAATGATCTCCGGGGCCAGGCCGATCACGGTCTCGTGATGGTAGCCGGTGATCAGCGTCTGATCCGATTCGATGTGGGCTTCCGGCAGCGACAAGGCTTTTTCGATCAGCGGGGTGAAATCGTCGTTGACGATTTTTGTAACCCCTTCCAGACCCGCGATATCATAGGAGAAGAACCGGTCGGCGTAGGTGCCCTTGATCGGCATGACACAGTTCGTGGTCGCCAGGATGGCGCCCGGGAACTTCTCGAACAGGCGGCGCTGGTCGTACCAGGCTTTACCGATGTTGCCCTTCAAGTGCGAATACTGCTTCAGCTTCGGATAGCCGTGGGCAGGGAGCATCTCGGAGTGCGTGTAAATGTTGATCCCTTTTCCCTCGGTCTGCTTGAGCAGCTCCTCCAAAGCGTACAGGTTATGCCCGGTCACGACGATGGCATGCCCTTCGATGCTGTTCTGCGGCACGGCCACGGGCTGCGGGATGCCGAAGTGGGTCGTATGCGCCCGGTCCAGCACATCCATGATCCGGACGGCCGCCGAGCCGACCTTCATGGCCATGTCGATATGCTCCTGCAGGTTGAAGTTGGAGTTCGTCAGCGTCATGTACAACGCCTCGTGCGTAATCCGGTCGACCTCCGGGTCGGAGTAACCAAGCTGTCTTGCATGCGTGGCATAGGCGGCAATGCCTTTCAAAGCGAAAATCATCGTATCCTGCAAGCTTGCAATCGTTTCATCTTTGCCGCATACGCCGATCACCTTACAGCCGCCTGTCGGGGTCTGTTCACATTGATAACAGAACATCGCGAATCCCTCCGTTACGTTTGATTTGCTATGTAAAAAGCGTAACACGAGGAAGCGCGGCAAAGTGTGATTGGAAGCACATCAATCGTGGCAAAGTCGCAACATCCGAGTCCGCCGCGGGCGGCAACCTTCATTACTTATTGACGTAAAGGAGCGTACGAGCGTGTTTGGCATTCATCATTATTTCTTGTTTGTAGTCGCAGGAATCTTGCTTATCATGACCCCGGGCTCGGATACGATGTACATCATTGCCAGAAGCGTGGCGCAGGGCAGAAGAGCGGGCATTTGGTCCACCATGGGGATTGCGGCGGGTACGCTTATCCACACGCTGCTCGCGGCGCTGGGGTTATCTTTTCTTTTGGCGAAATCGCTATTGCTGTTTACGGTCATCAAAATGATCGGGGTCGCCTATCTGATCTATCTCGGGATTACGATGATTTTGTCGAAGTCCTCCGCCATTGTACCGGACTCCGGATCGGTGGAGCTGATGAGCACGCGCAAAATTTTTGTCCAGGGCATGATTACAAATGTAACGAATCCGAAGGTCGCGTTGTTCTTTATCGCCTTCCTTCCCCAGTTTGTGGACAATCAGGTTCATAGTCCGGTGCCGTTCGCGATTCTTGGCGCGACGTTTATTTTCATCGGCATGCTGTGGAGCAGTCTCCTTTCTTATCTCGCAGCGTTCGCGACGGGAAAGCTAAGGAAGAACCCCAAGATCGGCCTGTGGCTGAACCGGATCACCGGCGGCGTGTTCATCCTGATGGGAGCCAACCTGTTCCGCGCCAAAATCTCCAACTGACCGCATAACGCAAATGTCCATCAAGAATAAAGGATGACTAAAATCAACGCTTGATTTTCACCAACCAACAAAAAGATCGTCTCCGGCCGCAAGGGTTGGCGGAAGACGATCTTTTTCATGGTTAGGGAAAGCGCGATTTTTCGTGCATTGTGGATAAAGTGGATAATATGTGCATAAGTTTGTGCATAACTATTGAAAGGGCCATCAAATAATTCGCGTTATCAACAGCACTTTTAGGGTGTCAATTGGACTAGCTTCTGACGTCGAGCAGCACCTTCCCCGTGCTTTGGCGGCTTTCCACCCATTCGTGGGCTTTGGCGGCTTCGGCCAATGGAAAGCGTGCGCCGATTTTGATCGTCAAACGGCCGTCGGCCAAGTACGGCAGCACCCGCTCGGCGACTCCGCGCAGCAGGTGGGGGCGTTTGCTCCGGGTTGTGCCCAAGCTGAATCCGAGGACGGAGCGGCAGCTCGCATGCAGGTCCGAGGTCTTGATGTTCCCCGCCGGACCGCCCGAATTGCCGAAATGGACCAGACGGCCGTAGGGAGCCAGGCAGAGCAGGCTTTGCTCCGTCACGGTACCCGCTATCGAGTCCAGAACGACGTTGACGCCTTCCCCATTCGTCAGGTCGTTGACCTTCGCGGCAAAATCCCCCTGTGCATATGAGAGCACATGATCCGCGCCCGCCTCCAAAGCGATGCCCGCCTTGCTCTCGCTGCCGACGGTTCCGATCACTTTTCCCGCACCCAGGAGCTTCGCCAGCTGGATGGCCGTCGTGCCGACGCCGCCCGCCGCCGCGTGGATCAGGACGGTCTCGCCCGGCTCCAGTCTGGCAATGTCCGCGAGCAGCTTATACGAAAGGAACGAAACGATCGGACAGGCGGCCGCCGTATCGAAGCTAAGGCTGTCCGGGATAGCGAACGTCAGATTTTCGTCCGCCGCGATATATTCGGCATAAGAGCCATGGTGAGGAAAAGCGATGACGCGCTGTCCAACCTGCAGCCGCCGGACCTCGGACCCGACTTGCTCGATCGTTCCCGCAGCATCCAGTCCCGGAATGAACGGAAGGGTCCCGCCCTTTTTCCCGTATCTCGACTTGATATCGGCGAAGTTGACGCTGGTCGTCTCCACGCGGATCAACACTTGGTTCGGGCCGATGACCGGCATATCGACGTCCGTGTAGCTCATGTGCTCCGGACCGCCGAATTGCGTTACCTGAATGGCTTTCATGGGTTGCTTCCTCCTCTGTGAGCAGATGACAAGGAAGACTTCGCCGGACCGCCGGGAAATTCCTTTATTGGGTGAGGCGAAGGCGATCGGCCGCTACTCCAGAAAATGATCGATAAAGCGGCGGGCGGTTTTGGACAAATAACGGTTATTCAGCCACAGAATGCCGACGTCGGATTGAAAATCGGCATCGGACAGCGGAAGCGTCCGGATCGACGGGAGAGGGAACGCCGTCATGACCGACTTGGGCAGCACCGTCGCCCCGAGGCCGGCCGCGACCATAGCGATGATGACCGCGACGCTGGAGCACTCGCAGATGATGCGCGGCTCGAAGCCGTGACGGCGGCACTCGGTAACCACACGGTCGTGCATGCCGGTCGTCCGGTCCGTTTTGAGCGTCAGAAACGGGAAGTCCGCCAGCTCCTGCATGCGGATCGTCTCCTGTGCCGGGTCCGGCAGCCACTTGCCGGGGATGACGACGACGAACGGATCGGAGGGCAGCGGCCGTACCGCATATGACTGCGACTCGGAGGAAGCCTCGAAAGGGAGCCGGGCGACGATCAGCTCAATGCTGCGCTTCTCCAATTGCTCGCCGAGGAGGAAATGATCGCCCTCCCAGATCCGAAAAGTCACCTCCGGGTACTTCTCCCGGAACGTCTCGATGCGCTGGGGCAGAAGCGAGATGCACGAGACGACCGCGCCGATGGACAGCACGCCTTGGACGCTCTCGTCCAGCTCCTTCACTTCCTGCATCGACTCGTTGAACTGATGCAGCAGGCTTTCCGCCTTCTGCCGCAGCAGCTCCCCGGCGTGCGTCAGCCGCAGCCGTTTGCCGTCCCGGTCGAACAAGGTCACCCCGAGCTCCTCCTCCATCAGCTTGAGCTGCCGGCTGAGCGGGGGCTGCTCCATGTTCAGCGCCTTGGCCGCGCGCGTTATTTGCCCTTCCTTCACAATGGCCAAAAAGTATCTCAGCTGACGCAAGTCCATCCCGGGCCGCTCCCTTCATTCATACCTTATAGGTATCGTTCTCCAATAAAACAGATATTTTCAATATATCGGAAGAACTGATACCATTCAACTAATACGATAAGAATAACCTTTAAAAAGAGGAGATGCGAAGAATGGCTCTTACGATCGAAGTGGAGCTGACTCAGGCCCCAAAACAAAAGCCCGATGTCAGCCGAATCGGATTTGGAACCGTATTCACGGACCACATGTTTATGCTGGATTATGAGGAAGGCCGCGGATGGCATTCTCCCCGTGTCGTGCCGTACCAGTCGATCAGCCTGGACCCGGCGGCGAAAGTGTTTCATTACGGTCAGACGGTATTCGAAGGGCTGAAAGCGTATCGTACGGAGGACGGCCGCATTCTGGTGTTCCGTCCGGATCAAAACTTCAAGCGCTTGAACCATTCGAACGACCGGATGAGCATTCCGCATCTGGACGAGGAGCTGGCGCTGGAAGGTCTGAAGAAGCTGGTCCAAACGGACCGGGACTGGGTACCGAGCGTTGAAGGCACCTCGCTGTATATTCGTCCGTTCGTCATTGCGACAGAACCCGTACTGGGCGTAGCCGCTTCGAAACGGTATATTTTCATGATCATCATGTCGCCGGTCGGAGCGTACTATGCCGAAGGCATCCGCCCGGTCAAAATCCATGTCGAGTCGGAATTCGTCCGCGCCGTCCCTGGCGGAACCGGCAGCGCGAAGACAGCCGGGAACTACGCCGCAAGTCTCAAGGCGCAGGAGGAAGCCGCGCTGGAAGGGTATTCGCAGGTGCTGTGGCTCGACGGCGTGCATAAGAAGTACGTGGAAGAAGTCGGGAGCATGAACGTCTTTTTCAAGGTAGGCGGGAAGGTCATCACTCCGGCGCTGAACGGCAGCATTCTGAAAGGGATCACCCGGGATTCGATGATTCAATTGCTGCAAAGCTGGGGCGTTCCGGTCGAAGAGCGTCCGGTCAGCATCGAGGAGCTGTACGAAGCGCACCGGGCAGGCACGCTCGAAGAGGCGTTCGGTACGGGCACGGCAGCGGTCATCTCCCCGATCGGCGAGCTGAACTGGCGCGGCGAGAAGCTGGTCATCAACGGCGGCGAAACCGGCGAGCTGTCCGCGAAGCTGTACGAGACGCTCACCGGCATCCAGAGCGGGAAGCTCGAAGATAAGCTCGGCTGGATGGTGCAGGTGTAATTTCGGAACGGCTTGAACTGGTCATGGTTCATTTCTCATCGGCGGCATAAAGCCTTTCTCTGAATTTCGTGTATAATATAAAGGTTCGGAATAAAGGTTCGGCGGTTGAGAAAGGATGATACCATGTTCACCATTACCGGTTACAGCGTAGAGCTGGTGAAAGACCCATTCGGCATTTTGTCCGGCAAACGGTACGAGTTTCTGCTGGATATCGAAGTTGAAGAGGATGACGAGCTGTACTCCGAGCAGGGGTTATATGTCCGGGTCATTTACGGCGTGGAAGAAAACCAGGCTGGCATCGTGAAGCACGAAATTTTCGAGCGGACGACGGAGCAGTTGCTTGATTTTGAATTGGAAGACGACGAACTGGAAGTGGTCAAAGCTTTCTGTCAGGAGCATGTCGGGGAATCGGAGTAAGAAATGCAGGGAAAAAAGCGCGCGGCGTAATAACGTCGGCGTTTTTTTTGCGTGACGGTTTCATTCCCGTTGATCCAGTAATTTACAGATGGGACCCGCCGCTTACATCGATCAATTGACCGGTTATCCACCGGCTGTCCGAAGAGGCAAGGAAGGCGGCAACATCCGCCACATCTTCGGGCTCCCCCCACCTGTTAAAAGTGGAAAGACCGGCGGCATATTTCCGTCCATGGGGATCCTGCAGCGTCCGGGAATTCATCTCGGTATTAATAATGCCGGGCTGGATCGCGTTCACCGTAATGTTGCGGCTGCCCAGATGACGGGCCAAGGCGAGTGTGAGGGTATCGACCGCGCCCTTCGATAGGCTATAAGTGAACACGGTAGGAGAGGCCACACGGGTAACAAACGACGAGAGATTGATAACCCGGCCTCCGTCGATCAGACGCGGCAAAGCTTGCTGGATCACAAAAAGCGGCGCTTTCACATTGATGTTCATCACTTCGTCGAACGAGGCTTCCGTCGTCTCTTCAATGGTCAGAATCTGTCCGATTCCGGCGTTATTCACAAGAATATCAAACCGATGGTCGCCCGTGCGTGTCCGAAGGGCTTCATCCAATCTCGTATATAAATCATGAATGCCGTTAAGCGTAGTCAACTCGGCGCCGATCGCAAACGCGGTACCCCCGCTTTGTTCAATCTGATGAACGACATCCTCCGCTTCCTTTTGGCTTTTGCCATAGTGTACCGCGACCAATGCGCCTTCCTGTGCCAGACGCAATGCGATGCCGCGGCCGATTCCCCGGCTCGCACCCGTGACCAAAGCGATTTTGCCTGTCAACTTCTTCATGTCTTCATCTCCTTGTTTGTCTGGAATTCATGATTAGTTATAACATAAGGCGGTATTTGAAATGTTGCTCTGTCATTCGGACTTGGCGTTCCGTCATCTGCGGGGCTGTTTTGGACTTGATGAAAAATTAAGAGTACTAGACGAAAATAAGCCTTTTCACATTGGATTCGGTAAGCTAATATATCTGTAAAAGACAACCAAAAACGACGAACGAAAGATCCGCCTATGAGTCGTTCGTAACCTTAAGAGGAGTGTCCGCCCATGTACCCAAAGTATCAAAAACGTAACACCGCAGCTTTTACCGCAGCTTCTTACTTCGCGCTGGCCGCAGGTATATTCTTATATTGTCTCGGCATCTACAATGCGGATTGGGAATTAAACGTAAAAGGGTACTACCTGTTATGCATGTTCTTAATCATTATCACCAGTATCGCGACCCAAAAGGTCGTCAGGGACAATGCGGAGGACAAGGAGCTAAGAAACGAAAACCCAAAGCACCGCATGCGCAACACTCCCGCTTTTACAGGAATGGCGGTCGCAGGGTTGGTCATCGGATTCGCAATGTTTTTCATCGGTTTGTTTAACGCACCGTTCGAATTGAATGTCAAAGGCTACTACATTGCCGTTATGCTGCTGATCTCTTATAGTGCGATCGGAGTACAAAAAGTAACCCGCGATAACGCTGAAGATAAAGAGATTTTGGATAACCAAAATCTGAATGGATAATTGAATTGCTGTATGTTTAAACCCGTCTGTACATAGGCGGGTTTTTCCAATTTTCGCACAAGGTTAAGCCGGCGGCGGCTTCCCGGGTTTGGGTCACGAAACATGAATCCTTTGGCATTTCCCATCTGAGATGAAAAAATGATAATATGGAATATAGTTCCAAATCATAAGGGGCGAAGGAGGCTGAATGAATCGTGGCACGTATTTTATTTATGAATGGCGGGGCGGAAGGCCATGTGAACCCGACGGTAAGCGTCGTGCAGGAGCTGGTTCAGCGAGGAAACGAGGTTGTTTATTTCACGACGGAGTATTTCCGGGAGCGCTTGGAGAAGGTAGGAGCCGAGGTGCGGGCCTACGATTTTTTCCGTTTCTTCGACGGGTTTTTGAGGCATGACATACACCCGCTCGGCCGAGTCAACGGTATGCTGGAAGGGGCGGATGCTCTTGTTCCTTATGTCCTGGAAGAGGCCAAAGCCAAACCGTTCGATTACATCATACACGACACCATGTTCGGGGGCGGGCGGCTGATGGCTCATTTGCTCCAGCTGCCGGCGATCAACTCCAGCTCGTCTTTTGCGCTGACGGAAGCGCATTTTAAGCATTTTATGGACCATCTGGCTGACGAAGCACCTTCCATCCCGATTGAGCAGGCGCAAGCGGACTTCGACCGGTTGACGGCCAAGCTCCGGCGCGACTACGGCTACGTCGTCCAATCGCCGTATGAGGCGTTCTTCAACCCTGCGCCGCTGACGATCGTCTATACCTCCCGATTGTTCCAGCCCAATGGGGACGATTTTGACGATAGCTACAAATTTGTCGGACCTTCCGTGTCCGCACGTCTGCAGGCTGAGCCCGAGATGCCTGAGCTCGCGGGGAAATCCGTCATTTACATTTCGCTGGGCACGGCGTTCAACAAGGACGATAACTTTTACCGAAATTGCTTCAAAGCGTTCGGCGGTTCCGGCCATACGATCGTAATGTCGGTCGGTCGGGAGACCGAGATCGAGTCGCTCGGCGCCATCCCGGACAATTTTATCGTCCGTCCTTATGTTCCGCAGCTTGAAGTGCTTCAGCATGCCCGTTTATTCGTTACCCACGGGGGCATGAACAGCACGAACGAAGGTTTGTCGCATGGACTGCCGCTGGTGCTGGTCCCGCAGGGGGCCGATCAACCGAGGGTAGCCGGACGAGTCGCCGAGCTCGGAGCGGGCGTCGCGCTTGAGAAAACGGAGCTGACAGTCGAGCTGCTGCGCGATACGGTGAACCGGGTGCTCGAGACGCCTTCCTACCGCGAAGCGGCAGCCCGGATCGGCGAATCGCTGCGTTCAGCAGGCGGCGCCCGGCAAGCGGCGGACGAGATTATCAAGTATGTCTCGCGGGTAAAAGTGGGGTAAGACGTTGGAAGAAAGGGTTACTGCACTCATGCGAAAAGGAGCTTTTCCGTTGTCGTCGGGAAGCTCTTTTTTTACTTTTCCATTACCGTTCCCAGCGGTGAAGGCTCCTTTTAGGATACGGATGAACTCGATTTTCTTATACGGCTAACCTTCTAAACAGCATTGTTTGCGAATCTTGCCCTATACCGTCCTGTTTTGAATTACTGCTCCGATAAAAAATAGACAAATTTCGACAAAAATTGCTTATCCATTTGGTTCCTGGATCATGGATAATTAAGCATTCCGGCCCCTTTCCGAAGAAAGGCCAATCGAAGACAATAATTGTTGTCGTTTTCATACTACGTTTGCACACCCAGGAGGTCATCACGTGAAGAAAAAATTAGTCGTTTCCCTGGTTCTTATCATCTGCCTGCTTGTCCCTATGACAGTATGGGCCGCCAGCACGCAAGTTACGGCGAACTTGGCGTCGCATCTGACATTGCTGGTGAAGGGCCGGGCCATTGATACATCAGCGGACACCCCGCTCATCTACAACGAAAAAACTTACGTGCCGCTGCGTGTTCTCAGCGAAGCGCTCGGCTACGAAGTGAAATGGAACGGCGAAAACAGCACGATCGAATTCGAGCTTCCGAAAGAATCTTACCCGCTTATCCGCAACGAAGAAGTAGATTTGATCTCGGTCGCACCGAATTATGAACTCATTAGCCAATGGGATCAAGAATACCTGGCTGGCATCGAAGTGGATGTAGCCTATACGGTGAAAAAAGATCTGACCCGCGAGCCTGTCGTCGTGCTGGAAATGTTGAGTAAAGATCACGTTGTCATTGCCAGCGGGACTCAATTGCTGAATACCAAGAAGGGCACACACAAGGCGAAGGTGTCTACCTCTAAAATAAGACTTCCTTATGGCCCGGAGGCGGACGTGAAGAAGACGTTCGCCCAAGATTACTACTACCGCGTCTCCATCAAGTAACCTATAAGCTTTAACCGCACAATCCGTATTGTGCCATTCGATACGAAAACCCCTGCACGTCAAAGCATGGCAGCATGCCATAGCTTCGATAGGCAGGGGTTAACTTTTTTTCGAGGTTACAAGGTTGCTAGCGTATTACCGCAGCCTCCGTACGCGTTCTTTGCGCAGCAAATAGACGAAATAGGGTGCGCCGATGATCGCGGTCATGATGCCGACCGGCACTTCCCGCGGAATGACGATAATGCGGCCGAGGCAATCGCCGAGCAGCATCAGATCGGCTCCGATAAGCGCGGCGAGCGGAATGAGCCACTGGTGCCGGCCGCCGACGAGGCTGCGGGCCATATGCGGCGCGATCAGGCCGACGAACCCGATGGCCCCGACCGCCGAGACGGAGATCCCGGCGAGAGCGACCGCCAACAGCAAGAGCCAGAAGCGCTGACGAACGACGTTCAAGCCGAGGGAAGCGCTCGTTTCATCCCCCAATTGAAACACATTCAGCTTCGCGAAGCTCCCCCAGGCGAGCGGCAGGAGCACGGCGATCCAAGGCAGGAGGGAAAATACTTCCCGCCAGCCCCGGCTCCACAGGCTGCCCGACATCCACAGCAGCGCCATGTTGACGTTGGTCGGGTGAGTCACGATCAAGTACTGGATGCCGGCCTGAAAGACGGCGCCGACGGCTACACCGACCAGAGCCAGAGAAGCGGTACTTAACGTCAATCTGCGGCTCAGCAGTGTGAGGATCACAAAGGCCCCCAGCGCTCCGGCGAAAGCCGCCGCTGGAATGACGTACCCCGGCGATTGGGGAAACAGGAAGATGACCGCCGCCGCCGACAATCCGGCTCCTTTCGTAATCCCGATCACGTCGGGACTGGCGAGCGGATTGCGGACCAGGCTTTGGAGGATGACGCCGCTGACCGCAAGCCCGAAGCCTGCCAGAATGCCGACGATCACCCGCGGCAGCCGAACCTCATGAACGATAAAATAAAACGGGCCATTGGCGGACAGCAAGCTCGGTCCGATATCCCGCACGGGGACGGAGACGGCTCCGACCGTGATGGATACCACGGCTAACAGGAGCATGATCAGCAATGCGACGCCAAGAGCGATGCCTTTTCTCATCGATAGGTCCCTCCTTTGCGCCGGGCCAAATACACGAAGAACGGACCGCCGATCACCGCCGTGACAATGCCTACGGGGGATTCGAACGGAAACGCGATCATGCGGCTGAGCAAGTCGGCATAGACGAGCAGCGAGCCGCCAAGCAGCGCGGTGAGCGGTACCAGAACGCCCAGACGGCTGCCGGCCAAGGCGCGGGCGATGTGGGGAACGATCAGGCAGACGAACCCGATCGGCCCGCATACCGCGACCGCCGATCCGGCCATGAGCAGGACGAGCAGCACGGCGATGCCTCGGACGACCGCGACCCGTTGACCCAAACCCGTCGCGACCTCATCGTCGATCAGCAGCAGGCGGAAGGAAGGGAGCATGACGCCGAGCAGCAGCAGGCTGCCGAGGAAGAAGGGCAGGATCATGCGTAACTCCGGCCATCCCGCTTGATTCACCGACCCGACGAGCCAGAAGATCATGCTCTCCGTCGAATACTGATTCAGGATAATGAGACCTTCCGTCAGGGACGCGAGCAGGAAATGAACCGTAATCCCCGCCAAAGCCAAGCGGACATACTGCTTGTGCTCGTTGCCGGTCAACGACCAGACCAGCAGCGCCCCGGCCGCCGCCCCCGCAAAAGCGAACAGCATCGAGCCGAAAATCGACAGCTCCGCGATGGCCAGCAAACCGAACACGACGGCCAAGGACGCCCCGGCGTTAATGCCGAACACATGCGGAGACGCCAGCGGGTTTTTCGTGGCAAGCTGGGTCAGCAGCCCGGCCAACGCCAGCAGCATGCCTATGAGGCATGCCGTAAGCGTGCGGGGCAAGCGCAGCGTTTGGATATAGAGATGGTTTTTGTCCTGGGCTTGATAGGTCAGCGCTTCATAAAGCGTGCGCCACGAGATCTGAGCCTGTCCCCATTTCAAGCTGAACAACAATCCTACAATCAAGATGAGAACCGAAGTGGAAAAAAGGAAGAGCAGAAACCGGGTCCGGCTCTGCTGCTTCATCGATTGGACAATGCGATCCATTCAGGTTATTCTCCCAATTGCTTCACGATATCTTCCGCAATTTTCTCCGATCCGAGCATGCCGCGGGACAGCGACCAGTCGCGCCGTTCCACCGTAAACACTTTGTTGCCCGCGACGGCGTCGATTTTTTTCCATAACGGGTTGCTTTCCCATTGATTCACGATCGTCACTTTATCCGTAGGCATCAGGAACAGCGCTTGCGGGTTCGTTTCGACAAGCTGCTCCAAGGTCAGCTGCGGATAAGCGGCGTCGTTCTTAACGGGATCGGTGAAGCCCAGCATTTTCACAATGGAGCCGGTGTAAGAGTGGTCCGAGTGGGCGAAGAAGCCTTTCGGGTTCACGACAGCCGGGAGCACGGTCAAAGAGGCGCGGCTGATTTGTTTCTTGGCCTGCTCCATTTTCGCCTGATGCTCCTGCAGGCGCTTTTTCCCTTCCGCTTCCTTGCCGACTGCTTTGGCGGCGATCATGTAGTTTTTCAGCATTTGGTCGTAATCGGGTTGAAAATCGTTCAGCACGAGAATCGGCGCAATGGCTTTCAGTTGGGTCAGCGCATTTTTGTGCTTGTTAATATCGACGATAATCAGGTCGGGCTTCAGCGAGCTGATCAATTCGATATTCGGCTCGTAGCGGGACCCGACGGAGGTATATTGCTTCAGCTGGCTTTTGACGGAGTCCATGAACAGCTCGGGCGCACCGTCGTCGGCAATCCCGACCGGCTGCACGCCAAGCGTCACCAGCATATCGGTGAAGCTGAAATCCATCGTCACGACGCGCTCGGGCTTCTTCGGCAGGGTGACGGTTCCGGTCGCGTCCTCCACGGTGATCTTCCCGTCTTGGGGAGCGGAAGATGGTCCGCCGGCTTGGCCCGGTTGGGCTTGATTCGAAGCCGGTTGGCCGCAAGCGGCAAGCGCGAGCACGAAGACGAGCAGCAAGGTGGTGCGGAGTGTGCGGTTGATCCAAAGATGCATGTTGCTATCCCCCATGATAATGATAATTATTCTCACTTATTGTAGTCGCATCTTCGTTCTTAGGCCATGTCCAATTTTATGATGAAGCATGTTATATTTTTAGATTTCTGACCGGTTTCGTTGAAAGGCCGTCGGGGAACAGCCCACTTCCTGCTTGAAAATACGGCTGAAATGAAAATAGTCCGCGAAGCCGACCCGCTGCGCGATTTCTTTGGCGGGCAGACGGGTTTGCAGAAACATCTGCTGCGCCTTCCGGATGCGGAGACGGCGCAAATAGTGGGTCATTGTCGTTCCGGTATGCTTTTTGAACAGCACCGTGTAATGTCCTTCGCTCATTCCGGCCCGCTGGGCGAGCATCGGGAGGGTAAGCTTCAGCATATAGTGCTCGTTGATATAGGAGAGGGATTCCTTGATGGCGAGGTCGGATGACGGCTCCTCTTGTCTCATGTGCGTTTCGTACAGAAAGATAAACAAGATCCGCTCCAGAATGAGACGCTTTCTGAACCGCTGCACGGCTTCCTCGTCTTCGGAGTCGGTGCGGATCTCCTCGGCGGTGCGGATGAGCTCGTCCAGCATGTATTTGATCTTCACTTCGCTGTGCGTGCGAAGCGTGCCGTGCAGCGTCCAAGCGCTGTTCTCCGGGTATACGCGGTAGGTGACCACGGCGTACTCGGCCTCCTTTGTCTTCGGCACCTGGAGGTCGAAAGGGCCGTGCGCCGGATGGCAGGCGAAGCCCTGCGTGACGACGACCGGCTCCTGGCCTTGGGCTGATAAAGTAACGTGCCCGCAGAGGACAATGATGACCAGGTGGATGTCCGGACCGCAATCGATGAGCCGGGAAGCCGTGCCGGATTCGACGGTCTCGAATACCGGAATCATTGCGGTAAGTTGTTGAAAATGCATAAAGGCGCAGCCCTTCTTCCCGTCAAAGTTTCTGTTGCAAAAACCGCCGTCAGCGGACGCTGATCCCGGGTTCCGGGTCATTGGCTACCATTGATATTGACATATTTATACGCGGAGATACAAGAGGGGGAGGATGGAAAGCGGAGCAGCTGGCGGGCGTTCGGAGAGCGGGCAGCGAGAAGGGTTCCGGGAAGGCAATGGCCGTGCGCAAAGAGAATTTATCCGTCAGCTCGCCGGGAATGCGGTTATCTGCTGGATTGGTCTAGGGTAGACAAGACTTGCGTGACGCGAGCTTCCATTCGCTCCAAGGTGGATACGCAGGACCTCTCCGAAGTTCTATGGAAATGCTTGGACAAGATGAGCTAACGGTTAGTCCGGCAAAAACTTATTGAACTGGGTTACAGCGATCGTCATTGCCGGCGGATACAGATGTTAGCCATCGACCGGTTAGCAATGCTTGGCCTTATCGTCCTGAAAGAATAAGACATGTCCGTTCTGCTGTGGCCGTTCATGGCCGATCTAAGGCCGAAAATTTGCAGAAAGGCGTGGCGTGATGATAGTGAACCAAAGATGGATACGTGCAGAAGAGTCGCCGCAGGCGGCTCTTTTTTGTGCCGGGCGATCATTCATACATAAGATGGCAGGGGAGGCGCCAGAGTGGATGATGCTTATACAGAAGAGCAATTTAACCTATGGATATGTATCGTTACAAGCTTCAAAGCCGGATTTTCATGGCTTCACTATGCGAAATTTCAATACGGGTATATCAAAAAGAGATTGCCAAACGACAAGAAGTTACATGGCATGCGACAATTTTTGCACCAGATAATGCCGTTTTTCTGCGGGTTAATACCAAATACACTCAAATAATAACAACAAAGGTATGATATGCATGAAACATAAATTATAGGAGGTTTATGATTATGAAAGTAAAAAATCTTGTTGTGGCTTCCGTATTAGCTATCCCTCTATTATTAGGCTTTCAAGGAGCAGCCACCCAAGCGGCAGCGCAGTCAAATAATGTCGTCCAGAAAAAAATCCCCACCGATCCGTATACTATAAAAGTTGGCAAGACAAAGGAATTGTACTCGGCAAAAGGTTACGATTATGATATTGCCGCAACTGACCCGGAAGCTAGTGCTTGTGCTTCGATCTCTAAGAAGAACGGCAAGTTTTATATTACAGGTGAAGAAGAAGGGACAGCTTTGATGGTTCAGCTAAAGGATGGAAAAACAGTTAAATATTATAACGTTACTTGTGAATAATAATTTAAGGAAAGATTTAAGCACTCCAACCGGGGTGCTTTTTCATTTTGTACGGAAAACCAACTCAACACAACGGGGGATCGAGATGGACATCAGGACGATACCGATAGAACTGATCCACCCTGCCGCATACAACCCGCGCTGCCGGAGGATAAGCTCGGGAATTTCGAGAACGCGAGCTGGATATGGCCGAATTCGACGAGGATCGCTTTAGCTGCAAATGCCCGCGCTGCGGCTTGTTCGATTCTGCAGGTGGGGATGCACCGTGAGACCCGAATGGGATTGGAGCCTTAAAGATCTTGCCTTGGTACCAAAGAATGGCTGAAAGATGTTTAGCTGCTTCTCCTGCGGTGGCGGCTCTGCCATGGGATACAAACTGGCAGGGTACATTATGCTTGGAATGTGGAGGTTGATCCCCAATTATTGAATCGGGTTAAAAATTAGTACGGTGAAGCAATCGAAAATATGCGAATGTTATAAGGATAGGCCGCCATGCTTTGGTTGGTCTTTTTTCCATTTGTCTCAAAGGGAACAGGAAGAAGATTACGCAGCAAAGTTGTTCATTAATATGGTTTATATTCAATATTAGGTATATATAGCAAATAAATTCCAAGCGTGCTACAATGAAATCGAACATCGGAGAACATGGAGGTAATGAAGACAGGGAGGATGAGGAATGAACGCCACGGCTTCAGGAACGTTTCCGCTGACGCAAGCGCAGAAGCGGATCTGGTTCATGCAAAAGATGCATCCCGATTCCGGTTTCATGAACTTTGGTTTGTCCGTTAAATTTTTGACGCGCGTATCTCCCGAGTTGTTGAAGAAAGCCATCGCCCAATTCATTTTGGAAAACGACTCCATCCGGCTCTCAATCACCACCTCAGTTTCGGACGATCCCGGCATGCCCCGACAGTATATCAGCCCCGAGGATCCTCCTGATATTCCGCTGCTTGATTTCCGCAACGAGCAGGCGCCGGACCAGGCCGCACGCCTTTGGATCGACGCCGCAACCAGACAGCCTTACCCGCTTGAAGCTTCCCGGCTCTATGATTTTGCTCTCCTCAGCCTTTCCGAAACCGAACTATGGTTGTACCTCAAATGCCATCATATCCTTGGAGACGGTACCGCCCTCGTACAGGCCGGGGCCGACATCGTTGACCTGTATTTGTGCTTAGCCCGGGGGCAGGCACGGGATGTTCAAAAGAAGCCTTCCTATCTCGAAGCGATCGACCGGGAGCGCGCGTATCTGGAATCGGACCGTTATGCGCAGGACCGCCAATATTGGGACGAAAAGTTCCGGACGCTGCCGGAACCGGTATCTTTGGCCCGGCTCGGGAATCCGACGGGAGGCATGGAAAGCGGCCGCTACGGGCTTGCGATCGAAGGCAGCAGGAGGGAGCGCATCGATGTCTTCTGCCGGGAGTCGGGCGTCACGCCTTCGGTTTTCTTTCTTGCCGTTTTCTACGCCTATTTGTATTGGATGACGGGCCAAAAAGATATTGTCCTCGCCAGTATAACCGGGAATCGGACGAGCCCCCGGGACAAACACACCTTCGGCATGTTCGCGGGTACGGCTGCTCTGCGCTACGAAGTCGATCCGCAGCATGCTTTTACATCTCATTGCCAAGCCCTTGCCAAAGAATATAGGCGCATGCTGCGCCACCAAAAATACCCCTACAACCAACTCGTGGCCCGAACAAGAGAGCGTCATCCGAACGCTGGGCCGCTGTATCATATCGGGACGGAGTTTCAAGTGATGCATTTCCGCAAGGACGACGAGATCCGCGTGGCAAGTGAAATTCATTTCAGCGGCTCGATCGCGGATGAGTTGCTTTTTCACGTTAAGGATCATATGGATTCGGGCGCGTACCGGCTGGATTTCGAATACCAGCGGGCGCTGTTCGGCGAAGACGAAATCGCGGCGCATGGCGAGCGGTATATGAAGCTGCTGGACGATGCGCTGTCCCGTCCGGAACGCACTGTGGCAGACCTGCGTCTTCTATCGGAGACCGAGGCCAGGCGGGTTTTGACCGATTTCAATCGGACGGAGCGGGACTTTGGACCACAGCTCACGTTTGCCGAGCTATTCGCCGGGCAGGTCCGGCGGACGCCCGACGCGGTCGCCATCGAATTCAGGGAAGAACGCTTGACGTATCGCGAGCTGGAACAATGGACGCGCCGGCTGGCGCACGGCTTGCGGAACAGAGGCGTGGCGGCGGAAACCATCGTCGCGGTGATGCTGCCCAAGGGACCGGAGCTTATCGCTGCGATGATCGCGGTTCTCCGCGCGGGCGGAGCGTACTTGCCGGTCGACCCGGATTACCCGGCGGAACGGATCGCTTATATGCTGAACGATTCGCAGGCTCAATTCCTTATGACGAAAGGGGAGATTGGACAAGCCATCACGGGCGGGATAGGTAAGGTCATTCCTGTCGAGCCGAAGGAAGCGCAGGGAGGTGCGGTTGAAGAGCTTCAAGATATTTACTGGCCTTTCCCCGGGGAGGGCGATCTCGCTTATATCATCTATACCTCCGGCTCCACCGGGCAGCCGAAGGGCGTCATGATCGAGCACCGGGGACTCGGCAACCTCATTCATGTGATGAAGGAGAGGCTGGAACTGTCCGGCCGTTCGAGGATCTTGCAGTTTTCGTCGTCCAGCTTCGACGCTTCCGTGGCGGAAATTTTCCCCGTGCTGTGCAGCGGGGGGACGCTGGTGGCCGACACCCGCGAGGCGATGCTGCCGGGCAAGCCGCTGGTCGAGTTGATCGGCCAAAAAGCCGTCAATGTGCTCATGCTACCGGCCTCCGTACTCGCGATGCTGTCAGAAGTCCCGAACAGCGCCGGCGCCTTGCGGACATTGGAGACGGTGATCTCGGGGGGCGAGCCTTGTCCTTCCGAAGTCGCTGCCGCGTGGAGCGTCAAGCGGCGCTTTATCAACGCCTACGGCCCGACGGAAGCGACGGTATGGGCAACCGACAGCACGTTCGACGGCGGCAGGCTGCCGCCGGATATCGGCCGGCCCATTGCCAATACGAAGGTATATGTGCTGGACGAGAACCGGAAGCCGGTTCCTGTCGGCGTCACCGGCGAAATGTATATCGGTGGAACGGGACTGGCCCGCGGGTATTGGAACCGTCCCGGGCTGACGGCTGAGCGGTTTGTCGAGGTGGAGCTTGGCCTGCCTGAGGCGGGAGCCGTCCGCTTGTACCGAACGGGAGACTTGGCCCGCTATTTGCCGGACGGAAGTCTCGAATATATCGGGCGGGCCGACCATCAGGTGAAAATTCGCGGCCACCGTATCGAGCTGGGTGAGATCGAAGCCGTGCTCGGCCTGCACCCGGGAGTCCGGCAAGCCGTGGTGGTCGTTCATGACGACGGAAGCGGCCGGCGGCTGGTTGCTTTCGCGGTCCCGGCTGCGGGCGGGACGGACAAGCCGCAGACAATGGAATTACGCGCTTATTTGCAGGAGCGGCTTCCCGCGTTTATGGTGCCGCATTTCATCCGCGTGGTCGACCGGCTGCCGCTGACGCCGAGCGGCAAAGCGGACCGGGCGGCTCTAAGCAAGCTCGGCCTCGAAGAGCCGGCCGCCATGGAAAGCGCGGCTCCGCTCAATCAAGCGGAAGAGGTGCTGGCGCGGATCTGGAAGGAGGCGCTCGGCTTGTCGCGGGTGGGCGTCCGGGATCACTTTTTCGACTTGGGCGGAGACTCCTTCCGGCTGCTGCGCGTTCATCAGCGCGTCAGGGAAGAGCTGGACGATTCTGTGACCGTTGTCGACCTGTTCCGGTTCCCTACGATTCGTGCGCTAGCCAGTCACCTGAACCGGAGCCGGGGAGCAGCAGGGGAGGATGTGCCCGGAAACGGAAGCGACAGCAGAAGCACAAGCACTCACCGTACGGCGTTCCAGCGGAAGGAAGAAATGGAAAGGCAGAAGCGGCTTAGAATGCAGAGGAGGTAAAAATTATATGGAAGCGATTACAAGAGGCGGGGAACTGCGGGGAATTGCGATTATCGGGATGGCGGGGCGGTTTCCGGGAGCCGGCGATTTGGAGCAGTTTTGGACCAATCTGCGAGACGGGCAGGAATCGATTACCTCCTTCAAGGAGCCGGAGAAGAACCGGGTCCATGCCGCGGGAATTCTGGAGGAAGCGGCCGACTTCGATGCCGTCTTCTTCGGGATGACGCCGCGGGAAGCGGAAATGACGGACCCGCAGCACCGGTTGTTTCTGGAATGCGCCTACGAAGCCTTGGAATCGGCAGGGTATCCTCCGACGAGGTGCCCCGAGCGGGTCGGAGTCTATGCGGGAAGCGGCCACTCGGATTATCTCCAGCATGTGCTCAGCCATGACGAGCTTGCGGAATCGTTCGGACCGTTCCAGATCGGCATCGGCAACCACCCGGACTTTCTCGCCACCCGCGTCTCGTACAAATTCAACCTGAGCGGCCCGAGCGTCGCGGTGCAAACGGCCTGCTCCAGCTCTTTGGTGGCGGTCCACATGGCGTGTCAGGCGCTGCTCACGTATGAGTGCGATATGGCGATAGCCGGCGGCGTGTCGGTCAAAGCGGACCAAAAGGCCGGCTTCGACTATCAGGAAGGGGGCATTCTGTCGCCGGACGGGCGCTGCCGCGCGTTCGACGCCAAGTCCCAAGGGACGGCGGTCGGGAACGGGGCCGGCGCCGTCCTGCTGAAGCGGCTGGAGGAAGCCGTGTCGGACGGGGATACGATTCTGGCCGTGATCCGCGGTTCGGCGGTCAATAACGACGGGGCGCAGAAGGTCGGGTATACCGCCCCGAGCGTGGCGAGGCAAGCCGAGGTCGTCAGGGAAGCGCTGGCCGTCTCGGAGATCGACCCGGCCACGATGACCTATATCGAGGCTCACGGCACCGGCACCGCGCTGGGCGACCCCGTCGAAGTGGCCGCCTTGACGGAGGCGTACCGCGAGGCTGCGGGCCGAAAGCAATACTGCGCCATCGGATCGGTCAAAACGAACATCGGCCATCTCGACAGCGCCGCCGGCATTGCCGGACTGATCAAAACGGTGCTGTGCCTGCAAAATAAAATGCTGCCGCCGAGTTTGCATTATACGGAGCCGAATCCGAAAATCGATTTTGCGAACAGTCCTTTCTATGTGAACGACCGGCTCAGGGAGTGGAAGACGGACGGGCATCCCCGCCGGGCCGGGGTAAGCTCGTTCGGCATAGGCGGCACGAATGCGCATGTCGTGCTGGAGGAAGCGCCCTTGGCGGAAACGGCACGGCATCCGGAGGAAGGGGACGCATTCGCCGATGCGGAGACAGGTACCGGGCCGGGTACGGAGAGGGGAACCACAGGCTGGAACGTTATCGTCTTGTCTGCCAAAACGGATACGGCCCTGCGCCGGAAAACGGAGCGGTTGATCGGCTATTTGCAAGCGAATCGGGACGTTTCTTTATCCGATGTGGCTTATACGCTTGCCGCAGGCAGAGAAACATTCGCTAGGCGGCTCGCGGTGGTCGGCCTCGATTCCATGACGGTCGCGGACGGGTTAAAAGCGAAGCTTGCGGACCTGCCGCCGTCCGGCCGGGGGGCTCAAGAGCCCGCGGGAGGCGGCGAACCGGCGCCGGGCGTGACCTTTATGTTTACCGGACAAGGGGCGCAGCACATCTATATGGGCGCCGAGCTGTACGAATCCGCGCCCGTCTATCGCGAGCAGGCGGACCGGTGCGCCGAACGGCTGCAGCCCCTTCTCGGCCTGGATCTGCGGAATGTGCTGTATCCGCCTCCGTCCCAAGCGGAGGAAGCGGCTTCCCTGCTGCGCCAAACCGCTCTGACGCAGCCTGCGCTGTTCGTCCTCGAATATGCTCTGGCCAAGCAGCTGGAGGCTTGGGGCGTTCGTCCGCAGGCGATGATCGGCCACAGCATCGGCGAGTATGTGGCCGCTTGCTTGGCGGGAGTTATGGCCGTAGACGATGCGCTGACTGCCGTTGCCGCACGCGGAAGTCTGATGCAGGAGATGGACCGGGGGGCGATGCTGGCGACCGCGCTGTCCGAAGCGGAAGTGCGGGAGCTGCTGGCCGCGGTGTCCCCGGAGCTGTCCGTGGCTGCCGTGAACGGTCCGATATCCTGCGTGGTGTCGGGGCCCTTCGAGGCGATCGAACGGCTGGAGCAGGCGCTCGGCCGCAGGAACGCCGTATCGAAGCGGCTCGCGACCTCGCACGCTTATCATTCGGCGATGATGGAGCCGATGCTCGAACGGTTCGCCGGGGTCATGCGGGGGATCGCGCTGCATGCGCCGCAGCTTCCTTACGTCTCGAATGTGACGGGAACGTGGATTACGGCCGGGCAAGCGACGGACCCGATGTATTGGGTCCGGCATTTGCGGGACACCGTCCGCTTCGCAGACGGAATCAGGCTGTTAGCGGAAACGGGGCGGGCGGCTTTTCTGGAGATCGGTCCGGGGCAGTCTTTGACTTCGCTGGCCCGGCAGCAAGTCGCCCGGAGCGCGACGTCCGGAGCGCTGGCGGTCAACACGCTGCCTCCGGCGGCTGCGGGCAAATCCGCGTATGCCAGCGTCCTTCAGGCGCTGGGCGAGTTGTGGTCCGCCGGCGCGGACATCGATTGCGCCGCATGGCATGAAGGCAAGACGTGCCGCCGCGTGCCTTTGCCGACGTATCCGTTCGAGCGCTACCGCTACTATTTGGAGAAGAAGGTTCGCGCCGTCCCCGCCGATGCGGGTGTAGCTGGGGGACAGGAGCGCCGGGCGGACATGGCCGACTGGTTCTACGCTCCGGTATGGAAACAAACGTTTCTGCCTCCGCAGCCCCCGGGCTCCGGGGCCGAAGTGCCGCACAAACGGACGTATCTGCTGTTCCACGACCGGCATGGCCTGGGTGAAGCTTTAAGCGAGAGCTTGAAAAGGAAGGGGCACGATGTCGTCGCCGTGCTCGAAGGCAGCGGATTCCGGCAGGTGGAGGAGGACGTGTTTACAGTCCATCCCGCACAAGGCCGGTCCTATGAGGAGCTGCTGCATGCTTTGGCGGCACAGCAGCGCTTCCCGGATGCCGTTCTTCACCTCTGGAACGTCGTCGAGCCGGAGTCGGAGGGGGAGGCCGTCCCTGTCTCCATTGCACAGCGTTACGCCCGGGCGCAGCAGCTTGGGCTCTACAGCCTGATGCATTTGGCCCAAGCGATCGGCATGCAGGTGACGGCGAAGCCGACGGAGCTGATCGCGCTGACCGGCAGCCTGCAATGGGTCGCCCACGAGCAGGTGCGCAGCCCGGAGCGGGCGACCTTGCTCGGGGCGCTGCGGATCATTCCGCAAGAGTACGCGCAGATTCGGACACGCGCCATCGACGTGAGCCTGGCCGATCTCGCTTCGGCTTCCTTCGGGCGGTTGACCCGGCAGCTGCTTCAGGAGATCGAGCATGGGGGAGAGGAGTTTATCGTGGCGTACCGGGGGATGCAGCGCTTCACGCAAATTTACGAAGCGGTCAAGCTGCCGGAAGCCGGTCCTGCGGACGCCGCTTTCCGCGACGGAGGCGTGTATCTGGTGACGGGAGCCACGAGCGAAATCGGCTTGCAGCTGTGCGAGGAAATCGCCCGGACGGCGAAGGTCTCCTTCGTGCTGATCGGGGATGTGTCGTTCCCGGACGCCGACGAGTGGGAGCATTACTTGCGGCATAACGGGGATTCTGGCGATACGTTTAGGATCATCAAGCGCATTCGCGCGCTGGAGCAAAACGGAACGCCTCTGTTCTACGCCAGCGCGGATCTGACCGATGAAGCCGGGCTGCGGGACATTGTGCGGCAAGCGGAGCGGCGGTTCGGCGCGATTCACGGCGTGCTGTTCGCCCAAGAGCCGTACGGCTCGGGCTTGATCCAGTTGGGCGACCGGGGGCGGTCCGAACGGGTCATTGCGCCTCAGGTGCTCGGGCTGCTCGCCTTGGAATCGCTGCTTCGTTCCCATCCGCTGGAGCTGATGATCGTGTTCTCGCGCACGATCTCGTTCACCGGCGGTGTCGGACTGATGGATCAGTGCGCATCCCATCATTTTGTCGACGCGTTTGCCAGATGGCATGCGGCCGCCGGAGGCCGGACCGTCTCCGTGAATTGGGGCATGTGGCAGGATGACGTCTGGGTCCGGAAGCAGACGCAGCTCCCGGCGGACGTCAAGGAGCATATGCTGCAGATGCAGGCGAAATTCGGCATAACCGGAGCGGAAGGGCTGGAGGCGATCCGGCGCATCGCGGCCAGCGGTCTCTCCCAAGCCGTCGTGTCTACGCAAAGCATTCACGATGCGGCGGGCAGCGGCTGGGTGCATACCGCAGGCCACACTGCCTCAGATAGCCGAAATAGCCGGGCAGATGCGGTTTATCCAGACGGTGAACCGTCTCAAGAACCGCCGCAAACCGAGGCGGAGCACAAGATCGCGGCCATCTGGGAGACGCTGTTCGGGATTCCGGGCATCGGCAGACGGCAAAGCTTCTTTGATCTGGGCGGCAATTCGCTGCTCTCGATCCAGCTTGTCGCCCGGCTGCGCCAAGCGTTTCACGGCGACATTCCGATGGATGTCATTTTCCAGTCGCCGACCATTGCCGAGCTGGCCGAATCGATTGCGCAGACGCAGGTCAAGCCGGAGGAGCTGGACGAAATCGAACGCTTGCTCAGCGAAATCGAGAATATGCCGCAAGACGAACTGATGCAGCTACTAAGCCGCGAGGGGTAAGGAGATGGAGAAAATGAGCGGCATTCACGAGCGGCTCGCGGCGCTGTCGCCCGAGCAGCGGGCGCTGCTGGAGCGGCGCCTCAAGCAGCAGGGGCTCGCGGCGCCGGATACGGCAAGCGGCGCGAAGCCCGGGCAGGGACAGGCTGCGGCGGAAGCGGCTTTTGTCCCGAAGCGCAGGCGCAGTGGGGCGGCCATGGATTTCAGCCTGTTTTTCTTCTCCGGCGACGGCTCGACCACGGACCGCCATAAATACGGTCTGCTGATGGAATGCGCGGCGTTTGCGGACCGGCACGGGTTTAAGGCGGTGTGGACGCCGGAGCGGCATTTCGAGGAGTTCGGCGGGCTGTACCCGAATCCGTCGGTGCTCAGCGCGGCCCTGGCGGCGGTCACCGAGCGGGTCGAGCTGCGAGCGGGAAGCGTGGTGCTCCCGCTGCACCACCCGGTCCGGTTCGTGGAGGAATGGTCGGTCGTGGACAACCTATCGGGCGGCCGCGTGTCGGTCGCTTTTGCCACAGGCTGGCATCCCGCCGATTTTATCCTCGCGCCGGTGCAGCACCCGGACTATTATGTTCACCGCAAGGAAGAGCTGTTCAAGTCCGTCGAGCAGGTTCGGACTCTATGGAGCGGGGAGGCGGTTCCTTTTACGGACGCCAGCGGGGCGGTGCACCGAATCAAGACGCTGCCCCGGCCGATCCAAAGCGAGCTGAACCTGTGGATCGCCACGAACGGCAACGAGGAGACGTACCGTCAAGCCGCCGGGATCGGGGCAGGCATCCTGACCGGCATTCTCGGGAACGGCTTTGCCGAGCTGGAGGGCAAGATCGAGCGGTACCGCGAAGCGCTGCTCCGGCATGGCTACGACCCGCAGACGAAGAAGGTCGCGGTCATGCTCCATACCTGCCTCGGCGAGAACGACGAAGCGGTCCGGGCGAAGGTGGAGCGGCCGCTGAAAGAATACCTCAAGACCTTCTTAAGCCAGCAAAGGCGTATTCTCGAAGACTACGATGGCATGACCGACGCGGACTTCGAGGCGATCGTGTCCCGCGCCTTCGACAAGTACTACCGCGAAAGCTCCCTGCTCGGAACGTCCGAGAAATGCGCGAAGCTGGTGGAGACGCTCCGCGACATCGGCGTCGGGGAGATTGCCTGCCTGATCGATTTTGGCGTGGACCGGGAGACGGTGATGGAAAGCTTGACATTGCTATCCGAATTGCAGCGGAAATTCGCCTATGACAAGGAGCTGATCTCATGAAGAACCTGACCGACCGTATCCAATCGCTGACGCCGGAGCAGCGGGCGCTGTTCGAAAAGCGGCTCAAGCAAAAAAACTTGAATGCGCAGCAACTAAGCCCGAATCCGGCAGCCGCAGCGATCCCCCGGCGGAACCATACGGGCCCGAGCCCGCTCTCCTTCGATCAGGAGCGGCTCTGGTTCTTTAACCGGATGCACCCGGAATCGCATGCGTACAACGTGTACGGGGCCGCCCGTTTGAGAGGAAAGCTGCATCATGGGGCGCTGGAGTACGGCATCAACGAAATCGTCAAACGCCACGAGGCTTGGCGGACCGTTTTCGGACGCGTCGATCCCGTGCAGATCGTGCTGCCCGAGCTCCGCGTCAGCGTCCCCGTCGTGGACCTGCGGGATATCCCCGGGGAAGAGCGGGAAGCCGTCGCCCAGAAGCTGATGCGCGAAGAGGTCCAGCAATTGTTCGATCTGGAAAAAGGGCCGCTCATCCGCTTTAAGCTGTTTACGCTGTCGGATACGGAATCGACGCTCGTCTTGACCATTCATCACATTGTCATCGACCGGCTCACCTTCTCGATCTTCTTCGAGGAGCTGATGGCGCATTACAAGGCGGCGCTCGCAGGCGTCCCCGCTGAACTCCCTGAGCTGCCGATCCAGTACGCGGATTATGCCGAATGGCAGCGGAATTACTTGCAGGGCGAGACCCGGGAGAAGCTGCTCGCCTTCTGGAAGGAGCAGCTGAAGGATTGCGAGTACGTCCTCGACATTCATACGGACTTCCCCCGGCCGCCGGCGATCACTTACCGGGGAGCGCGCGTTTTCCTCCGGTCGTCGAAGGAGATTTTGGACGGGCTGAAAGCGATTGCCAAACGGGAAAACGCTTCGGCCTTCATGATCGTGATGGCGGCGTTCAAGGCGCTGCTCTACCGGTATACCGGGCAGGCCGACATTCTGGTCGGGACTCCGCTTGCCAACCGCAACCGGATTGAGATGGAAAAAGTGATGGGATATTTCCTGACCATGGGCACGCTGCGTTCGCGCATGTCGGAGGAGATGAGCTTTATCGACCTGCTGCGGCAGGTGCGCGACACCGCCAGGGAGGTCTACAAGCATCAGGAGCTGCCGGTCGGTCTGCTGCTGGACGAACTCAGGGTTCCGATCGATCCGAGCCGCAACCCGCTGGTGCAGGCGGTATTCGTGTATGTGGACGTGACGGAGGAAAAGTTCGCGCTCCCCGGGCTGGAAGCGGATATCGAGATGATCGACGGGGAGACGGCCAAGTATGACGTCACCATCGGCTTGACCGAAACGGAAGACGGGCTGGATGGCTTTCTCGAATATTCCCCGGATCTGTTCCGCCGGGAGACGTTCGAGCGCATGAGCCGGCATTGGGAAGCCCTGCTGGACAGTATCGTGCGCAATCCGCATCAATCCCTTCACGAGCTGGCGATGCTGTCGGATGAAGAACGGCAACAGCTCATTGACGAATGGAACGAGACGGCGCAGCCGTTCCCGGACGATGCATGCATTCATCATCTGTTCGAGAGACAGGCCGAGCTTACGCCGGATGATCCGGCCGTCGTGTATGGCGGCCAGTCGATGACGTACCGGGAGCTGAACCGGCGCGCCAATCAGGTCGCCCATGCTTTGCGGAAGCGGGGAGTCGGCAGGGAAACGGCTGTCGGCTTGATGATGGAGCGCTCGTTCGAAACGGTTGTGGGCCTGCTCGGCATTCTGAAAGCGGGGGGCGCGTACGTCGCCATCGATCCGGCTTATCCGGCCGAGCGGGTTCGCACGATGATCGAGGATTCGGGAATCGAAGTCCTGCTGACCCAGCCTAAGCTGGCGGACGCGGATTCGATCCCGGCGGTGCAGCACAGACTCGCGCTTGACGGTACGTGGCAATCGGTTGCGGAGGAGAGCGCGGACAATCCGCGCGTCGAAGCGGACGCGCGCGATCTGGCTTACGTGATGTATACGTCGGGATCGACGGGCAAGCCGAACGCGGTCGCGATCGAGCACCGCAGCGTGTGCAATGCGATCGAAGAGGGCATCGGGCTGTTCGGCTTGTCCAGAGGCAGCCGGATGCTGCAATATGCGTCGACGACGTTCGATGCGTCGGTCTTGGAGATTTTTGCGACGCTCGCCTCGGGCGCGGCGCTCTGCCTCGTCAGCCCGGAAGCGACGGCGGGAGGCGAGGCGCTGCACCGGTTTCTGGAGGAGCAGCGGATGACGGCGATGGTGCTGACGCCGTCCGTCTTGTCCACGCTCACCCCGGCCCGGCTGCCCGATTCGCTGCGTACCGTTGGAATGGGCGGGGAAGCATGCTCGCTCGACATTCAAGCGTGGCTATCGGATTCCAGACGTTTGCTGAATCTGTACGGCCCGACGGAGGCGACGATTTTCGCAACGGCTCACGAATTCGAGGCGGACAGTCTATCCGCTTGCATCGGGCGTCCTGTCGCCAATACGCAAGTTTATATTTTGGACGAGAGCTTGCAGCCCGTGCCGGTCGGCGTGCGCGGGGAAATGTATATCAGCGGGGCGGGGCTGGCCCGGGGCTACCGCAACAATCCGGAGCTGACCGCCGAGCGGTTCGTGGACCATCCGTTCCGGCCCGGCGAGGTCATGTACCGGACGGGCGATTACGGCTGCCGGCTGCCGGACGGAAGCATCGAGTACCTCGGGCGGCGCGACGATCAAGTGAAGCTGAACGGCATCCGGATCGAGACCGGAGAGATCGAAGCCGCGCTGACCGGACATCCGGCGGTCAAAGAAGCCGCTGTTCTGGTCCG
Organism: Paenibacillus ehimensis NBRC 15659; assembly: GCF_004000785.1. GTDB lineage: Bacteria > Bacillota > Bacilli > Paenibacillales > NBRC-103111 > Paenibacillus_G > Paenibacillus_G ehimensis. Next base: position 125,875 of record NZ_BILX01000005.1, on the reverse strand, counting down.
GCAGGTCGCGTCTGCATCCGCACCCGCGAAAGTCCTCTGCGCCTATTACGTCGCGGATCGGGAATTGGATGCCGCAGAGCTGCGTGCGCTGCTGTTGAACCGGCTGCCCGCTTACATGATTCCGGCTCATTACGTGAGGCTGGACGCTTTCCCGCTGACGTCCAGCGGCAAGCTGGACCGGAAGCGGCTCCCGGAGCCAACGGCGGCCGGCGGCCCGGCAGCGGAGTTCGTCCCACCGGAAGGCGAGCTGGAAGAGCTGATGGCTTCCGTATGGCAGGAGGTGCTGGGAGGAGAAGCGATTGGGCGCGAAGACAACTTTTTCCATCTAGGTGGCGATTCCATCAAGGCGATCCAGATCGCATCGCGATTGTACCGCAGAGGCTGGGACCTTGAGATGAAGAAGATCTTTTTGACCCCAGTGCTGAAGGAGCTTTGCCTCGATCTCAAGCCCGCCGACGGGCAGATGCAGATCTCACAGGACGCCGTGGAAGGAGCGATTGCGGATACGCCGATTGTCCGGTGGTTTTTTGACCGCGACTTCGCTTCTTCGGCCCATTGGAATTTGGCGGTCATGCTGCACGCGGAGAGCGCTTTGGACGAAACCGCCTTGAAGCGGACGCTGGAAAAACTGGCCGAGCATCATGACGTTCTGCGGTCCGTGGTGAGGGACGAAGGGGGCCGCAAGCTGCTGTATAACCGGGGACCGGCGGACCAGCCGCTGATCGGTTTCGAGGTCGTGGCTCTGGACGGCGGCGATTCGATGGAATCAGCCGTTCAGGCGCACGCCAACCGGCTGCACGAGAGCATCGACCTGGCGAACGGTCCGCTGATGAAGACCGTTTTGTTCCGGACGCCGCAGGGCGATCATTTGCTGCTCGTCACTCACCACTTGGTGATGGATTGGGTGTCGTGGCGAATTGTGCTGGAAGATTTGGAAGCGGCTTACGAGCAGGCGCTGACCAACGAGGAGGACATCGTCATGCCGCCCAAAACGCATTCGTTCCAAGCCTGGGCGGAAGCTGTGCAGCAGTACGCCCGAAGCGGCGAAGTACTGCGCGAGGCCGATTATTGGGCGGCGGTTGAGAGTAAGCCGTGCGTGCCCGTGCCAAGGGACTTCGAGGCGATGGGCAATCTGACGAAGGACGAAGCCCAAGCGATGTTCACACTGCCGCCCGAAGAAACGGAGCGGCTGCTGAAGCAGGTTCACCGCGCTTACAATACGGAAATCAACGATATTTTGCTGACCGCCTTGGGCCTCACGTTGAAGGAATGGATGAACACGAACCGGATCGTGATTCATCTGGAAGGCCACGGCCGGGAGAACGTCGTCAAGAACATGAACATCACCCGTACGGTCGGCTGGTTTACTTCGCAGTTTCCGGTCGTTCTGCCGATGGAGCATACGGACGATTTGGGTTACCAGATCAAATCGGTCAAGGAGCATTTGCGTCAGCTGCCGAATCACGGGATCGGCTACGGCCTGTTGAAATATATCACGCCCCGGGAAAGCGTACCGGGCTTGACGTTCACGCAGCAACCGGACATCTGCTTCAATTACCTCGGACAGATCGATACCGATCTGCGTAAGCGGTGGTTCGGTCCGTCGCCGTGGCCGGTCGGCCGTCTGACAAGCCCGGAAGCCGAGCGAACGGCTTCGCTTTTCATTACGGGCTATGTGCAGGACCGGCGTCTTCACGTCACGATAGACTACAACCGCACGCATCACCGTCACGAGACGATCGAAGCTTTGCTGGACAAGCTCCAAAACCGCCTGCTGGACCTCATCCGCCACTGCGGGGAGCAAAACGCCGCCGAAGCCACGCCCAGCGACCTGGGCTATAACCGGCTGACACTGCAAGAGCTGGATCAGCTCTACGATCTGGTCGATACGATCGAGTAGCCTTTCCGGCTGCGGCGCTACAGGAGGAACTGCCCATGAATTCCAAGGACAAGATCAAAAAAATCTACCCGCTGGCTCCTTCGCAAGAAGGGATGTATTATCTCTGGCTCTCGGATAAGGAGTCCCGGCACTCTTTTGTACAGATCGAGGCGGTGCTGCGGGGAGAGCTCGACGTCTCCCGGCTGGAGCAAAGCATGGATTCCCTCGTGAAGCGCTACGATATTCTGAGAACGGTATTCGTTCACGACAATTTGCCGCGTCCGCTGCAGGTGGTGATGAAGGAGCGGAAATTCCGCCTGCATTTCGAGGACGTGTCGGAGCTGGCGAAGGAACGGCAGGAGGCGCATCTGCGCCAATGGAAGCAGGATAACAAGGCGCGGGGCTTCGACCTCAGTAAAGATCTTCTCGTCCGAATGGCCGTGTTCCGGACAGGTCCGCAGGAGTACCGCTGGATCTGGTGTAACCACCATATTATTTTGGACGGCTGGTCGTTCTCCCGGGTGTTCCAGGAGCTGCTGGACAATTACCGCCTGCTGCAAGACAAGCGGGAGCCCGTGACCGTGGAATCGTCCCCTTACAGCCATTACCAGGAATGGCTGGAGAGACAGGATAAGAAAGCGGGAATTGCTTATTGGCAAAAGACGTTGGCCGGGTTGGAGCGGTCCCGGGGCGGTTTTCCTGTCATCGCGCAGGCCCATTCTTCCGCTTCGGACCCTTCGAGCAAGCCAGCGGTCAAGCCTGTGGTTATGAGCGTCAACGCGGAGCTGGGCCAAGCGCGGATGGACCGGCTTCAGCAGCTCGCCAGAGCCTGTCAGGCGACGATCAATTCGGTGTTTCAGGCGGCATGGGCGATCGTGCTGCGGCAGTACATGCAGAGCGATGACGTCGTATTCGGCTCCATCGTGTCGGGAAGGCCCGCCGAGGTGAAGGGGATCGAGGAGATGGTGGGACTTTTTCTCAATACGATCCCCGTTCGTATCCGGCTGTCCCCCGGACAGCCTTTTGCGGAATGCCTCAAGCAGGTGCAGCGGCAAGCGTTGGAGTCGAAGGCATACGATTTTGTCCCCTTGCAGGAGATGAATCAGGCGACCGATGTGAAGCATCGTCAACTGGATCATCTGATGATCTTCGAAAATTTCCCCTTCGACCGGAGGTACGTGGACAATGTCGAGTCGAAGGACGGCTTAGGCTTCGAGTTCGCGGATATTCGTGCCGAAGAGGAGACGGAGCATTTTAATATCTACGTCTACCCGCAGGATGCCGCCATGAAGTTTAACTTCAACGCGTCGCTGTATGAGCCGTGGCTGATGGAGCAGCTCAAGGACCAATTCATCGGCGTGCTGGATCAGATCATGGCGGACGAAACGGTGCCTGTCGACCGGATCGAGGTGCTGACGGCGGGGGATAAGCGGAAGCTGCTGGGAGGCTTTTTCCAGTCGGTCCGGTACGAGCAGGCGGATCGGACGCTTCATGCCTGCTTCGCGGATCAGGTCCGCAAAACGCCGGATCACCCGGCCTTGATCTGCGGCACTCGCACGCTGACGTACCGCGAACTGCACGAGCGTTCCAATCAACTGGCCCATGTGCTGCGGCGCAGAGGAGTGCAGCCTGACGACCGTATCGGCCTGCACGCGGAACGTTCCGTGGAGATGATCGCAGGCATGCTGGGCATCCTGAAGGCGGGCGCGGCCTTCGTCCCGATCCCGCCGGACTATCCGGCCGACCGGCAAGCCTATATGATCGCCGACAGCGGCATGAAGCTGCTGCTGACGACCTCGCCGCTAGAGGAGATTCCTTTTTCCGGGGAATGCCTCGATCTCAGGGACCCGGAGCTTAACCGCGCCGACCGGGAGGAGTTGTTGTCGCTTTCGGGCAGCCGCCATTTGGCCTACGTCATCTACACCTCCGGGACGACTGGCAAGCCGAAAGGCGTCCTGATCGAGCACCGGGGAGCGGTCAATACGGTTCTGGCCCGCCGGGCGGAATATCCGTTCGACGGGACGGCCCGGGTGCTTCAATTGTACTCGTACGCGTTCGACGCCTTCCTGTCCTGCCTGTTTACTCCGCTGCTATCGGGCTCGACGGTGGTGCTGGCCACGGATGAGGAAGCGCGGAATCCGCTGGCGCTCCGCTATCATATTCGCGACCGGCAGGTGACGCATCTCGACTGCGTGCCCAGCGTGTATACGGCGCTGGTCGAATGTCTCGGCGAGGAGGATGCCCGTTCCCTGCGCGTGGTGACGTTGGGCGGGGAGCGGCTGCCCGCCAAGCTGGTGAAGCGGAGCAGGGAGCAGTTCCCGCATATCGAGCTGGTGGACGAATACGGTCCGACGGAGAATAGCATCGTGACGACGCTGGAGCGGAACGTCGTGCCGGAGCGGCCTTTATCTATCGGGAAGCCGCTGCCGAACACCCGCGTTTATGTATTGAACGACGACCGAGGTTTGGTCCCGGTTGGCGTGACGGGCGAGCTGTGGATCGCGGGCAGGGGGCTGGCGAGAGGCTATCTGAATCTCCCGGAGCGGACGGCCGCGTCGTTCACGGCCGATCCGTTCTATCCCGGGGAGCGCATGTACCGTTCCGGTGACCTGGCCCGCTGGCTGCCGGACGGGCGGCTGGAATATATGGGCAGAAAAGACGAGCAGGTCAAAATCCGGGGCTACCGCATCGAGCTCGGAGAGATCGAAAGCGTGCTTCGGAGCCACGAGCGGCTGAGTGAAGCAGCGGTGACGGCTTGGGACGGGGCGAGCGGCGACACCATGCTGTGCGCCTATTACGTTTGTGCCGCTCCTGTCTCTGTGGAAGAGGTTAAGGCATTTGCCGCGGCACGGCTGCCCGCTTTCATGGTGCCGTCCCACTATACGGAGCTCAGCGAGATGCCGCTATCGTCCAACGGCAAAATCGACCGCCGGGCGCTGCCCCAGCCCGACGTGACGGCTCGTGAAACGGCGGAGGCGGGGGTGCAGGCCATCCCGAGTAATCCGTGGGAGCATCGGCTGGCGGCCGCGTGCAGGGAGATTTTGGAGAGGCCGGAGATCGGCGTCACGGACGATTTCTTCGAAGCGGGCGGCAGCTCGCTCCATGCGATGCTACTCGTGTCGCGGGTCCAGCACGACTACCGGGCAGAGCTTCCGCTGCACGTCATTCTGGAATCGTCCACGATCCGGGGCATGGCCGCCTTCTTGATGGATAACAGCAAGGCGGAGCCTCAGCCTATCGTACGCTTGAATAAAAAGGAGCGGCGCAAAACGCTCTTCTGCTTCCCGCCGATGGGTGGTCTCGGGATCGCGTATTATGAGTTCGCTAAGCAGATGGACGACTGCACGATCTATGCGCTGGATTATATCGATCATCCCGACCGGATGGAGCGCTATGTGAAGCTGATCTCTGCTGTGCAGAGGGAAGGTGATTATACGTTCTTGGGCTACTCCGCCGGAGGGAATCTGGCGTTCGAGGTGACCAAAGCGATGGAGGCGGCCGGGTACCGCGTGTCCGATGTGATCATGCTGGACGCTTATCGTAAGACCGAGCCGGAGCCTGTGACCGACGAAGAGCTGCAAGCGATGTGGGAGAGGTATATTGCTACCCCCGTGATTCGAGAGTTCTATAAAAATTTTCGCATCAACGAACAAGATCTGGATCGCTTGAAGCAATATTCGTTCTATATTTATTTGCTGGATAATATCGGCACGGTCCATGCGGACCTGCATGTCGTTCATTCCACGCAGCCGGAGGACGAGCTTCGTCATCCGGCGAAGGATGAAGCCGATCAACAGTACCGGAATTGGCAAGGGGCCACTTCGGGTCGGGTGACGTATTATCAGGGCGTCGGGGGACATGAACGGATGCTGGACCCCGAGCATATGCAAGCGAATGTGGAGATTATCAAGGGTATTCTGGGATCGGCGGTTGTGCGGTAGAGGCAGGGTTGAAGGCTCGCATCGGGGGTTCGTTCCCGGTGCGGGTTTTCTTTTTTGCGGGTCGCGGGCTACATGAGCCCGTTTTCCCGCAGGCTGAACAGGTGGATGTTTTATAGAACCTCCTCATTCCTTAATTATAATGGGGAAGTAAAGTTTTGTTTGTTTAAGGCTGGCTATATATATTTTTAATTTTTAGTAATTCTTCTAAGGACGGATCCCAAGCAACTAGTTTTGGATTTAAGGGAATGGTCTTAGCGCCAACTTTTAATGCCGGTTTGATCATCCAGCGTGTATTGTAAGGACCTTTGACATCGAATCTAATTGTATGTTCCATTTTTGGTTTTAGGGTTATTTGACTAAAAGTATTCAAAAGTTGATATCCGGAAGGCAAAAGAATGTCGTCTATGACCAAATTTTCATTGGAATCGTTTATAAGGTTTGCCTCATATTGAGTTTGAACGGTATTCTGAAATGGCGTGATAAATAAAGGAAGCCAGCTTGTTGTCCGAACCGTAGTAATAGCTTCGGCTTCTGGGAATATCATTCCATGAAAATTGCCTAGGAGAATTTCATGTTTTTTGTCTTTTTCGGTGAACTCGACTTGAAGTTTTTCATCGGCTAAATTTCCAGGTTGGTCAAAAAAAACATTTAGAAGCATGGAGTAATTCGTGAAATCCTTTTTCTCCTCTTTTTTCAATACTTGATAGGAATCTAGTTTGATTTTATTCGAATTTATTTTTACATTGTAAGTAGATAAATTTCTTTTTTGAAAATCGTAAAACGGAATTTCAATTAGAATTTTCTCATTTGTTTTAGCCACGATGCTATAATTCCATTCATTCAAAAAAAGTAGCTCTTTTGGATATTTGGATTTTTTCTCATTTTCTGCTCTAAATAAAAAAAACAATACTGCGAGAACGGCTATAATCAAAACAATGATCGATTTAATCAGAATAGAAGCTCTCTTAGTAATAACAATCACTCCTTTTTAAGCTAAAACGTAGGGGTTAATTACAAAAATATAGATTACATAGTCCACCTATGTAATCTATATTTTCACTTAGTTTCACGTATTCATAATTCTGGCTTAATTAAGCTCGACAACCCTATAGTCCCAACCTATCCACTGTTTTCCCGTGGCCATCACTTGTTCGGTAAGACGTCCTTGAAACCCATTAGAAGCATTATAAACCCAGTATTCTTGGTTAAAATCTTTTACTGTAAATTTATCTCTAACATCAATCTGCAACGCTTGATTGTCATATTTATATACGGCTGTGTAATTTGTCGTGGAGGTAGATGTTTTACTGATTGTTATGCCAATGTTGGGTTCTATTTTAGGAATAGGTATCTTTAAGGTCCCATTGTAAGTATCGCTCCACGCTAGACTCTTGGAGCAAGATAAAGAATATCCAATATTCCCTCTTCCGGAAGTACAATAATTAAAAGGGCCGTACATTTGATATGGGTCACTCACATAGCCAATTTTCCATTCTGACCAACCAATTGGTTCTAAAGGTTTTGGTTCTGTCTTTTCTGGTTCAGCAGAAACAATAGCTGATGAGAGAAGCGTGGCTGCTAAGGTTGCAGTTAGTGCAAACGAACATTTTTTCAAACTGAAGTGTTTTTTTCTTGGAGAATTAAATTCTTTAGAGTCCATTGTTACTCTCCTCCCTAAAATTGGATTTTGGTTAATGTGCGGTTTCTAAAGTTTGTTAAACCATATACTACCAATTAAAGTATAAAATGTCGATAGGGAAAAGTTACCTATTTTTGAGAAATTTCTAAGACTAATAAAATTGATATTTTGGGATTTCATGTTTTTTGACTACATGAGCCCGTTTTTCCGTAGGCCAAACTGTTTCCCGCCCGCGACGATAATATGGTCCAGCAGCTCGATGCCGAGGATTTCTCCGGCGTTTTTTACCCGTTCTGTCAGCTCCACATCTTCCTTAGACGGCGTCGTGTCCCCGCTCGGATGGGCATGGGCCAGAATAATGCTTGCGCTATTGCTCAATATGGCGGATTTGAATACTTCCCTCGGCGTGACGAGTGCCGCATCGAGGGTTCCGATGGGGACGACTTCGAGCGCGGTTATTGTGTTTCTGATGCTTAAGCAGATGAGCAAGCAGTATTCGCGGTCGACGTCGCTTAAGTACTCGGTCACGAGCTTATACGCATCCTCGGGGCAACGGATCTTGTCGGTTTATAGGGGTATGTCGATTCGCGAACCATTCGTAAGCTGATCACGTTGAGCCGTTTCATCGCGCTTGACCTTGAGTGGTTATGGTGGGTAAATTCATTTCTCTAGGCAACCTTTCCAACGAAAATGTAGTTAGCTGTTGTATTCTATAAAAAGAATTAAGGCGACTGATCCGTTATTGCTCGTAATTACGTCAAGTATGTTAAAGTCTAGCTGGCGCTTATTTCAATGAGTTTGTGACCAAGGCTGTGGTTATGAAGGCCTTCTTTATCGCTATTTCCCTACGCATTAATAAGTCACCCTAGATGTGGTATAATTGGGAGAGAAAAAGACTGCACATTTCCAATTATACTCGTATTTACGAGAAAGTAAATATATTTTTCGTATTTACGAGTTAATTGCTATAAAAGGGTGTACCTATGGAAAAATTCGTGTCCTCAAAAGAAATTGTCGAACGTATTGAATATTTGATTGAAGCCAACAGCATTCCTAAGAGTGATTTTCTGAAGGAAATGGGAATCAGTTCGGGCAACATGGGGGATTGGAAAAGTGAACGGTCCACACCCAATATCCACAAGCTCGTTAGAGTCGCGGAGTATTTTAAAGTCAGCTTGGATTGGCTGGTTACTGGTAAAGACCGACTAGCGAAAGAGGGCGACTTGTTGGGAGAAAAGCTCCAATCGGTCGGCTCGATTCATGAGCTTTCGGAGGATGAAAAGGCGTTTATCCGCGAGTATATTGAATTTACTGCTTATCGGAAGGAAGGTAAAAGATAGTCCAACTCCTTAGGGGTTGGGCTTATTATATCTTTCAAGACTATCTTGGCGGAAGTTTAATCAAAATAGGTATCAACAGACCGTAAGTAAAAGCATCTTTATACTGCTAGAAATCCATGGTTATGTCATGTGTAAGATTTACATGTGCGCTAAGAGAGGAAAAGCACACACTAAGTGCTAAGTGTATCATAAATTAGGTGAAATGAATTAAAATTTCCAAGCTGATTGAGAGGATTTGGTTAAATCATACCGAATTAGTAGAACAATATTGTAGAAAAAGAAGGTACTCTATAAATGGAATTCTCGTTGGTTGCAGATGCTAGATTAGGAGAATCGAAAATACTATTTGATCAAGGCAAATACCATGCATCGATTTATTTAGTCGGTTATGTCTTAGAAATTAAACTCAAGGAATTACAATATAAGAAATACGGTAATTTCACACAAATCCATGGTCTCCGAGAATTGTTTCAGAAAAATGGCATTAATTCTACATTCTATAAATCTGAAAAATGGGAATCCTTATTTGTAGATGCTTGGGATGTTGAAATGAGATACAGGGAAGATGACTTCCTAGATTTTGGAGAAGAGGATATTCAAAAAATATATTTCGGAGCCTGTAGATTGATAGGGAAAATTAAAAGGAAGTTGGTGTGATTCTAATATGCGGGGAAACTACGACTTAAATTCAATAAAAGCCAAACTTCAAGAAAAGTTTAATAAAGCTGAAATAGTGGTTCAACCGAACTCAAGAAGAGGTTTGAACATAAAAATTGTTTCCAATGAATTTATTGGGTTGAGCCCATTGAATCGTAAAAAGAAATTAATTTCGATTATATCAGAAAATGATATTGAATATTATGAATTACTTACTTATGAAGAAAATAATTTATATGGTGTGGACTTAATCGACTTAATCAATGAGGAAATACCTTTCTGGTCGAACGTAGTATCATTAAGTAAGAAAGAAGAACTTAATTTTGTAAGTGAAGAGGATGATATACCGGAAGCGCCGGTAATTATTACTTTTTATTCTATTAAGGGTGGTGTCGGTAGAACAACAGCATTAGCATATACTACCTCTTTATTGGAAAAACGCGGATATCGAGTTGTTACTATCGATATGGACTTAGAAGCACCTGGCTTACCTGAAGTTATTGGTATTAATAATACAAATCTAAAGAAAAATGGATTAGTAGAACTCCTTCATGATCTTAGTAATGATGTAGATGTAGACATAAGAGACTACATGTTGCGAACTGAGGATAAAGAAATATATTGTCTACCTGCCGGAATTGTTGGCAAAGAATATATTCATCAACTGAGTGAGTTGAATTTCCAACAATATTATAGACTTGAAAATAATCCATTGCACAAAGTGTTCGCACTCATTAAAGATACACTTAATCCTGATGTAATCTTAGTTGATTCAAGGACAGGATTTTCTGAAATAAGTGGCCCGTTACTTTTTAATTTATCAGACATGGCGATAATAACCTTTTTCCCACACCCCCAATCAAAAGCAGCCTTTCAATTACTTACAGAAGGTATAATTGCTTCAAAAAATAATAGGGGATATACACCCGAAATGAGATTTCTAATTAGTCCAGTTCCTGCTAGCGATGAGAATGAGAAGTATCGTAGAAAAGGAATAGAATGGATTCAAGAGGTCGGGGATATAATTCGATCTAATATAATAGATGACAATGAAGGAGAAGCTTTTAAGCCAGAAGAGATAACCTCTTTAATAAAATATAATGAGGAGATTGCTTATTCCGATAAAACATTGAATAAGGATGCTATTTTAGAACGCTACTCTGCCATTTCGGACTGGATTGAAAAATTGTTACCGCCAAAGTTTGCTGAAAATAATGTTTTAGCGCAAATCGACCGACCAACAAAAGAATCAATACTAGAAAGCATGAGGATATCTACTGGACAAGCAGAAGAACAAGACAATATAGAAGAAACATTCATAAAAACAAGGGATTACTATAAATTATTAGAACCAAATACAGTTTTAGTGGTTGGTAGGAAGGGAACAGGTAAAACCGCATTATTCAGAATGCTTAGAGAGAAGAAGGATTCAAATGCTCTTAATATCATGTCTCCCTCTAAACTGTATACTGATACACTTTATCTCGATAAAAACGGATTTGAATATTTCGAGAAAGTTTTAAATGAAAGACAATTATCTTGGTCTCAATTCTGGAGTGTTTATATTCTTCTGAGAATACACTTTGATAAACCCGATATTTGTAATGGTGCATTAAAGGATAGCTTGGAGGCGTTGAGACTTAGCCCGTCAAATAGTAAGTTGGTTGAAATGTTGGAAACTTTAATATTAGATCCCAAAAGCTCATTTAAGATTCTAGATGAATTAAGATTAATACTAGACAATAATTCTGAAGGAAACACGTATTTATTATTTGACGGACTTGATACTGGATTTGGCTCTAGACCCGAGGATTTACGAAGAAGAAACCAAGCAATTACTGGATTGTTTGAGTTATGGCACGACTGGGATGGTAGGTTTAAAAATATTAAATTTAAAATATTTCTACGTAAAGATATCTGGGATAAAATAATTTTCCAAAACCAGTCCCATATTTGGGGAAGAGATATTCATTTGTCTTGGGATCAAGTAAATTTTATCAAGACATTAGCTAAGCAAGTTTTAAGAAGTGAGCAATTCACTACCTACTTAAAATCGATTTGGAAGGCATTCCCACAAGGTCCGATAGAAGAGTGGGACTCAGAAGAAGTATGGGCTTTATTAAACATTCTGGTAGGCGAAAGAATGAAAGGTGGCAACACGACTTATACGAGGAATTGGATTTGGAATCGCTTATCAGATGCTAATCAAGCCCATAGCCCTCGATATTTATTTCAACTCGTTAACGTGGCAATAAAATTGGAAATTGATGAAACGAAAGTTGACAAAAACATTTATTTAAGATCTTTAGTTAGACCAAGAATGCTATCAAGTGCTTTACCAGAGGTTTCAACAGAAGCTGTAAGAGCGCTGAGAGAAGAATATCCAGAATTGACCGACTTTATGGCTTTTTTGAAAGGAAAAACTTCACCAATTGTAGAGCAAGAAATCGAGGTTTTTAAGGAAGAAATTGAAACATCAAATGATGCGGGATTACTAAGTAGATATACCAAAGACGAGAGTCAAGTTAGATATGCTGTACCTGACCTCTATCTTAAAGGACTTGGCATGACACGTAAAGGGCAAGCCTAATAGTGATACTGGATTTTCGTTTGATGTTTGATTGATTGACAAATAGACCTCCTACTACTTTTTGTAGTACTGGAGGTCTATTTGTTCGTATTTGGAATAGCCACTTGTAATGGTTATTTTGCTTTTTTGAAAACACAGAACCACTTTAGTGGCATGCGTTATTCTTGAAATATGAGCTTCTAATTTCTTCCCTTCAACGCCAATATTTCAGACTCAGGCAGTCCCGAGGCTTTAGCAATAATGGAAATTTCCACACCATGTGCCAGAAGTTCTTTAGCCATTTCAAGAGCTTTCTTTCGCTCGCCGCGGGCTTCTCCTTCGGCCAATGCTCCTTCGATCATGGAAGCTTCGTCATGAAGGAACTTTTGTCTATCCTCATACAATCGGCGGGCTTCTGCATCCTGACTAAGAAACTCCAATGTATCCATGGCTTTCTTCAATACAGGTTCATTCATCGTCAGCACCTCCCAATTGGATTTATCGGCACCCTTCAGAAATAGCAACCAGTTCACCGGTCCACCGCTTTCTACGGGAATGGCATGGTCGTCTAGTTTTGGCAACTCTAGTAACTGTAATTCAATATTATCCACTAGCGAAATGCCACTGCGCTCTTCTCGAAGATGGAATGCATTACGATATTGCTGGTTGGACTGGAACGAATAATTGAGAATGTTGATAGCAACACATTTTTTCAGCATCTTGCAGGATTGCCCCTCTTGCAATTGCCCACTATATAGCTTACTCCAATAAAACAACGTTCGTTTCTCGGTATCGTACTTATTGAACAACTGCATTTCTACATTGATCAGTTCGCCTTCTGTCGTTTTGCCGCGAATATCCAGAATGGACTGCTTATCCCGGGGGCATCTTTTTCGGTGTAGGGATTAAGCAGAACAATTTCCGTCAGCGGCGGCGGCACACTGTAGCCGAGGATGAATTGATTTTCAGTGCCAATCTGCACATTGTAACCCGGCTTGAACTGACCGTTTCGCATGTGATCCTCTTTCATCCGCATGAACGTGGCGTCTTTGTCGGTTTTACTGTAACTGTTACGATTCCCTAAAATTTCTTCGTGTCTTTCATACTTTTGAAGGCGGGGGGAGCAGGTCGTTTCGAAGGGTGAAAACTGCTTTCTTCGGAGCGAAACCGGTTAATGGTCCGAAAGTCTGGATGTTGTCTGCCCGCGATTCACATAAACATGATGTTCTCGCGGACGGCCTTAGTGATTTGGCGGGAGAGTAAATGCACTGCGTGTTAGGCATAAATGATAATTTTGGTGAGCATTTTCGGATGATAACTATCTCGCCCGCCTCCGGGGTAAGCTGCATCGAAGATGGCGTCGTCGAGCCAATTCCGGCGGCATTCACAACGCGAACGAGGTGATTTTGGGGATGTCCTCCTCTAAGTCCATTGGCAAGCAAAATTGACCCATGGTATATTGAATGTACAAAGAAATCGTCTCCTTTTGTAATGGTTGAATGGTACCTCCATTTTAACAAGGAACGGTTTCTTTTTGCATTCTTTGATACAAAAAAGGGTGTCCCTCAGCCATTTTCATGGGTTTGGGGACACCCTCTTGGTTATTAGAAATCTCGAGAGAACTCAATTGCTTTTGGAACTTTAGCGTACACTTTTTGCTGACTGGTATAGGAGGTATCATACATATAGCTGTCCCCATTATATACATGATAAACATCGGTTTTGTTGACAATCGTTGATCCTAAGTCATATTGAATAGCACCGTAGTAATCACGATGGTTAGGAACAGATTCCGGAGCCGTGTATACTTTTGTTGTTGAATATGTGTATTTGAACGAGCCACTTGCCTCACTTGTCCATGCGATATTAATGACTTTTTGAAGTTCAAAATCAACACTAGATTGGATTTTGAGGTTGGCACTAACCTCAACCGTTTTTGCAATTGTATTAGTACCACCTCTAGGAACACTGCACAAGAATGTATCTTGTTCCCTTGGACCTACATTGAAATTACCGTCTTCAACGGTTTTATACGGCACTGAGTAGGTCGAATATGCATATCTCTCTGTTATATTCCCTTGTGGAGTAATCCTGTCTGAGTCTTTCTTTGCTAATGCCTCATCAATAAATCTTACGGTAGCGTTATCTTGACCTTGGGGTTTGCCTACAACAACCGGTGCAGCTGAGCTTGCAACTTGCGAGCTTATCACAGCTTTCTTTTCGAAAATTGGATGAGCAGCAACAGGTGAAACAGCGAGTGTTAGAACTGCTAAAGAAGTGGCGATAACGGCAGGAATACGCTTAGGAGTCAAGTAGATTACCTCCCTAAAGGAATAATATGGTACAATTAACATAATATCATAAATGACTTAAAAATTTCATAAAATTTTCCTTAGGAGGAATATTATGGTTAATAAAGGTCTTGTATGGAATTTGATTATTTTGTTTTCTATTTTAGCCAGTACGATTATTATTACGGTTAAATTACAAGATAAACCTTACTTTACGGGAAGAAATCTGACTTCTGAAACCGGAACGCAATTGTTAACTCAAGAAGAACTTGTACAATACCTACATGTGACGAATGAAGACATCGAAAAAATAATATCGGAAGACAAATTATCAAGAAAACAAACGGGGCTTAGGGATGCTTATCAGTTCTTACCCTATATTGAACTAAAGGGCAAAAGATTATTTCTAAAGAGCGAGGTTGATAAATGGTTAGAATATCTGTCCAAAAACAGGCCCTCCTAACACTTTGATGGGCATCACACGAAAATTAACGGTTCTTCCAGCAGCTCCCCCCAATGCGAAAAGGATCGAGGCAGCCGATGCGATTTCCAATCGCCAGTATGCCGGCAGTTGCCCTAGGCCTTTTTTCGCCATACGCAGTTACCCTAGCTACATGGAAACTTGGCCCCTCCCGTGACCGGACTTACACTGGCTAGAAGATGTACTTCCGGGCGCGCCAACAAGCAGACTAAAACCATCATCATCAATCATGAGCTCGGATTCCTTGTAGCGATATGATAGGTTATGTATATGATATTTTGCACGGAGTGTAGTAAAGGTATAATTTCCTTAATGCTCTTTACGGTTGTTTCGTGGATTGATTCGTTGGGAAGTCATTTTTAGTTTGGCGATGCGAAGCACCATATACTGACTGGATTTATGTCCTCGCTTAACGAAGCCATTATATACACAACAAAAAGGACACAACTCGTTTCAACGGGCTGTGTCCTTCTTTCTTTTCGATCAAACCATGGATTTTTGCTGCGCGTGCATAAAAAGACGTAAGTCACGCCCTCGAATCGTTGTCATAATATAGTCCCAGATGGTAAGCTCGCATCAGGAGATTCTCAAAAATTTCCGGCCTTGAGTCCAAGGTGTCATATAGTATCTCGACCTGGCTATTAGAGATTCCGCAGTAACTTGCGATTCCGATGTTCAGATGTTGGGAGAGCATCTTATCGTATTGTCGCTTCTCGAAGAGTTCTTTCGGAGCCGCTGCCAGACCCAGCCACAGTACTTTTTTATGATGCAATTTATTGGAGCCGTACGCAAAACCATTATTCCATACCCGGTCGATATACCCCTTGAGCATAGCAGGCAGATTGAACCACCAGATCGGGAAAATATAGGCGAGAGCATCGTACTTCTTCATTCGCTCCATTTCGGCCTCAACCTCAGGCGAATAGATCTTGCGATCGGATGACCAATCGGGTTCATCCGCTTCCCACAACACGGGATTAAAGCCGCTGCGATGCAGATCCAGCATCTCCGTTTCGTGGCCCGCATCAGCGAGTCCCTGCAGAAACCTGTCTGCAACAGAAAAGGTTAAGGAACTCACCCTGGGGTGCGATACAACAGTCAAGACTTTCATCGACTTCACCTTCCATCTCTCAACTTTTTAATCCCAATGAGATATGATGAAATTATCTATTATACTGTGAAAAAAGGGAAGAACGCACTTTTATGTGCTATAAGCACCAAATGGTGATATAGGCACCGAAAAGTAACTATACCCAAGAACCGGCGAGAGGATGGTGATCCCATGGAAAGACAGGCAACACGGACGTTTAACATCCCTGCGGAAGCGACATTGGAGGTTTTAGGGGGGAAATGGAAGCTGCTGATTTTATGCCATTTAAACTGCGGCCCCGGGCCGAAGAGAACGAGCGAATTAAAAAGGTCCATTCCCGAGATTACGCAAAAAATGTTGACTCAGCAGCTTCGGGAGCTGGAGGAAGACGGCATCATCATGAGAACGGTATATAATCAAGTGCCGCCGAAAGTGGTCTATGAACTGAGTGAATTAGGAATCTCGTTGAAGTCTATATTGGACCAATTGAGCGAGTGGGGCGAGCAATATATCCGTCAACGTGAATGGAAGTCCAACTGCCCGGAACGCTCCCAAAATGCTTAAAATGGCGCGGGAGGTAGGGAAACCGTGAAAAGACATGGAGGCCTAAATAGATGAACAACCTTGCTGATTTAGTAGACGCGATTATCAATGAACCTATGCTAAGTGACAAAACGTATACCTATTTAATTTTAGGCACGGAGAATTCGTATACAAGCGGCTACTTTGCCATTTCAGAAAACGAAGTTTCCTATGATGGTCACATCACTGTTGCTCTTTTTGATAAGTATAGGAACGAAATTAAGGAACTCATGCTGGGAAAAGGCATTCTTTGCATCAAAGTCGACGCTGGCAAATTAGTTGAGTATGGCCTTGTGAACGATACGAATCCTGAGCTTTTTGATACGGATGCCTTTGAGTTAATCATTTACCAGAGATATGGTTTGGAACCAGAGGAAGAGGAAAGAAAAGAAATCTTACAGCAATCGTTGAAGGCGGAGAAAATTAAGAATACCTTAGTATTCGCGTGTTATATGAATGACATGGAAAAAATTAAAGAGCTGGTCCCCCACGCGAGCAAATCCGACTTAGACAAAGTTCTTAAATATAGCGGCACTTCCTTGCAGTTTTGCAGTAAACACGATAATTTGGAGGCATTTAGACTAGTGGCCGAGAAGGGGGCAAACGTGGGAAAACGTTCTCTGGCTCAAACCCCTCTGGAAATTGCTTTTAAACATTCCAGCGATATTGTGAATTATATTCGTCTAGAATTTCCGGAGGTTTATCAAAAAGAGGTGAATAAGAAGGGCTTCGGGATTGCTCTTCATTGTAAAGACGAAGCTCTGCTGGAAGATATTTTAAGGTTGGGCTGTGATGTGAACCAAGAAAGGAAGCCATTCCCTCCTCTACATAGCTTTGCGGATTTCAACAACATTGTGGGGATTAAATTTCTGCTCGATCACGGAGCTGATCTTGAAGGTAGAAATGATTGTAAACAAACCGCCTTGCATCGAGCGATTAGGAGAGAAAACGTTGCCGCGATTGAAATGCTATTAGAATATGGCGCGGACATTCATGCTGCAGATCGAGACGGGAAGACAGCTGTGGATTTAGCCAAAGCATGTATAAACAAAGCCATTCTTCATATGATGGGTTAACATGTTGTGAAGGAGCTGCCGCGGCAGGCTCCTTTCGCATTTTTCGCCGATAGACTCGTTAAGCAGATTACAGATAGATCCTTCGGGCTTCCTCGTCGAAGAATTCGACTACATTCTCATACTCTCTAATATCTATACGGTTCTGCCTCATAATCTTCTGAATAAAGATGGCATCCGTAAAGATTTTATTGACGATCGTTTCGCAACATGACGGAGTGCCTTTAAAGTAACCCACCAAATTATTGATTTCGTCAAACTTGAAATAAAGGATATAACAAACATAATTCTGAAGCAGGGTACGGAAACAATGCTCGCGATAAGGGGTAGAGCGGTGGTCAGAGAGAAAGTCTCTCATCATCCCGAATACCATTGTTTTATTCTCGTAGTAACGATGGATTAAATAATCAACGTCGTTGATCAGCCGTAATACATCGTCTAATCCTTCTTCCGGAGGCATGACCAGCTTGGGCGATTTCCCCTCTATCGATCTTAACAGCTCCATCGTGAGATGTTTGCAGGCAGCTATTTCATGCGGAGCGATGAATAATGTATCTCGATACTTGTCGAGATGCTCGCTGTAATAATCGTGGTATACCGTAAAATAATGCTCCATATGGATATTGGTTTTCGTATGAACCAGATCTTGCCCGCGGAATGAAAAGGAGTAGAGGGTCTCCTCATTGACCGGGTGAGTATAAAGATAAAAAAAGAAGAAAAAGTCTCGTAATTGCTGCCTCTGTTCATCATTCAATCTGGCGGCATCCTTCAATTGAGTTAACTGAAAAAAACAATAGTTTTTCATGAAATCATTCATTGCATTGTACGGATTGAGCTTGACGATGTACATCGTCTTGTTGATCGTAAACAACAAATAATAGAGGATCAGTTCGTCATAGACATCCAGATGTTCAAAAAAATCCGAGAGCACAGGCTTCCAGTCCGGGCTTACGGTGTAATTCGGATCTTTCGGCTGTAATTCATCCGCCCACTCGATAAACGGCTCATTCTCGCGGCCGACAAAGAATAATTCTGCGCTATCGTCTTCACAAAGGCCGTATTCAAAGCAGTCCGTTGGAACGGACGGTAATCCCCTGTTGAATTTTAGATTCAGATATTCGTTATATAGCAATTGAAGCTTCATCGGTCATTTCCTCGTTCCTATAGGATTCAACTCGTCTTAACGTATGGGCTGGGAGATTTCTGGCTCCCCACTTTGGAAGCATTCGACATCTGAGCTGGGCATTCCTCCCCGGCCATGGATCGACGAGCGTGCGAGGCGAAAATCGTCCCGATGAGCTGAACCGGTGCACAAATGACGGCTAACTTTCCACGATCGAACTTTACAATTATGCTTGCACCTTACGTAACGTAAGGTTTTATAATGAAGCTACTAGCACAAAGCCGGCGCCAAAGAGTGGAGATGATGAATGAAGAGCTATTGGAAGATCGGAGACCTCGCCAATCTGACGGGGCTTACCGTACGAACCTTGCGTTTTTATGATCAAATCGGGTTGTTCTCTCCGTCGGGACATACGGAATCCGGCCACAGGCTGTACAATGAATCGGACCTGTCGCGTTTGCACCAGATTTTATCGCTTAAGGAGCTGGGGCTGTCTCTCGAGGAGATTAAATCGGTTGTAACCGGCGGGCAAATCAGTCCGCTGGAGATCGTCAACTTGCAGATCGGCCGGATCAAAGAGCAGATCAAGCTGCAGCAGAAGCTATTGGAGCAGCTCGAACATGTATCCAAGCTGATGCAGGGCAAGGCGCAGTTAACGGTGGAAGATTTCACGAGCCTTCTGCAAGCGATGAAGATGTCATTTGAGAAGCTGGTTCTGGAGCGGCAAACGAGTTGGGAGCGAAACCTGGATCTGTTGGGGGACTTTCTTGCCGAGGAGAGAGGAACACCGAAACCTAAGGAGGAAGAAAATCAATGAATAAACGATTTGTTAAGCATGCGACCTTCGTCGTCGAGCGGACTTATCCGGCTTCACCGGAGCGGGTTTACCAAGCCTGGGCTGACCCGGTGGCCAAAGCGAAATGGTTTTCGAAGCCGGAGATCTTCGACTTTCGGGTTGGCGGGCGAGAATACAGCAGCGGCGGGCCGCCGGAAGGGCCGATCTTTACGTTCGACGCCAGTTACCAGGAGATTGTTCCGGAGCAGCGTATTGTCTATACGTACACCTTGGATTCCGGCAGCACACGCGTCTCCGTCTCGAATACAACGGTCGAGCTGATCAAGCTGGAGGGCGGCACGAAGCTCATTTTTACGGAGCAAGGGGCATACTTTGACGGACACGATACGCCGGAAATACGGGAGCACGGTACCCATCTCATGCTGGATGCGCTCGGCAAGGTCTTTGAAGAGGGGAATGATCATGACCATGGGGAAAAATGAACTTATTTCCACACGCGAGTTCGATGTACCGCGGGAGCTTGTATTCCGGGCTTGGACAACCCCTGATTTGCTCGCTCGTTGGTGGGGGCCGCATGGCTTCACGAATACATTTCACGAGTGCGATATCAGGCCAGGCGGCGCGTGGCGATTCACCATGCATGGACCGGATGGTACGGATTACCCGAACCATAACGTCTTTGTTGAGATCGTGCCGTTTGAGCGGATCGTGCTTGACCATCTATCCGGTCACGAATTTCGGGTAATGGGTACTTTCGAGAACCTGGAAGGCCGTACCAAAGTTACTTTCCGTCAGCTTTTCAAGCTAACCGAGGAATTCGAACAAGTCAAGGCATTCTGTATGGAAGCTAATGAACAGAATCTAGACCGGTTAGGCAGGGTGCTGGAAGAAATGACCTCCTAGCTATGCGGGAAGAATTAAAAATATCGCCGTTCACACGCTCTGTCGGGGTTGGACGGCGATATTTTTATACTCTTTCACTCAGCGCCGCTGACTGTTTAACACGACTCTCCTCTTGTTTATTCGCCACATAACTATGCAAAATCATGCCCAGAACAACGACAATCATCCCGCACCAAGATAACGGAGAAGGCAGAGGGATCGACAAAAACAGCAGCTCCCCGGCTAAGGCGAACAGGACTTCCATCGACTGTGTTGCTTCGACCGAGGCCAACTTCCGCATATTTCCCCGCACCATATCCGTTGCTTTGAAGAAGAGGACCGTAGCCACGACGCCGGAGAAAAGGGCGACCAGCAACGCTTGAAAGCTCTGCTCCTTGCTCGGCAAGCCTACGGTAGACAAGCCATACAACGAAAGGACCAGCCAGAAAGGCAGACTGGCAATCGTCATTCCCAATACTCTCTGAAACGTATCCAACCGCCCTTCGCAGAGCTCCATCATTTTCCGGTTGCCCAAAGGATAGGCAAACGAAGCGATCAGCACAGGGATCACTCCAAGCAATAGACTTTCCAAGGGAAGGCTTTTGGCATGTTCGACCTGCATCAGAATAATCCCCAGCAGGATGAGGAGCGACATGATCAGACCTTTTACGGGAATTTTCCCCCGGGTCTGCATAGGTCCTTTGCCGGTAGAGATCGTCTCCCAAAATAACGGCGCAAGTAAAGTGCCTGAAATAATCGTTATTTGCCATGTGCCGGCAATCAGCCAGCCTGGGGAATAAGCGGCTGCAAAGCATAAGGGAGCATAGAATAACCCGAATCCCACCGTACCCCACCATAGCCACATTCCGGGTTGTTTTCGCATTTCCGTGAAGAGCGGACGCAGGTTTTTTCTAGCCAGTACCACGCCCAAGAGAAGCGGAACCATGAAGAGATACCGCAGCGAAGCGCTCCAAATCCAGCTCCCGCCGGACAGCTCCATCGAGGCATTGAGAACAAAAGTAAAAGCAAAAAAGAAGGCCGAACAAATACCGATCAAAATGGGCTTCAACTGGACTCACCTCGGTTCCGGGGATTGGGTTAGCAGCTCGCCGAGACTTAGCCAGTTTTCTTCGACAAGCCGGACAACCTTTTCATACTCCCCATTTCGGCAAGCGGCAATGATGTGATTGTGCTGCTCCACGGAATGTAACCCTTTGAGGGTATTAAATTGGGAAACCTCCAAGCGCTGAATTTTGGGGATGCTGCGTTCCAGCGCCAGTACGATCTCAGGGTTCCCGGCCGCGTCCAAGAACACCTTGTGAAAATGCGTATCCGCCTCGATAGCCTGAATCACGTCGCCTTGTTCAATTGCAAGCTGCAAAGCGTTATTGCTCGCTTCTAACGTTTGAAGATCCGTTTCCTTCAAAATAGGACATGCGAGCCTTGCCGCTAAAGCGTGTAAAACAGCGACGACCGTAAACGCGTGCTTCGCCTCCGTTACATTTAATGGCGCTACGTAAGTGGATGATCCCGGGAGGGATTGGACCAAGCCTTCATCTTCGAGCCTTTTGAGCGCTTCCCTCACCGGCGTGCGGCTAATGCCGAATTTCTCCGCCAATTCCTTGTCGCTCAAGCGTTCTTCGGGATGCAGTTCCAAGGTGATAATCCATTTTTTTAAGGTTTGATAGACTTCGTCTCTAAACGACAGACGTTGAATGGGTTTAATGATATCTTTTCTCATAAAACCAATATATCGGATATTGGATTTTGGGGCAAATGGTTTTTATTTATCAGTAAAACTAATAAAAGCTATAAAATCATTTTAGTTGATCCGTTTACCCGGCTATGATAGGTTGAAGATAAGATAAAATTAATTATATAAGAATACTAGGAATTATTTTCATCCTATGCGAGGTGCATATTGTTGATATTACAGGTGATGAACAGTCCTTTTAATCAAGAGCAGGTGGAGCTTCTCAACCGCCTGCTGCCTACGCTGACGGAGGTGCAGAAGATTTGGCTGAGCGGTTATTTGACGGCTCTGCACAAAACCGAAGCTCAGGCAGCGGCTCCGGCCGTGAGCCAACCGCCGGTCATCTCCAAGGAGGTCACGGTGCTGTTCGGCTCCCAGACCGGGAACAGCCAGAAGCTGGCCAAGAAGCTGAGCGAAAAGCTGAAGGAGCAGGGCTTCCAGCCAACGCTTTCCTCCATGAGCGATTTCAAGCCGAATACGTTAAAGAAGGTTGAAAATCTGCTCATTCTGGTAAGCACGCACGGGGAAGGCGAACCGCCGGATAATGCGCTGTCTTTCTATGAATTTCTGCACAGCAAGAGAGCGCCGCAATTGGAAGGCTTGCGGTTTTCCGTATTGGCTTTGGGGGACACTTCGTATGAATTTTTCTGCCAAACGGGCAAGGACTTTGACAAGCGTCTGGAGGAGCTCGGAGGCAAACGGCTTACCGCACGTGTCGACTGCGATGTGGATTTCGAAGATTCTGCCGCGGAGTGGATGGATCGTGTCCTGGCCTCTCTGAATGAGGCCGCGGCGGCCCCGACCTTGGCAAGCAGCGGCGGCGGTGCAGCCGTCCGGAGCGAGACGCAGCAGACGGAATATTCGAGGTCGAACCCGTTTCAAGCCGCGGTGCTCGAAAATTTGAATCTGAACGGCCGCGGATCGGACCGGGAAACGCGTCACCTGGAGATTTCGCTGGAAGGGTCGAATCTCCAGTATGAGCCGGGCGACAGCTTGGGCGTCTATCCCAAGAATCATTCCAGACTTGTCGATGAACTGATCCAGGCGATGGATTGGAACCGGGAGGAGCTCGTTCCGGTCGACAAAAACGGAAATGAGCGTCCGTTGCTTGAGGCTTTGACGAGTCATTATGAAGTTACGGTTCTGACAAAGCCGCTTTTGGAACAGGCGGCAGCTCTTTTCCCGGGCAGCGGCCTGCAGGAGCTGCTTGCGCCGGGACGTGAGCAGGAGCTTAGAGCGTATATCAAAAACCGGGATTTATTGGATTTGGTGCGGGATCACCAGTTAAAGGGAGTATCGGGCAAGCAATTCGTATCGATTCTTCGCAAGCTACCGCCGCGTCTTTATTCGATTTCCAGCAGTCCGAAGGCGCACCCGGACGAGGTGCATCTCACGATCCGAAAGGTGCAATACGAAGCACACGGACGGGAGCGGTACGGGGTATGCTCGACCTATATCGCTGAGCATTTGGAGCCGGGCGATCCGCTGCCGGTATTTGTCCAGCATAACCCGAACTTCAAGCTTCCGCAAAATCCGGATACACCGATTATTATGATCGGACCCGGCACGGGCGTCGCTCCGTTCCGCGCCTTCCTGGGAGAACGGGAAGAAACCGGGGCACAGGGCAAAACGTGGCTGTTCTTTGGCGACCGCCATTTCTCCACGGATTTCCTGTATCAGGTCGAGTGGCAGCGTTGGCTGAAAGATGGCGTGCTGACCCGCATGGATGTCGCGTTTTCCCGCGATACGGATGAGAAGGTTTATGTGCAGCACCGAATTCTTGAGCACGGCAAGGAATTGTATCAATGGCTGGAGGAAGGAGCCAGCATCTACGTGTGCGGAGACGAAAAGCACATGGCGCATGACGTTCATGCCGCTCTCGCCACCATAATCGAGCGGGAGGGCGGACTTAGCTCCGAAGCCGCTGCGGAGTATTTGGCACGATTGCAACAGGACAAACGTTATCAGCGAGATGTCTACTGAGTTTAGGCTCAAAGATAACGAGAGGGGATAGGGACATGAGCGAAAACAATTTACTTTCGGCGAACAGTGCGCCTCACAGCGATGTAGAGGAGATCAAGAAGCGAAGCGATTACCTGCGGGGATCGCTCGCAGAAACGCTCCATGACAGAATCACGGGCTCCATTCCCGAGGATGATAACCGCTTGATGAAATTTCACGGAAGCTATATGCAGGATGACCGGGATCTTCGCAACGAGCGGAATAAGCAGAAGCTGGAGCCGGCCTATCAGTTCATGGTGCGCGTGAGGGCTGCCGGTGGGGTCGTTACGCCGGAGCAATGGCTGATGATGGACCGGATCGCGCAGCAATATGCGAACGGAACGATTCGTCTCACGACCCGTCAGTCGTTCCAGCTTCACGGCGTGATCAAGTGGAACATGAAACATGTCATCAAGGAAGTCAACGAAGCGCTGCTAAGCACGCTTGCGGCATGCGGGGACGTCAATCGTAACGTGATGTGTAATCCGAACCCGTACGTTTCCGAAATCCACGAGCAGGTGTACGAATGGGCCAAGAAAATAAGCCATCATCTTGATCCGCGAACCCGAGCTTATCACGAAATTTGGCTGGATGAAGAGAAGGTTGTCGACAGCCGCGACGGAGAAGAGCAAGAACCGATTTACGGACCCGTTTATTTGCCGCGCAAGTTCAAGATCGGCATTGCCGTGCCGCCTTCCAACGACGTCGATGTCTTCTCTCAGGATCTTGGCTTCATCGCGATTCATGAGAAAGGGCGGCTGCTGGGCTTTAACGTGGCTGTCGGCGGAGGCATGGGGATGACGCACGGCGATCCGCAAACGTATCCGCAGCTGGCACGGGTGATCGGTTTCGTCACACCGGAGCAGGTCGTCGACGTCGCCGAAAAAACGGTCACGATCCAAAGGGATTACGGAGACCGTTCGGTACGGAAGCATGCCCGGTTCAAGTACACGATTGACGACCGCGGGTTGGAATGGTTTATCAACGAGCTTCATGAGCGTTTGGGGTGGAAGCTGGAGGAAGCACGCCCGTATCATTTTGACCACAATGGAGACCGTTATGGCTGGGTGAAGGGAAGCAACGGCAAATGGCATTTCACCCTCTTTATTCAGAACGGCCGGGTGAAGGACGAGGACGATTACCCCTTGATGACCGGGTTGCGGGAAATAGCCAAGGTGCACAGCGGGGATTTCCGTCTGACGCCGAATCAGAACTTGATCATAGGCAATGTGTCCGCCCAGAAGAAGAAGAAAATCGAGGAGCTCATTAAGGAATACGGGCTGACCGACGGGATTCAATATTCCGCGCTGCGCAGAAACTCGATGGCCTGTGTTGCCTTGCCGACCTGTGGGTTGGCGATGGCCGAATCGGAGCGCTACTTGCCCACGCTGCTGGAGAAGATCGAATCGATCTTGGATGAAGCGGGATTGCGCGAAGAGGAGATTGTCATTCGGATGACCGGCTGTCCGAACGGATGCGCCCGGCCTGCGCTTGCGGAGCTTTCCTTTATCGGCAAGGCCCCGGGGAGATACAACATGTATTTGGGCGGCGGCTTCTCCGGCAACCGGCTGAATAAAATGTACCGTGAAAATATTGGAGAGACGCAAATTCTTGACGAGCTGCGCCCGATCTTGAACCGCTATGCGAAGGAACGCGAGGAAGGCGAGCATTTCGGCGACTTCGTGATTCGCGCCGGGTACGTGAAAGAAGTTCGTTCGGGACTGGATTTTCACGAGTAAGAGTAAAGCCATATTCATAGATGACAAGAGGGAGCTGTCCTTTAGGTAGATATTTCTGCTGGGGGACAGCTCTTCTTTATGGATTAGTCTTCGCATTGACATATCTGTATTTCTAGATATAATGAAATAATATACCCTGCTTATCGTCTGCAAACATGGCTAATTTCTATGCGTTGGAGGTTTTCCATGTATGTTGCTTTTTTTATTACATCTATAAAGTTAGATATCACGGTATATAAATACATGTCGTAAAAAATGGGATGCAAGGCAAAATAACAAAATGAATTGAGGAAGACAATATGTCTGCAAATAAGACGAACAAACGACTGAGCGATATCCCATTCTCCGTGCTCGATCTGTCTCCTATCGTCGCCGGGGGAAGTCCTGCCGAATCTTTTCGCAACACGCTGGACCTTGCCCGGCATGTGGAGAAGTGGGGCTACCACCGCTACTGGCTGGCGGAGCACCATAATATGCCTTTTGTCGCCAGCTCTGCCACTTCCGTTGTGATCGCTCATGTGGCGGCCGGTACATCAACGATCCGGGTGGGCTCGGGCGGGATCATGCTTCCTAACCATTCGCCTCTGGTGATCGCAGAGCAGTTCGGAACGCTTGAATCCCTGTTCCCGGGACGCATTGATCTGGGTCTCGGGCGCGCGCCCGGCACGGATCAGCGAACCGCATTCGCGCTGCGCCGCGACATCCGGAATGGAGGTCAGGATTTCCCCGACCAATTGGATGAGCTGCGGGCTTATTTCGACCCCTCGTTGGCCTCAGGCCCCATGCATGTGAGGGCAATCCCGGGAGAGGGACTAACGATTCCTATCTGGCTGCTCGGATCCAGCAGCTTCAGCGCACAACTGGCCGGTCAGCTCGGTCTGCCGTTTGCTTATGCCAGTCACTTTTCGCCCGCCAACACCGTGCCGGCGATGGAATTATATCGTCGTACCTTCCAGCCTTCGAAAATGCTTGAGAAGCCGTATGCGATGGTTGGCGTCAATGTCATTGCTGCGGATACGGATGAAGAAGCGAACCGCCTGGGAACGACATTGCAGCAGCAATTCCTAAACCTGATCCGGGGCCATGAAGCACCGCTGCCGCCGCCTGTGGACAGCATGGAGGGTCTATGGAGCGAGCACGAAAAACAAGCCTTGCAGCAGCAGCTTGGTTCCTCCATCTTCGGCAGTCCGGAAACGGTGAAAGAAAAGCTGCAAGCCTTCCTGGACGTTACCCAAGCGGACGAAATGATGGTCGTCGGCCATGTGTTCGATCACCAGGCGCGCCTGCGTTCTTACGAAATCGTCGCCGATATTATCAAATCGTAACCCATTGCACAATCCTAAAAAGGCTTCGCCAAATTTATCCTTTGTGAAGCCTTTTTAAGAGGGCAGTTACCTCTGCTGCTCAATCCCCGCGACCAAACCATTTGATTTCTCAAGGCCCTGCCGCTTCTCCCAAAGATGTTGCCCACGATGGAAGAATGGAAAGGCGACAAATGCCAAAAGCATGAGGATCGCGAATAGGACAGGACCTTGCCCGAAGCCTAATACGCTCAGTAAAATACCGCCAATCCAAGCGCTAACGCTCTGCCCGATAAATGCCAATCCGCTGGCGCCATAATAGGCCCCTCTCAAATGTTCCGGTGCAATTTCACCGATAAGCACATCTCCAATGACAAAACATAAGATTTCACCAGTCGTAAAAACCACCATCGATAAGGCAAGCATCAGGATATTTTCAAAAATTCCAAACCCGAACAGACCCAATCCGAATAACAAGCACCCGGCTTTTAATGCCGTTAATGAAGAGAAGCGCTTCATCAGCTTGGCAAGAGGATATTGCAATACCAATACGGAAAGCGTATTAATAACGAAAAGAAACGAATACGATTCTACCCGGTCATGACCAATAAATTGCGATAATGTGGTATCCAAGTGGGAATAGGCTCCTGCTACAAATACATTACCTAGAAGAAAATACAGGAATATTTTGTCGGTGAAAATAATTCGTGCCATTTGGTTCGTCGTGATCGATGCTGATTTCTCATGAAGCTTTTGCTTGAACGTGACCATGAAAAACACCAAAACCACGGCGTAAATAAAGAAAATCACAGCACTTGCGAAAAACGGCAAAAGCGATGAAGAACTGCCTGCGCCAAGCTTCAAGCCTACTAATGGGCCTATAGCTCCTCCCATATTGATGGCAAAATATCTCGCATTAAAGGCGTCGGCACGTTGTTCGGAAGGAGTTACGTCGGCCAACAGGGCTCTGGCGGTCGGTTCGAAAACGCTGCGGCAAAGACCGTTTATCGCACTCAATAAGAAGAAAGCCCAAATTTCGGTAGCAAAGGCAAAGCCTATTAAGACAAGACTCCATGCAGCCATCGAAGAAATCATAACTGGATATCTGCCCAAACGGTCCGATAATGCTCCTCCGACAAAACTGCTCATGGTTCCGGCCAATAAGCTTACGGCTAAAATGGCCCCAACAGTTGCCGGATCGATTCCCGAGACTTTTCCTAAATAAATACCCAGAAACGGCAGTGTCATGAAAAATCCTGTGCGAGACAGGAAGGTTCCGATAATGACTCCCCATGCTACCGGATGAAATCGGGGCATATTTAACCGCTTTTTAAAGATCATGTTCATCCTATTCATCACCCTCTGCTGTTTCGTCTTCCCTAACTTCAGTATAGCTATCAAAAAAGGGATAAAAAGAGTATGATTTCATTAAATCACTTCACCTTTTTTAGCAGGAAATGAGGTTTGATATGCTGACGGTACCGCATTTTTTAGAGCTTCGCCGATATTTTAACAACCATGAAGTGGGCAAGCCCTTCTCGGTTACGGTCGACAAACTTACCGGGATATGGTACTGTACACCCCGATACGCTAAACTGATTGTCCGTAAACTTTGCGAGCTGGGCTGGATTGAGTGGAAAGCCGGGCGGGGCCGCGGTCATACTTCCGTGTTGACATTACTCACGGATTCGGGCGAAATCCTCCTTCAGGAAGTTAAGCTTAGGATGGAACAGGGGAATGTAAAGGAAGCGATGGAACTGATGAACCGCTTCGGGGTGGCCGCTGTCAAAGAACAGTTTATGGACTGGCTGTCGGAAGGAATGGGTTTTTCTACACAGGCCGTCTCGAATAAGCTGCAGGATACGCTGCGTTTTCCTGTGTACCGTTCGATTTTAACGCTTGACCCCGGACTGATTTATTATGATTTCGATGCTCACATGGTAGGCCAGTTGTTCAATACGTTGGTCGAATACGATCAGGAAAGCCGGACCGTTACACCTTGCATCGCGCACTCCTGGGAAAGCAGCATCGATGCCAGAGAATGGACGTTCCATTTGAAAAAAGCGTCATGTTCCATCATGGTCGGGAACTGACTGCTCACGATGTCGTGTTTTCACTGGATCGGCTTCGCTTGAACCCTGAACGGTTTGAATCGAGCTGGATGTTTCAAGACATCGAGAAGATCGAGGCGATAGACCATAAAACTGTACGAATCCGCTTGAAAGAACCGAATTATTTGTTTTTGCGGTTTCTTTCTACCATTCCCGCAAGTATTGTTCCCGAAGAGATCGTACGGGCAGGCGAAGCGGAATTTGGGAAAAAACCGGTAGGAACAGGCCCTTTTCGAATGGTTCGTCTCAATGAGGGCATCTGTATTTTGGAGGCATTCCCGGCGCATTTTCAAGGCAGGCCGCACCTGGATCGCGTCGAGGTTCTCATTTTCCCCGAAATGGAAACCGGCCGCTTGAAGGAGCCTGACTGGACATCGGTCATGATTTCGCACGGGGATGCTTCCAAAGCGCAGCGGGATGCCTTAATAAAAGGGAGCAGCGAGTGGCTTGATATGGAAACGTTGTTCTGCTGCTGCAGTTTGCTTGTATTTAACCAGCGGAAGAGCGGTCCGCAAAACCATCCGAAATTCCGTCAAGCTCTTCACCACATCATCGATAGAGAACGGATGATTGCCGAGTTGGGGGGCGACCGGATTTTTCCCGCGCAGGGATTCCGCCCATACCGTCCGGTCTCCGGTAAGGAAGCGGACTCCAGAGCGAGTCACTCGGACATTTTGGCTCTGTTGAAGGCAAGCGACTATCAGGGGGAAGCGTTCCGTTTGCTTACAACCGAATATCACGAGGAAGACGCCGTTTGGATTCGGGAGCGCTGCGAGTCATTTGGAATCCATATGGAAATCGAAATTACAGATCCGTCCGAATTCGCGATACACCCTTCTTTGCCGCAGCATGACTGTCTATTGTTTGGGAACATCTTTAGCGATGACGAGGTAGGCGAATTGGAGATGTATCTGCAAAAAAATTACTTCTTGTGTGCGTTTGACGAGCCCATGGCGGAGGCTGTAAAAAATGCGACCGTATCTATTTTTCGCGAATCCGACGAGAAAGAACGCCAAC
This sequence comes from Paenibacillus ehimensis NBRC 15659, assembly GCF_004000785.1. Classification (GTDB taxonomy): domain Bacteria; phylum Bacillota; class Bacilli; order Paenibacillales; family NBRC-103111; genus Paenibacillus_G; species Paenibacillus_G ehimensis. Next base: position 95,610 of record NZ_BILX01000005.1, on the reverse strand, counting down.
ACAAACTGGCGGATGTAGAAAACCTGATATGGCAGACCTATTCCGTCCTATACCTTGTCCAAAAGAAAAGCAATACTTCGTTTCATAAATCGGTTCGCGGAGTTACCATTAATGCTTCAGGCTGGCTTGATTTCCATAAGATTTGGTTTCATCCGCATGTTTCGTCTTGAGCGTGAGCGGGATAAAAGAATAAAAGCAGGCCGATCCTTCACGCTGTGTAAGCTGAGGAACGGCCTGCTTCTTTATTAGGCTTGCGCCTAGCTCTCGCTTTCCAGCGCCGCCAGCAGCCGGGCGTACATCGGCGTGAGCGCCCGCAGCGCGGCGGCCGCCGCGGCGTCGTCGCCGGTGACCAGCGGGTGCTGTATCGAGCCGATGAGCATCGCTTGCTCGGCTGCGATCCGCGAGGCTTCGGCGTATCCGACGCGCGCCAGGCAGGTCGCCGCATCCGCGGCGCGGCGAGCGCCGACCCGGACCGCGAAGTGAATCAAGTGGCTGCGCAGCTCTCTGTCACAGCCGCTCTCGATGAGCGTCGCGAGCCCTTCGGCGGCTTCGCCGTTGCCAAGGGTGCCCGGCGGCATGTTGTGACCGCCTTCCATCGATAGCCAGCGGATCGCGGCGGGGATTGACGCCCTGATGGCATCTGCCTCGGACACTTCCGCGAGCCGGGCGAAGCCGGTACGCATCGTGTACGGCTTGCCGTAGCTGAGCGTCTCGGCTCGCCAGGCTGTCATGAAGTCGCTCAGCGGCAGCGAAGCGTACGGGTAGCCCTGCGGATCGTGCATAAGCACGCGCTCGTCGTTCACGTCGAGGACGACGACGTAATGGTCGGCGCCGATCGGCCCAGTCATGCCCGGTTGATGCCGCAGATGCCCCATCTCTAGCGGACCGATCCACACCGGACCGTCCGACAGGGACGCCTTGAGGCGGGCGAGTGCCGCGTCGGCGTCGCCGCCTTTGGCAACCGTGGACGTCCAGCCCAGGGCGGTCAGCGCGTCGTCGAAGCCTGCCTCGGGGTCCCAGCCGTACGGATCGAAGAACGGCAGCGTGCCGCCGATCAGCTGCATCCCGAACGGGCTGCCGGTTGCGAACTCGATCACGGCCGGAGAGGGCGCGGCCGCGCCGAACATCATCGCAAAGGAATTCGCGTAGCAGTACGGGCCGGAGCCCGTGTAGGTAACGAGCGCAAGCGCCTTTTGATTAACCATCGTGAGATCCTTGCCTCCTTTGGATAGTTGCGGCCAATGCCGTCGCTTGACGGGCAGAGAGCTTAAGGCTTCACCGGGATGTACAAATCGATTTGGGTTTGTTCATCTTCCGGCCCGGCAAACCGTTCGTCGTATACTTCGAGGTCCATGCCTTGCGACGGCTCCAGACTGTGCAGGGGCAGCCACTTGCTGTAAATTAACTCCATTGTCTCTCCAAGGCGGCTCAGACTGCCGGTGTGTGTAAACACGGCATAGGTCTGTTCCGGCACCGTGAAGTTCATCATGCCGTTCGGCATGTGCTCTCCCGTCGTCTCATAGCCGGCAATATACGAGAAATCTCCGTTCGAACCGGGGATGCAGACGCCATACGAGACGTCCGGCTGTAATTTTCCCTGAATCTCATCCTCCCGCGGTACGAATCGGTCCCACAATTGGGGAATGCCGCCTTCGCTGCTTTTGTTGTTCCACTCCATCCCGACAACGGTAAAAGCAGCTTTCTTCACCAGCTTCGGTTCCATGTTCGTTCCTCCCGTAATGGAAATATAGTCGACCATGCGCTGAACCGCAGCCAGAAGCTTTTGTTGTCGCTCAATTTCGTCACGAATGCTGTCGGCGTGCTCCAAGAGGATCGGCTTCAACTTTTCGGCATCCCCCAGCGTCCCGTTGTTTCAGCTCGCGTATGATCTCGATGCCGAGCCCCATAGAGCGCAGAAACAAAATTCGGCGCAGCTCGTGCAGCTGCTCGGGCGAATAGAAGCGATATTGGTTTTCCTCGCCGACTTTAACGGGTGTGAACAAGCCGACGGCATCATAGTGTCTGAGCGTTTTGGCGGACACGTTAAAAATGCGCGCCAATTGCCCGACGGTAAGCATGGCGGATTCTCCTTTCGCATCGGTCTGATTCAATCCTACAAGATTGCCGCAGGGGAAAGGTCAAGATCTTTGTTCATATTGTCCGGAATGATAAAGGATACGGTAGTCCCTTCGTTCGGCTTGCTGCGAATAGACAAGCCTTGACCGTACAATTGGGTCAAGCGGCGATTCGTATTGGAAAGTCCGATTCCGCGTCTGCTTTTGGCCACCGGATTCAACAGCTGCTTGACCTTGTCCGGCTCCATACCCTTGCCGTCATCCGCGACTTCAACATGGATGAACCCGTCCCATACGAGTGATCCGGGCCATTCGTTAGCTGGCTGCTCCAATCTCCCGGAACCTGAATCGGGCGAAGTTCATCTTCCGCCAAAGCTGCGTCCCGGTGATAAGCTAATTTTCCGGGGTAGAACTGCCACTCGCCATCCAAGCAGATGGTCGGGGATTGATCCAAGTCCACACCGCGCAAATCGAGCACGCCATGGGCGGGTCGGGGGTGCTCCAAGGTGGGGGAAATTTCGGTCCAGGTCCAGCGCAGGCCGAGAAGAATGCCGAGAAATAATATAATGGTCGCTATATACTTAGGCGTGGTGTTATTTTTCATTCGCATCATACGAAGAAGTTCGACGGAACTGCGCTTATTCCTTTTTAATACGACCGATGAAGTGTGCCCTCAGTATCAGGAAATGTATAATAAAGGAGAGAATGATACGATGAAGGGGGTTGTTTTAGATGAAGGGCATAGGAATCGAACAATATGGCGATGTCAACGAATTGCGAACCATTGAATTGCCGACAAAGCAGCTTGGACCCGATGATTTGTTGGTTAGCATTCAGGCGAGCGGTGTGAATCCGGTAGATTGGAAGGTGCGGGAGGGTAAGCTGAAGCGAGACTTCGCGTTTGAGCTCCCTCTGATTTTGGGATGGGATGCGGCAGGAACAGTCATAGCTGCGGGAATCAACGTACAAGATTTCCGTGTCGGGGACAATGTGTTTTTCCGCCCGTTGTTCGATCGTTTCGGGACTTACGCAGATGAAATCACAGTTCCTGCCTCTATCGTATCGAAGATGCCCAAGGGGACATCATATATTGAAGCCGCATCTCTCCCGTTGGCCGGTCTCACGGCTCTGCAGGCGATCGAGGAGGTCGGACAGGTCGGGCCGGAAACCCGTGTCCTGATTTTGGCGGGCAGCGGAGGCGTCGGGTCCCTTGCCATCCAAATAGCGAAAGCGAGGGGCGCATATGTAGCGGCAACGACCAGCACGCGAAATGCTAAGTTTGTACGTGAATTGGGAGCGGATGAAGTGTTGACCTATGACACGGAGAACATCCATTCTTCGGTACAGTTTGACTTTTTGTTTGATACCATAGGCGGCTCCGCTTATGGAGATGCCCTGAATTGGATGAAGCCGGGCGGGGTCGTGGCTACGATTATCAGCAGCAGAGATGCCATACGTCCGGATGTTGCCGACGCTCTCGAACAAGACCTGCACCTTCGGACGGAATTTGTGTTTACCCGGCCGGAAGGGAAAAATGTGAATCGACTTCGTGAACTTGTGGAGGAAGGGAAAGTGAAGCCTCTCATCTCGGAAGTCTATCCGATGACCGTAGATGGAGTAAGGAAAGCCCATCTTTCCAGTCAGACCGGCCGGACGCGCGGCAAGATAGTATTAAGTCGAGAATTTTCCCAGTGACGATTGTGCTGATTTGCAGCGGTCGGCTAATCGGAACATACTGATCCTCTTCCCCGGCCATCGTATGCTTCTCGAAATTTTTAAACAAGCCAAACGGTGCCGGCTTCTTCAGAAGTCCGATCTGATTTCACAAGTTTACAGTTGCAAGAAACCGGCATCGCGTCCTCGAATAAAGGGCGCGATGCCGGCTTTTAAACTTAATGGCCAAACTCCTTATTGAACATTTTATCGTGAGCCGGATTCACGTCCGGGCCTACCGCGTTGATGCTCGTTACCATAATATGCTTCCCGTCTAGAGATCCGAAGGCTCTCGATTCAAATCCGTAAGTACCGCCGGCGTGCCCCCAATAGGACTGCCCGTCCGGTGTTTTTCCTTCATAAATCCCTAGTCCAAATTTACCTAAAGGCGAATCTACTGTTGTGGTCATCTGCTTCATCATCTCTTGATTTAGAAGCTTTCCGCCCAACAACGCACTAAAGAAGGTGGTCAAGTCTTTGACTGATGAAACCATATCTCCGGCTGCATTTGCCCATGATTGATTGATTTCTGTTAAATCATACAAACGACCCGATCTGTCCAGATTGTATCCTGTAGCATGGTTGCCCGGAATATCGTGACTACTTTCCATTACGAATGTCTCTGTCATCCCGAGCGGTTCGATGAACCGTTTCCGGATCTGCTCCGCGTACGTATCCCCGGTTGCCTTCTGAATAATTTGACCGGCCAGCACGGTATTGGTGTTGGAATAGTTCCAGCCCTCCCCTGGCGCATATACAGGCGGCTTTGCAAGTGCCAAGCCGATAAGCTCGTCAACGGTATAGTAACGGAATGGATTTTGAGGAATGGTAATATCTCGCATGTCATTATCTGTATAGGACGCAATCCCGCTAGTATGGTTCAATAACTGACGAATCGTTATTTTGTTGCCGTCATACCCATTGCCCTTTACGACTCCCGGCAGCCATTTTTCGACCGTATCGTCCAGATTCAATTGTTTCTCCTCAGCCAACTGCAATACAACGGCAGCGGTAAACGTCTTCGTGATGCTTCCAATACGGAATGAAAAATCCGGCTGCACCGGGCTTGGTACTTCGTAGCTGGCTGTACCTGTAGCGTAGGACCAGCGTTCCCCATCCTTGAGCCCGCCAGCGATGACACTTGGAACTCTTTTGATGGTTACGACCTCATCCATGACGCGTTTGACATCTTCCCGATGCTTGCTTTTCTTCTCCTTCTCCGTGAGTTCTTTTTTGGGTTCTATTGCGAATTCCGACGCTAAAATATCGTTGATATGCTTCTCTGCATCGCTCAACACATTGATGTTTATCGAGATGACATGTTGACCGTCTTCCGTTCCTCCTGCAAAGTTGGTAAATCCGGGAATACCTCCACCATGCCCCCATACGATGGTGCCGTCCGGCAGCTTTGTTCCGTGTAGGCCAAGTCCGTACCTTCCCAATGGGGAGTCGGCTGTGCTGGTCAGCATTTCCTTCTGCATCTCCGGTGTCAACAGCTTTCCGCCCAATAAGGCGCGGAAAAACGTCGTCATATCTTCTCCTGTCGAGATCATTTCCCCGGCAGCGTTAGTAAACGATGGATTAAGCACAGTAATATCTACTAATTTATCTCCAGTGTTCAGGTAGCCGCGGGCATTTTTTTTCGGAATATCCGTCGAGCTGCCGGGGAGGAACGTATCTTTAAGTTTAAGCGGTTCAATAATTCGTTTCTTAATCTGCTCGGCATAGGTTTCCCCGGTGACCTTCTGGATAATGAGCCCCATAATAACCGTATTCGTGTTCGAATATTGCCAACCCGTTACCGGCTTTAACCCCAAGCTGCGGGCAATTAACTGTTCGGCTGAATAACTTTCGCCCGGATTTGCGAGCAAATTCGTCTTGAATTCCGGAGTCAAGTAGTCCGGGATTCCGCTTGTATGATTCAATAATTGACGAATCTTAATGTTATTGCCGTCGAACCCATTGCCCTTTACGAGTCCCGGCAGCCATTTCTCCACCGTATCGTCGAGACTTAGCTTCTTCTCGCCGGCAAGCTGCAAGGCAACCGTAGCGACAAACGACTTCGATGTACTTCCGATACGGAAAGTGGAGTCGGCGTCCACCTTATGGTTCTTTTCGATATTCGCTTCGCCGGAAGCATAGGACCAGCTCGCATCCCCTTTCTTCACGGTAACGATAACACCTGGAATATTATCGGTATTGGCGGCTTTATCGATAGCTTGTTGGGTTGGCGTCTTAACCGCCGCTTGTGCTACGTGTACCGCGTGTGCCGCGTGTAGAGAGCCATAAGCAGGGAATACCAGCGTACCCGCCAATATGGCTGTTAATGTAAGTGCAGTCCCTTTTTGAAGGATGAATGATTTCATAACGTATCGCTCCTATTATTTTGGAATGTTGTGTTGCTTCACCCCCTAACCTTATCTCCGAGGTTGTTAAATGGGACAGTGACGAAACCGCCAAGCTTCTAAATGACGTCGCACTTGGCCTGTCACATTTACCGTATGACAAACTGTCAACTATCTCATGTGACGTGTTTGCTACGGCCAAATTCTAAACATTCCCTCCCCTCTGTCGCTTGACGAATCGGGAAGATATGGTGCATGATAGGTCTGAATTATCCAGAATTATTCTTACTTAATAAAAAAGCAAGCAGGTGTACATGATCCGTGTTATCCATACTAAGGAAATGGTTTTGGTATGATTGGGTGGTTTTTGCTATACGGACGTTTTGGCTGGCCATTATCGTCATCTCTGACTTCGTCAATCCGTCACTGATCATTGTACCGCTATGGATTGTATTGATGTTTGCTCTCTTGGTTTATGTCATTCCGCTAATCGTTCACTATCGGAAAAGAAGCTGGTATTTGGCAGTCGAAGTTCTGGCGGCCGGCTTCTTCCATCTTTATTTAGCGTATGCAGCGCCCAACTTGTTGTGGTCTTTCGTTTTGTTCGCGATGATGATCGGCTTGGCCAGCAGTCGGCGAACGTACGTGTGGACGGGTATCCCTTGCGGCGTCGTTTTTCCGGCTTTGAACGGCTGGTTCGCCGATCGTCCCCCATACGAGTCGATGTTTAGCTGCAGCTTTGGTTTCGCCATCGGCTTCGCGTTTAGTATATTAATTCAGTCCCATAAGCAGGCCCAAATCATTCAAGAGCAGAAGCAATTGCTGGAGCGGCACATTACACAAATCGAGGAGCTTACGCTGATGGAGGAGCGCAATCGGCTGTCACACGAGCTGCATGACACGATTGGCCATGCGCTGACCTCGCTGATCGTCGGCGTTGAATCACTCCGCTCATCCGTACCCGCTGGACAGATCGAACGGATCGATTCCCTTATCGGCATCGCACAGCGCAGTCTAAATGATATCCGAAATGATCTACACCAGCTCTCTCAAGGTTCGTTGAGTTATTCGTTAAGTGAATCACTGCTGCAATTAACCAAAGAGTTTATGAAGTCTACAGGGGTAACGGTCAACTTCCGTGTGATCGGCAACGAGGCTCTCGTGATGCAGAAAATGAACTTTTGTTTATATCGCTCCCTGCAAGAATCTCTCACCAACGCGGTTCGCCACGGTCAAGCGAGCGCGGTATCCGTTCAGCTGTATTTCGATAATCAGCAGCTCCGGTTACAAATCGAAGACAACGGCATCGGCACGGAATCCATCCGGTTCGGATTCGGTCTAAATGGGATAAAGGAGCGGCTTGAGCAACTTCACGGCACGCTGTCCGTGCATTCCCAGTTAGGGCAAGGAACCGTCGTCATATGTACTATTCCTTTACAGGCAGAGCCTCTGCATGGCAATATCCGCCTGCTGATTGTTGACGATCAAGCGATCATTGCCGACAGCTTGCAGCATATTTTAGGGCAGCATGCTGACTTTATCGTCGTCGGTACGGCCGGGGATGGGCACGAGGCATTGGAACATTGCGAGCGATCCCGGCCGGATATCGTGCTCATGGATATTCGGATGCAGGGGATGAACGGTCTTGAAGCCTTGCTTGAGATGAAACAACGCTGGCCTGACATGAAGGTTGTGCTCATGACGACATTTGAGGATTCCATACAGGCAGCAACCGCACTGGAGCACGGGGCGGAAGGCTATATGCTGAAGTCGATTCATCCGCGGGAGATGACGGAAGCCTTAAAGCTCATCTATAGCGGAGGAACGTGGATCGATCGGTCGATCGCCACACGAGTATTCGAAGAGATGAAGCGTCAACGTGAGCAGTTGGAGAAGTACAGCCCGCAGCAAGAAAGCTATCCGCACGGGCTGACCAAACGGGAGATGGAGATTTTACAGCATCTATCAAGCGGACTGCGCTACAAGTCCATCGCCGCCAAGCTGTTTTTATCGGAGGGGACGGTGCGCAACTATTGCTCGACTCTCTACTCGAAGCTTGGTGTCAGCAACCGTGAAGAAGCGGTTGAACTGGCACGGGTGGAGAGCATCGTATAATGGATCGGGATATACAAAAGAGCGGAAGCCGTCGCAATAGCGACGGCTCTGAGCTTGTTGAGAAAGTGGTCAGACGGGATTATAGAGGTAACGAAGGGGTGGGGTATCTACTTCCGACCGCTACTTCACCCCGCAAAGTGAAGTTGAATCAGGGAAGCTTAGTCCGAGTACTTTGCGGGGACCCCGGGTCCTCGGGAAATTTGATTGGAAGCCGCTTAATAGCGGACATTTCCCGAAGACAAAGGCGGCCGCTATCGCTTCTCCAGTAGATACCCCACCTCCGTATGTTTCTCTATTCTTGTCAAAACCACTTTATCAACAGCCTGAGCCGTCGCATTAGCGACGGCTCTTTTAATAGTACACCCGGAGATAGGCCAGCCTCTTGTGCAGGGGAGTCCGTGCTAGAACGGACTCATGCCGAGCGTGTTCAGTTTCTCGCCGGTAATATCGACGCCCATTTTGGTCGTAATGTCGCGATAATGACCGACCCGGCGGCCGATTCGATGATCCGTTTCGTCTTTATTGCCCTCCAGGCTGCCGTTGATGATCATGATCGTAATCCCGAAGCCCGGCGGGGTCAGCCCTTTGGCCGTTTCCTCCGCCGAAGGCGTGCAATTGCCGACCATGACATCGTGGGCCGACGGTTTCGGCGGCTGCGGTGTCATCCAGAACAGGATCGCGGTCATAAAGCCCAATTTCCCGTCGCTCGTGATGAGCTCCGGCTGCTGGAGCAGCGTGTTTTTATTGCCGTAGATAATGCCGCTGAACAAGCCGTAGTTATAGTTCCAGCTCAGTGGATCGGCCCTCGTCCATGATACGATTTGCCCGCAACCGGCGGATAATTGGCATGGGTCTGCACATAACCGATGTTGGTGCTGTTGATGTACGCCACTTCCTCGTTCCAGAACAGGCCCCAACGAAGCTCGCCGCCGGGAGCCATCGCCCAGCCTCCGCCCGTTTCATGCGCAATATTGGCAAGGAAGGCCGCCAGCTCGCGCTTGCGGTTCACGGCAGAGCCTTCTTTAAGAAACGAACCGAAATCAACGGTTTTGGAGACGATCGGAACCGTCAAGTTCCACGAAGCGTTGAAATCGGCATTTTGGTAGATGAGTGTTTCTGTCTTCGCCGCCTTGTCCAAGCGGAATATACGGTGGTTCCATGCCGCTCCCTGCCGGTATTCGAGCTTGTACTTGATATTCGCCACCTCGGATACGGCGGCAATCAGGTTGCTGTACGAATAATAGTCTCCTTGCCCCGGCTTGTAATACGGCTTGGAAGCGGCGAAGGTATGCCACTCCGGCGAATCGATGCGGATCGGGAACAGCGCCTCGTACTCGGCCTGCGGCAGCGCGCTCTGCACGGCGGCAACGGCATTGGCCGGCGAATACTGCGGATCGATGCCGCCCCAGATCGACGCAATCTGCGAATCGGTCAGAACGCGGCTTTGGCCGACGTTCAAATCGCCCAGCGACGTCTTTACTTTGAGGCTTGCGCTTGCCGTCGTGTTGTTGGCGCCATCCCTCGCTGCAACGGAATACGTATATTCGGTATCCTGCTGCAAGCCTGTGTCGGTGTAGGTCAATGTGGAGGCGTTGGTTGAGGAGCCGACCTTCGTCCCGTTGCGGTAAATATCGTAGCCGGCTACAGCGATGTGTCCGTAGCCGCAGTCCAAGTCAGCGTGATCGTGTCCGCGGTCTGCCCCGTCGATGCAAGATTCGTCGGCGCCGTCGGCGGGGTAGCATCGTCGCTGCCGCCTATGTCCGGCCCAACCAGCTGCCACGGCGAGCTTGACGGGTCGCCCGTGCCCGGCGTGTCGCCCTGCGTCCACCATTTGGCCCGGTATATATTGCCGTTGTAGCTGACCTCATTGCCGGACACGTACACTTGGGTGACGACCCAAGGCGAGGCGGCTAAGGCGGCTTGCTGCCTGGCATTGGCGGAAGCGATAGTTGTAACCGGTTCCAGAGGTGCGAGCGCCAACAGGGCGGACAGAGCGGCGACGCTTACTCGTACTGCCTTCTTGCGGGTGAGCTTAGGGTCCATAATTAACCTCCTATTGCGATTGGATTAATTTCACTTTCCAGTATAGTAAATCCAAAATCTATTATATATATAATTTACTATTTATCATAAAGATTCCCTTAAGCGTCTGGCTTCGTTGACAAGCACGATCACCCTTCACACTTCAAGCGACGATTTGATAGAATCAACATGTAGTTTGCTTTAGTAAATCTTGAATAGAGAGTTCATGGATTCACGCATAGTTGGCCTTCTTTGAAAAATTTTTTTGGGATGTGTCGATTTGGCAGAGATTCGTTCGTCGTGTAAGTAGAGGCCGAATTCGGAGCGCCTAACCTGGTCTCCGAGACAAAAAAAGGAGGAATCCCCATGAGATTCATGATGATTGTAAAGGCAACGAAAGACTCCGAGGCGGGTGTCATGCCGAGCCAGGAGCTTGTTGACGCCATGATGAAGTATAACGAGGAATTGGTGAAGGCCGGCGTGCTGCTAGCCGCCGAAGGACTTCACGCCAGCTCGAACGGGATTCGCATTTCGTACCCGGAGCCCGGCGGCAAGCCGAAGATCGTCGACGGCCCGTTCACCGAGTCGAAGGAGCTGATCGCCGGATTCACGCTCATCGAGGTGAAATCGAGGGAAGAGGCGATAGAGTGGGCGATGCGTATGCCGGACCCGCACGGCAAGGGCGAAGGGGTCATTGAGCTGCGCCAGGTGATCGAGACGACGGAGTTGACGCAGGACCCGGATAACCTGGCTTTGCATGCCATGATCCGGGAGCAAGGGAAGCCGGAGAAATCGTGAAGCCGTCCTCGATCCATCGTACGATCGATGCTATTTGGAGAATCGAATCGGCCAAAATCATCGCGGGCCTCGCACGAATCGTGCGGGATGTCGGGGTGGCTGAGGATCTCGCGCAGGATGCGCTTGTCGTTGCGCTTGAAAAGTGGCCGGAGACGGGAATACCGGACAACCCGGGCGCTTGGCTTATGACGACCGCGAAGCGCCGGGCGTTGGATTTGCTGCGCAGGACGCAATTGCTCGGACGCAAATACGAGCAGCTTGGCCGCGAGCTGGAGTCCCAGCACGAAGATGACTTCGATGCGGTTATGGACGGCGATGTCAGCGACGATCTGTTGCGCTTGATCTTCACGACCTGCCATCCGGTGCTTTCGTCCGAGGCGCGCGTGGCGCTTACGCTGCGGCTGCTGGGAGGGCTGACCACCGAGGAAATCGCGCGCGCGTTCTTCGTTCCGGAGGCAACCGTCGCCCAGCGGATCGTCCGGGCCAAGCGAACCCTCGCAGCCGCGCGCGTGCCCTTCGAGGTGCCTGAGAGAACCGAGCTTAAGGCCCGTCTCCAGTCGGTGTACGAGGTCCTTTATCTCATGTTCAACGAGGGCTATTCCGCCACTTCCGGGGAGAATTGGATCCGCCCGGTGCTCTGCGAGGAGGCGCTGCGTCTCGGACGCATTCTCGCGGAGATCGTCCCCGCGGAATCGGAGGCTCACGGGCTGGTCGCGCTTATGGAAATTCAGTCTTCGCGGCTGAAGACGCGGGTGAGCCCGACGGGAGAGCCGATCCTCCTCATGGATCAAAACCGGGCGCTGTGGGATCATCTCCTGATCCGCCGCGGTCTTGCCGCCTTGCAGCGCGCCGAACGGATCGGCGGGATGCTTGGCCCGTACGCGCTGCAAGCCTCGATTGCGGCGTGTCATGCGCGGGCCCGCACGCCGGAGGAGACCGACTGGGTGCGTATCGCAGCGCTGTATGAAGCGCTGTCGCAGGTAGCGCCGTCCCCTGTCGTCGAGCTGAACCGCGCCGTATCGCTCGCAATGGCGTTTGGCCCGGAGGTGGGCCTGGAGATCGTCGATGCGCTGGCCTCGGAACCGTCGTTGAAAGGCTACCACCTTCTGCCGAGCGTTCGCGGCGATTTCTTGTTCAAGCTGGGCCGGTTCAAGGAAGCCTGCGAGGAGTTCAAGCGTGCCGCATCGCTGACCAATAACGCACAAGAGCGGGCATTGCTTCTGGGGCGCGCCTCCGAGTGCGTCTCGGGCCCGGAGGAAGGCCATATATAGAGAGATGCGCCCTACGTTTAAAAAATATTTTACGACCATGTCGATTTCGTCGATTTCCGATCGTCGTATGAATAAAGGCCGGTTTTCAACATGCCATTTTGAATCCCGGTGTAACCAATAACTGGAAGGAAGTTGTTTATGAAAGCCAACCTAACCCCATTCATTTCTTCGCAGGATGCCAGATCGCAAGCCGAATTTTATTCGCATGCTCTTGGCGGAGAAATCCAATCCACGATCACTTTCGGCGAAATCCCCGGCACGCCGGAGGAAAATAAAGATAAAGTGATGTACATGGCGATGACGGTGGCCGGAGGGAATGACTTGTTCTTGTCCGACTCCTTCGGACCGGTAAGCACGGGCGGCGGAATCGCGTTCGCGCTATCGTTCGATGACGAAGCCGAAGCACGGGAAGCCTATGCCAATTTAGGAAAGGGCGGAACGGACAAATATCCGTTCGTTATGCAGCCTTGGGGCGCATATTACGGCGAGGTCGTCGACAAGTTCGGGATCACTTGGCAGATTGTGAAGCAGGGAAAATAAAGGAGGAACATATGATGAGTCAGGAAGTTATCGAATTTATAAACGCAATCAAGGAACCGTGGCAGGCGGAAATTTCCGCACGTCTTCGCGAAATGGTCCATCAAACGATACCGGACGTTCAAGAGCGTATCCAATACAAGAAGCCTCACTTTTTGAAAAACGGCAAGTACGCTGCGGTGATCTCGACGTCGAAGGATGCGGTCAGCTTTACGATTTTTAACCCCGGCGGAATTGAATTCCCCGAAGGTCCGTTCGACGGCCCTCCTGAGAGAAAAACGATCAAGCTGCGCAGCGGCCAAGCGGTGGATTACGATCAACTGGCGTCGCTGTTAAGTCAAGCTTCCGCTTCCTTGTAACTTTAGCTATGAAGGGGTGGGGAAAAGGGGATGTCCAGAGGGGACAGCCCCTTTGCTTTGCGGTTAGCGGACAGCCTAATGGGCCCCTTTATATTCCTTGAATATCGGATTATGGCCGCAAACCATAAGCCCCTGCCCCCAGTTCACGTGAACTTCTTCCGTCGGCAAATCCTCGGGATCGCGGTATTGGACCAGTATGTTTCTTCTCGGCCGTAAGCTTCGATTGATACCCGAACCGTGAATCGTCAGGTAATTGAAGAACAGAACATCCCCCGCACTTGCCGGGCAAGGCGTACCCGACGAGATCGGGTACTCTTGATGATCCAGATAGTGGGCTCCTACGTGCGGCATCGGGCCGTTTTTGTGCGTTCCGGGAATGACGCACAGACAGCCGTTTTCCATATCGGAATCGTCCAGGTGGATACTTGCCGCGATCATCGAATGCTTCGCATGCGGGAAATACGGATAATCCTGGTGCATCGGGAATGCCGCGCCTTTTTCCGGCGGCTTGACCAGCATCTTGGAATGGTGAACTTGCACATTCGGGCCAATCAATCGGGATAAGACGGCAGCCATGTTAGGATGGCACAGCGCCCGGGTAAATGCCGCATCATGATAATGTACATCGTGGAAGCCCTTTAATACGAGCTTCTTCAACTGCTCCGGGGGCAAATAATCCCCCTGCCACGTATCGCTTCGATCGAACTTCGATTGGGCCGCGCGGTCGATAATCGCATCCGTTGCGCTTCGCATCTCTTCTACTTCCGCGCTGTTGAATACACCTTTCACCAGCAAATAGCCGTTGTCACGATAAAAATCAACCTGCTCCTGGGTAATCATCCTGTCAGCCTCCCCCAAATTGATGGATCGCTATCCATGATGTTATTGTAGAGAGAAACCGACGGGTTGTATTTGATCAAATCAGTCAAGTCATTGCACATTTCGGACATCCATGCCAAGGGAGCGCCAGATTATGTTCGATCATCCGGATAAAATTCAAGCCTGTTTAAACGAAATCGTCCCGCGTCTTCAGGACTTATCCGCCTCCTTCACCATCCATTATTGGGGAATCGATCCCGCTCATTTCGATAACCCCGTTCATCAGCATTCCTTTTTTGAAATCTGCTATGTCCGGGAAGGAGAGGGAATGTATATGGACGGTGACGATCTCTTTCCCTTGCGCAAGGAAACGTTATTTTTATCGCGACCCGGCATCCGCCACCAGATTCGCAGTGAGAAAGGGATGTTTCTCCTGTACATCGCTTTCGAAGTCGACGAAGAGAACACGGACCCTGCCATTGTTCGGCACTTTCGGCAGCTTGCAGCTGCCGATCGTATTGTGATCTACGATGCATACGCCAATCCCACGGCACTAATCTGGACCGCGCTTCTGAAGCATTTGCAGGGGCCGATCCCCCTAACGGAGCATTATGTGAAGAGCGCCGCCCTGTCGCTGTTATTTTCTTTTTGTTCCGCCTTTCAAGCCGAAGCTCCGTCATCGGGTCTTGGCACTTCCGGTTACAGACCTGCCGCCTACGCGTTGAATCGGGCGATCCGATTCGTGAAAGACAACCTTTCGCATTCGATGACGTTGGCGGAAGTAGCCGCTTATCTTCATCTCTCCAGCCGCCATTTGTCCCGGTTGTTTCGGCAGGAGCTCGGAATGAGCTATATCGGATTCGTGCAGCAAGAAAAAATTCGCCGCGCCGTCGACTTATTGAAGCATACCGATTTATCCTTGATCGAAATTGCCGAGAAATCGGGATTTTCCAGCATTCATTACTTCACGAGATCATTTTCCCGGACAATGGGCATGCCCCCCGGAAAATACCGGGAGGCCATGCATGAAAAGAAAGCTTCGGAATGATGACAAGGGACCGTACCCTATTCGTTACACCAAGGTTGTACCGCCGTCCACCACCACGATCTGTCCGGTGGAATGTCTCTCGCGCATCAGGTACAGGAACGCCTCTGCTGCATCTTCGGGTTCGCCTATTCGGCCAAGCGGCAGGGATTTTCCGGCAGCCTCAAACATCGCGTTGCGCTCTGCTTCGGGAATGCCGCTCCACATCTCGGTGCGCATCAGCCCGAAGCGAACGGCGTTGACCCGAAGCGGGCTGAGCTCGACGGCGAGCGCTCTGGTCAGCGCCTCGACTGCGCCGCAGACGCTGCCTGCGACCGTGCAGCCCTTCTGCGGCCGGACGCCGGCCGTACCGGAAGCGAGCGTGATCGAGCCGCCCGGCCGGATGTTCGCGCTGCCGTATTTTGCGGCCATGAGCGCACCCCAGTAACGCAGGTCGAACATTTGACGCGCCGCGTTCGTGTCCACTTCGCCGAGATTGGCGAGCTGCAGCGGATCGCCGGCCGTGAACACCAGGTGATCGAATTCACCGATACGGCTGAAAAAGTCGCGTACCTGCGCCTCGTTCGGCAGATCGACCGCGTGCCCTTCGGCACCTTGGGGCAGACGCGAGACTGCCGCGTCCACTTTCTCTTTGCGGCTGGATACGACGACGACGGACGCCCCTTCCTGTGCTGCGGCTTCGGCTGTCGCAAATCCCATTCCGGACGTTCCTCCGAGGACGATGACACGTTTTCCTCTTAATGTGCTTCGACGTTCGTTTTGTTCCGGTTTTATCATAGGTTTTGATCTCCTTTGTTTTGGATTAGGGTAATGGTGCTGCCCGGGACTTGCCGAATAGCTGCTGGACCGCGTTCCTCCTTCACTGCGGCCGATGAGTCGATTATAATTAGTTTTATCACTGGCAAACAGGTTTGCATTTGTAGTACTATTCGGAATACTAGTCGTACGGATACTGCTATAAATTGTATCAGGATATGGAGTGGTATCATCGTGATGAATAACGAAAGAAGACGGAAAGAGCTGGCGGATTTCCTGCGGACTCGCCGCTTGCGTTTATCTCCGCAGGAATTGGGGCTGCAGGTGGACACCTCGCGCCGCCGCACGCCGGGGCTGAGACGGGAAGAGGTGGCGAGCTTATCCGGCATTTCCTTGCCGTGGTACACCGCGCTGGAGCAGGGTCGGGATATTCAAGTGTCGGAGCAAGTGCTGAAAAGCCTGGCGCGGACGTTGCGGCTGAGCCAGGACGAGCGTAACCATCTGCACGTCCTGGCGAACCATTCCGCCGTATCCAAAGGGATGGAGAATGAAACCCTGTCTCCTTCCCTTCAACAAATACTCGACAGGCTGGGAACTTATCCGGCGTATATCATCGACAAGCATTGGAACGTGCTTGCTTGGAACAAAATTACCAGTTCGCTTTGTGGAGATTTTAACCGGATGGCAGAGATCGAGCGCAATATTCTTTGGCGTGCCTTCACGATGGATCATGAAAAAAAACGTATTGTCAACTGGGAAAACGTCGCCACTTCGATGCTGGCGCATTTCCGCAGCCGTTACGCCATGAATATGAACGATTCGTGGTATCAGGAGTTGGTTTGCAGGCTATGGGACCGAAGCGAGGAGTTCAGGCTGTGGTGGGGACGCCATGAGGTTTCCGGAACCCTGGAAGGGGACAAAGTGGTCCGGCATCCCGAAGCGGGTCTGCTGGCGTTTCGTTACAATACGCTGCCCCTCTCGGAAAACAGCAGCTTCTTGATGCGGGTGTATACGCCGGCGGAGCCCGTCGAAACGGATCGGCGGCTGCAAAAGCTGTTGCACGAGTCTTGCTAAGTCGGCAGCCCGGCGCTTCATTCAAGCCTTGCTCCGTCCGACTCGTTATTCTATAATGAAAACAAAACGTGGAAATGGTGGGATACGTGCAGTGATGATGATGGCTGTGTTCCTGACAGAAGTGAACGGTTAAGTCTTAACCGAATACCATAAGCGCACCCGCGGCGCTCTGCATGATTTCGCAGGGCTGCTTTGCCATGTGTCCGCTTGTGTACTCCTGTTATGAACCCGATCATCACGTCTATGCACGAATCGTTGAACCAAGGCAGCCTTTTTGGCGTGTCTTGTTTCCGTATTCCGACGCATAGGAAGCCGTGGATGAACATGTTCATCCACGGCTTTTTTTGGTTTTCGCGCCAGACCCTGATACAACACTCATGCGAGAAAGGCGGAATGGAAATGCGTTCCTTCAAACCGGAAATGAATACGGAAGCGGCCCTCGGCTATTTGCGGCAAATCGAGGGGGAGGCTGTTGCCGATGTGACCCCGATTGACATGGGAGAGCTGAGCAAGGTGTACAGCTACACGAAGGATGGCAAGGAACGGGTTATTCATTTTAAGAACGACCCGGAGACGCTGAAGAAAGTTAAATTTATTTCGGATCAGTATGCCTCTTGCGGGGTGCCGATGCCCCGGATTCTCGCGGTCGGCACCTGCGGCAATGCCCATTATTCGATTGCGGAAAAAGCGGCGGGAACCCCGGTCATCTCCCAAGCCGGACCGGATATCCGCGGCGTTCTTCCCGATCTGGTCCGGCAATTTACCCGGTTGAATCAGATTGGAGTAGAGCCATTTTCAGGCTTCGGGTGGGTCCGGCCGTCGGGAGAAGCTTCGTTCGATACTTGGGCGGAATTTCTGGTTTCGTTATTCGATGAAGAGCAGGAAGGATTTTATCAGGGGTGGACGTCCCTTTTTGAAAGCAGCTTTCTGGAGAAGGATGTATTCGAACGGATCTATGCCGCGATGATGGAACGGATTGGCCATGCGCCCGAGGAACGCTACCTGGTGCATGGGGATTTCCACTTCGGAAATATGTTAGCCCGGGATCAGGCCATAACCGGAATTGTCGATTGGGAGATGGCGATGTACGGCGATTTCATGTTCGACTTGGCCGTTCTGCATTTGTGGGCCCCGAAAGCGCAATTTCCGCAGAGAGTCCGCGAGGTCTGGGCCGAAGAAGGGCGCTCTATCCCTTATTTCGAAGAAAGGTTGCTCGGGTACCAGCTCTTCAAAGGCTTGGACGGCTTGCGGTTTTACGCGAAGAAAGGAGACAAGCCTGCCTACGATTTCACGAAAAATCATCTGTTCGCTTTGCTGGAACAGGCCGAATAGCGATGGGCCAGGGCAGACTGCCGGGACCATAATTGGACAATGACGGCCCGGACCTTTATCAACCGGTTGCTGAAGAAAAACGCGATCGGGCTCGAGAAGGCCGGAAGGAGTTACCGATATTACCCGCCGGTCTCCGGACAGGAACGCGTCCGGGCGAAATTTGAGCGCCTCGCGCTCTCCAAGCCGCGGATTTGAACAATGTTTAATTCATTGCGAAAGAAATTGTGCAGGCGGCTGCCTTGCATAATTTCTTTTTTTATTGGCGCGGATTCGGTACAGCTCGTCTCAATCCAACGTTTTATTTCCATTATGACATCATATTTATCCCAAATATTTCATACCATGGAGGTAGAGTGCCGTTTCATCGCAAGTCCCTTTGTATGCTCAAAGGAGAGATTTCATGAGGTTCGAGTTCACGGAAGAGCAGGAAATGATCTGTGATGTGGTGCGCGATTTTGTCGCCAAGGAAGTGGAAACGAAGGCTGAACAGCTGGATGAAGCGGAAGCGTTAGACCGCGGACTGTTCGACCGGATGGCTGCGCTTGGCTTTACCGGCTTGCCTTGGCCCGAATCGGACGGCGGGGCCGGGGGAGGCTTCACAAGCTATGTCCTGCTGCTGGAGCAGCTGGCCGGAGGCAGCGCTTCGCTTGGGGCGGCGCTCTGGACGCATGTGCAGCTTGTGACCTGGCCGGTGTACAGGTTCGGGCGGAAGGGGATCGGAGCCAAGTATTTGCGGGCGCTGATTGAGGGCCGGCAGCTTGGGGCCGGGGCGCTTGCACCGTGGCCCGAAGGGCTGTCTTCGCCTGCCTTCGCGCTGACGGCGAAGCCGGACGGGGACGGGTATATTCTCGACGGGACGCAGGAATTCGTTTTCAATGGCAAAGAAGCCGATCTGTTTCTGGTTTACGCGAATGTGGAAGGCGAAGGGGAAACCGTACGAACCGCTGCCTTTCTCGTTGAACGGGGGATGGCCGGTTTGCAGGTACGACCCGTCACCCAAGCTCTTGGCCTTCGCTCCTCCGGCATGGCTCATCTGGCCTTCGATCGCTGTCGCCTTTCCGGGGGACAGCTGATCGGCAATGTCGGACAAGGGACCGATATCGCCAGGGAGACGTGGGCCAGCGCCCGGTACGGTTTGGCGGCACTGGCCGCCGGGATTGCGCAAGGCGCCTTGAAGGCGTCGCTGGCTTATGCCAAGGAGCGGACGCAGTTCGGCAAGCCGATTGCGCGGCATCAGGCGGTGGCGTTCATGCTGGCCGAGATGTGCGCGGCCGCCGAGGCTTCGAGCCTCCTTGCCCGTCAGGCCGCGTCGAATGAGGACAAGGGGCTGGCTTACGCCGGGCCGTCCGCCCGGGCGCTGGCTTTTGCGGCCGATGCCGCCATAGCTGCGACGACGAATGCGGTCCAGATCCTTGGAGGCTATGGCTATATGAAGGAGTACCGCGTCGAGCGGTACATGCGCGACGCCAAAGCGCTGCACATGCTCAAAGGCATGGGCGTATGGGGCGGAAGCGGATGACGTTCGAAGCCGGAAGGCGGAAAATTTTTTAGGATTACGCGGCTTTCTTGCGGAAAGCCCGGAAGGAGAAGCGATGAGAGAATCTGTGATTGTCGGGGGAGCCCGCACGGCATTCGGGAAATTCGGGGGCGCATTGAAAAGCAAGCAAGCTGTCGAGCTTGGCGGCATTGCCATCGAAGGAGCTTTGGACAAAGCAAAGGTGGCTCCCTCCGAGGTCGATGAGGTCATTATGGGTATGGTGCTGCAGGGCGGCGCCGGACAAATCCCGTCGCGTCAGGCGGCGCGGTTGGCCGGATTGGACTGGCGCGTGCAGACGGAGACGATCAACAAGGTATGCGCCTCCGGCATGCG
This sequence comes from Paenibacillus ehimensis NBRC 15659, assembly GCF_004000785.1. Taxonomy (GTDB): domain Bacteria; phylum Bacillota; class Bacilli; order Paenibacillales; family NBRC-103111; genus Paenibacillus_G; species Paenibacillus_G ehimensis. Next base: position 75,479 of record NZ_BILX01000005.1, on the reverse strand, counting down.
CAGCATTACGTTGGCCGATCAAATCATCCGGGCAGGCGATGCCGAAACGATCGTAGCCGGCGGGATGGAAAGCATGAGCAACGCGCCGTACGCGGCGGTGGATGCGCGCTGGGGCTGCCGTCTTGGGGACAAGAAAGTGACGGACCTGATGTTGCGAGACGGATTGAACTGCGCTTTTGAGCATGTCCACATGGGAGAGTACGCCGAAAGAATCGTTGCCGAGAAAGGCATCAGCCGCCAGCTTCAGGACGAATGGGCGCTGCGAAGCCATAAACGTGCCATGGAGGCCATCCGGCAAGGGCTGTTCAAGGACGAGATCGTGCCCGTCGCTTGCGGGGCGGGCTCTTACGCGGATGTCGATACGGATGAAGCCCCGCGCGCCGATACGAGTGCGGAGAAGCTCGCCAAGCTGCCGTCCGCCTTTGTGCAGGGAGGTACCGTGACCGCAGGCAATGCTTCGGGCATTAGCGACGGCGCTGCCGCGCTGGTGGTCATGTCCGAGGAAAAAGCGGTCCGCGAGCGCTACTCGCCGCTTGCGTCCATTATCGGGCACACGACCGTTGCCGCCGAAGCGCCTTATTATACGATAACGCCCGGACTCGTCATTCAAAAGCTGCTGCAAAAGACCGGCAAATCCTTGCGGGAAATTGACTTGTTGGAAGTCAACGAAGCATTCGCGGCGGTCGTTCTTGCCAGCGGCAGCCTCGTCGGCTGGGACGAGGATAAGGTCAACGTCAACGGCGGGGCGATCGCGCTCGGGCATCCGATCGGGGCCAGCGGAGCAAGGATCGTTCTGACCTTGATTCATGCGCTGAGGCGGCGCGGGGGCGGGCTCGGAATCGCCGCCATTTGCAGCGGAGGCGGACAAGGGGATGCGATACTGCTTCGGGTGGACGAATAAAGGGGAGTTGACGCCTGATGGAGCTGTGCTTCACGGACGAACAGGAGCGCTTCCGGAGCAAGGTGAGCGAATATGCCGTTAGCCGGATCGCTCCGTCCGTCCCGGCTATGGAGGAAACCGATGCTTTTCCGCGTGCGCTCGTCAACGACATGGGCGGCTGGGGTCTTCTGGGGCTGCCGGTTCCCCGGGAATGGGGCGGAAGCGGCACGGATATGATTTCATATATGATCGCCATCGAGGAAATATCCAAAGTAAGCGCCACGGTTGGCGTTATTCTGTCCGTCCATACTTCGGTTGCGACCTTGCCTATTGTGTATTACGGGACGGAGGAGCAAAAAGCGAAATACCTTCCAAAGCTCGCCTCGGGGGAATGGCTCGGGGCGTTCGCCCTGACGGAGCCGCATGCCGGCTCCGATGCGGCCACGATCAGGACATCCGCCGTATGGGACGGCAAAGACTATATCCTGAACGGATCGAAAGTGTTCATTACGAACGCGGGCGAGGCGGACGTCTATATCGTTTTTGCCGTGACCGGTCCGGGGCAAGGGTCTTCCGGGGTTACCGCCTTTATTGTCGAGGGAGCTGCGCCCGGCTTCCGCGTCGGGAAGAAGGAAAAGAAGATGGGGCTTCGCGGCTCCAATACGTGCGAGCTGACCTTTGACCAGGTCCGCCTTCCGGCCGCACAGCGGCTGGGGCAGGAAGGACAGGGGTTCGCCATGGCCAAGTCGATTCTGGACGGGGGCCGCATCGGCATCGGCGCGCAGGCGCTCGGCATTGCCAGAGCCGCCTTGGAACAGACGGAGCGCTTCGTAAGGGAGCGGTATCCGAAAGAGCGGCAGCGTGCGGTAGAGCCCGTGCTGACGGAGCTGGCGGCCCGGGTCGATGCGGCAAGCCTGCTGGTGTACCGGGCTGCCTGGCTGCGGCAGAGCGGCAAGCCTTGTACGAAGGAAGCTTCCATGGCCAAAATGTTCGCCAGCGATACCGCCATGGCGGTCACGACGGAAGCGCTGCAGCTGCTTGGTGGGAGCGGATGGACGAACGAACAGCCGCTCGAACGATGGTTCCGCGATGCGAAAGTGACGCAAATTTACGAGGGGACCAACCAGATTCACCGGATCGTCATCTCCAACGAACTGCTGAAGCCCTAGACTGCTTCTGCCGAAAGCAGCGATTCAATAACCGATTCGATTTCAGATGGTTCCGTCGTAGTTTCGTATCTGGCGTGTATACGGCCGTTACGATCGATCAGAAACTTCGAGAAATTCCATTTGATGCCGTCGCCGGCGTAGATTTCCGGATACTTTTGCTGCAAAAAGTCCTGCATCCACTGACCGCCCGGAGTATGGGGATCGAAGCCTTGAAAGGGCGCTTGCTTCGTTAGATATTCGAATAATGGATGGGCAGACGGCCCCCTGACTTCTATTTTTTCAAATAACGGAAACGTCGCTCCAAAGCTGCTCTCGCAGTATTCCTTTACTTCCGAGCCGCTGCCCGGTTCTTTCTCGTTGAATTGGTTGCAAGGAAACGCGAGAATTTCGAACCCCTTATGACGGTAGCTTTCGTAAAGTTGTTGAAGTCCGGCGAATTGCCGGGCATAACCGCACCTGCTTGCCGTGTTGACAATAAGGAGAACCTTTCCACGGTAAATGGACAAATCAACGAGTTGGTCATCCAGTGAGTTCACTTTGAAACCGTAAACCGACATCGGATCGCTCCTCCTTTGATTTCGGGGTTTATGGTAACGAAATCCATCATATGGCGTTTTGTTTTATTGGTCCAATATATAATGAAAATAATTTTTATAGATAAAACCAATATGTCATTCCAACAAGATATTCCTCTCAACTTGAGCTGCCAGGATAGTGCCGTTAGTTGATTGCCGGCGATCCGTCTGATTTTATTGTGCTGGAACGGAAAAGGCCGCATGCTGCCCGAAACCAATCTTACGTTTCATGTTATGTGCTGAACGGACGGAGCGGACGGTTAGCTTCGTTTCGCCTATATGCTTCGATTTTTCGCTATGAGGAGAGATTTTCTTGGAAACTGCGCGTGTATATCGAACAAAGCACAAGGCCAGATTTGTTACCGCTTCCGCTTTGTTTGACGGTCATGACGTCTCGATTAACGTGATGCGCCGGATTTTGCAGGCCAGCGGAGCGGAGGTCATTCATCTGGGTCATAACCGATCCGTGGACGAGGTTGTGCAAGCGGCGATTCAGGAAGACGTGCAGGGCATCGCTATATCTTCCTACCAAGGCGGGCACGTCGAATATTTTCAATACGTCATCGATCTGTTGAAGGAGAGGGGCGCAAGCCATATCCGGGTATACGGGGGCGGGGGCGGCGTCATCATTCCTTCGGAAATGAAGCGGCTGCACGACTATGGCGTGGCCCGCATTTTTTCGCCGGAGGACGGAAGAAAGCTGGGGCTGCAGGGCATGATCAATGTCATGCTGGAGGAATGCGATTTTTCGACGGTTGCGGGCTACGTGCCCGATCTTGAGGAGCTGAAGCGGGGAAATCACCGCGCCATCGCGCAAAGCATTACGGCCGCCGAGAGCTTGAGCGGCGAGTCCGTTCCTTCCAGCCCGGAGCTTCATGCCGCGTTCGAGCAGATCAAGCAGGTGCCGTCCGACGCTCCGGTCGTCGGCATCACGGGTACGGGCGGCGCGGGAAAAAGCTCGCTTACGGACGAATTGGTCCGCCGTTTCCTGCGGCATTATCCCAACAAGAGCGTCGCCATCCTGTCCATCGATCCGACCAAGCAGCGGACGGGCGGCGCATTGCTGGGAGACCGCATCCGGATGAATGCGGTGCATTCGGACCGCGTCTATATGCGAAGTCTGGCGACGCGTAACTCGGGTAAGGAGCTGTCGCAGGCGATCCGCGAAGCGTTGGCGGTGGTCAAGGCGGCGGGCTTCGATTGGATTCTGGTGGAAACGAGCGGGATCGGGCAGGGGGACCACCAGATTACGGAAATCTCCGATATGACGCTGTATGTCATGACCAGCGAATTCGGGGCCCCTTCGCAGCTGGAAAAAATCGAGATGCTCGATTACGCTGATCTAATCGCGATCAACAAGTTTGAACGAAGAGGCTCGGAGGATGCGCTGCGCGAGGTCAAAAAGCAGGTGCAGCGAAGCCGCGGATGGTTCGAGCAGCCCTACGAAGCGATGCCGGTGTACGGGACGATCGCCAGCCAGTTTAACGACGCCGGAGTCAACAGGCTGTTTACCGCGCTCATCTCCGGGATGAACCGCAAAGGCGGCGGCGACTGGCCGGTTCCGGATTTCTCGACGGAGAAAAGCTTCAAAAAGCAGGTCATCATTCCCGGCGAACGGATCCGGTACTTGGGAGAGATCGTGCAGACGGTCCGCAGCTACAAAGCTTTCGTAGACAAGGAAGCGGAATTTGCGCGCGCCTGCTACCAAATCGAAGGAACGATGCAAGCGCTGAAGCGGGAGCACGCGCCGGAGGACAGCATCGCTACGCTGCAAGAGCTGAAAGAGAAGTACGAGCAGCGCCTGCATCCGGCGACCCGCACCCTCCTGGCCCGCTGGCCGGAGGTGCGCAGCCGTTATGCGGGCACGCAATTGGTCACCAAGGTCCGGGACAAAGAGATCGTCACCGAGCTGGCGACCACAAGCTTGTCCGGGCTGAGGATTCCCAAGGTATGCCTGCCTGGCTTCCACGATTGGGGCGATCTGGTGAACTGGCTGTACCGCGAGAATGTCCCGGGAACGTTCCCTTATACGGCAGGGGTGTTTTCTTTTAAACGGACGGAGGAGGACCCGAAGCGGCAATTCGCGGGCGAGGGAACCCCGGAGCGGACCAATCTCCGCTTCCATTACTTGTCGAAGAACGATCCGGCCAAGCGGCTCAGCACCGCGTTCGATTCGGTGACGCTGTACGGCGAGGACCCCGATTACCGGCCGGACATTTATGGCAAGATCGGGGAGAGCGGCGTCAGCATCTGCACCTTGGACGATATGAAGAAGCTGTACGCCGGCTTCGATTTGTGTCATCCGCTGACCTCGGTCTCGATGACGATCAACGGCCCGGCGGCGATCATTCTGGCCATGTTCATGAATACGGCGATCGACGGCCGGGTGGACAAATTCCGCCAGGAGCAGGGGAGGGAGCCTTCCGACGACGAAAAGCGGCAGCTCGCCAAGGAAGCGCTGAAGCAGGTTCGCGGAACCGTGCAGGCGGATATTTTGAAGGAGGATCAGGGGCAAAATACGTGCATCTTTTCCACCGAATTCGCGCTGCGGATGATGGGCGATATCCAGCAATATTTTATCGATCACGAAGTGCGGAACTACTACTCGGTCTCGATCTCCGGCTACCATATTGCGGAGGCCGGGGCGAATCCGATCTCGCAGCTCGCCTTCACCTTGGCGAACGGCTTCACGTATGTCGAATACTACTTGTCCCGGGGCATGCACATCGACGATTTCGCGCCGAATCTGTCGTTCTTTTTCAGCAACGGGCTCGATCCTGAGTATACCGTGATCGGCCGGGTGGCGCGCCGGATCTGGGCTACGGTGATGCGAGAGAAATACAAGGCGAACGAGCGCAGCCAGAAGCTGAAGTACCATGTCCAAACCTCGGGCCGGTCGCTGCATGCACAGGAAATCGATTTTAACGACATCCGCACGACCCTGCAGGCGTTGCTGGCGATCATGGACAACTGCAATTCGCTGCATACGAACTCCTACGACGAGGCGATCACGACGCCGACGGAGGAATCGGTGCGCCGGGCCATGGCCATTCAATTGATCATTACGAAAGAACTCGGACTCGCCAAAAGTGAAAATATGCTCCAGGGCTCCTTCGTGATCGAAGAGCTGACGGACCTGGTGGAGGAGGCCGTCTTGTCTGAGCTGGAGCGAATCAGCGACCGGGGCGGCGTGCTCGGGGCGATGGAATCGCAGTATCAGCGCGGGAAAATCCAGGATGAATCGCTGCTGTACGAAACGAAAAAGCACAACGGGGAGCTCCCGATCATCGGCGTGAACACCTTCCAGAACCCGAATCCGCCGACGGATGACCCGCCGATTCCGATGGCCCGCGCCACGACCGAGGAGAAGGAGCAGCAGATCGCCAATCTGCGCGCGTTTCAAGCGAAGCATCAAGACGAGGCCCCGGCCGCTTTGGCGAGGCTTCAGCAGGTGGCTTTGGACGGAGGCAACATTTTTGCCGAGCTGATGGATACCGTCAAGGTAGCCAGCTTGGGGCAAATTACGCATGCGCTTTATCGAGTGGGCGGGCAGTACCGCCGGAATATGTGATCGCTGCGGGGAACGGCAGAGACCGCAACCCGCGAGGCGAAGGGAAGCCATACGTTCAATCAAGGAGCGATACCTATGTCTATCGATTCGATTTCGCAGCATCGGCGGCTCGGGCTGACGGATGAGGATGTGCTGGAGATGTATACCTTCATGCTGCGGGCGAGGAAGGCGGACGAGCGCATTTATTTGATGCAGCGCGCGGGCAAGCTTGCCTTTCACATCTCCGGCATCGGCCAGGAGGCGGCGCAGGTGGCGGCTGCTTTTGCGCTCAGGAAGAGACACGACTACTTTCTGCCGTATTACCGTGACTACGCCTTCGTCTTGTCCGTCGGCATGACCCTGAAGGAGCTTATGCTCGGCGCGCTTCTCAGGGCGGAGGACCCGGGCGGCGGAGGAAGGCAGATGAACGGCCATTTCGGCGGGAAAAAGCATCATATCGTGACGATGTCCAGTCCGGTGTCCACCCAGATTCCGCATGCCGTCGGCATTGCCTTGGCCGCCCAAATGCGGAAGGAGGACCGCGTCGCGTTTGTGACCTTCGGCGAAGGGTCGAGCAATCAGGGTGATGTGCACGAAGGGTTCAATTTTGCCGGGTTGTTCCGGGCGCCGGTCATTTTCATGTGCGAAAACAATCAATACGCCATTTCCATCCCGGCTCATAAGCAGGTGGCCGGGCGGATCGTCGACCGTGCCGCAGGCTATGATTTTCCCGGATTCCGCGTCGACGGCAACGATGTGTTCGAGGTGTACCGCGTGGTCAAAGAAGCAAGGGAACGCGCCGTTCGCGGGGAGGGGCCGACATTGATCGAAGCGATGCTGTACCGCATATCTCCTCACTCCACGTCCGATGACGACATGCTGTACCGGACGAAGGAAGAGGTTGAATTTCATAAGCAGCAGGACGGCATTCTTCGTTTCCGCCGTTATTTGTTCGACTGCGGCCTGCTGGACGAGGAGAAAGACCGCGCCATTCACGACACCGTCAGGCAGGAAGTGAACGAAGCGGCAAAATATGCGGAGCAAGCGCCTTATCCCAAGCCGGAAGATACGCTCCTGCACGTCTATGCGGAGCGATAAGGAGGATAGTTGGACCGATGGCCATTATCACTTATTTGGAAGCCATCCGCTCGGCGATGTCGGAGGAAATGCAGCGGGATGAGCAGGTCTACGTGCTCGGGGAGGATGTCGGCAAAGGCGGTGTCCTGAATGCGACCAAGGGACTTCGCGACCGGTTCGGAGAGCAGCGGGTGCTCGATACGCCTTTGGCCGAATCGGCAATAGTCGGTGTCGGCATCGGCTCGGCCATGGTCGGCATGAGGCCGATTGCGGAGATGCAGTTCGCCGACTTTATTTTTCCCGCGACGAACCAGATCATCAGCGAGGCTGCCAAAATCCGTTACCGCTCGAATAACGACTGGAGCTGCCCGATCGTCATCCGCGCTCCCTACGGCGCTACGGGAGGCGGCGGCTTGTACCATTCGCACTGTCCCGAATCCGTCTTCTTCGGAACGCCCGGGCTCAAGCTGGTCGCGCCCTCGACGGCCTATGACGCCAAAGGCCTGCTGAAAGCGGCCGTGCGGGATGAGGACCCGGTCCTTTATTTCGAGCACAAGAAATGCTATCTGTCCGTTTCCGATGAAGTGCCCGAGGAAGATTACATCGTGCCGATCGGGAAGGCCGACGTGAAGCGGGAAGGAAGCCATATTACCGTAATCACCTACGGCATCACGGTGCATTATGCGCTCAAAGCCGCCGCCGAGCTTGAAGAGGAAGGTATCAGCACGCACATCCTCGATCTGCGGTCGCTGCAGCCGCTCGACAAGCCGGCCATTCTGGAAGCGGCGGCCCGGACAGGCAAAGTCCTCATTGTGCATGAGGATAACAAGACGGGGGGCGTCGGGGCGGAGGTATCCGCGATCATCGCCGAAGAGTTGCTGTATCAGCTGGATGCCCCCATTATGCGGCTGTGTCCTCCCGACGTTCCTGCCGTAGGGATGGCGCCGACGATGGAAAAGTTTTATCTGCTTAATCCGGATAAGGTGAAGGAAGCGATGCGGCGGCTGGCGGAAATGTAAATTTGCTTTCCCTTGAAAAGCTTGAGGAGGGGTCCCATGGCGAGCAAGGAGAAGGAGGGAACCGTCATTACGGTTCCTCATTTGGCGGAAAGTCTTGTTTCGGCGACGATCGGCAAATGGTTGAAGCGTCCGGGAGAATACGTCAAGGAATACGATCTGCTGTGCGAGCTGATGACCAACAAAGTAAACGTGGAAATGCCTTCCCCGGTGGAGGGGGAGTTGGTCGATATTCTGGTGGAGGAGGGACAAGAGGCCGATGTCGGCGCGCCCATCTGCATCATCCGGGAACCGCACCAGTCTGCGGTTGCGGAAGAACGGCCGGCAACCGCCGAGGCCTCCGCGCCTTCCGGGCAAGCCTCCGCCGGAGCTTCGGTTCGGGAGGCAGTCGGTTCTGGGGAGCAAAAGATCCGATATTCCCCGGCCGTTCTGCACTTGGCAAGCGAGTACCAGGTCGATCTGCGGCAGGTCAAGGGAACGGGCATGAACGGCAGAATTACGCGAATCGACGTGTTGAATTATGTGGAGGAGCGTCGTAAGGTCGAAGGGCAAAGCCGGCATGAAAGCCGGATACGGCAAGGAAACCCCGCTGGGGCCGAAAAACCCTCTCCCGCCGGGACTTCCGATGCGTCTGAAAAGCCCGCGCCTTCGTCCCCGGCCGCTTCCGGGAAGAGCCTGCCGGCGCCGCAGCTCAACGCGGACGGCCAAGCGGTCCCTGTGACGCCGATCCGGCGTACGATTGCCGCGCGCATGCAGCAGAGCGTGTCGGAAATTCCGCATGCTTGGATGATGATCGAAGCGGATGTCAGCGGTCTTGTTTCCTTGAGGCACAAGTGGAAGGAGGAGTTTTGGCGCAAAGAGGGCGTGAACTTGACGTACTTTCCTTTTGTTCTGAAGGCGGTGGCGGCCGCCATAAAACAAGTTCCGATGATGAATTCGGTCTGGTCGGAGGACCGAATCATCGTCAAGAAGGACATTCATCTTTCCGTCGCCATAGGCTCCGAGGATTCCGTGGTCACGCCGGTGATCAAGCACGCGGACCGCAAAAGCGTTGCCGGCCTGGCGCTGGAATTGGACGAATTGATTACGCGGTCGAGAAAAGGGAGGCTGACGCTGTCCGATTTGGAGGGCGGCACCTTTACGGTCAATAATACGGGGGCCTTCGGCACGGTTCTGACGTGTCCGATCATCAATTATCCGCAAGCGGCTCTGATGACGTTCGAATCCATTGTCCGCCGGCCCGTCGTTGTTGGCGAGATGATCGCGGTGAGATCCGTCGCGAATTTGTGTCTATCGCTCGACCATCGCATCCTGGACGGCATGATATGCGGTAAATTCATGCAGCAGGTCAAGCGGAATCTCGAAAGCTATGATAGGGAAAGCTTGCTGTATTGAATTACATAAATAATATATAATGGAAATATATTACTTAACTAAATTCCTGAAAATAAATAGAGTTGGAGGCGGAGCGCATGGCGATTCAGACGGTTATGGTCATTGGGGCCGGACAAATGGGCAGCGGCATTGCACAGGTCGCCGCAGCGGCAGGATTGAACGTCCTGCTGCACGATAATGCCGAGGCGTCCCTTCATCAAGGCATCTCCCGACTGACGAAAAGTCTTGGCCGGAGCGTGGAGAAAGGAAAGCTTGCCGAGGAACAAAAAACAAGCATTCTGGCGCGGATTGTCCCGTGCGCCCGGTTGGACCAAGCGGCTCAGGCCGATCTGGTCATTGAGGCGATTATTGAAAGCATGGAGCATAAAACGACGCTGTTCAAGCGCTTGGACGACCTTTGCCGGCCGCAGGCGATCCTCGCGACCAATACGTCCTCGCTCCCGATCACGGAGATCGCCGCCGTGACGGGGCGGCCTTCGCAGGTGATCGGCATGCACTTTATGAATCCGGTGCCGGTGATGCCGCTGGTCGAAATCATCCGCGGTCTGGAAACCTCCAACGAGGTATTCGGGCAAATCCGCGATTTGGCGGAGCGCATGGGGAAAACGCCCGTGGAGGTGAACGATTTTCCCGGCTTCGTATCGAACCGCGTCCTGATGCCGATGATCAACGAGGCGATCTATACCGTCTACGAAGGCGTGGCGGCGCCGGAGGCGGTAGACAAGGTGATGAAGCTGGGAATGAACCATCCGATGGGCCCGTTGGAGCTGGCCGATTTCATCGGGCTCGACACGTGCCTGTCCATTATGGAAATCCTTCACCATGGCTTCGGAGACAGCAAATACCGCCCGTGTCCCCTGCTGCGCAAATACGTCAAAGCCGGCCGGCTCGGCCGCAAAACGGGCAGAGGCTTTTATACCTACGATTCATCCTTGTAGCACGTTCCCTAAACCGCAGCTTTCTCTTATAATAGAGGCAGATAGCATACTTGACCAAGGAGAGGAAGCAGGAGATGAAGCTGCGGTTTGAAGGGGATTTAAACGTTTTATTACCGGGCATTCGCGAATTGTCGCAGGAGCTTCGGATGATCGAGGCGGAAGACGGTATCGTCGTCCGTGTCGAGCCGTCGGCCGGCGAGCTGGAAGTCGGCATGGAGCAGGGGAAGGCCTATATTCGCTACGGTCAAAAGCATCAGTTCTTTCGCGGGCTCGGGCTTCTTGTGCAGCACGGCCTCCATGGAGAGCCGTTTCACCTTCGGGAGAAGCAGCAGTTCGACACGATCGGGCCGATGTTCGATTTGTCCCGCAATGCGGTGCTGACGCTCGACAGCTTCAAATTCATGCTTCGCAAGATGGCTTTAATGGGATTAAACAGCGTCATGCTGTATTTGGAGGATACGTACGAGATTAGCAGCGAGCCTTATTTCGGCTACATGCGCGGCCGCTACACGCAAGCGGAGCTGAAAGAGATTGACGATTACGCCGACCAATTCGGCATCGAGGCGTTCCCGAGCATCCAGACCCTGGCGCATTTGGAAGAATTCCTGAAATGGGAGCCGGTGAAGCATTACAAGGATACGAAAGGCGCGCTTCTGGTCGGGGATGAGCGGACGGACAAGTTGGTCGAAAACATGATCGAGGCCGCCAGCGCTCCGTTCCGCAGCCGCAAAATCCACATCGGCATGGACGAGGCGGAAGAGCTCGGCCGCGGAAAATATATGGACCGCAACGGCTACACGAGCCGGTTCGAGATTATGATTGCGCATCTGGACAAAGTGCTGGACATGACGCGCCGCCGGGGCTTGAAGGCGATGATGTGGAGCGACATGTTCCTGAAGCTCGCTTCGCAGAACGGCAGCGATTATTATGACAAGGATACGCAAATTCCGGAGGAGATGGCTCGCCGCATTCCTAAAGATGTGGACATGGTATACTGGGATTATAACCACATGGAGCAGGAGGACTACGAGAACCTCATTGCCAAGCACCGTCCGCTCGGCTGCAACTTGGTATTTGCCGGCGCCGTCTGGGTATTTAACACGTTCGGGGTCAATTACGGCTTATCGCTGAACGCCTCCGACGCCGCGCTGCAGGTGTGCAAAAGAGAAGGCATCCGCGAGGTTTATGCGACCATGTGGGGCGACGATGGCATGGAGAGTAATCCTTTTGCGGCTTTGCTCGGCATGCAGCTCTATGCGGAGCACGCGTATTCGGAAGCGAAGCCGGATCCGGCGAAGCTCGCGGAGCGGGTCAAGTTCTGCACCGGCATCGAGGCCGGCGCCTTCCTGACGTTCAAGGATTTGGACGAGGTGCCCGGCTCCGAGCCGAACAACCGGATGCAGAGCAATCCTTCCAAGTTTTTGCTGTACCAGGACGTGCTGCTCGGGCTGTTCGACAAGCAAATCGAAGGACTGGAGCTGTCCGCGCATTATGCGAAGGTGGAGCAGGACATCCGCAGCCGGCGCGTCAAGGAGGCCGAGCTGGATTATTTGTTCGAGGTGCCGGAGAAGCTGTGCGGCGTGCTGAAGCGGAAAAGCGAGATCGGCATCGTGCTGAAACGGGCGTACGACGCCAAGGATACGGGGACGCTGAGACGCATCGCGACGGAGGTGCTGCCGGAGATTGCGGAAGCGGTACGGGAACTGCGGGCCGCGCATCGCGCCCAATGGCTGCGGATGTTCAAGCCGTTCGGCTGGGAAGTCATCGACATCCGCTACGGCGGAGTCGTCAACCGGCTGGATACGGCTTCGTTAAGACTGCTCGACTATGTGGAGGGCCGGATCGAACGGATCGAAGAGCTGGAGCAGGAGCGGCTCGTGTACAGCTCGTCCAACCGGTTCAACAACCGCGGCGTCGGCTGGTGCAGCTACTATTACCGGATGGCGTCGCCGAATGTCTTTTTCCATGTGATGAATCCTTTTTAAACGAAATGAAGCCAGCGAAGCGCTCGCTGCTGCAGCGGGGCTTCCCTTTTTTTTCTTGCTGCTTGTTAAAAATCGCGCAGCTTATCGAAAGTATCGAACAGCTTATCTGCGTCCACCTCGATGCCTGCGGCAGACAACGTCTCCTGTGCTCCGCTTAACAGATCCTCCAGCACCGTATAAATTTCCTCGCGCTCCACCGTTTCGATAAAGCCGCTGCGGCGGTCCATTTGGTTGAACGCTTTGGTGTAGTCGGACACTAACGCGTCCAGCGCGGACTCCGCCTCGGCTGCCGTTAGGCCGCCGCTCCGGATTTGCTCCGGTAATGCCGACATGCCCGCCAGCGTTTTTTTGTATTGATTCATCGCTTTCTTGGCTTGGGCCGCCGTGATATGCTCTCGCCCGTCCCAGTCGCGGAAAGGGTTATTGAGATTTTCGGCCAGCCATTCGGGCTTGCGCGGCTTGGTGATCGACAGGTCCAGACCTTTGGGAACTTCTTTCTTGTATTTGTCCTTAATCGCTTTGGCGGCATCGGCGGGCAAGCTGGTCATCCACAACCAAGTAAGGTCGGGCAGCCGGTCCGGACCGGGAAATGCTTCGCCGGAGAAGCCGAACATATCGTAGGTGCTGAATATTGTAAGGTTCGTTAATTGTTCGAGCTGCTGAAGATTAACGACGTTGCCGGGCTTGCCCCATAGACGCAGCTCCTTCAAATGAGGGTAGCTCCGCACGATGAGCTCCAGGTCCAGCTCCTTCGCCCCTGTTACATGCAATCCGGCCAAACGTTCGAGACCGCATACCGGCGGCGCATTGTCCGTAAAGGCGGCCGTCAGCCATTGTCCGCCGTTCTCGGCATGGATTTTCAGCTTGGACGATGGCGTGCCCGTTAATGAAAGAAAGGTTACTTCTTTATTTAAATACAGCTCCTCCAACCCATCCGCCTGGAGGATCAGGCGCTCCAAGCTGCTGCTTCGGAGGTCGATCGACGTGCAGCCGTGGTTCTCCAGTTGCAGCTCGTAAATAAACGGATTGCCGTTTACAAACGGCAGCAGCGACTCGTAGGGGCGGTCGGCGGCGATGCGCGTCAGGCAGGGAAACTGCTCCAGGACGGACAAGTCGGAGAACTGCCGAAGGGCGACGTGATTGACTGCGCTGGTCGAGCGGGCCAACTGCACGTCGCCCACGACGACAACCGGCGTATTGTCCTTTGCCGCTTCCTTGAACGAGCGGCGCCGCGCTTCGGGAATGCTCTGCCACTTCAATTGGTTGACTATACTTCTGCCTATATGCCAATTGGCTGTATAGCTGTTTGTTTCTTCCGTGATAAGCGGAGGCCGGTTTCCTGCGAAAATGTAATGTTTGGGAACCTGCGCTGTGACATACGAATGATCAAGCCGGTTATTCCAGAAGTAATAATCGCAGTATAACGGTTTCATCTTGTCGAGCTCTTCTTCCGTGGGCAGCTTGTCCCCGGTCCAGTCGAGCTCCAGCACGGCGGCCAGCGGCTTAGTCTTTTCCTCGATTCGGGTCACCTGACACGCGGCATAGCGCTGCAACTGCTCGACGAATACGCAATATATATCTCCGGTATTCGGCTTCAATCCAATCATCCTTTCCCTTGGGGCGAGCTTCTCTAACCTTATTTATCGGTAGTAGACCTACGGCAATTCAGGCATACAAGAAAAAACGCCAACCTTCGGAGGCTGGCGTTTCCCTTCAATGTCCGATGACCCCGGAATGATGCAGCTGCTTGGAATATTTGCTCAAAAAGGACGTAAGCGCCGGCTTGAACATATATCCTATGACCAAAAAAGCGAAGAAAAATCCGACCAGCGTCCAGACGTCTCTCATCAGCGTCGGGTAGCTTACCCCGGCGAGCGCTTCCCGCAGCCCGCTGATCGCATAGGTAAATGGAAGCATGGAATGAATCGTTTGAAAGAAAGCCGGTGTCACCTGAATCGGGAACGTGCCTCCCGAGCCGGCGAGCTGAAGCACCAGCAGGACAACGCCGATCGATTTGCCGATATTGTTAAAGAGCGTAACCAGCGTGTACACGATCATGGAAAATACAACACAGTAAAAGAGCGTGAGTCCGACGAATAACACGGCTTCCTGAATGTGGATTTTCAGCAAAAAGATGTCCCCAAGCGCCACGATAAGTCCCTGCAGCACGGATAAGGTAGCAAACAAAAGATATTTGCCCAAGTACTCTTCATGCGAGGTAAAGCTGAAATCCGCCGGTTGGAACTTGACGGTGAGCAGAGACGTGAGCAGCAGACAACCGACCCACAAGCACAGCGTTGTATAAAAAGGCGTCATCCCCGCTCCGTAGTTGGCGATCGGAAATAACGGGTGCGTGCTCATCGTTACCGGAAGAGCAAGGAAGTTGGTGTCTGCAATGCCCCGGTTTTGCAGCAGCTTGATCATGTCCTTGACATCAACCGTGTTGTCGATTTTTTGGAAGACCGCCGCCAGGTCGCTCAGGCGCTGCTGAAGATCCGGCACACGCTCTTTGAAATTCCGGATATCGTCCACCGCCACTTTGCCCCCGGATGACATGCTGGTCATCAAATCCTTCGCTGCGGCCAAATCGTCCTGCGTGTTGCCAAGAATCGCATTCACATCGGCGAGAAGGATCGAGCCTTTTTGCAGATAAGATTCCGTTTTCGGAAACAGGGTTTGGTCGAGCGCAAGCGATACTTTGCCGATATCTCCCGCAATCGCAAAGTTCATCCGGGCCAGATCCGGCAGCAGTTTCTCCAGGTTTTGGTTGTTTGCGATATTTTTCCGGAGATCGGCCGTCTTGCCTTTCCACTCCTCCAGCCTTTGGGCCAGACGTTTCAAGTCTTTGCTGAGCTGAAACGAACCTTTGGCGGAGGATTGGGCCAACGAATTGGCATTTTTAAGAATCCTGTTGATCATGTCGCTAATCGTTTCGATGTTTCGCGACAGATTGCTGTCCAAATCGGCCTTTTTATAGGCCAGCGTCGTACTTAAATTTCGGGTAAACGAGCTGATGTCGGAAGACAGCTGCCGCATTTTTTCCAGATTGTCGCGCAGGCGGGCAAATGTCCGGATATTCAAGGCTTCGTCGATCGGAGCAAGCAGCTCGTTGACGGCATTCTGGAATTTGGTGATCTTATCCAAAACCCGGTCGTTGATCGGCTGCAGCTTACTTAAAATATTCTCTACGGCATTAACATCCTTGATCTTCGCTTTTAAATCTAACAGAAGCACCCGGAACTGGTTCAGTTCGATTGCAATGTCGCTCGCCATCGCAAGGGTCTCTTCGGGCACCGTTACGCCGGCTTTTTCAAGCTGCTCCGAAGTATCCTTCACCCGCTCTTGCAGCTGATCGAGATCTGTAACGGCATTGTCGAGCTGGGTGAGCACCTCCGGTTTATACACCGTCAGTTGGTTGTTCACGTCCTCGGTCGTCTCGGTTAATTTATTGAAAATGGTCTGAAGCAGATACAGGTTCTCTTGCAAATCCGGCGCGATTTCTTTCAAGTCGTCGCTGGTTTTGTACATATCCTTGCTTAATCCGTCGTTCAGCTCGATCAGTTTGCCGAGCGTATCCTGAACCGCAGGAACATGATCTGCCGTCTTATCCAGCTGGGTAAAGCCGTTCTCCGCCCGGTTCAGCATCTCATCCAGATTTTGGTTCAGCTTCGGCATATTTTCGTTCAGGGTGTAGAGCAAATTTTTGTATTTTTCGATTTCGGGATACTTCTGATCCAACTCGGCTCCGGCTTGATTCAGCTTTTCGAATACTTTTGTCGTCACCGTCTCGACAAAGGAGGTGCTGATCTCCCGCTGGATCGTCGAGGCGCCCGCATCCGTCATTTTCGCGGCGATGGCATTCTCCTTTTCGTTCACATAATATTCCAATTCGGGCTTAACCGGCTGGTCGCTGAGCATCGTGCTCATTTTCAGCGAAAAATCGTCGGGAATCACAATGGTGGCGTACACCTCGCCATGTTCCGCCTTGGCTATGCCCTCGTCCTTCGTATTATAGAAGGTCCAGCCGAGCTTCTCGTTCTGCTGCAGCGAGTGAACGATTTCGTCCCCGATGTTGAAGGTAACCCCTCGCAGCGTGCCTCCCTTGTCGTTATTGACGACCCCGACCTTGATGCCCTTCGTGTTGGCGTAGGGGTCCCAGGAAGCATAAATGTTAATCCAGGCGTAAAGCGATGGCAACAGAATGAGTCCGCAGACCACCGTCAGGGTGACCCAATTCGTAACAATACGCCGGATATCGTGAGTATATATGCGCAGTACCGTCCGTAGAGAAACTTTTCGCATCGTTATCTGTACCTTTCATCGTGCCGGGAGAACAAAACTCCCTATATTTTTAAGTATAGTATAGTATTATACAACATTCCGGGTGCATTTGAAGCGATATCGTAGGGAGAATCTCCGTGCCGTCAATATTTGTTCCATTTTTTGGGGCGAGAAATAGCAAAAACGCCAGCCCGCAAGGCTGGCGTTCGTATCCGAAGATGGCTTACATCGGCTTCAGGGCGTGGATCTCTTCTTCCGATAATCCGGTCGCCTTGATGATCAATTGAATGTCCAGGCCCATCGACAGCATGTTTTTGGCAACTTCAATTTTTCCATGTAATATTCCTTGGGTTTTTCCTTCCGTCCGCGCTCCTTCAATCATCGAGGCTTCGTCGTGCAAATATTTTTGCCTTGCTTCGTACAGCCTGCGGGCTTCGGCGTCCTGACTCAGGAATTCGAGCGTCGTCATCGCTTTCTTCAATGTCGGTTCGTTCATGGCCAGCACCTCCCAGTTGGATTTATCTACGCCTTTCAGGAACAACAGCCAGTTGACCAAGCCGCCTTCCACCGGAACGGCGCGATCGTCAAGCTTCGGCAGCTCGATGAAATGCACCTCAAGGTCGTCGATGAGGGGAATCAGCGTATGATCCTCCCGCAGGTGAAAGACGCTGTGGTAACGGTCGTTGGGCAGGAAAGAAAAATTCAAAATGTTGATCGTGACGCACTTCTTCAAGGCTTTGTAGGTTTGCCCCTCTTGAAGCTGGCTGGAGTAACGTTTCCCCCAATAGTACAAGGTGCGCTTTTCGTTATCATATTTGTTGAACAGCTGCATCTCGACATTAATCAGCTTGCCCTCGGCGGTTTTGGCCCAGATGTCAAAGATGGATTGCTTATCGTATGGAGCGTCTTTCTCGGTGTAAGGATTGAGCAGCACGATCTCGGTCAGCGGCGGTTCGCCTGCCTCCATGAACGTATGGTTCAGAAAGGCCAGCAGCACATCTTTGTTCTCTTCGCTGCCGAAAATTCGTTTAAACACAAAATCGTTCCGCGGGTCCAGCAGTTCCGTCATTCGGATCATCTCCAATCACTAACATTATACCACGCTGCGATTTCGTTAGACATCAAAATCGGCCTCGCTCTTTTTAGACCTTGGCAGCATACACTACATCCAGGGGAGGTGGAGCGGTTATGCCGTCAAAAACAATCATTCGGGCGGGCTTCGTCATCTTCGACGATGCCGGCAGGGTTCTTCTGGTTCGTCATGCGGACGGGAAAAGGAAATGGGGGCTGCCGGGAGGCCGGCAAAGGGAAGGCGAGGCGGCATGGGAAACCGCCATCCGCGAATGCCAGGAAGAAATCCAGGTAGCGATGCATCCGGCCGATTTTACGTTGTCGGGCATCTATTATTTATCCGGGCGCAATGCCTATGTTTTTGACTTTAAAGTAACCGAATGGGAGGGGACGCCCGTACCGGACGGCAAAGAAATCGCGGAAGTCGGATTTTTCTTGGTGGATAAGCTCCCTGCGCCCATCTCCAAATTTACCGTGCAAAGGATACGAGATGCCGCCCGCAATCAAGGGGATGTCATCTTGCAGAAACAGCAAGTCAAGTCTGAGCCGAGCACGGCCAAAAGGACCGTCTATCGTCTGTTCGAACCGGATCGGTAACGTAAAGGAGCTCCGTCATGGCGCCATGACGGGGTTCTTTTTGCATACGTTACATCTTGATGTGCCCGAATCTGTCCGGGTCATTTACAGTATCTTAACTTGACCCTCCACCCCTTTGGACCTATATTTATGACAAATGTACACGACAAGAACAAATGTAAAAAGCGATGGAAAACGACAACTTGAGGTGAAGGCATTGCAGGTAACGATTTTAGGCTACTGGGGAGGGTATCCCTCTGCCGGCGGAGCAACTGCGGGATACTTGGTCACAACGGACGAGGGACAGATTTTGCTGGATTGCGGAAGCGGGGTGATGAGCCGGCTTCCTTATCATACGAGTGTCGAACGGCTGTCCGGCGTCATTCTGTCCCACTTGCATCACGATCATATGGCGGATATCGGGATATTGCAGTACGCCGCCGTCGGAGCTCTCCGCAATAACCGGATGAGCGAGAGGCTCAAGCTCTTTGCGCCGGAGGAGCCGTCGGACATGCTCGTCAAGCTGCACGGTCCGCACTCGGACATTACGCCGATCCGCCCGGATTTGAAGGTCCGGCTCGCGGGCGCGGATATCGAATTCGTCCCAGTCGAGCACACGATTTCCTGTTTTGCGGTCAAAATCACGTACAAAGGCAAGGTCCTCGTCTATTCGGGCGATACCTCCTATTGCGAATCGCTGATTGAGCTGGCCAGGGACGCGGATATTTTCCTCTGTGAAGCGACGATTTGCGAAGGCAGTTATCACACAACGGGACAAGGACATATGGACGCCGGTCAAGCGGCCGCGATTGCCGAGAAAGCACGCGTGAAGAAGCTGGTGCTCGTGCATTTGCCCAGCGACGGGAACTTCGAGCTGATGAAGCAAACGGCAAGCGCCGTCTTCGGCGGCCCGGTGTATCTGCCCGACTCGGCCAGCATGTACACGGTTTGACCTAGACTTTTGAAACGGAGCGAAGCCATGTATCGATTACTTGCCTTGGATATGGACGGCACGCTGCTGAACCGCAGCAAAATCATCACGCCTGCCGTTCGCGACACTTTGCAAGCCGCGATTCGAAAGGGGGTGAACGTCACCATCGCTTCGGGACGCTTCCCCGCATCGGTCTGGCTCCACGCCCGGCACGTGGGGATGCACGGCTGCTTGATTGCCTTCAACGGCGCCGTCATCTTGGATGCGGAAACCGGCGAACGGGTGCAGGGCTTTCCGATCCGGCCCGAAACGGCAAGGCGTATCGCGGAGCAGGCGGCGGAAGCCGGCGCCTATGTACACTTTTACGGTTACCGAACGCTGTTTGTGGAGCAAATGAACGAGATGAACGCAAGTTGGCCGCTGGCCAACGTCGTCGTCGACCCGGACAGGCCGTTAACCTATGAGAACTACCGGGAGCAAGCCGACCTCATTCAGGTGAAGCAGACGGGCGATCTGGCCGCGTTTGCCGAAGCGGCGTCCGAGCCGTTATACAAGGCGACGGTCATTAGCGAAGACCCCGAATTGCTGATCAAGTTGTATGACGAGCTGCGGTCGTGGAACGAATTGGCTTTGACGAAAACGGGACAGCGGCGCTTCGATATCAATGCGGACGGCATCAGCAAGCGAACGGCGCTTGAAGCGCTTTGCCGAATATACGGGATGCACGCGGCCGAAGTCGCGGCGATCGGCGATTACGACAACGATGTGGACATGCTGGGGTGGGCTGGGCTCGGCATTGCGATGGCGAACAGCAGCGACCGGGTGAAGCAGGCTGCGGACGCGGTGACGGCAAGCAACGAGGAAGACGGCGTGGCCGTAGCGGTCCGGCGCTATCTTTTATCCTGAGTTATTCGATCGGTATGTAGGATATTTATAAATGTTGATATTCAAGTTAACAGCCGTTTGACAAATGCTCTATATACTGAACATATACACATACAAATCCATTGCGTAGGGAGAGAATGAGGTTGTTGAAAAAAGGTTCTTTACTGGTGAGCTTGACGGCATTACTCGTATTCAGCGGTTGCGGCACGAGCGGGCAGCCGGCGGCGAACCAAGGAGCGCAGCCCGGCGGGAAGCAGGAGCCTGCCAAGCAAGAAGCGCCCAAACAAGATGCGAACATCCCTTCAGGCAAGCTTACGTTCTATACGTCCCAGCCGGAAGACGACGTCACGAAGCTCGTCGCGGCTTTCAATAAGAAATATCCCGACGTGAAGGTGGAAAGCTTCCGCTCCGGTACCGAGGAAGTGACCGCGAAGCTGCAAGCGGAGAATCAAGCGGGCAAAGTGCAAGCCGACGTTCTCCTGCTGGCCGACGCCGTGACGTTCGAAGGCTTGAAAAAGCAAAATTTGCTCGCTTCCTATAAATCGCCCGAGCTGGCGAAAGTTCCGAAAGATCTCGTCGATCCGGACGGCGCTTACTCCGGTACGAAGGTGATGGCCACCGTGCTTGCGGTCAATACCCAAAAGGTAAAAACGCCGCCGACTTCCTGGAAGGCGCTCGCCGCGGCCGAGAGCAAGGATGCCGGAATCATGCCGAGTCCGCTGTACTCCGGCGCAGCGGCGTATAACGTCGGCGTCTTCTCCCGCACGGACGGCTTCGGCTGGGATTTCTTCAAGAGCTTGAAGGCCAACAACGTCTCGGTCGTCAAAGGCAACGGCGCGGTGCTGAACGCCGTGGCAAGCGGGGAGAAATCGTACGGCATGGTCGTCGATTATCTCGTCGCCCGCGAGAAGGCGAAGGGCTCCCCGGTTGAATTGGTGTATCCGTCGGAAGGCGTTCCGGTCATTACCGAGCCGATCGGCATTTTGAAAAATGCGGCCAATGAAAAAGCGGCCCAAGCGTTCGTGGACTTCGTCCTGTCCGAGGACGGTCAAAAGCTGGCATCCAGCATCGGGTACACGCCGATCCGCGAAGGCGTCGAAGCCCCGAAAGGACTGAAAAGCATCAATCAATTTAAAGTCATTTCCTCGGAGATTTCCAAACTGACGGAAGCCCGTGAAGCGGACAAGAAACAGTTCACCTCCGTCTTCGGGCAGTAAGAAGCGGAGCGCATAGTCCATGATCGATTCCAAACAAATTCCGTTTGAACGGACCCAAGGGGGGAAGGGGGACAAGCCCGCCCCCTTATCCTTTCCTTCCTTTCTTCTGAAACGGGTTCTTATAGGCGTCGCCCTTGTTCTTCTGCTCGTCTTCTTCGTCCTGCCGATCGGCAAGCTGATCGTTTTAAGCATGCAGGGCAGCGCCGGTCCGACGCTGGCGCACTACTCGGAAATGCTGCAGCAAAGCCGCCTGTGGAAGACGTTAAACGATACGTTCGTCATCGTGGCCGGTTCCTCTCTCGTCTCGATTGTGCTCGGCGTGCTGGCGGCTTGGCTGATGGCTTACAGCGACATCAAGCACAAGAAGACGCTGCACATGGCGATGCTGCTTTCTTTTATACTGCCGTCTTATGTCTTGACGCTGTCCTGGTCTTCCTTCATGGGCAGCCAAGGGCTTGCGGCCAGTCTGCTGCATCTGGTGAACCCGGATGCCAAACCTTGGAGCATGTACAGCTACGGCGGCATTATTTTCGTCATGGGGATTCATCACTTTCCGCTGGTGTATTTGCTGACCGTGGATGTGCTGAAAAAAATCCCGCGCGATCTGGAATGGGCGACAAGAGCCAGCGGGGCCGGAAGATGGAAAACGTTCCGTCTGGTCACCCTTCCTCTGGCGTTGCCCGGCTTGACGGCCGGCGGGCTGCTGGCGTTTCTGGCCTCGCTCGACAACTTCGGAATCCCTGCGTTCCTGGGCATTCCGAAGCAGATTTCCGTGCTTAGCACGCTCATTTACGAGGAGATTATCGGCTTCGGCCCGTCCGCCTTCTCCCGCGGCGCCGCTTTATCCGTCATGCTCGGAGTGATCGCCATCATCGGCACGCTGCTGCAATGGCTCGCAGTCCGCAAAATCAAAGCGGCCGATACGGTCATCGTCGATCACAGCCCGCGCTTTGCGCTGGGGAAGCATCGGACTTGGGTCACCGCGGCGGTATGGGCGTTTCTCGCGGTCATCACGGTCGTGCCGCTCTTGTCCATGATCGCCCTTTCTTTGAAAAAAGCGTACGGGCTTCCTTTTCAACCGGCGAATTTGACGCTTTCGAACTATAAATACATTTTGCTGGAAAACGAAAAAGTATGGCAGTCGATCCAAAACAGTCTGACGCTATCGGCGACGACGCTGGTTATTTGTCTCGTGCTCGGCTCCTTGCTCGCTTATGTACGGGTGCGCAAGCCTTCATGGCTGACCAAATCGGCGGAGCTTGCCG
Source organism: Paenibacillus ehimensis NBRC 15659 (assembly GCF_004000785.1). Lineage (GTDB taxonomy): Bacteria > Bacillota > Bacilli > Paenibacillales > NBRC-103111 > Paenibacillus_G > Paenibacillus_G ehimensis. The sequence goes on along the minus strand of NZ_BILX01000005.1, from coordinate 52,668 downwards.
TAGCCCTGCCTTATACGCTGCCCGGGATCGTATTCGGTCTCGCGATGATCTTCGCGTGGATGCAGCCGATTCCCGGCTGGAACCCCGGCATTTACGGCTCGATCCGCATTTTGTTTATCGCGTATGTATGCCGGTTCATGATTTTGCAGGTGCGGGCGGGCATTACGGCATTCACGCAAATCGATCCTTCGATGGAGGAGGCGGCGCATATTTTCGGCGCGGGATTTTGGAAGAAGTGGGCCTTCGTCCTGCTTCCCTTGCTGCTGCCGGGGCTGCTGAGCGGCGCATTCCTCGTCTTTCTGACGGCGTTCACGGAGCTTACGGTGTCCGCGCTATTATGGTCGACCGGCTCGCAGACGATCGGCGTGACGATCTTCGGCTTCGAGCAAGCCGGGAATACCTTGTACTCTACCGCATTGTCCAGTCTGATCGTCCTCTTGATTATGGTGGGAATGGGGCTGCTGCATCTGGTCCGGAAGTTCTCAGTCCAAAAAGGAGTCCAGTCTTCATGAGCATTCAATTAATGGAAGTCAGCAAAACGTTCGGAGCCTTTCAGGCGCTGAAGCCTTTGAATTTAACGATCGAGAAGGGCGAGTTCGTCGCCATTCTCGGTCCTTCCGGCTGCGGCAAAACGACGCTGCTGCGCATGCTCGGGGGCTTCGAGCAGCCGACTGCCGGGGAAATCCGCATGAACCGGACGACGGTCGCGAAGCCGGGCTTCAGCCTGCCGCCGGAGAAGCGGAGAATCGGTATGGTGTTTCAGGCTTTTGCCCTTTGGCCGCATATGAATGTAACGGAGCACATCCGGTTTCCGATCCGCCATCATAAAGAAACGCCGTCGCATATCCGCGAGAGGGAGCAGGAGCGGATTGCGGGCGTGCTCCAGATGGTCGGCTTGGCGCAGCACGCAGGCCGCATGCCGCACGAGCTGTCCGGCGGGCAGAAGCAGCGGGTGGCGATTGCGCGCGCGATTGCGGCCGAGCCGTCGCTGCTGCTGATGGACGAGCCGCTCAGCAGCCTGGATGCCATGCTGCGCATGGATATGCGCCGCGAGATTCAAGCGATTCACCGCCAGACCGGAACGGCCATCGTGTACGTGACGCATGATCAGGGCGAAGCGCTCGCCATGGCCGACCGGATCGTCGTGATGAAGGAGGGACGCATCGAGCAAATCGGGACGCCGCAGGACATTTACCTTCGTCCGGAAACCGAATTTGTCGCGAAGTTCGTATCGAAGGCCAATCTGGTCCGCGGACGCTGGAACCGCGACAGCTTTGTGCCGATCGGCTCGGACGGTACCGTGCAGTGGCAGGGCGCCCGCGTCGCCGATTATTTCAAGTCGAGCGGCATGTACCCGGTCCGCCCCGATCAGTTCAAGCTCGGTTCTCCGGAGCAAGCCGGAATTTCGGGTGAAGTGACGAACGTGCAGTTTCAGGGAAAAGAATTCCATTACCATGTCCGGTCCGAGGACGGTCAATGGGAAATCAGCTCGCCGCTGCCATTTCAACTGCACGATAAGGTCTCTCTTCATTTACCGGCTGAAGAACAGCTATAGAATCTTACTACACACCGAGGTGTTGATGTGACCCGAACGCGAAGCATGGTTTTTTTTGATATCGACGGGACGTTGCTGGATCATGACAAGCGGCTGCCCGCTTCCGCGAAGGAAGCCATCCTTGCGCTGAAGGAGGCGGGGCATGAGATCGCTTTTGCGACAGGCCGCTCTCCGTTCATGCTGGAGCCTTTGCGCCGCGAGCTCGGCATCGATTCCTTCGTCGGCTTCAACGGCCAATATGTGATGCTGCACGGCAAGCTGATTTATACGAACCCGATTCCGACGGAGGTCATCCGTTCGTTATCGGAATATGCGCTGCACCGCGGTCATCCGCTCGTTTATTTGGACGACGAAGGGATGCGAAGCAGCAGCAGGCATCACCCTTACATCGAGGAAAGCATCGGAACGCTGCAGTACCCGCATCCCGAATACGATCCGCATTTTTACGCAGACCGGGACATTTACCAAACGATGCTGTTCTGCACCGGGCAGGACGAATCCGGCTACATCGAGCGGTTCCGGGAGCTGGACTTTGTCCGTTGGCACCGGCTGTCCGCGGATGTGCTTCCTTTCGGCGGCTCCAAAGCGCAGGGCATCGAGCGGTTCATCGCCAAGCTCGGCTTTCGGCGGGAGCAGGTGTATGCTTTCGGCGACAACCTGAATGATCTGGAGATGCTCCAGTATGTCGGCCACAGCGTGGCGATGGGGAACTCGCCGGAGTCCGTGAAAAAAGTGGCGCGTTATATTACAAAAGATGTCGGTCGTGACGGCATTGCGTATGGGCTGGAGCTTGTGGGCTTGTTGTAGGCGGTATAATAGAAGAACCTTCAATCCGCTTTCGCGGGTTGAAGGTTCTTTCTTTGTGCGGATAGGGGAATAGCCTGGCGGCCGCACTCAGCCTTTTCTTGCCCGATACTTATGGAAAAAGCCGCGAATTTCCTTCCATTCCCGGTACACCCGGTAAGGCTTGCTGGCGACCCTTGCCGGAAGCGTAAGCAGAAACTGGCTGACATGACGCCTGTACTCTTCGGTCATTCTGGCGGGCTTGGTACGGATTCTGGTAAACAGCTCATCGTACAGCTCGTGCGAAAGATCGATCTGCATGGAAAGCCGTCGCTGGCACACCTGACACTCAATCTCGGAGATCCGTTTATTCAGGTAGCTGATCACATGATCCTGCTCTTGCTTGCAATCGTTACAGTACAGAAAAGTTTCCAGCCGGGTTTCTTTCATGAGGCTCCCTCCATTGCCGGTTCGTTCGGCTGCGATCATGGTTCTATTTTAACTTCGCGGCGAGGCTGGACGCGGTCGGCTCGTCGGTGATCAGCACATGCACGTACCTGCCTTTCAGCGCTGCAAGGATGCTATCCACCTTGTGCAGTCCGACCGCGACGGCGATAACCAGCTTCACGGCTTTCAGATGCTCCAGCTCCATGCCGATCACTTTATTATTGATGGGATGGTTGCAAAGGGCTCCATCTCGATCGATAAAGCGGGAATTGATATCGGCCACCGCGTTCAGGGCCTTCAATTGCTCCAGCACCTCTTGGTTCAAGTAGCCGATCTCCTCCATGGTCGACATAGCAAACGGATTCCCGATGCCGACCAGGGCCAGATCGATTTGCTTGCCTTCCTCCAATACGGAAGAGATGTTCGGAAGCCCGACGATCTTATCCCGCAGCTCTTCGGTTTCCACCACCGCAGGCGCATAGAGCGATTCGCATTTTACGCCCAGTTTCTTGGACAGCTCGTACGCGATCTGGTTGGAGTGAATTTCGGTCTTGTCGTTGCCCATCCCGCCGACAAGCGGGACGATCTTGAGGTTCTCTTTCTTTTCAAAAGGAAACTCTTTCACGACGTGGTACAGCGTCGTTCCCCACGATACGCCGATGCGCCCGGCCTGCTTCATCGCCTTGAGTACGAAACCGGCCGCCGCTTTGCCGACCGTGTTGTACACCAGCTCCTGCTTCAAGTCGCGGGCAGGCACAACGATCGCTTGCTTGAGATCGAAGGCCGCTTCGATTTCCTTCTCCAGATCGCTGGTTTCCAGCGTATCGTCATGAATAAGGATTTCCACGACTCCTTCGTCGCGCCCCTTCTGGAGCAGCTTGGAGACGGCGGGCCGTGAAATGCCGAATTTCGCCGCAATTTTTTCCTGCGTCCAGGCTTCGAAATAATACAGCTTCGCGATTTTCACGATCAGCTTTTTTTCCTCGGAATTTAACATGAACGACCGCCTAACATTTGTTCTCAAGGCATACATTTGTAGTTACTATAAGGGCAATCCGGTGCAGGGTCAAGTTAAGAAACCGTAAAACTTCGCCCTTATTCAAATTTACCTTGCCGAGGTTAAAAGATGCCGCCCGGAAGCATGGAACGGTAACAAACTTGTCTTTTGGATCTAATTATGGTAAGCTTAGGTTAATCATATATTTGACCTGTGAATTCACATATTGAAAAGGGTTATCATTTGTGTGATGGAGCCTTTTTCAATGTGTGAATTTTTTATTTCGTCGAAGGATAAAAAAGGACATGTTAAATCAAATTTTGGAGGTCATACGATGCAAACAGGTACAGTAAAATGGTTTAATGCTGACAAGGGTTTTGGATTTATTGAAGTGGAAGGCGGCAGCGACGTATTCGTGCATTTCAGCGCGATCACAGGCGACGGCTTCAAATCGTTGGATGAAGGCCAGCGTGTCCAATTCAATGTGGTACAAGGCAACCGCGGACCGCAAGCCGAAAATGTTGTAAAGCTGTAATGTAAGCCCAAGCAAACTGCCCTTAACTTGTGTTGAGGGCAGTTTTTTTAGGATCAAGGGTTATTAATTCAAGGGAGGGGTTAACTGTGTACTTTCAAAAGAAATCGTTAGAGGATATCCCTGAGGAAAACACGACGATCTGGTCTTGCAGCAAGGAAGGATGCAAGGGCTGGATGCGGGACAACTTTGCGTTCGAGGATGTGCCGGTATGCCGGCAGTGCCATTCCCCGATGGTTCGCAGTGTGAAGATGCTGCCCTTGCTGGTCAATCCGAATGGCGACCCGAAGTCGCTCAAGAAAGGCATCCAAATCTCGTAGCCCGTACCCGCATGTCCATGCATGCCAGCGTTCCTCAATTGCTGGAGATCTGAACGGTCACGGTTCCCTTTCCCATTATTTTAAGAACAAGGACGACCTTTTTTAGGTGGTCCTTGTTTGCATTCAACTCATCGTTTCAGCGCTTGAGCTTCTGCCCAATGGCTAGCAACCAGCATGCAAAAAGCTACTGACAATGGCTGTCAGCAGCAGCGGCTCACCGCTCTTTAAGGCGGGCTGAAATTTATAGAACCGGCTCGCCCGGCCGATCCAGACGATACAAATTCCGATAGCGCGGATAGCGTTCCAGGAGCTCGGCGTGCGAGCCTCTCATTTCGATGCGGCCGTTTTCCATAAATATCATTTCGTCCATCTGTTCGGCCCCGACCAGATGGTGCGTAACCCATATCAAGGACTTGTCCCGCAGCGTATCGAAAATCGTGGCAAGCAGGTCCCGTTCGGTCCGGGGATCGAGTCCCACCGTCGGCTCGTCCAGCAGCACGACGGGGGTGTCCTGCAGCAGGATGCGCGCAAGTGCGATCCGCTGCCGCTCGCCGCCTGAGAAGCGCTGTCCCGTTTCGTGCATGGGCGTCCGATAGCCTGCAGGCAGCGATTCGATCAAGGCGTCCAGCTTGACGAGCTTGGCGGCGAGGCGGATGTCCTCATCCGAGGCTTCGGGCTTCCCGAGCCGGATATTGTTGGCGACCGAGGTATCGAACAGGTGCGGACTCTGGTTCAAGACCGAGATGACGCCGGAGATGCTGTCGCCAAGCGAATGTGCCGGTATGCCGTTAATGGCCACTTGGCCTTGCGTAGGGACGAGCGCTCCTTGAATGAGCTTCAACAAGGTCGATTTGCCCGCGCCGCTGCGGCCGATGACCGCAATCTTCTTCCCCTGCGGAAGATCTATGGATACGCGATCGGTCTCCCAGCGGTTTCCGGGCTCATACTGATAGGAGGCGCCATCGACTTGAATATGCGCCGTCGCCCAGACCGCCCCGGCCTCATTCCGCACAGGCGCAGGAACGCTGCCGGACTGTCTCGGCAGGGTCTCTCCGCCGCTGCTGCCTTGGGCTCCCCCGCCCGAGCCGGCCCGCCCGCCGATCCCGGACAACCGGTTCAGCGACTCCCGGTACTGCGGCAGCTTCTCCACGGCCTCCGAAAGGGGCAGAAACACATCCGCCACGGGGAACACGACGAGCACGAAAGCGGCGATCAAGGTCGCGGCGATCCGTTGGTCGGCCGCTTGCTGGCCCGCCCAATAGATCATGGAGACGACCATGAGCCCGACCACCCCTTGGGCGATCGCGTTTCTGCGTCGGGTCCAATCGCTCGTTCGCCGTTCCAGTCCCGCCATTTCCGCTTCATCGGCTTCGTAGCTTTCAATAAAGCCTGCCGCTCTCCCGCTGACGACCCAATCGTTCATCCCGAGCACCGCATCGGTCAGCTTCCGGTACAGCCCGCCGCGCTGCCGCTTGAGCAGCGTATGGTTCTTCCGCGTGACCGCTAAGGAAGCGGCGGGCAGCAAGAGGCCGAGGATCAACAAGTAAACGGCCGTCAGCAGCGCAAACCTTCCGTCAAAGCAGCCCAGCGCCGCCACCGACAACACGAATACGACGAAAGCGGCCGCGCCCGGAAACACGATGCGCAGATAAACGTTTTGCAGATGCTCGATATCGTCGGCCAGCACGCCGAGCATGTCGCCCGTGCGGAAGCGGGAGCGGATGAACAGCGCCTGCGGCTCGAGGAGCCGGTACAGCCGGACGCGCAGGAGCGAGATCATCCGCAGAATCGTATCGTGTCCGACGAGGCGTTCGACATAATGCACGACCGCCCGGCTCGTTCCGAAGGTTCGGACCAAGACGATCGGGACGTAGACCATCAGGATGTTTTCCGGGCGCAGCGCCGACTTGGAAATGAGATAGCCGGAGGTGAACATCAAGGAAGCGGCACACCCGGCCGTTAACGCCCCTAAGGCCACAATCGCCGCGAACCGCCAGTAAAATGCCCGCGACTCCGGGCGCAGCCAAGCTTCCCGCTTCATGATATCCCCTCTCTCTGCGATGCGACTAGTTGGTAGTAAATTCCTTTGTTCGCCAACAATTCCTCATGCGTACCGGTTTCGGCGACCCGTCCTTGATCCAGGACGATGATCCAGTCCATATCCGGCATCCAGTGCAAGCGGTGCGTCGCCAGAAACACCAGCTTATTCTCGAACAAGGAAAGCATCGTCTTTTTCAGCTCGTATTCTGTCTCGATGTCCAGATGAGCGGTCGGCTCATCAAGCAGCATGACGGGCCGCCGGCTGAGAAAAGCGCGGGCCAGGGCGACGCGCTGCTCCTGCCCGCCGCTTAGCGGCCGCCCGCCATTGCCCACAATTTCCCCGCTCCCGCCGGGCAAGCCGGCGACGAGCCCGGCAAGTCCCGCCGCAGCAATCGCCCGGTCGACCTCCTCCTGCGGCGCATCCGGGGCGTAGAAGCGGACATTGTCCGCCAAGGAGCCGTGGAACAGGTACGGATGCTGCGGGATATACGTCGTTTGGTTAAGCCAGGCTTCCGCGTGCATGGAGCTAACCCTGCACCCGTCAAGCTCGATATTCCCGGACGTCGGATGCAGAAACCCGCCAAGCACATCGATCAGCGTCGATTTCCCCGCGCCGCTTTCGCCGACGATGCCGATTTTTCGCAAGCCCCGGATTCGGACGGTTACGTTCTGCAGCGATGACGGTCCATCCGGCTCATGCTGCACCTGAACCCGCGAAAGCGTCAGCTCGCTGTCGCCGTTCCAGACGAACGAGGCCGGAAGCTCGGTCGCGGCTTTAGCCCCGGAGGGCCGCTCCAGAATGGCCCGGATCGCCTCGCCGGCTTCTTTTCCGTTCAAGGTGGCATGATAATCGCTCCCCGCCAAGCGGACGGGGAGGAAATACTCCGGCGCCAGGATGAGTACCGTAAGTCCCGTTATCAACATGAGGTCGCCGTTCACCAGCCGCAGCCCCAGGCTGACAGCGACCGAGGCGACGGACAGCATGGTGAAGAAATCGAGCGCAAACGACGACAAGAACGCCACGCGCAGGGTGCGCATCGTCGCCGAGCGGTATTTGTCGCTCACCCGCCCGATCGTCTCGCTGTGCGAGCGGCTGCGGCCGAGCACCTTCAGCGTCTCCAGCCCGCGAAGCGAATCGACAAAATGATTCGATAATACCCGGTAGGACTGCCACTGCTGCTGCATCTGCTTGCGCGCGGCCAGTCCGATCAAGATCATGAACGCGATGAGAATCGGCATCGTCACGAGCAGGATGACGCCCGATACGGCATCGAGCCAGAATACGTACGCCAGCACGACCGCAGGGGTAACCGCCGCGGAAGGCATGCGGGGAATCGTCAGCTCCAGAAACGTGCGGAACCGCGAGATGCCGTCCAGCACCAGCGTGACCAGATTGCCCGTGCCTTCCGTTTTGGCGAACCTGGGCCCGAGCTCGAACAGCCTCTCCATCAGTTGCTTGCGCAAGCTCGCGCCCGTCTTCTCGGCGTAGCGATAAGCGATCTTCTGCTGGACGAGTCCCGTCGCCTGACGGGCCAGAAAGGCAAGCAGAAACAGCAGCGTGGCGCCTGTCAGCTCCTGCAGCGGCTTTCCGGCAAACAGGGCGGAGACGACCTCCGCCAGCCATGCCGCCTGACCTAAGATGGCGGCGCTCTGCACCGGAGTCAGCAAGGTCATGAGGACGAGAACCGGCTTGATTCCTTGATAACCGAGCAGCGCCTTTCCCATGTTAGTACTCCAAGTGCTGCTTTTCGTGCACGCGTTTATGGAAGACGAAATAGCTCCAGATTTGATAGCCGAGCACGAAAGGAAGCAGGCTTAAAGCGACGTACGTCATCACTTTTAGCGAATAAGGGCCGGAAGCGGCATTGTGGATCGTCAGGTTGAACGCGCTGTCGATGGAGCTGATCATGACCCTCGGAAACAGTCCGATGAACACCGAAACGATCGCCAGAGCGATCACGGCTCCGGTCATGCCGAACGCCCAGCCGTCCTTCTTCTTGGCGTTAAAGGCGCCGGCCAGTAGGAAGGCGGCGACTCCGGCAGCGGCCAGGACCGTCAAAATCCCGCCGCGGACCTGGAATACGTCCGTCATCGCGTAAGTCATCGCTCCGAATACCGCGAGCAGTCCCGCGAGCGGGATCAGCAGCCGGCCGCCCAGCGCGCGCGCCCGCTCCTGCAAGTCTCCCGTTGTCCGCAGCGTTGTAAACATCAGGCCGTGCACGAGGCACAGCACCGTGACCGTCACGCCGCCGATGACGCTGTAGACGTTCACGATATCGAACAATCCGGCGCGCATTTCCATCTGCCCGTCGATCGGCAAGCCTTTCAGGAGGCAGGCGAAGACGACCCCGAGCAGGAACGGAGGCAGCAGACTGCCCAGGAAGATAACGCCGTCCCAGGTCTTCTTCCAGCGCCAGCTGTCGACCTTGCCGCGAAACTCGAAGGCGACGCCCCGGCCGATCAAGGCCAGCAGAAGAACGACAAGCGGCGTGTTAAAGCCGCTGAACAGCGTGGCGTACCAGTTGGGGAAAGCCGCGAACATCGCGCCGCCCGCCGTCAGCAGCCAGACTTCGTTCGCGTCCCAGAACGGGCCGATCGAATTAATGAGTACCCGGCGCTGTCCGTCGGTTTTGCCCAGCAGCGATGCAGACATGCCCACCCCGAAATCGAACCCCTCCAGAAAGAAGAAGCCGACGAACAAAACCGCCACAAGAATAAACCAAAGCTCATTTAGAGAAAGCATGTTGTCCCTCCTTGTCGAATGGATCGTCCGCATGTTCGATTTCGGCATGCTCGACGGCATTCGGCCCTTTTTTGATCACCCGGATGAATAAGTAGGCCATGACGATAGCGAGCACCGTATAGGCGGCGGTGAACGAGATCAGCGAGAACAGCACCTGTCCGGCGCTGACGCTCGGGGATACCCCGTCCTCGGTGCGCATAAGCCCGAATACGGCCCACGGCTGACGGCCGATCTCCGTCATGATCCAGCCCGACGTGTTGGCGATGAACGGCATGGAGATCCCCCACACCATGGCGTGCAGGAACCACTTGCCCGCTTGCTCCAGCTTCTTGCGGGCCGCGAGATAGCATCCGTACAAGCCCAGCAAAATCATGACGGTGCCGCAGGCCACCATAATGCGGAAGCTCCAGAACGTCGTGCGCACGGGCGGAATGTAGTTGCCCGGGCCGTACTTTTGCTCGTATTCCGCTTGAAGGTCCTTCATCCCCGGCACGCTGCCGGAAAACTTGCTGTACGACAAATAGCTGAGCAGATACGGAACCTTGATTTCCATTGTATTCTGCTGCTTCACCGGATCGATGAACGCCGTGACCGTCCAAGGCGCAGGATCGCTGCTCGTTTCCCACAGGCCTTCGCTGGCCGCCATTTTCATCGGCTGGGTGGCAACCAGGTATTGCGCCTGCTGGTGACCGAACAGCGCGACGGCGACGGAGGAGATCAAGGCGATCACGATCGCGAGTTGGAATGACTTTTTGAAGAAAGACACGTCTTGGCGCTTCAGCAGCTTCCAGGCGCTGATCCCGGCCACCAGAAAGGAACCGGTCAGAAAAGCGCCGAACACCGTATGCGGGAATTCCCACCACAGCTGGCCGTTCGTGATCAGAGCGAGAAAGTCGTTCATTTCCGCCCGTCCGTTATTGACCGTGAAGCCGACCGGACGCTGCATGAAGGAGTTGGCGGCAAGAATCCAGAATGCCGACAGCGTCGTGCCGATGGACACCAGCCAAATGCAGGCCAGGTGAACCTTCTTCGACAGCCGCTCCCATCCGAAGATCCACAAGCCGATAAACGTCGATTCCATGAAAAACGCCAGCAACGCCTCGATAGCCAGCGGAGCGCCGAAGACGTCCCCGACAAACCGCGAATAATTCGACCAGTTCATGCCGAACTGGAATTCCTGCAAAATCCCGGTAACCACGCCGACGGCGAAATTGATCAGAAACAATTTGCCCCAGAACTTGGCCATCCGTTTATATTCTTCCTGGCCTTTGACGACGTACATCGTCTCCATGATCGCAATCATCAACGCCAATCCGATCGAGATGGGCACGAAAATAAAGTGAAAAATCGTCGTTGCGGAAAACTGTATGCGCGAGAGCATCACTACATCCATGGGAGTCCTATTCCACCTTTCTCTTGAACCTGTTGTTTTTGGCAAACCGTCACGGATTGTTGTGAGGATTGTCATGGTCTATCTTTATTGTGGAGAAAGCTTGTCCCGGAAAATATGACTTAGATCACAGTGATCCCGGGATTTCGTTTGTGAAAATCCGAACTTTTGAACTATTTTGGAACATTTCCCGATTCATTTTCAGACATGCTATAATTTAGGGATCGTAGCGCAGGAACGGCAGCAGGGGGGGAAACGGATGATTGGAAGCGTATACCGGAGATATGTTAAAAACAACTTGTTCATGAAGCTGCTGCTTTCGTTTGCCCTCATCACGATTCTGACCATCATCACGCTCTCGTACCTGATGTTTCACTTTATGTCGCAATCCGTCGTTCAGCGGGAGATGGACAACCAGAAGAAGGCGATGGAAAGCGTCAACGCGTTTTTGAGCGAAAAATACGAGTCGGTGCAATCGATGGTGCTGGGCGTATACCGCGATCCGAGACTGGCCGCCGACATCTCGTATTTCCTGCAGCACGATTTTCGGGATTATATCGAGCATGGCTTGAACCGATATTATGAAGAAGATGTCGCTCCGTACGGCCTGTCCTATTTCGCCAACCGGCTTGAGGACGATCCGGATATCCGGAATCTGATGCTGTACAGCGCGGAGAAGCAGTACTTGTATGTGTACAACCGGCAAAAATCGGCGAAGCTTCATAGGACCAATGCCGTCCATTCGTATATCCCGGATGCGATGGCGCTGGACAATAAGAACGTTTCCGTGCCCAATCCGTGGGTCCGCAAGGAAATCGATCAATGGGACCCCCGGCTGTTTGCCGTCCGGGCGGCCATGAACGACAAAAACTCGCTGAAATATATCGGGCAGCTGTTGATTTATTTCGATTCCGACGGCATCTGGAAGTCGCTGGCCAGCTACAAGGAGACGCTCAAGGGGACCATTCTTGTGCTGACCCCTGACGGGCAAGTGATTTTCGATTCTTCGGGCTCGTATTACGGCAAGCCTTATCCTTTCATGGACCAAATTCAACAGGAGACGGGCATGCTGGAGCAGGAATCGTATATTACGACGCTGGCGCAAAATCAGGCGGGCTACATCGTGGCCGGCACGATTCCGAAGCAAGAGATCGCGGCCGCTTCCCAAGGGTGGAGACGGACGATCATCATCGCCAGCGTGCTGGGCATTCTGATCGCCATCTTGTTTCCGTCGCTCGTGGTGATCAATTTCGCCAAGCGGACGAACAAAATTATCCGGTTCATGAAAAAGGTGGAGACCGGAGATCTGACCTCGCGCATCATCGAGCCGAAGGAAGACGAGCTGGGCCAAATTTCCCGCAGCTTCAACGATATGCTGGACGAGCTGAACCGCTATATCGAGCGGGTGTATAAAGCGGAAATCCGGCAAAAGCATACGGAATTCGCCGCGCTTCAGGCGAGGGTCAATCCGCATTTTCTGTACAACACGCTCGAAGTGATCCGGATGCGGGCTATCTCCCAAGGCGCGCATGACGTAGGCGAGATGATTTTCAGCCTGTCGGCGCTGTTCCGCAACGTGGTGCAGCAGAAGGCCGTCTATACGCTCAAGGACGAGCTGGAGGCGTGCCGCCTGTATTTGGAGCTGTTCCGTATCCGGTATAAAGACAGGTTTACTTACGTCATCGAATGCGACCGGGAGCTGTATGGGATTCCCGTCGTCAAAATGTTTCTCCAACCGATCATCGAAAACTACATTGTTCACGGCATTGAGGCGGACCGGGACGATAACCGCGCCGTCATCCGGTTCTCTCGGGAGAACGGGGTAATTCGCGTCCGGGTGGAGGACAACGGCAGAGGGATCGAGCCGCAGCGGCTCGAGGAGATCAAGGTAGCGCTCGGAGCGCCCGAAGAGGTCGGCGGATCGTTCGGACTGCGGGTTGTCTGCGAGCGGCTCAAGCTGCTGCATGGAAATAAGGCCGGGATGGAGCTGAAGAGCAAGCCCGGGGTCGGCACGACCGTTACCGTATGGTTCCCCGAGAAGGAAGGAGCAGGAGAATCCGATGTATAGAGTGTTTTTGGTGGATGACGAGCCTTTCATTATTGAAGGGCTGTACGATATTATCGACTGGGCCGCGTTGGGGCTCGAAATCGTCGGTCACGCGGGGAACGGGCAGAAGGCGCTGGACGCCTTGAAGCGCACGCCCGCCGACATTCTGATTACGGACATCTCGATGCCGGTCATGACGGGGCTGGAGCTGATCCGCGCCGTCCGTGAATGGAACCCGGGCCTTAAAGTCATCATCCTGAGCGGCTACAACGAGTTCGATTATTTGAAGGAAGGCATGCGGCTTGGGATCGAAAATTATTTGCTCAAGCCGATCGACGTGCAGGAGCTGAGGTCCACGCTGACCACGACGACGGACAAGCTGAACGCCGCGCAGGCCGAGCGCGTCTTGGGCGAACAGGACATGCGCATTCTGAAGGAGCACATTATGCACCGGTGGCTGACCGGGCAGATCGCGCCGAACGAATTCGACGAGCGCGCCGAGCTGCTGCAGCTGCAGCTGAACCGCCCCTATGCGCTTGTGGCGCTCGTCCGTTTTCCGGAGGGAGACGCGGGAGGCGCCGACCTGGTCGCGGAACAGAGGCCGCCGGGCCTGTCGGTCATTCCGTTTCACAATATGGACGGCGAGCTGGTCGTCGTCTTTACGCTGGACGAGCCGGCGGAGGGCAAGCGCGCCGCGCTGGAGCTGCTGGCCCGGATGAAGGCGGATTGCGCCGCGGCTTCCCGGTCTTGCCGCATTTCGCTTGGCAGCGTGGAGCGGCTGCCTTACGAGGCGGCGCAAAGCTATGCGCATGCGAAGAAGGCGCAGGAATTTTTTCTGCTCTATCCCGACCGTGACATTCTGGATTACGAGGAGGTTGCGGTGTCCGGGGGGGCGGCCGGACTCGATTTTCCGCTGGAGTGGGCGGAATATTCCAAGCTTATTTTAGCCAAAGATAAAGATGGCTTGCTCGCCCGGATCGATCAGGATTACGAGCGGCTTCTGACGCAGGAAGGCATGACGCCGGCGCGGCTGCAGCAAATCTCCATCGAGCTGATGATCCGCTTTAAGATGGAGCTGAAAGCAATCAAGCATACGGATTCGTTGGAGCTGTATCAGGAAGCGTTCGGCCGCGTGCTGCATGCGGGAACGGTGGACCGGATGACCGAGGCCGTGAAGACGGTGGCGGGCTTAACCGTCGATTCGTTGATCCAGGACGTCCGCAGCCCCGTCATTCAGCAGGTGCTGAAGCTGATTCACGACAGCTATGCCGAAGAGCTGTCGCTCAAAACGCTCAGCGGGCAGTTCAATATTCATCCGGTGTATCTCGGCCACCTGTTCCATAAGGAGACGGGCGAGAACTTTACGGAGTATATCAACAAGTACCGCATCGAGAAGGCGAAGACGCTATTGAAAGAGACGCATCTGAAAGTTCAGGAAATCGCCAAAACCGTCGGGTATTGGGAGACCAGTTATTTTTACAAACAATTCAAAAAATATGTCGGGATTTCCCCGACGGATTACAAAGGGCTGCTGTGAAGGGTGAATTACGGCAGACCCTTTCTTTATTTTGTACAGCATACCTTTAGTTTCTTGCCTATTTGTAAATGCTTTCTTGAGTTAATGTAAAGGTAGCCATTGAAACGATTCAACGGCGCTTGAAAGAAAAAGGGAGGTATCTGCGAACATGAAAATGAAAAAAAGAAGCCTGTTTGCCGGACTCGCGCTCATGCTGTCGGCTTCGGTCGTTTTGACCGCATGCGGAGGCAGCAAGGACAGTGCGCAGGACGCAGGAGGCGCCGCGGGCAAACCTGTTGAGCTGATTTGGTATACGATCGGTACGCCGCAAAAGGACGTCGACCGGGTCATGGAAGAAGTCAGCAAATATACGAAAGAAAAAATCGGAGTTACCGTCAAAATGAACATGATCGACTTTGGCGATTACTCGCAAAAAATGCAGGTCATGACCGCTTCCGGTACGCCGATGGACATCATGTTCACGTCTTCCTGGGCGTTCGACTACGTTCAGAACGCAAGAAAAGGCGCATTCATGCCGATCGACGATCTGCTGGAGAAGCAAGGCAAAGGCATTAAGGACATGCTTGATCCCGCCTTCTTAAGCGGTTCCAAAGTCGACGGCCACAACTACGGCATTCCGGCCAACAAAGAGCTGCCGGCGCAAGAGGTATGGCGCTTCAACAAACAGCTGCTCGACAAGTACAACCTCGATATCAAGAACGTCAACTCGCTGGAAAGCCTGGAGCCGCTCTTGAAAACGATTAAAGAAAAAGAACCGGGCGTTATTCCGTTCTCCGTCGACAAAAACTACGGCGTCTTCGTACCGTACGACTATGTGATCGAGAAAATGCCGATGGCGGTCAAAGTCGACAGCCAAGAATACAAGGTCGTCAACATTCTGGATACGCCGGAAATGAAGCAAACGCTCGAAACGATGCACAAATATTACAAAGCCGGCTACATTCCTACGGAAGCGGCAACGATGGTTTCCTCGACGGACGTGCAAAAAACCGGCAAATGGTTTGCAGACAAGGCTACGACGCAGCCGTTCGCGGATAACCTGTGGTCGGCAAGCTACGGTTATCCGGTCGTCTCCACGCCGGCCAGCCCGGCTTACATCTACAACTGGTCCGTTATGGGCTCGATGCAAGCGATTTCGGCGAACTCCAAAAATCCGGAAAAGGCGATGGAGTTCCTGAACCTGCTGAACACCGATCCGGTGCTGCGCAACATGGTCGACTCCGGGATCGAAGGCGTGCACTACAAAAAAGTCGGCGACAACGTGATGGAGAACCTGCCGGAATCGAAAAACTACGATATGCCGACGTTCTCGCTGGGTAACCTGATGATCACGTACCTGAACCCGACCGATCCGAAGGACAAATGGGATGGCTTCAAGAAATTCAACGCTACCGGCAAGCCTGCCGCGCTGCTCGGCTTCAACTTCGACCCGTCCAAAGTGACGAGCGAAATTGCAGCGGTTCAGAACGTCAAAGAAGAATTCTGGGCGCCGCTGATGACCGGTACGGTCGATCCGAATCAAATCCTGCCGCAGGCCAACGAGAAGCTTAAAGCTGCCGGCCTCGACAAAATCATGGAAGAAGCGCAGCGTCAAATCGACGCATGGAAAGCGACGAAAAAGTAATCAAGCTTCTAAAGGCAGCAGGATCTTGACCGAAGCTTTCTCGGTCAACGATAAGAACGGGACACAGGGCGAATGGCATTCATTCGCCCCGTCTCTTTGAACGCGAGGGGTGATGGATGTGAAGGGTGTGCTCAAGGATTTCAGTCGGAACAAAGCCTTGCTTCTCATGGTGCTTCCCGCCACGGTC
The DNA here is from genome assembly GCF_004000785.1 of Paenibacillus ehimensis NBRC 15659. Taxonomy (GTDB): domain Bacteria; phylum Bacillota; class Bacilli; order Paenibacillales; family NBRC-103111; genus Paenibacillus_G; species Paenibacillus_G ehimensis. Next base: position 36,466 of record NZ_BILX01000005.1, on the reverse strand, counting down.
TGGTTTCTTTTCTTCTCTTACCTGCCGATGGCCGGAACGATTATCGCTTTCAAGGAATACCGGTACCACCGCGACGGATTCCTGGCCAGCATTGTGAACAGCAAGTGGGTCGGGCTCAAAAACTTCGAATTTCTGTTCAGCACGAAGGACGCTTTTCTCATTACGCGGAATACGCTGCTGTATAACGCCGTATTTATCATAATCGGCCTGATTCTGGCCGTGGGGCTGGCGATCATCTTGGCGGAGATCGCCAACAAGAAGCTGGCCAAGCTGTATCAGACCGGGATGTTCCTGCCTTATTTCTTGTCTTGGGTTATTGTCGGGTATTTCGTATTCAGCTTCCTCAGCTTCGACAAAGGCATGATCAACCAAATCGCCAAAGCGTTCGGGCTCACCGCCACGCAGTGGTATAACGATCCGACGTATTGGCCGCTTATTCTGACGCTCGTCTTTCTATGGAAATCGATCGGCTATAACAGCGTCGTGTATTTGGCGGCCATCATGGGGATCGACAAGTCGCTGTATGAGGCGGCGATGATCGACGGGGCGAACAAATGGCAGCAAATCCGCCACATTACGGTGCCGATGCTGACGCCGCTGATTACCATTCTGACGCTGCTTGCGATCGGGCGTATTTTTTATGCGGATTTCGGGCTGTTCTACCAGGTGCCGCGCAACTCGGGAACGCTGTATTCGGTCACCAACGTCATCGATACGTACGTGTATCGGGGTCTGAAGTTTACCGGGGAAATCGGCATGAGCACCGCGGCCGGTTTGTATCAATCGTTCGTCGGTTTCGTGCTCGTCATTACCTCCAATGCCATTGTTCGCAAATTCAATAAAGACAACGCATTGTATTAATCGATATGGAAAAAGGAGGGGATGGTCGTGTCCGCACGAACGATGAAACGAAGCCGGGATTTTCATCATTTGTCTCCGGCTTGGAACGTTATTTTTAACCTGATTGCCGGCATTTTGGCTATTGCGTGCGTGTTTCCTTTCGTGTTCGTTACGATCATTTCGTTTACGGACGAAGGGACGCTGGCGCGCAACGGCTACCGGATCATTCCGGAAAAATGGAGTCTGGAAGCTTACCGCTATGTGTTTAAAGCCGGGGATCAGCTGCTGCGGTCCTACGGTGTCACCATTGCCGTCACCGTAATCGGTACGGTGCTCAGCATGATTATGATTGCGCTGTTCGCGTACGCGATCTCGCGCAAAAGCTTCAAATACCGCAATTTCTTCTCGTTTTTTGCTTTCTTCACGATGCTGTTCAACGGCGGGCTCGTCCCGACCTATATTGTCGTCACGCAGCTGCTTGGGCTGAAGGACTCCATCTGGGGGCTCATCCTGCCGCTGGCCGTGAACGCCTTCTACATCATGATTATGCGGACGTTCTTCTCCACGAGCGTACCGGATGCCATTATCGAATCGGGAAAAATCGACGGTGCGGGCGAATTCGGGATTTTCTTCCGCCTGGTTCTGCCCTTATCGCTTCCGGCGCTCGCGACGATCGGCTTGTTCAGCACCCTCGGGTACTGGAACGACTGGTTCAACGCGCTGCTCTATATTGACAAGCCGAGCTTGGTGCCGCTGCAATCGATGCTGATGCGGATCGAGACGAGCATGCAGTTTATTTTGCAAAATACGAGCAACCCGTCGATGGGCGTAGCCGTGCTGCAATCGCTGCCGCAGGATACGTCGCGGATGGCGATGGTCGTCCTGGCGACGGGGCCGATTGTGTTCGCGTACCCGTTCTTCCAACGGTATTTTATTCAAGGGTTGACGGTTGGAGCTGTGAAGGAGTAGTGGTTTTTTTGAAAATCAGGTATTCAGCGACGTGAGACGGGGGCGGTGGGGTATCCACTTCCGGTCGCTGTTGTCCGCAGGAAATCTTTAATTTGAGCCGCTTGGCGGCGGATATTTCCCGCGGACAAAGGCGAACGCTACCGCTCCTCCAGTGGATACCCCACCGCGTGCCACTGTGCCGCGTGAGCCCCATTTTCAAAAAAATCCGGTGAGTAGTAGAAAAAATGGAGGTTGACGGTCGAGATGGAACAATTCAGATTACCTAAAATTCCGATTCCTGCGATGGAGCTGCCGCGGGCGGTGCAGGACGTGCTGGCGGAAGCGGAGGTTAAGCTGGCCCATCGTCCCAAGCTGCTGCAATTGTTTAAAAATTGCTTTCCGAACACGCTGGCGACGACGACGAAACGGATGGAAGACGGAACGACGTTCATTATTACCGGGGATATTCCGGCGATGTGGCTGCGCGATTCCGTAGAGCAAGTGATTCATTACGTGCCGCTGGCGAAGAACGACCCGGATCTGCAGCAGCTGATCGCCGGACTGATTAAACGGCACATTCAATATATCCATATCGATCCGTATGCCAACGCCTTCAACGAATCGGCGAACGACTGGCACTGGAATACGACGGACGAAACCGAAATGTCCCCGTGGGTGTGGGAGCGCAAATTCGAGCTCGATTCGATCTGCTTCTCAATGCGTTTGGCTTACAAGTACTGGAAGGAAACCGAGCGGACGGACATTTTCGATACGAACTTCAAGTCCGCGATGCGCAAAACGGTCGACCTCTGGAAAACGGAGCAGCGCCACTTCGAGCTGTCGCCGTACCGCTTCACGCGCAATAACGACGTGCCTACGGATTCGCTGCGCAATAACGGGTTGGGCATGCCGGTGAACTACACGGGGATGATCTGGTCCGGCTTCCGTCCGAGCGACGACGCCTGCGATTTCCACTACAACATTCCGTCGAACATGTTCGCGGTCGTAACGCTGCGGCAGATGCGCGAGATGGCCGAATGGGTGTTCCGCGATCTGGCGTTCGTCGACGAATTGAAGAAGCTGGAAGCGGATGTCGATCACGGCATTCAGCTGTACGGCATTTACCGCCATCCGGAGTTCGGCCCGATCTACGCTTACGAAACGGACGGCTTCGGCAACTACTGCCTGATGGACGACGCCGGAACGCCGGGATTGATGTCGATTCCGTATATCGGCTATACGACGCCGGATGACCCGATTTATCAAAATACGAGACGTTTTGCCCTGAGCAAACAAAATCCGTTCTATTACGAGGGCAAGGTAGCCAAAGGCATCGGCAGCCCGCACACGCCGCCGGATTATATTTGGCACATGGCGCTGTCGATGCAGGGGCTGACGGCGGTGACCAAAGAGGAGAAGCTGGAAATGCTCGCGATGCTGGAGGCGACGGACGCGGATACCGGCTTCATGCATGAAGGCTTTCATGCGGATGACCCGACCGTCTTTACGCGCAGCTGGTTTGCTTGGTCCAACAGCTTGTTCTCGCTGCTTGTGTACGAAGCGATGAAGGAAGGGATTGTATGACGCGGCCCATCGTCATTTTCTACGACCCGGGCTTTCCGCTCGGTGAAGAGATGCAGATCGATGCTGGATTGCTGCAGGGTGTGGGGCAGGTCGTCCCGGCGGACCGCCTGGCGGAGGCGCTGCGCTCCGCCGAGGGCGGCTGCTTCGTCAACCTGCATGCGCCGTATTTTCCGAAGGCTGCTTGGCCCGCGATTCTCGGCTTTCTCCGGCGGGGCGGCGGGCTTATTAGCGCCGGAGGCGCGCCGTTCAAGCACCCGGTTCGGGAGGAAAACGGGGGCTGGCATGCGGAAGCCGAGCAAACCGCTTACCATCAGCAGCTTCATATTCATGAAGCGCTGCGGGTCGATGCGGCTCCGGTAGAGAAGCTGGCAGCCGCAGCCGACATTCCGCTGCTGGCCGGCAAGGAAGCGCTGCTCTCGATAGCGGATACGTGGAACTTGGTGCCGCATGTCACGAAGAGCAGCGATTTGCCGCATCAGATGGGCTCCGCCGGACCGATGGACACGCATATTTATCCGCTGCTGAAAGGCATCTCGGCCGAAGGCCGGGAGGTGGCCGCGCCGGTCGTGCTCTGGGAGCAAACGAAGGGCCCCTTCTCTGGAGGCCGCTGGCTGTTCGTCCATCTGCCGCTGACTGCGGCATTCTGGAACGAGGGCGGGGCCGAAGCGCTGAAGGAATGGGCCGCGTTTTGCGCAAAAGGCGTGACCGAGCTGTGGATCAAGCCGAACTACGCTTCATATGAGCCGGGCGAGCGGGCGATGCTCACGCTGCAAACGCAGCGGATCGGGCGCGGGTCCGCGGGGGCTTGGAAATTCTCGGTGTCCGTGGAGCACGAGGCAGGGCAAGCCTCCTGGACGGAGCGCTTGGAGGCGGACGTCACGGAGGAGATGAATATTCACCGCATTTCCGTCCCGCTTGACCTTCAGAGCGGCTTTTACCATATCATTTGTCAGGCGCAAGCGCCGGACGGGGAGACGCGCATCCTGCGGCAGGGTTTCTGGGGCCTCGACGCCAAGCTGCTGGCCGCAGGCACGTCAGTCAGCTGCGGCCGTGACTATTTCGTCAAGGACGGACGTCCGCTCCCGGTCGTCGGGATGACGTACATGACGTCGGACGTGGCGCGCAAGTTTCTATTTCTGCCGAACGCGGCCGTTTGGGACCGCGACATGGCGCAGATGAAGAAGGCCGGCATCAACTGGATTCGGACCGGCATCTGGACGGCGTACCGCAACATCATGCAGGTCGACGGGCATGCATCCGAAGAGGTGCTGCGCTCGATCGACGCCTTCCTGCTTACGGCGAAGAAGCATGATTTGCAGGTCACGTTCACGTTCTTCTCGTTTACGCCGGAGCCTTGGGAGGGCCTCAACCCTTACCTTGACCCGCGCAGCGTGGAAGCGCAGAAACGGTTCGTGCGTTCGATCGTCTCGCGGCACCGGGATACGAAGCATGTCGACTGGGATCTCATCAACGAGCCGTCGATGTTCGATCCGCCGCAGATTTTCTCCGACGGCCCGCGGTCATGCCGCGATCCGTTCGAGCTGGCGGCTTACCGCGAATGGCTGAAGCAGCGGCACGGATCGATCGGACGGCTGCAGGAGCGCTGGAACATGTCGCCGGAGCAGCTGCCGGACTTTGCAGCGGCCGTACCGCCGGAGCCGGAGGAGATCAACTTCGACGTGCAGGATATGCACAAGGGGAAAAAGGGCACGCGCTGGCTCGACTACGCGCTGTTCTCGATGGAGATGCACAACCGGTGGGCGAAGCAGCTCTACGCCGCGATCAAGGACGTCTGCCCCGATCATCTGGTCGTCGTCGGGCAGGACGAAGCCTTGGGCGCGCAGCGGCCGTCGCCGTTCTTCTACGCGGAGGCGTCGGATTACACGACCGTTCACTCGTGGTGGCTGAACGATCATCTGGTGTGGGACGGCATTTTTGCGAAGACGCCGGATAAGCCGAATCTCGTGCAGGAGACCGGCATCATGTACGTGGAGACGCCGGACGGACGGGCGAAGCGTTCGGAGACGGAGCTGCGCAGCATCCTGGAGCGCAAATACGCCTATGCTTTCTCGACGGGCGGCGCAGGGGCGGTTCATTGGATTTGGAACACGAATTTCTATATGGATAACGCCAACGAATCGCACATCGGGGCGCTGCGGGCGGACGGAACGGAGAAGCCGGAGGCGGACGTTTCCTACGAATTCGGCCGCTTTATGGAAGAAATCAGGGATTTGTTCCAGGGCCGCAAGCTGGAGGAGGTCGCCGTCGTCTTCCCGTATTCCAACGATTTTTCCAACCGGAAATTGGCGTTCGATGCGACGACCCGTCTGACGCGGGTGCTAACCTACGAGCTGAAAGTTCCTTTCCGCGGAGTCGGGGAATACCATTTGGATTCGCTCGCCGAAGCGCCTGCGAAGCTGATCATCCTGCCGAGCGCGCACAATATAGATAGCGAAGCGTTTGCGAAATTGATCGCCATTGTACGGGCAACCGGAGCGACGCTGCTTGTTACCGGTCCTCTCGGGCTGGATGCCTACTGGCAGCCGGAAGAGCGTCTTAAAGATACGGTCGGCTCTTACCGTCCGGCCAACGTGCGGCGCGAAGAAATGCTGGAGCTCGACGGCCGCTTGCTGCCCGTCTCGTTCGGACAGCGGCGGATCGCCGAGGTAGCGAAGGAAGTCCGGACGGACGAAGCCGCAGAAGCGAAAGCCGACAAGCTGCTCGACGTTCCGCTCGGTTCGGGGCGGCTCCTCTGGTGCCCGCTGCCGGTCGAATTGAACGAGCGCGCCGAGCCGCTTGCGCTGCTGTACCAACACGCGCTGACGGTAGCGGGGTTCCGCGCGGAGCTGGAATGGCTTCGCGGCGGCGGGTTCCCGGGCGTGTACGGACGGAAGCTCGCCTTCCAAGACGGCGCGCTGTTCGTCTTCGTATCCGAATTCGCCTTCGATACCGATGTGGAAGTGAAGGACCCGGCTACGGGACGCCGGTATTCGTTTGTGCTGGAGAAAGAGCGTTCGGTGCTGTTCGCGGTCGACCGGGAAGGCCGCTTGAAGTCCGTGTACCGGCCGAAGGAAGTTCATATCCAAGTGACCGGAGAGTAGTCCGGGGAGGAGGCGTCACAAGCCATGAGCAAAAAAAGAACCGCGCATATCATTTCCCATACGCACTGGGACCGGGAATGGTATTTGCCTTACGAAAAGCATCATATGCTGCTGATCCAGCTGATGGATACGCTGCTTCATACGCTCGAACGCGATCCGGAGTTCAAGAGCTTTTATTTGGACGGCCAGACGATTATTTTGGAAGACTATCTTCAGGTTCGGCCGGAAAAAAAGGAGCAGCTTGAAAAGTTCATCCGGGAAGGCCGCATTCATATCGGGCCTTGGTATATTTTGCAGGACGCCTTCCTGACGAGCAGCGAAGCGAACCTGCGCAACCTGCAGATCGGGCATCAGGACGCGGCGCGGTACGGAACGATCGCCAAGGTCGGCTATTTCCCCGACACGTTCGGCAATATGGGGCAGGCGCCGCAAATTTTGCGCCAGGCGGGCATTGACAACGCCATGTTCGGCCGCGGCGTCAAACCGACGGGCTTCAACAATACCGTATCCGATTCGGACTACGAATCGTCGTTCTCCGAGCTGCTCTGGGAAGGCCCGGACGGCTCGCGGGTGCTCGGCATTTTGTTCGCGAACTGGTACTGCAACGGGATGGAGGTCCCGACGGACGAGAAGGAAGCGAAGGAATACTGGGAGCGGAAGCTGGCGGATGCCGAGAAATACGCTTCCACCGGCGAGCTGCTGTTCATGAACGGCTGCGACCACCAGCCGATCCAGCAGGACTTGTCCGAGGCGATCCGCACGGCGCGGAAGCTGTTCCCGGACACGGAATTCGTCCACTCGAACGTGACGGATTATTTGCAGGCCGTGAACCGATCTCTGGACCGGGAGCTGTCCGTGGTGAAGGGCGAGCTGCGCAGCCAGCGCACGGACGGATGGTCGACGCTGGTCAATACCGCGTCCGCCCGCATTTACTTGAAGCAGATGAACCAGCGGGGGCAAGCGCTGCTGGAGAAAGTGGCCGAGCCGCTGGCGTCCTTCGCGCACCTGCTGGGTAAGGAATATCCGCACCACTTGTTCACGTACGCTTGGAAAACGCTGATGCAGAACCATCCGCACGACAGTATCTGCGGCTGCAGCGTGGACGAGGTGCACCGCGAGATGGTCACCCGCTTCGACAAAAGCCGTCACGTGGCCGAGACCATCGTCGACGACAGCAAGCGCGTCATCGCCGAAGCGGTCGATACGTCCGTGTTCGCCCGCATGGGCGCGGAGGCGCGTCCGCTTGTCGTCTTCAATACGACGGGCTGGGAGCGAACCGGAGTCGTCACCGTGGAGCTGGACGCCGAGCGCATGTATTTCCGCGACGGCTTCCCGCTGGACGAAATGAGCCGCCGCATGCAGGCGCTCGACGTCTCCGGCCGCACGCTGGTCGATGCGGAAGGCCGCGCCGTGCCGTTCACGATGCAGGACTTGGGCCTGCAGTTCGGCTACGACCTGCCGGACGACAAGTTTCGTCAGCCGTATATGTGCCGCCGGGTGAGCCTCACCTTCGAGGCGCAGAACGTGCCTGCGCTTGGCGTTGCGGCGTACGCGTGGCTCAAGCTGGCGCAGCCGGCTTCGTCCCCAGCTGCCGCCGCCGCTTCTTTACTGAACGGCGACCGGGTGATGGAGAACGCCCTGCTTCGCGTCGAGATCGCGGAGGACGGCTCCCTCGCCGTGACGGACAAGCAAACGGGCCGCACGTTCCGCGATTTGGGCGTATACGAGAATACCGGCGATATCGGCAACGAGTATATGTATAAGCAGCCGAACGGCGAAATGGCGCTGACGACGAAAGGGCTGAAGGCGGACATCCGCGTCGTTGAGGATACGCCGTACCGTGCGACGGTGGAAATCGTGCACGAGTGGTCGGTTCCGGCTTCGGGCGATGCCGTGTTCGAGCAGGAGAAGCGGGAGCTGGTCTATTTCCCGCACCGCAAAGGGCAGCGCGTTCAGGACATGGTGCCGCTCACGATCCGCACGCAGGTCAGTCTGAGCCGCAGCGGCCGGGGGGTCGAGCTGCAAGCGTCCTTCAACAACCAGGCGAAGGATCACCGGCTGCGCGCGCTGTTCCCGACCGACGTGGAGACGGCGGTGCACCGCGCCGATTCGATCTTCGAGATTGCGACGCGGGACAACGAACCGGCGGCGGAGTGGGAAAATCCGAGCAATGCGCAGCATCAGCAAGCGTTCGTCGACGTAAGCGGAGCAGGGGCGGGCCTCACGATCGCCAACCTCGGGCTTCAGGAGTACGAAGTGCTGCGGGACGGACGGAATACGATTGCCGTCACGCTGCTTAGATCCGTCAGCGAGCTGGGCGATTGGGGCTTGTTCCCGACGCCGGAGGCGCAATGTCTCGGCGAGCACACGGTGCGGCTGGAGATTATTCCGCATAGCGGCGACGGCTCGGCTTCGGGCGCTTTTGCCGAGGCGTATCGGTTCCAGGTTCCGTGGACGGTTTGCCAAACCGGCGTGCACGGCGGCCCGATCGCTTCGGGCTATGCCCCGTACCGTTGGGAAGGCGGCGCGCTTGCGTTCTCGTCCATGAAAGTGAGCGAGGCTTCCGGCGATCTCATGCTGAGATGGTTCAACATGGAAGGGGCCGGAACGGAGCTGGGGCTGCATTCGGCCCGCGGCGGGGAAACGGTCTACAAGAGCAACGTCCTGGAGGAAGCGGGACCGCTCGTTTCGGAGGGGCCGAGCGTATCTTTGCCGGTCGGTCCTTACGAGATTGTCACGCTGGGCATGAAACGCAAGTAAGGTATATGCTGCAGGGCAGCCTACACCTCGAGACTCGGGGGGTAGGCTGCTTTTTTTTGCGGCGTTGCTTCGTTCAGCAGGGCGGGCAGACAACGGGTGCATGTCGGACGGGGAAGGGCGGTTGTTTTCAAACTTGGTTGTCAGTCCCAGCTGCTCGACAGCGAAATTCCACGTCATAGGAAAATACGTCACATCGTTCAGCACGAGAAAGGGATACTCTTCTTTCGAGTTATCGACCCAGCCGTCGTTAACAAAAACGTTAAATTGCGGAAGCTTTGCGCTTAATTGGGAAGGAGGTGTGCGGACTTTGACATAGGGCTTGGCTCCTTTGTCATCCGTTCGGCTCACGGAAAAGCCAATCGCTTGATCCCAGCTTGCAGTTAAGCCTAAGGCTTGGGCATAATGAAAGGTCATCGGGAAATAAGCGATCCCTTTATATTCAATAACCGGAAAGGGTGTCACATAATTGTTGATCTGATGACCGTTGACGATAACGTCAAATAGAGGCAGATTTACACGGATTGAATCAATGGCTGCCGCTTCTTACGGTGAAGGATTGGTTGAGATAGAATCTTCCTCCAAGTCAAGGCCGGCATCGGTATCTCCGCTGTTTTCGCTGTCCGAAGGGGGCAAAAATTTCGCCTGACTCCGATGATAGCGGTATTCGCCGTCATCCAAGCCCCATTTTGCGCAATTGGTATGGCAAGTGTGTCCCCCGCGTTCGTCCAACCGCCCCGGATGTGCGCCGGCGACAGCCGCAAAGGAAAGGCACAATAGAGCAATACTCAAAGCTACTCTCTGTAGTTTCACAAAGATGACCTCCCCGAGTAGTTCTTTTTTCCTGCAAGACTGTACCACGAAACGGAAAATAGAAGCAATGACATGGTTGCAAAGGCATTCAATTTATGGTCTGAAATACACTTAAAGTACACATCGGGGACTTATAATGAAAGGGACGATGAGAACGGAGGCAAAAAGCATGAATCCACAGCAGTACCAGCCGGCTTCTGCAGACGGCCAAAAACAGCTTCAAGCATTCCGCAGCTTTATCGAATCGCTGCAAGAGCCGATCTACCGGCTTGCGCACCGGCTGCTCCAAGACCGCGAGCTTGCGGCGCAGGAGGTGGAGCGTACGTTCGTCGAGTTGTATCGCAGACAGGCGGAGCAAGGGTTTGTGCCAACGACGGCTTCCATGACGACGGCGGCCTACCGGATGCTGATCCACCGGTGCAAAATGGCGAAGGCTTCGGGCAAACGCAGGCTGAAGCCGGGCAAGCTCGGACCCCGTACCATCCTCGAAGCCGTCGACGCGCTGCCGGATGAGGTGAAGCTGCTTGTTTCGCTGAAGTACGAATGCCGGCTATCCTATGAAGAAATAGGGGAAATTCTCGAGATGCCCCCGGAGCGTGTAAAAAAGGCCCTTTGGCGGAGCAGAGAACGGTTAAGCGAATGGATGGAGGAACCCCGTTCGCCTTTGAGCTTCGGGCTAATTATGCATTAATCCAAGACCTAGAAGGACGGTGGAGTCTTCGGTACAGGTCTTGGATTTATTTTTTTCGGGGGAGCTGAGCTATTTCATAGGCTCGATGGCGGCGTCCATGCGGTCGGCATGCAGCAGCCGCCGACGGTCTGCCGCTGAGCCCCGGTAAACGTACGAAGGCGGCGCTTCGGCGGAGCCCGAAGCTGCCGGACGGGCTCCGTTTGCCGCGGTGACGGCGTCCGAGATCAAGCTGCGGTGAGGCGACAGACGGCATACCGGGTCCGTCTGCCGGGCATCGCCGGTGAGCAGGTAGGCTTGGCAGCGGCAGCCACCGAAGTCCTCGAAGCGGCGCTCGCAGCTGCGGCATGGCTCCGTCATCCAGCTCGTGCCGCGAAAGGCGTTCAGCGCGGCGGATTCGTACCAGATCGAAGCGAGGCTCCGGTCCGTAACCGAATCGAATGTGAGCGTATCGATGCCTGAGGCGGCAGGGCAAGGCAGCACTTTGCCGGTCGGGGACACGGTGAGCGAGATCCGGCCCCAGCCTCCCATACAAGGCTTCGGCAGCTCGGCGTAATAATCCGGGACGACCCAGATTAGCTCCATCTGCTTGCCGATCCGTTTCTTTAGTTCGTCAAACGAGGCTTCGGCCGCCTTCAACTGCTCCTTCGTCGGCATGAGCGTCTCCCGATTGACGAGCGCCCAGCCGTAATACTGCGTGTTGGCCAGCTCCAGCCGCGACGCCCCCCAAGAGAGGCAAAGCTCGACGATTGCCTCGAGTTCCCCGATATTGTGCCGGTGCAGAACGACGTTCATATTCAAAGGAAGACCTGTGGCCCGGATGAGCGCGGCGGCTTGCCGCTTCCTGTCGAACGCCTGAAAGCCCGCAATATGGTCGGACAGGCTCGGGGTCGCTGCCTGAAGGCTGAGCTGCAGACTGTCGACCCCGGCTTCCGCCAGCCGGCGGAGGCGCGCTTCGGTGAGTCCGACGCCGCTTGTGATCAGATTCACGAATAGGCCGAGCGAACGCGCCCGTTCGATGAGCAGTTCGGCGTCGGCCCGCAGCAGTGGCTCCCCGCCTGTCAAGTGCAGCTGGACGACGCCCAGCCCGGCGGCTTCCTCCAGAATGCGCAGCCATACGTCGGTGGACAGCTCCTTGTCCCGCCGTTCCAGCTCCTGCGGATTGGAGCAATACGGACAGCGGAGGGGACAGCGGTGGGTCAGCTCGGCGTTCAGCGCATACGGCAAGCTCAGCTCCATCGCTCCACCCAGCCTTCCTCCGCAGCCTGCGTTAAAAACTCGGCAATCTCGTCCTGCAGTCCGGTCTGTCCGTATTTCGCCTCGAGCTCGCGCGTCAGGTCCCCGACGGTTCGCCGCCCGTCGCACAGCCGCAAAATCGCTCCGGCGGTCTCATTCAATTGAACGACACGCTCCGGGAGCAGCAGCAGCTCCTGCTTGCGCAGCGCGTCGAATTTCATGCGGGCAGGGGGACGGATTGCCGGCCGTTCCTGTACCCCCCAGCTCATACGCGGTTCTCCTCGACCGGGTAAGCAAGCTGCAGCGCATCGAGGAGCGACCACAGCACGTCGCACTTGAACGAGAGCGCGGCGACCGCCCGTTCCTGCTCGCGGCGGGTGCGGTATTCGCGCAGCACGAGCTCCAGCCCGTGCTCGGCGTCGCGCGGCGCTTGACGAAGCCGGGTACGGAAATAGTCCAGTCCCTGCGGGCGAATCCACGGATACAAGTCCTCGAAGACGATGATACGCCGGGAGACGAGCGTCGGCGCGAACAGCTCCGTCAGGGAGGAAGCGACGGCCTCGGGCCATGGCTTCAGCCGGCAGAAGTTGACGTACGCGTCGACGGCGAAGCGGACGGCGGGCAGCACAAGCCGCTCGCTGAGCAGGTCCTCGCGGGGAATATCGACGGCCTCCCCGAGGCGAATCCACGCTTCGATGCCGCCTTCGTCCCCCTCGCGGCCGTCGTGGTCGACGATGCGCTGGAGCCAGCGGCGCCGGTCCTCCAGCGTAGGCAGCTTTGACAGAATGAGCGCGTCTTTGACCGGGATGTTTTTTTGATAATAAAACCGGTTGGCGACCCAGGCCCGAAGCTGCTCCGGGCTGAGCTTTCCCTCGTGCATGCGGATGTGAAAAGGATGCTTGTCGTGGTACCGCTGCTCTCCGATCCGGCGCAGCCGCATCACGAATTCGTCGTTCGACCATGGCTCGCTCATCGTCATACCTCCAGCTCCATGCCGTCGTATCCGATTTCGATGCCGAGCGCAAGCAGCGTATGGCATTCGGTCGACGCGGGATTCAAGATCGGATTGGTGTTGTTAATGTGCACATAGATTTTACGCGCCGCGGTCAGGCGGGCGAGCCGGTGCAGGCTCCCGTCCGTTCCGCCGATCGGGACGTGCCCCATGTCCCAAGCGGCCAACTCCGAGACGCCCAGCCCCTTCAGCTCGTCGGCCTGCCAGAAGGTGCCGTCCAGCAAAACGCAATCCGCATCCGCAAGCTGCCGCTCCAGCTCGTCCGACCAGGCTTCGACGCCCGGGGCGTAGATGACTTTGCCGCCGGTCAGCCGGTCCTCGATCCGGTAGCCGACGACCCAAGCCGGAGCTTTGCCGCCTTCGTCCCCGCTCAAGCATCCGTAAGCATAACGGGGCGCCTTGGACCCGAGGCAGAAGGGGGTAACCTCCAGCCTTCCGGCGAACAAGGCAAAAGGAACGCCGGGCGTAATCTCCCGCCAACGCGCGCCCGCATACGGCTCCAGCATATGGCGCACGGGAAACGGACCGGCCAGCGCTCGCATGACCGGATCGGCCGCAAAAATGTCCAATGGTCCGCCCTCCCTTAAGCTAAGCAGCCCGATCGTATGATCGAGCTCCGCATCGGTTAGCAGAACTCCCGCGATCGGCGTGCTGCGGAGCCCCGGTCCGGGTCTAAGGGCGGGCTGCGATTCGATCTGCTGGCGGATATCCGGCGTAGCGTTGATCAAGTACCACGCGGCCCCGTCACTGCTGACGGCCACGCTGCTTTGCATCCGGGTAAGCGCCTGTCCGTCGCGGGCACGTGCCAAGCGGCAGTTGGGGCAAGTGCAGTTCCACTGCGGGAAGCCTCCTCCGGCCGCGGTCCCAATGATTTTGAGAAGCATCCGTCGTCCCCCTTATGAAGGGATGCCGGATTTCTCCGGCAATCCGATTGTTGTGCGCTGCGTTTAAAGAAGCGTTTATTTCTGGCAGGCATAACCGGTCACTTCGGCACATACGTCGATGATTTTAGCTTTTGGCTTTACCCACATCGCCGTTCCCTCCTTCCGTACTCGAATTCCCGGTAAAGTACAATCCGGCTGCAAGCTGCCGCGGACGCGCATCGGACCGGGGGCCGTGTCCACAATGTATCCTATTCGAACGTCCGCAGTGATATGTATTTTTATGGAAAAATGACTCGGGTTTTGTTCAAAAGTATCCTTTTCTCACCTTTAATGGTTCCGGTCGGATTTCGGATCGTTTGGCTAAACTTGTTTTTAGCTTGGCCGGCTCTGCGCTTCTTCGTTACAATATAGGGATATCAAACAAAGACGGGAAGGAGATTTGTTGAGATGATACATCGGTTGGACATGACACAGCCTGACGTAGCCGAGCAGGTGCTTCGGGTACAGCTTCCGGCCTACCGGGTCGAAGCGGAGCTGATCGGCTTCGACGGCATCCCCCAGCTCCGGGATACGGTCCGGACATTGATGCAAGCGGAGGAGACGTTTTACGGCTATGCTGCGGACGGGACGTTGGCGGGGGTCGTTGCGGTCGAAAAGCAGGAGGATGTGCTGCACATTACCCGGTTGGTCGTGCATCCGGATTATTTCCGCAGAGGCATCGGGAGAAGTCTGGTTCAGTACGCGCTTGAATCCGAACCGGGGATCCGCAAATTTGCGGTGAGCACGGGGGCCAAAAATGTATCCGCGATTTCGTTATACAGGCAATTCGGATTTGCGGAAACGAAAGACATCGAAGTCGCGCCCCGGGTGTTCATTACGATACTGGAAAAAGAAGCTCATTAATCCGGCGTACGTCGGGAAAAAGCGGGAACATTTTTTGCTCCGGCCGATGTACAAGAATTGAGCCTTGCCGAGCGGGCGGCGTTTCTGTAAGTATAGAGATGCAAAAGCGGCCGGAGTCCCGCGCGTTCTGCTTGAACTGGGGGGACGTTTGGCCGAAAGCCGCTGGGAGGGACCGGAATGAAAATGAACATGGTGAAAATTTTGACGATCCTGGCATTGGTGATGCCCGGCTGGTTTGTCCCGACAGGAGGAGGGATCGGGATGGCCGCTACAGGGAGTTTGGTGTTGAACGGCGATTTTGAAACCGTTGTCACGGACAGCTCCGGAAAATGGACGGGAGGAAAAGCGCCGGCCAACTGGACAGGCGGATTCAAGGTCGGCGGGGGCGCCTTCGCTGTAGACTCCACACAAGCGCACGGCGGTACGAAAGCTCTGAAGCTGTCCGGAGGCACGACGTCGGACCGGGCTTCCGTCACGCAATCGCCGCTCGTAACGCCGAACAAAAGCTATAAGCTGTCTTTGTGGATGAAGACCGACAACGTGAACGCCGGAAGCGGCGGCATGTATGTCCGGACGCAGTATCTTTATTATAACGGCTCGACGAACACGAAAATCGGCGACGGTCCGCTAACGCCGAAATTAAAGGGAACCAACGATTGGCAGCCGTACGATCTGTACCTGACGATTCCGTCGAACGTGAACAAAGTCGTGGTGGAGCCGATTTTCGATTTTGCTTCCGGCACCGCTTGGGTGGACGATGTGACGCTCACGGAGTGGACCGGGGCGACCGGTCTTGCTTTGGAGCCAACCGGAGTATCCGTCGAAGTCGGGAAAACCGCGCAGCTGACTCCGGTCATTACGCCGGGCAGCGCGGCATCCGGTGTGACGGTGCTCTGGTCGTCGTCCGACGCTTCGGTCGCTTCCGTATCGGCCTCGGGTCTGGTTACGGGCAATCGGGTGGGCTCCGCCACAATTACCGCACGGACCGATGACGGCCGTTTGTCCGCTCAATCGATCGTCAGCGTGGAAAGCGCTCAAATGATGCAGGCCTACGATACGATCCGGTTGAAATGGCTGGACAAGCTGACGGGCGGGACCGGCTATGATCCTGCGGATGCCGACTACGCATATTTTCTGAACAATCTGGCTTCCTCCGTCAGCAATGCGGAGCAAACCGGATTTTGGAACAAGCTGAACACGGCGGCGGGACGCACGTATCTCTGGAGCGATCTGGCCAGCACGACCGTCTCCGCGCAGATGACATCGAACTTCTCCCGCTTAAGAACGATGGCGGTCGCTTACAAGACGCCTTACTCGGCTCTGTACAACAATCCGGCGCTTAAGAAGGACCTTGTCGAGGCAATGGACTGGATGTACGCGAACCGGTACAACGAGAACAAAACGCCGTATGACAACTGGTGGGACTGGGAGATCGGGGCGGCTCAAACCGTGAACGATATTCTTGTGCTGCTGTATGACGATCTGACCCCGGCGCAGGTGGAGCAATACATACGGGCAATCGACAAGTTTTGCCCGGACCCGGTCTATTCCTCCGTTCTCGGAGTGAAAGGGAAGAAGCAGAACGGCGCGAACCTGCTGGACAAAGCACTGGTCGTCACGCTTCGCGGCGTGATCGGCAAGAACGGCGCAAAAATCGTACAGGGCCGCGATGCGATCGGCAGCGAGTTCGTCTATACGACGAGCGGTGACGGGGTGTACCGCGACGGCTCGCTGGTGCAGCACACGAACATCGCTTATACCGCAGGGTACGGCGGCGTGTGGCTGAAGGGCGCTGCGGATATGGGCTACATGCTGAACGGCTCGCCCTGGCCGATTACGGACCCGCGGACGAACAATGTATACGATTGGGTAGCGCAAAGCTTCGAGCCGATCATCTATAACGGGCTCGCGCTCGATATGACGAACGGGCGGGGCATTTCCCGGCAGACCGCGGGCTCCGCCCGGGGGCTGATGATGACCATCCTGCGCATGTCCGACGGCGCACCGGCGGATAAAGCCGCTGCTTACCGCAGCATGGTCAAGGAATGGATTACGAAGGATCGAATCACCACGAATTATTATCAGGCGTCCTCGTCGATTTATGAAATCAAGCTGCTGAAAGGATTGTTGAACGATCCCGGCGTGCAGCCGCGGGGCGAGCTGGTGAAGAGCCAGATCATGGCGGGCATGGATAAAGTGTTCCATTTCCGTCCCGGCTACCTGTTCGGCGTCAGCCTCTTCTCCGACCGGATCTCCTCGTTCGAGAAGGGCAACGGCGAGAACCTGAAGGGCTGGTATACGGGCGTCGGTATGACGTATTTGTACAATGAGGATCAGACGCAGTACCGCAACGATTTTTGGCCGACGGTGGATTCGTTCCGGCTGCCGGGCACGACGACGGACGGCTCCGGCAAAACGCTGACGGCGACCGATTGGGCAAGCTATCCCAATACCCAAACGTGGGTGGGCGGCTCTACAATGGACGGTCTGTACAGCGCGGTCGGCATGGACTTTACGCTCAAGAAGCTCACCGGCAGCGATCTGGGGGGCAAAAAATCATGGTTCCTGCTTGACGACGAAATCGTCGCCCTCGGCGCCGGAATTACTTCTACGGGCAGCAATCCCGTAGAGACCATCGCCGATAACCGCAAGCTGACGGACGGGAACGACAACATTCTGACAATCGATGGGACCGTCGTGCCGAAGGAGACCACGAACCTCAACCGGACGGTCCAATGGGCGCATCTGACCGGGAACGTTCCGGGGACGGACATCGGGTATTATTTCCCGAACGGCGCGAATGTGGCCGTGAAGCGGGAAGCGCGTACCGGAGCGTGGAAGGACATCAATACGGGATTCAGCTCGACGCCGATCACCCGTAACTACCTAAGTCTGGCTTTTGCGCACGGCGTCAAGCCGGTGAACGCGGATTACGCTTACGTTCTGCTGCCGAACCGGAATGCGGCGGCAACCCAGAGCTACAGCGCGCAGCCGCCGGTGTCGATTCTCGCGAACAATGCTCAGGTGCAGGCGGTGCGCAAGTCGTCGCTCGGGATCACGGCGGCGAATTTCTGGCAGGCCGGGACGGTCGATGGGCTGACGGCGCGAAATCCGGCCTCCGTGATGGTGAAGGAACAGAATGGAGAAATCACGCTCTCCGTTTCCGATCCGACGCAGAAGCAAGCGTCGGTGACCATCGAGCTGAACCGCGGCTCGCTGGTGCCGGTCAGCCAGGACAGCACGGTGCAGGTCGTTCAGACATCGCCTACGCTGATCGTGCAGGTGAACGTGTCCGGTTCGGTAGGGGCGACGCATACGATCAAGCTGCGCGACCCGCTCGTCCCGCATTGGGAGGGCGGCGCGCTGCAGGCCGCTGGCGTCTCGGAAACTGGCGTCTCCCTCGCCTGGTCCGGGGCGGTGACGAGCACGGTAGCCGATGCGACGTACCGCATCTATCAGAACGGAGCCCCGATCGCCAGCGTCAGCGGCAGCACTTACGGGTATGACGTGCGCCAATTGGCGCCGGGCACGATTTATACGTTCGCCGTACAAGTGGCGGATGCGGGCGGACGCGTCAGCACTGACGGTCCAAGCGTCACAGTAACGACTTTGCGTACGGAGCGGCCGGACACGGCCGCTCCTACGTGGCCGTTCGGCAGTACGCTGACCGCGGCGGAAGTGACCAGCGGCGAAGTCAGGCTCGCTTGGACGCCTGCCGCCGATGACAACGGCGTAGCCGGATACCGCGTCGGTTGGGGCGCCGGTCAATCCGCCGCCGTGGCCGGCAGCGTGTATTCGACCGTGATCCGGGGCTTGGCCCCGAATACGGCGTATACGTTCCGCGTCGAGGCGGTGGACGGCGCGGGCAATTGGAGCGCCGGAGGACCTAGCGTGACGGTGACCACGGCGGGCTTGGCGCCCGAGAAGCCGGGTCCCGGCCCGGACCCGGGGCCGAAGCCTGAGCCTGGGCCAACGCCTGAGCCCGGCCCCGGCCCGCTGCCTGAACCAGGGCCGGGCCCTAAGCCGTCGCCGGAGCCGGATTCGGGCTCCGATTCGGAGTCCGGCTCGGACTCGGGCTCGTCAACACCCGGGGCTTCGCCGGGTTCCGCTCCGCAGCCCGGAGCTTCCGGCTCGGCTGCAGCAGGATCGAACGACCCGTCCAAGAAGTCCGGAACGGTCGTCGTGAAGGAAGAGGAGCTTCGGCGGGCAGCGGATGGCAAAGTGACGCTGCGCATGGATGAAGCGGCAGCCGAACTGGCGCTGCCGGCGCAAGCGGCCTCCTTGCTGCGGAACAATCCGCTGGAAGTGGAAATCGGCAAGGCGGCGCTCACGATTCCGGCCGCGGTGTTGGAGCAAGTGAGCGGCAGCCTGCCCGCGGATACGGCGGACGCGCGGATTATGCTGCGTGTGCGCCCGGCAAGCCCGGCCCATTGTCGGAGCTGCGCTTGGCGGGCACGGTGTATGAGCTGCAAATCAGCGCGGTTGTGCAAACCAAGCCGGTTTCCCGTCTGGAGAAGTTCTCCGCGCCGGTCGTGCTGAAGCTGCCTTACGATGCCGCCCGGGCGTCCGATCCGGACAGGCTGGGCATTTACGCCTATAACGAGACGTCGAAGACATGGGATTTTGTCGGGGCGAAGGTCGATAAAGCGGCGGGGACGGTGTCGGCAGCCGTTACGGCCTGCTGCACGTTCGCCGTGTTAGATTACGACAAATCGTTCGCGGATGTGCCGGAGGATCATTGGGCGCATCGCACGTTGAAGGTCATGGCGTCCAAGCATATCGTCAGCGGAGTGACGGAACACGAATTCAACCCCCAAGGCGCTACGACGCGCGCGGAATTTGCCGCCATGCTCGTTCGCGCGCTTGGACTGAAAGCAAGCCCGTCGGGGACGCCTTTCCGCGACGTGGAGCCGAAGGCGTGGTATGCGGACGCGATTGCGGCTGTCCATGAAGCGGGGGTAGTCGACGGGGTGACGGGCACGTCGTTTGCTCCGGGCGAACCGGTCACCCGGGAGCAAATGGCCGTCATGCTGATGCGGGCTTACGCTTTCCAGGGCGGCAAGGCCGCGGAGCCGGATGCGCAGCAGCTTGCGGCCTACCGCGACGCCGGACAAATCTCCGCTTGGGCGGAGGACGCGGTCCGGCAGGCGGTTAAGCTCGGCTTCCTGCAGGGGCAGGCGGAAGACCGGCTTGCACCGCAAGTCCACGCGGCACGCGCCGAAGTCGCTCAAGTGCTGCTGCACATGATCACGGCGGCCGACGCGCGGGGGGAGTAGCGCTTGCCTGACAGGACCATAGAAAGCCATCTACGCAGGCGCGCCGTGCTTTTTGACCGGTGCGCCTGCGGTCTTGCCAAACGGCCGGATGACGCATTAGACTAAAGTGGAGAAAGCGAGGGGGAGTCACACACCATGAAACGCACCTATTTCCGCATACGGAACCCGTTTGCTTCGTTTCGCAAGTCGATGCTGCGGCGCATGCTCGCCGTATCGCTTTTTGCCTCCATCTTCCCCGTCATCTTTGTCGGGTTCTCCAGCTATTGGTTTTCGTCTTCCGCGATCCGGGAGGAAGTGGACCAAGCCAACGCCCGTGTCTTGAAGCACGCTTCGTATTCCATCGATACGGCGCTGCAGCGGGTCCGCAGTAATGCGCTCCAAATGCTGCTCGGTTCGTTTTTCAACGGCAACCTGACGGAGCAGAAATGGACGAACTACGCCGGATTCTACTCCAATTTGTTCCAAAACCTGTCATCCCTTCAAAATAGCAACGCCGAGATTAGCCGCATTGTCATGTATATCGCCGAGGACGATTATCTGGTATCGCCGGATCAAGGCGGACGTAAGGTAGCCGGCGAGGAGGACCGCCGGCAGCTGCAGGGCCTGCTTGCTTCCCGCGAAGCGATGTACTGGAGCCACGATACGTTCCGGTTTATGGAGGACACCCCCGGCGGGCAGGCGGGCGTGACGCTCGTGTGTCAGGTGCCGTTTCAAGCCTCGGAGCCGATCGGCCTGCTGCTTCTGCAGCTCAATCCGTCGTTCCTTCAGGAAAATATGACGCGATTTTCCGCTTACCCGGGCGAGCTTTCGTTCATCTTGGACGAGGAGGGCCGGGAGGTCGTCTCGTCCGCCGGACAGTCTGCTCCTCAGGGGTTGTATGAGCAGGTGGGAGAGCATCCCGGACGCGCCTTCTCCTTCGCATGGGAGGGACGCGATTATTTGGTGACCGCCCTCCATTCTTCCTTCAACGGCTGGACGTACCTCGACATGGTGCCTTTGCAGGAGCTGAACGCCAAATCCCGCGGCATCGCAGTCATCACCGTTGCGATCGTGCTGGTGTTCCTGCTGCTCGGCGCAGCGGCCACGGCTTGGAGCACGAAGCGGCTGTACCGGCCGATCGAGCATCTGGTCTCGCTGGTGCGCGGGAACCGGGACGAGGAGCTGCTGGCCGACGAGATCGGTTACGTGCAGAGCCGGTGGGCGGAGCTGTATCAGGCGACAAACCGCCTCCAGACGCAGCTCAACCGGCAGCTGCCGGCGATTCGCGAGGCGTTCGCGCTGCAGTGGCTGCAGGGGCACTATGCGCATTATACGTCGGAGCAGCTTCCGGTTCTGTTCGAACGCTACGCCGTGCCTTATCGGCACACGCATGCCGTGTTCGCGCTCGCTTACGATCAATCGCCGGACGGCAGCAGCCGGTTCCGGGAAAGCGACAAGGAATTGATCGTTTTTACGATGAAAAATATCGCGCAGGACGTACTCGCGCAGCAGGGCGCAAGCGGCATGGTCGTGAACCTGCTGAACGATCAGATTGCCGTTTGGCTCTGGGAAGACACGGACGACCCTGCGGCATGGTTCGCGCAGGTGCAGGAATTGGCTGCGGGATTGCGCGCTATGCTGGCCGACTACTTGAAGCTGCCGGTCACCGCAGGGCTTGGGGACGGCCCGGGGGCGCCGGGCGGCATGCCGAGACTGTTCGCCCAGGCGGCGATGGCGATCCGCTCCCGCTTCTGGGCGGGGACGGGTCAAGTGATCCGCAGCGGGGCCGGAGACGCCGGCGAAGCCAAGTCCTACCCGTACCCGTTCGAGATCGAAGCGGGGCTGGAGCAGGCGCTGCGCAACGGCGATGCCGTGGAAGCGGAGCTGCAGCTTGAGCAGTTCGCCGCCTATGCGCAGGAGACGCTGCGGGAGACGGAGCGGATTCGGACGGCCTATTACCAGCTCCTCACCGCTGCGCTGCGGGTCGTCTTCCTGCTCAATCTGTCGCTTAAGGAAGGCGACGGGACCGGCGACGAAACCGACCTGTATGTGCAGATCAAGAACGTGCATTCGATCCAAGAGCTGAACGACTGGTTCCGGGAGCGGCTGATCCGGCCGATTGCCCGCAAGGTGCAGCAGAGGCATCATCAGGAATACGAGCGGACCTTCGAGACCGCCGTCGCTTATATCGAGGCGAATCATCATATCGATCTGTCTCTGGATCAGGTCGCCGAGCGCTGCGGACTCAGCCCGCCTTATTTCAGCAAGCTGTTCAAGCGCATCATAGGAGTGTCGTTCATCGAATATTTGACGGCCTACCGCATCGACCGCGCCAAGACGCTGCTGAAGACGACCGGCCTGTCCGTCGCCGAAGTGGCGGAGAGCGTCGGCTACCAGCCGAAAAATTTCATCCGCGTATTCAAAAAACAAACCGGGCAAACGCCCGGTCAATTCCGTGAGACGGGTTCGGCGTAAGGCCGGACCTGTTTTATTTTGTCGAACCGCCAAGCCTTACTCCTGCGGCAGTTTGGTTGAAAAGCCTTCGATCAACACGCTTAAGCCAAAAGAAAACTCCTTCTCCCAATCCGTATTCGTAATATGGGGGGCCAGGCGGATCGTGTTGGGAAATTGCTCCTCCGGCAATTGGCGAAAAAAACGGTTATATTGCTCGCCCAGTGCTTCAAACGAAGCATGATCTTCATCCCCGGCAAAAGCGTGAAGCCGGGTTTCTTCGGCGACGAAGCCCAGCACATAGTTTTTCAGCATGGACGCGATCCACGGGATTTGAGGGTCGGCGAAGCCGGCCGAGACGAAGAGCTGATAGAGCTTTTCGATTTGCGTTAGACGCTGATAGCCTACCCCGATGGTAAGCTGGAACAGCTCCACCGCATCCCGGTGCTGAAGAAGGACTTTCCTGAACTGAATTCCCCATTGCAACACCTGCTCTTTCCATGGAAGCGACGCCTCCGGCCAAACCATTTCCCCGCTGATTTTATCCGAAAGCAATTGCATCAACTGTTCCTTATCTTTGAAATGATAATATAAGGAGGCGGTTTTGACCTGCAGCTTGTCTGCGATTTTGCGCATGCTGAGTTCCTTCAGGCCGATCTCATCCAGCACTTGGAGCGCGGTTTGAAGGATACGAGTCCGGTCGAGCGGAATATGCGCAGCTTCAGCCTCCGGCCAACCTGGGATCGAGACTGGGGGAGAGATCCTTTTCCTAGCCATGAGAATTCACCCTTTCCGTTGACAAGTATACCATATTCGATTATTCTAACACTATTAGATTAATCTAATATAATTAGATTCAAAAATGATCCTGTTGAGCACCGCAATAAGGTACATATTCTGCCCTGCGGTAGAGTCAAAGTTATAAAGGAGGCAACTTTATGAAACTGAACCACTTGAATCTTTGTGTCAACGATCTGTCCGAAGCAACGGATTTTTTCCAGAGCTTATTCGGCTTTCAACTGCTCGGTCAGAAAGGCGACACCCTCGCCGTGATGAGCGATGGAGAGGGCTTTACCCTCGTTTTGAGCCGTTTTGGAGAAGAAACCGTAGCTTACCCGAAGGATTTCCACATCGGATTTTATGTTGAAACGATGGCCGAGGTAGATGCGTTCCACGCCAAGCTCGCTGCCGCCAATATTCCTTCGGATCATGGTCCCAGAAAAATGAGAGGCGGCTACACCTTGTACTTTACTGCCCTTGGCGGCGTGCTCTTTGAAGTCACGTCTTTCTTTCGCGAATCTGAATGACAAATAGCAAGAAACCGCCCCATATCGAATCGGTTTCGATACGGGGCGGCACTTTTATCGCCTAGTGTTATTGAATAAATTGCACGTCGTAGCCTTTTTGCTTCAATTGGTCGAGAACCATATCCTTCACCGCATAGTGCGCCGCACCGATGACGACAAAATAAGTGGATTTACCGTCTTTCTCCAACAATTCCGCCAGTTTTTTCGTCATGTTCTTGTCCCGTTCGCCGAGCAGTCTTTGAGCCAGCCCGCTTTGGTTAAACTGCTGCGAAGAAGCGGAGAAGGCTTGGCTAAAGCCGTCCAAGTCCCCCTTGGCCCACAGCTGCTGCCATTGCTTGAACTGTGCAGCCATATCCGGAGCATTGGCGTCAGGCGTTAACAGCTGGTCCAGCACCGCGTTCAATTCTTTCTCTTGCTCCTGCGGAGACGCGCTGCTCAGAACATCGCCTTGCAGCTTGAACCCCTCCAGCTCCTGAACCGGTTTTCCAGCCAGCTTAGCACTCGACAGGAAGTGCATATCAACCCCCAAAGCGGTCGCCTGCGCCAACTCCTCAGGAGATTTCATAAGCGCCGTAAGGGACAGGTTGGAGTTGATCACCCAAGGCTTAAGCTGATCGAAGGCTTGCTTGGGCAGTCCCAATTTATCGATTACGCGCTCCAGCTTTTCATAGGTTTCTTTGGATACGTGATCCTTCAACGTCGTGCCGTCGTTATAGCTCGTCAGACTGGCGAAATACTCCAACCCTGCCGTGTCGTCCGGCATGAGATTCACTTCGACCAGCAGCGCGTCGGACGATTGGAACGCATCCTTGACTTCCTTCCGCAGCGGATACATCTCTGGAATGCCCAGGTGAATCGATCCGAGCAAATACATCGTATTGTTCCCTTTGGTCACTTTCCAGAAAAGCCCTTTTGCCCCGCCGTCGGCAGTTTCGTAGGCATATTCGATGACCCGGCTGGCCAGCACGGCCGCCTGCTCGACGGTGCACGGTTGATCCAGGTCCAGACCGCTGTCCGTCCCTTGCACGATGCCTTTTTTCTGCAAATACGCAATCGCCGAAGCATCCTTATCCATCCCGAAGTCTGCCGGCAGCTCGTACTGCTTTAACAAACCGAACAAAGCTTGCAGAACGGTGTCTCTAGTGATCGTTGCGGTTCCCGATGGCAGCGTGAACTCGCCCTTTTTGCTTAATCCCAGCGCATCCAGCTTCACTCCGGCCGCTTGGACTAACGATTGAAGTCTATCATAGGCAATCGGCTTTTGAAAGGTTCCGTCATAGTACCAGGACTGCGGGAAAATGCCGTATTTTTCCCCTTCGTTCAGTACGCCGATCGACCATGGACTGATCTGCGGCGCAGCTCCCGGCGCTTCGTTCGCCAGTGCGGGTACGACGGTTCCGAGCATCGTGGTGACGGCGAGCAAGCCCCCGGCCAAACCGCGTTTCCACTTGTTCCATATTCCGGATTTCATGCGATATTGCCTCCTAGATGTATGTAGTAGAATCATAGATGAAAGCAGTACTGATTATAGCCCTTCCGGCTGGAAAACTCAACCATAAGGGAGGAAACGCGGGCTGCGGTCATGCTCATTTTTTATATGCCGGCGAAGTTAAGAAGTGGGCATGACGCGGGTAAATCGTGCACCGGCGCGTCTTTTCAGCATCTGTCGCGAGGGGCGATGCTCCTTTTTTGACCGGAAACCGCCCCAAGAATTGCGCCTTGCCGCCGTTTCCGCTTCGCTGTACGATGCAGACATATTCGATCGAAAGACGGATGGATCTGACTACGCAGGAGGTGGAAGCATGAGTTCATCCGAAACGGAAGCGGTTCGCGGTACGAACGCTCCGGCCGGCTTGCGGAAGAGCGGAGCCGGGCCGAAGACAAACGGCTTCATCAAGGAATGGGCGGTTGCTTTGCGGAGAGACAAAGGCTTATACTTGCTCGCGGCGCCGGGATTGCTGTTTTTTCTCGTTTTTAAATATTTCCCGATCTGGGGATTGGCTCTGGCTTTCAAGGATTACTCGCCTTGGAGCGGCTTCTGGGGGAGCGAATGGGTAGGGTTCAAATATTTTCAGGAATTTTTCTCGAACCCCGACTTCTGGATTTTGTTCCGCAACACGATGGGGATCAGCTTCATGAACATTTTATTTTTCTTCCCAATGCCGATTGTGCTGGCGCTGCTGCTGAACGAAGTGCGCGTGCTGTTCTTTAAGAAGTTCGTGCAAACGGTCATTTACCTGCCCCACTTTTTGTCCTGGGTCGTCATTGTGGGCATCTGCTTCCTGCTGCTCAGCCAAGGCACCGGCGTGGTCAACCAATTGATTACGGAATCCGGGGGCAAGTCGATTGCTTTCTTGACGAACCCGGACGGCTTCTGGCTTATGCTGACCGCGCAGAGCATCTGGAAGGAAGCGGGCTGGGGGACGATTATATTTCTCGCGGCGCTTACGGCCATTAACCAAGAGCTGTACGAGGCGGCTCAGATCGACGGAGCGAACCGCTGGAAGCAGATGCTGAACATTACGCTTCCGGGTATCCGCAGCACGATCATCGTGCTGTTCATCCTGCGGCTCGGACAAGTGCTGGAAGTCGGCTTCGAGCAAATCTACCTGATGGCGAGCGCGCCCGTGTCCAGCGTGGCCGACGTGTTCGACACCTACGTGTACCGCGTAGGCATCCTGAACGGCAGGTTCGGCTATGCGACCGTCGTCGGCGTCTTCAAATCCGTCGTCGGCCTCATTCTCGTCGTTGCGGCCAACCGTCTCGCGAAGCGTTTCGGAGAGGAGGGGCTATACTGACATGAAAGCATCGGCCTCTTACCGTTTCTTTCAAGCGGCGAATTACGTGCTGCTGACCGTCATCTCGCTGCTGACGCTGCTGCCGTTTCTGTATGTGGTGATCGTCTCGTTCACCGACGCGAACGAGTACGTGACGAAGTCAGTCGTTCTTTTTCCGGAAAAATGGAGTCTCGACTCGTACCGGTACATCTTGTCGACGGGGACGTTCCTCCGGTCGATGGGCATCAGCGCCACGCTGGCCGTCGTCGGCACCCTGCTCAGTCTTGCCGTAACCAGCTCGCTCTCGTATGTGCTGTCGCGCAAGCGGCTTAAGGGCAAGCAATTTTTCCTCGTGGCAATTTTGCTTACGATGCTGTTTCAGCCGGGGATGATTCCGAACTATATGCTTGTGGACAGCCTGGGCCTTACCGATACGATCTGGGCGCTCATTTTGCCGGTGCTGACCGGGGCCTGGTACGTGTTCTTGATGAAGAACTTCTACCAGGACGTGCCCGCCGAATTGGAGGAGGCCGCCAACATCGACGGCTGCTCGGACATCGGCGTCTTCTTCCGGGTCATGCTGCCGCTGTCGCTGCCGGCGCTGGCCGCTTTCGGACTGTTTTTTGCGGTGGCCTACTGGAATACGTATTTCAGCGCGGTGCTGTACATTAACGACGACTCGCTGCGGCCGATGCAGGTGCTGCTCCAGCTGCTGCTGATTCAGGCGTCCACGCAGGTGGCCGATCCGAGCATCGCCGCCATGATCCAAAGCGAGCAGACCGTGCCGCCCGATGTCATCAAAATGGCTGCCGTCGTCATCTCCTCGCTGCCGATCATTGTAATTTATCCGTTTTTGCAGAAGTATTTTGTCAAGGGTATGATGGTGGGCTCGGTCAAAGGCTGATGGCATCCTGGTCTGACCGTGTCCGGCCGTTCACCGATAAAGGATTTTCGCCTCGCATCCGGAAACATACTTAAGGGAGGTCATCTTGAATGAAAACGATGAAAACAATCGCAGCGGGCGCCGTATCGGTTGCCCTGGTCGCTTCGCTCGCCGCCTGCGGCGGGAAGCCGTCCGGCGACGCCGCTCCGGCCGCCCAGGGGGACGGTAAATCCGGCAAGCCGATGGATATCACCATCACGACGATCGCGTTCAGCGCGGCGCCGACCGGGGAGCTGGAAGGGCTGAAGAAGATCGGCGAGAAATTTAACGTCAATCTGAAAATCAATTACATCCCGGCCAACAATATTACGGAAAAGCTGAACGTGCTGCTGGCGTCGAGCGACATTACCGACGTGATGTTCGTGGAGGATTTCAACACGACGCCGAGCTTCCTGAATGCGATCGACAAAGGCGCGTTCTGGGAACTGACGCCGCATATCAAAAATTACCCGAACTTATCCAAATATCCGCAAAATGTTTTTGATAACGCCTCCATTAAAGGCAAGCTGTACTCGCTGCCGCGGGTGCGTCCATTGGACGGCTCCGAGGCGCTCCTGCTGCGTAAAGACTGGCTCGACAAGCTCGGCCTGCAGCCGCCGAAGACGATGGATGAGCTGTATAACGTGCTCACGGCTTTTGCGAAGAACGATCCGGACGGCAACGGCAAAGCCGACACGTACGGATTGGCGCTCTTCGGTTCGCCGGGCCCGGCCGGGTATCTGATCAGCATGTTCGGCGCGGGAACCGGTTGGCAGAAAGGAGCGGACGGCAGCATCACCCCGAACTGGATGACGCCGCAGGCGAGAGAGGCGATGCAGTTCTGGAACAAAACGTTCCAATCCGGAGGCATCGTGCCGGATCTGCCGGTCATGAAGAGCCAGCAGGTGCGCGACATGCTCGTGCAAGGAAAAGCCGGGGCGGCGATCACGAACGTCTCCGACGCCTATAAATTCAACCAAGACCTGAAAAAAGCGAATCCGAACGCCAACCTGGTGGCTTATGAGATTCCGAAAGCTGCGGACGGCAAAGCGCATTATGAGCAGGCCATCGGCTATTACGGCCAATTCCTCATCAGCAAGAAAGTAAGCGAGGAGAAGCTGAAGCGCATTCTGGAAGTGTACGATTATACCGCTACCGAGGAAGGCTACAATCTGGGAACGTACGGCATCAAGGATACGGATTTCACGATCGGCGCGGACGGTTCGGTCACGCAAACGGAAGAAGGCAAGAAGAAAGGCTATTCGGGCGACTCCACGGGCCAATGGGTAACCGGCTATTACAACAAGTATTTGCGCGCCAGCGTGCCGGGCATGCCGTCCGACATTCTCGAATACAATAAAAAGCTGGTCGATACGATTGCAGGACAATCCGAGCCGAATCCGGAATTCGGGCTGCCGAAATCGGCGCCGTTCAAGGAAAAAGGAGCCGACTGGAACAAAAAGATCAACGACATGATGATCAACGTCATTATCGGAAAGGCGACGATCGAGGATTGGGACAAATTCGTCAAGACGATGAAGGACGACCCGGGCTATCAAAGCCACATCAAGGAAATGAACGACAGCTTTAAGGCCAAGGGCCAGAAGTAGCTCCGCAGAGGAACGAACGACGCCATCAAGCCCGCCTGTTGCTCCCAACGGAGTGGCAGAGCGGGCTTGGTTGGCTGCGAGGACCTGCGGAAATTTGGAAGTAACGGAAGGAGATTGCGGATCATGAAGCATGAGCCACGGTTAGCCGTACCGACGGAGCAGCAGCGCCGCTGGCAGGATATGGAGCTTGGGATGTTCTGCCATTTTGGCATCAATACGTTTTGCGATCAGGAATGGGGCGACGGCTCGGACTCGCCCGAGCGCTTCCATCCGACGGCCCTGGACGCTGTCCAATGGGTCAGGACCGCGAAGCAGGCCGGTTTCCGCTATTTTATATTGACCGCGAAGCACCATGACGGCTTCTGCCTGTGGCCGACCCGGACGACGGATTATTCGGTGAAGTCGAGCCCGTGGCTTGACGGAAGCGGCGATGTCGTGCGCGCTTGCGCGGAGGCCTGCCGAAGCGAGGGGCTCGGGTTCGGCATTTATGTATCGCCCTGGGACCGGAATGCGGCTTGCTATCGGGACCGCGCCGCTTACGACGACTTTTACGCCGAGCAGCTGACCGAGCTGCTGACGCAGTACGGGCCGCTCGTCGAGGTATGGTTCGACGGGGCCGGGTCCGAAGGCCGGGAGTACGATTGGCCGCGCATCATCGCGCTTGTCAAACGGCATCAGCCGGACGCGATGATTTTCAACATGGGGGCGCCGACGATCCGATGGGTCGGGAACGAGGATGGCGTCGCGCCGTATCCGTGCTGGAACACAGCCGAGACGGCCCGGGTCAGCATGTTTACCGAGGCGGCCGTGAACTGGCTGCCGGAGACGCCGGCCTGGCTGCCGGCCGAATGCGACGTACCGATCCGCAGGAATCACTGGTTCTGGCATCCGGACGACGAAGCCCGGCTGCTGAGCCTGGAGGAGCTCATGGACGTGTATTACCGCTCGGTCGGGCACGGAGCGACGCTGCTGCTGAACGTAGCTCCGGATCGGCGGGGGCTGCTGCCGGAGGCGGACGTGGAGCGTGTACTGGCGTTCGGGGAGGAGATCCGACGCCGTTTTGGCAGGCCGCTCGCCGAGCTGAGGGGAGCCGAAGGTACGGCGGAATTGGCGCTGGAGGAGCCTATGGAGCTGGATCATGCCGTGCTCATGGAAGATATCCGGTATGGCGAGCGCATCCGGGAATATTCGCTGGAAGCACTGGTGGACGGCCGGTGGATCGAGCTCGTCCGAGGCAGCGCGGTTGGCCACAAGAAGATCGACCGGTTTGCTCCGGTCCGCACGGACCGGATTCGTCTGAACGTGCTGGATAGCATCGCCGCGCCAAAAATCCGCTCGCTGTCCGTTTATTTCGTTTCCGGAGAGGAACGGAATAACTAGATTCTCGGAGGCGCTGCGGACAGAAGCGGCCCATCGTTCCGGTTCACCGGGCGCTCCAGCTCGTCCTTTCTGTTATAATGACCGTAAAAGGCACGGAGGAGCTGTTGACGAACGATGACAGCTTCCCGTCATGACACGGCAGGAGGGCGGAGCATCTGAGAACGGATCGTTTGTTGGCCATTACCGTGCTGCTGCTGAATCGAAAAAGGCTCAGCGCCAAAGCCTTGGCCGACCGGTTTGAGGTATCCACCAAGACGATTTACCGCGATATCGAAGCGCTTAGCCTGGCGGGCATTCCGATCGTCGCGCATCAGGGGACGACCGGCGGTTTTGAGATTATGGAGCAGTTTACGATCAGCCGTCAATTTCTGGCTCTGGACGAGCTGCTGTCCATGCTGGCGGCGGTTCAAGGCATACGTACGGCATTCGACGACCAGTCGGTTTCCAATCTTTTGGAAAAAGTAAAAACGATGCTGCAGCCGACAGAGCGGGAGCTGCTGGAGCACGGCGGAGCGCCGCTGACGTTCGACTTCAATCCGTGGGGGCAGAGCGCGTCGGCAAGGGCAAGAGTACAGGCGCTTAGAACCGCCATTGGGGAGCGCCGTAAAGTTACATTTCGCTATACGAATCTGGGGGGAGCGGGAACCGAGCGGACCGTGGAGCCGGTAGGTCTGATCCTCAAAGGCTATCTGTGGTATTTGCACGCGTACTGCACGCTGCGGGGCGAATTTCGCGTGTTCCGGTTGTCCCGGGTCCGGGAGCTGCGCGTGACGGAGGATCGCTTCGAGCCTCGTCCGGTACCGTCCTTGGACTCGTATTCCTGGCAGCCGGAATGGTCGGAGCCCGGCGCTTTGGATGTGGTGCTGACCTTTCGGCCGGAAGTCCGCGACCGGGTGGAGGATACGTTTCCGACGGAGCAGGCGGAGCGGCTGCCGGACGGTTCGATCCGCATCCGCGGCAGCTATCCGGCCAACGAATGGTTTTACGGCTGGATGCTCAGCTTCGGGGACAAGGTGAGAATCGACGAGCCGGCATTTATGGCGAGGGAGCTCAAGGACCGGGCGCAAAAGATTGTCGCGCAGTACGCGGAACTATGACAGGGTGCTGTCCAATTTGCCATCGTATACTAAGAAACGAAGGTTACGGAACAATACGATTCCAGAATGCAATTATACGATGAAAAGAGGACGAACCTATGGAAACCAGCTTTGCTTCCAAATCCGCAATGAACCTTGTCGGCGTGAGCGCCCGAACGACGAATCTGCGTGAAACCGGTCCGGACGGAGCGATTCCGCAGCTGTGGAACGATTTTTTTGCTGCAAATTTGTCCGGGATTGACGGGGTGAGCGAGCCGCATTTGACCTATGTGCTGTATACGGATTATGAGAGCGACGTGAATGGAGCCTACACGGTGCTGATCGGTCATGCGTGGGCGAAGGAGGCGGCACCGGAAGGAGTGGCTGTGGAGGCGGTTCCGCAGGCGCGGTACGTCGTGTTCAAAAGCGAGCGGGGCCCGGTGGCCCGCGTCGTGACCAAGGCGTGGCAGCGCATCTGGGCGTGGTTCGAGACGTCTTCGTACGAGCGCGCCTATACGGGCGACTTCGAGGTATACGATGCGCGCGGCTTCGACCCCGGCGATGCCGAGGTCGAGATTTACGTGGCGGTACGCGAGGCCTGATCCGACGGAAACAGCTTGATTGCTTTGGAAATGTGAAGGGGGCCGTGTGACGGTCCCCTTTTAAGTTTCGCTCGTATCCGGGCTTACTTCGTCTTTTTCTTCCATTTTTTATAATTGAAAATGAAATTATTTTTGTCCGTATGTACTCTATACTGGTGCAAGTTGGCTTTGACGGTTCGCGTTCCGTCCGTTCCAACTTTAATTTTCAGCGACTTCACGCCGGACTCGACCGGAATCAGCAGGTATCCGTTATGCGATTTGTCCATTTCAAATGCTTGCTCCGTCCCGTTTGGAAACTCAGCCGTAAATACGGCATCCGCGTTGGAACTGATCACAACCCGGTATATCGAACCGTCTACATTAGGTTTTATCTCTTCTTTTCCATCTCCCGACTTAAAGTAAAAGCTGCCGGCCTCGGATGTCTCCACAGCAAAATAATCCATAACCTCATCGGACTTGTTCCTTACGCCTGGCGGATCGTTCGGGGGCTGGTACGCGTAAGCCGCTGTCGATCCGGTCAAAGAAAGGCACAATGCCAAAAGTAAACGTTTTTTCATTTGGTTTTCCACTCCTGAAAATAATGGTTTCGCCTTACCTACGGCTCAATAATGGCAGTTGATCTTGTTCCAAGCCTCCGTATGCTTGGTTTCGGGGGATAGGATGCAGGCCTGATGCACACCGCCGGGGTCGAAGGTCAGAATCGTGTAATACGACTGGCGCTTCCCGTCCTCCATAAACGTAATGTCGGCTCGTCCATCCATATGTTCCCGGTCGTGAGGCACCTTTAGGTTGCTGTATTCGACGGGGTAGAAGCCCTGTTTTTTCAGCTCATGCATCGCCGAGATCCATTGTGATTTAATAGCATCGCTGGTTTCGGCGTCGCGTCCATTCCGGCTCAAGGACTTCGAGGCCTTCTCGTAATCTCCGCCGGAGACGGCGTTAAGGAACGCTTTCGCATCGCTTTTATATTGCGGGCCGAGGAACCATCTCAAGGGAGCGAACGGGTCCGTGAAAAGGATCAGAACGCCGACGATAGCGAAAAAAAATAAGGGGATAACAAGCAGCAAGCGAAACCTGTTCATAGCAGCCCCCGTATAAACAGTATATTTAGCCTGATTTTACCATTAAAGGACGTTCTTTCACAATTCCCCTTGTTGACATTCGGAAAACACTCGTACGGTACAATAAAGGGAGCAAGCCGGATAAGAACGGACGGTGAAACGATGAAAACAAAAGGGATGCTGCTGCTTGTGGTCGTGCTGGTGTCCTTGGCGCTGTATTCCAAGCTCCCGGCTCGTGCCGGAACGGCGGCGAAGGTCGGAGCCCAGGCGCCCGCTTTCTCGCTCACGGGGTTGGACGGGCAAACGTATACGTCGGAGCAATTTCGCGGGAAGCCGTTGATCGTCAATTTCTGGGCCTCGTGGTGCGGACCGTGTAAAGAGGAGGCTCCGGCACTGGTGCGGCTGTATGAGCGGTACAAGGACCGGGTAGAGCTGGTGGCGGTCAACATTACGGCCAAGGACCGGATCGAATCCGTCCAGGCATTCGCCTCGGCGTACGGTCTGCCATTTCCGGTACTGCTCGATGAACGGGCCGAGACGGCCCAGGCATACCGTATCGTGCCGATTCCGACAACCTATCTGATAGACCGCAACGGCATGATCGCGGATAAAATTACCGGCGCTGCCGACGATGCCGCTTTGGAGAAAAAAATAACGGCGCTGCTGCAGCGTTAGAACGACGAATCGCCCTCCTCCAACCGTGTTCCGAGCTGGAGCGAGGGCGATGATCGTTTTTGACGAGCTTTATTAAGCCGTGTGCAAATAACGGGCCGTTTCCGTCCGGTAGGCGCCGATGGCAGGGAGAATGCCCGCGACCATGCCCAGCAGCGCAACGCCGCCGATGACGGCCGCCGTATCCCAGCTGTAAGCGACCGAAACCGTCACGGATATTTGCGAGCCGATGTAATCCGACAACAGCCAGGTGAGTCCGCCGCCGAGCGCTGTACCCATCACGCAGCCGAAGAGCACCACCAGCACGGATTCAAGCAGCACGATCGTGACGACGGCGCTGCGGCTTGCGCCGATGGCGCGCAGGATGGCGACGGTCCGTCTTCGTTCCACGGTGGAGCCGTACAGGGCGAGAACGACGGTTAACCCGGCCATGCCCAGAACGACATAGCTGATATATGTCAAAATTTGCTCGCCGCTGCCCATCATATCGAAGATTTTGGCGATCACTTGTCCGGGAAATACCGCTTGGGCTTCTTTGCCTTGGTTGATCTCCTGATACATCTTCATCAGGTCCACGTAGCTTCGCGGCTTCACCAAAGCGGCGGTCACGCCATGCTCGTCTTCCTCGTGCTTCTGCTCCTCCGCATGCTCATGGCTGATCCAGTAGCTGTCCATGCTGACGTAGATCCCTTGATCCGAAGGGGCCGATACGCCGTGCAGGATGCCGACGACCGTGTACGGATGATCCTTGTGGCCTTCGTCGTGCTGCAACGATTTCGCGACGCCGTGACCCGAAATGAGCCGGTCCCCGACCTTCAGCCCGGTTTCCTTGGCGACCTTGGCGCCAAGCACCGCCTCGAACGGTTTCTCGAACAGCCGCCCGGCCGCGAGCCGGAAATAAGGCGGGTCGCTGGGCTTCCCTTTCAGCGCGAAGAAGGAAGGGGTCGTGCCGACGAGCCGGAACCCTTTATAATTATCGCCGAGCGCAAACGGAACCGCTTGCGTTACCCGGGGATCGTTCTCGAGCGTACGGTAATAGTCGAGCGAAATATTCGCCAAAGGATTGTCCATCAAAAAGATCGTATTGAACACGAGCTGATTGGCGCTGCCCTTGGAGCCGACGATCATGCCGAACGGCTCGCTCGCTTTGGCGATGCCTTGCTTGATGCCTGCGGAAAGCATCATAATGCTGAGCGTCATCGCGACGCCGATGCCGACGACGATGACGGTAATGAGCGTTTGGACCCGCCGGTTCATGAGGTTGCGCCAAGCCATGTGCAGCAAAGACATGAATTACCCGACCTCTCTGGTATCGAAAATGGAAAGCTCCCGGAGGCTCACGACGCGGTCCAATCTGCCGGCCAGCTCCGGGTCGTGGGTGCACAGCAGCAGGGCCGTCCCGTTCTGTTCGCAGGCTTCGGCCAGCAGCGAAAACACCTGCTCCGCATTGGCATGGTCCAGGCTGGCCGTGGGCTCGTCCGCCAGCACAAGGGCCGGGCGGTTCGCCAGCGCACGCGCGATGGAGACGCGCTGCTGCTCGCCGCCGCTGAGCTGGCCCGGCTTGTGGTGAAGCCGGTGCTCAAGTCCGACCTGCGCCAGCAGCTCGCTGGCGCGCTGCTTTTGCGCCTTCGGCGGCACGGTTTTGCCGAACTGCATGGCCGCCAGCACGTTCTCCAGCGCGGTGAAGCCCGGCAGCAGGTTGAAGCTCTGGAACACGAAGCCGATATGCTGCGCGCGGAAGCGGTCCAGCTCCGCTTCGCTCAGCCGTTCGAGCTGCCGGTCCAGCAGGCGGATGGTGCCGCTAGTAGGCCGCAGGATGCCGGCGATGAGCTGGAGCAGGGTGCTTTTGCCGGAGCCGCTCGGTCCGACCAATGCGACCCGTTCACCTGCCTGCATGGCAAAATGGGCGATATTCAGCACGTTCACCTGCCGCTTGCCCGGAAGGGGATACGACTTGCTCAAGTTCTCGGCATGCAGCATTACTTCAGCACCTCCACGCTGTCTGCGTTGATGCGGATCAGGCTGACGAAGCCGGTCTCTTCGTCCGTTTGCGAGCCGACACTGAGCGTGCCCGTCACTTTGACCTGATGCTCCGTCGGCGTCACGTCCTTGCCCTTGGGCATAAAGACGACCACGATATCCGCCGGCCAGTCCGCATCCGTCGAACAGAACGGGCAGACGGTGAGCGCGACTTTGGTCAGGACGAAAAAGTTGACTTTGGCGGTCAACGGCGGAGCCATGAACCCGGTCATTTCCACTTTCTTTCCAGCCAGCTGATTCACTTTATCCGAAAGTTTAACGCCGCGAACCGTCATTTCGGCGTACAGGTCCTCGAAGGTCAAAACAGGCGTTTTGCCCGCTTCCTTCACGATATTTTTCGCCGCCGTAGCTTTTGCTTGCTTCGCCGCCGCTTGGTCCGCCGCCGCAGGCTGGGCGCCCGCTTCCGCAGCCGGCTTCTCCTGCGTCGGCGCCGTTCCGGCTGCCGCGGGAGCGCCTTTGGCGGCCGCGTCAGCCGATGCTTGCGGGTCGGGAGCCGCAGCGCTCCCCGTGGCTGTATCGCCCGCCGGGGCCGTGCCAGCGGGCGCAG
>NZ_BILX01000004.1 GCF_004000785.1 Paenibacillus ehimensis NBRC 15659 | reverse complement strand
CCGCCGCCGCGATATAATCGGGACCGAGATGCTTGACCGTCCCTACCGTCGACTGAAGAATTAAAGGCGATTCGGTTTCTTCCGCGGCGTCGACGACCGCTTGCAGCATCTCCAGCGTATGCACGTTGAACGCGCCAATCCCGTAGCCGCCCGCGCGGGCCGCTTCAAGCAATGAGGTGGATGAGACTAATGGCATATCGATGTCATCTCGCTTCCGGCTAAATTTTGACCACTTGTGTCAGGTTGCGGGGCATATCCGGATCCACGTTGCGTTTCATGGCCGTATAGAAGCCCAAATATTGCAGCGCCGGCAAGTAAAGCACCGTGCGGGCGTCGTCGCTCATCTCCGCTCCGCCGACCTCGAATACCGCATCCGCGAACGCGGTGTCTTCCCCGGCCTTCGCCGTAACGAGCAGCACGAAGGCGCCGTACTCCCGCATTTCCTTGGCGACCTTCAGCTCGTAATCGCGCGCTTTCTCGGACAGCAGCAGGCAGACGAGCGTGCCCGGCTCCACAATCGACTTGGGACCGTGACGGAACTCCAGCGTACCGTACGCTTCCGTCCAGATGTAGGACATTTCTTTGATTTTCAGGCTCGCTTCCAGCGCGATGCCGTAGTACGTGCCCATGCCGAGGTAAATGACCTTTTGAAAATCGTTCTTGTCGACCAAAGGCTTAATGAAAGCGTCGGCGGCTTTGACGACTTGATCGTCCGTTTGCGCGACCGAAGCAAGCTGCTCGAACTGATCCTGCTTGCCGGCCGCCTTGGCGATCGCTGCATGCATCAAAAACGTCATGCTGCTGAACGATTTCGTCATGACGGTGCTCGTTTCTTTACCGAGCGGGGAAACCAGGCAATCCGCCAGCTTCGCCATGCTGCTCTCTTCGTAGCAGGTGATGCCTGCGACTTTCACGTTAGGAAGCGGCTTTACGGCTTCCAGCGCCA
Source organism: Paenibacillus ehimensis NBRC 15659 (assembly GCF_004000785.1). Taxonomy (GTDB): domain Bacteria; phylum Bacillota; class Bacilli; order Paenibacillales; family NBRC-103111; genus Paenibacillus_G; species Paenibacillus_G ehimensis. The sequence continues at coordinate 222,550 of NZ_BILX01000004.1, read as the reverse complement.
GCAGCACCTCCGTCGACTCGCCCGATCTCGAAACGCCGATCACCAAATAATTGCGGTTCGGCGGGAGCGTTTGCTCGCGGAACAGGAACACCTCCGAGGAAGGATAAGCCGTTGCGCTTTTGCCCAGCCATGCCCGGTAGACGGACGCCATCGCCAATGCTTGATAATAGGAGGATCCGCTGCCGATGAACACCGTCTCGTCCGTTTCCGAATCGACGAGATGCTTTTGAACCCAGTCTCCCTGCTGCTGAAGCTGTACAAGCGCCGCATTCAGCGCCTCCGCCTGTGCCGAAATTTCAGGATACGTATATTGACCGAATGGCTTCACAATATTACCCCTTTCGTCTTATTAATGATAATATAAATCATAATTTTGATTTTTTCAATCATTTTATTTAAAGATTAACAGCTATCCGTGAACGCAAAAAAGCCGGAGACATGAGCCGTCGTCCGGGCTGTGCGGGAGCTTCGTTTCCTCCCCGTTTTAGGGGCGAGCTTCCGTTTTTGATTTTTTGTAAGCCAATGGCGTAATCCTCATGGACTTGCGGAATTTATCGATAAAATAGCTCGTACTGTTAAAACCAACCCGATAGGCGACTTCGGTCACATTCGAATCCGCTTGCTGCAGCAGGACCAGACTTTTTTGGATCCGATATTCCGTTACGTAGCTTAACGGCGTCGTCTTCAAGATTCGGTTGAAATAACGGCAGCATTCGGAACGGCTCAATTGGCCGGCTTTGGCAATATCATCCAGCCTGATTTTCTCGGTATAATGGGTATGAATCCACTGCAGCATTTGCTTTATTCGGTGACTCTTTTGCATTTCCGTCGCGTCGTATTCCGGCTGAAAGCCGTTCATAATGAGGTTTTGCCAAATTAACGTCAGCTGCACGGTAATGCTGATTTCATAGAATGGCGGTTTACGTTGAAGCAATTGATGAATGTTCAGGATGGCCGCTAAAATATTTTCCCCCCACGGTTCCTTTGCCTCCAGCTGTACGTATGGAAGGTTTGTCGCTTGAATATAAGGATAGACAAAGGTCGTGTAAAGCTCTTGCGACAATACGAAATGAGGAGAAACATTCAAGCAAATGTAAACGCATCCCGACCGATCTTTTTCTTCCGCCATGTGCAGGCAGCCGCTATTGATAAACAGCCCCTGGCCTTCCCGAACCGTAATGCTGTCCTCGTTGATTTGGAAAACCGCCTCTCCTTTTACAATCAGGACAAGCTGAATTTCCTCATGCCAATGAAGCGGGATATAGCCGTGTATATTTTGATTAATTGTGGTTTCATAGCAAGCCATCGGCAGCACGACCGTCCGGTGCTCGGTCAGCTCCTTTAAGCTTTGGTCAATTTTGAAATTTTTAATTTGCATCATGAACCCGACCTCAAAATCCTTATATTTATTTATTCGATTCTAATATCTTCAACGCCCTTTTCCCTCTATTATAACACTATTATTAGATTTTTAAGGTGGAGGCTCATTCATGGACAGACCTGCCAGAAGAAGAGGATTAGTTCTCGTCATCATCGGAGCGATACTGTGGGGCATAAGCGGCACCGTGGCCAAAAAGCTCTTTCAATACTACGCCATCGAGGTCGATTGGCTGGTGACGACACGATTGCTCGTAGCCGGCTTTTTACTTTTAACCGTGCAATTTTTTACAAAAGACCGCTCTCAAATAACGGGTGTCTGGAAAAACAAAAGAGCAGCCGTGAAATTGGTTATTTTTGCATTGTTTGGAACGCTTGCGGTTCAATATACGTATATGGCTTCGATCCAGCACGGCAATGCCGCCGTAGCCACGCTGCTGCAATATTTGGCGCCGGTCATGATTATTGTCTACTTGACCCTGCGAAAACAGACGGTTTTCACACGCCAAGATCTAATAACCGTTTCCCTTGCTTTAGTCGGCTGCTTCTTGTTATTAACGAATGGCTCCGTCGCACAGCTATCGGTGCCGACACCTGCCATCGTATGGGGAATTTTATCCGGGGTAACGCTGGCCTTTTATACGGTGTATGCCGTTCCGCTGTTGAAGCAATACGATTCGCTTGTCATTGTCGGCTGGGCGATGATGATCGGGGGCGCCGCGTTGAGCTTTATTCATCCGCCTTGGCGGGCGGACTTTGCCGCCATGCCGCTGGAAGCCTGGTTATACTTGGTCTTCGTGATCGTATTCGGCACCATGCTCGCCTTTTGGTTTTATATCGAAAGCTTGCAAAGCCTTTCCCCTCAAGAATCGAGCCTCGTCGGCAGTCTGGAGCCGCTGGCGGCTGTGTTAACGACGGTGCTTTGGCTGAAGGAGCCGTTTGGATTTTTTCAATGGATCGGCACGACCTGCATTATAGGGATGATTTTATTGCTGGCGCTCAAAAAAGCCCCTTCGAATCAGTTCACCGGATCGTGAGCCTCCCTTGGAAAAAAGCTCGGCTTCCTTGCAAAAACAAGCGCCGCCGTCTCCCGAGACAGCGGCGCTTGTCGCCAGACCGGCCTGACGGAGCGTCCGGCCGTTATTTCTTCTCTTCGTCCCGGTGCGTTTCGAGCAGCGATGCGCCCGCAATGCCCGGATTCGTCATTTCGTACGGGTCCAGAATCAAATTCAGCTCGTCTTCGCGCAGTACATCGTACAAGAGGCAGAGCTCCCGGACCGAGCGGCCGGTTTCAATCGCCTCGCGGGCAATTCTCGCCACCGGCTCGTAGCCCAGATGCGGGTTCAGCGCGGTAATGACGCCGACGCTCCGCTCCACGTACTCCTTGCAGCGGTCGATGTTCGCTTGGATGCCGTCGAGGCAGTATTTTTTGAACACCTTGAACACCTGGCTCATCATGCTGAGCGATTGCAGCAGGTTGAACACCAGCACCGGCTCCATGACGTTCAGCTCAAGCTGTCCCGCTTCGGAGGCCAAGCAAATAGTATGGTCGTTGCCGATCACCTGGAACGCCACCTGGTTGACAACCTCGCACATAACCGGGTTCACTTTGCCCGGCATGATCGAGGAGCCCGGCTGACGCGGCGGCAGATTGATCTCGGACAAGCCGGTACGCGGCCCCGAAGCCATCAGCCGCAGGTCGTTCGCCACCTTCGACATGTTGATCATGCACACCTTCAATGCCGCGGACACTTCGGTATAGGCATCGGTGTTCTGCGTCGCATCGACGAGGTGCTCCGCGCTGACCAGCGGAAAGCCGGTGAATTCGGCCAGCAGCTCCGCCACGCGCTTAATATAGCGCGGGTCGGCATTCAAGCCGGTGCCGACAGCCGTCGCGCCCATATTGATCTCGTACAAATGCTGCCGCGTCTGGGTAATCCGCTTGATGTCTCTCGCGAGCACCCGGCGGTAAGCTTCAAACTCTTGGCCGAGGCGGATCGGCACGCCGTCCTGCAGATGTGTCCGGCCCATTTTGATGACGCCGTCGAATTCCTTCGCCTTGGCCTCGAAGCCTTCGTGCAGCTCGTTCATCACCTCAAGCAGCTGATCGAGCAGCGTCAAGACGGCAATATGAATCGCCGTCGGGAACGCGTCATTCGTCGACTGCGCCATGTTGACATGGGTATTCGGACTAAGCGTAAAGTAATTGCCTTTCTCGCCCCCGAGCAGCTCGATGCCGCGGTTGGCAATGACTTCGTTCGTGTTCATGTTGATCGACGTGCCCGCCCCGCCTTGAATCGGGTCTACAATAAACTGATCGTGCCATTGCCCGGCGATGATTTCCTCGGCCGCCTGAACGATGACCTTCCCAAGGTTCGGATTCAGCTGCCCGATCTCCATATTGGCGATAGCCGCCGCTTTTTTGACCGTCGCCATGGCGACGATCAGCTCTTTATGAATCCGGTATCCGGTGATCGGAAAGTTTTCTACGGCCCGCATGGTCTGAACTCCATAATAAGCATGGACCGGTACTTCCTTCGTGCCCAAAAAATCTTTTTCCACACGGTATTGCGCGCTGGTCATGACCTGTCTCCCCTTTATGGCTGCGATAACTTGCGACGGGATGATCTTACAAGCAATGTCATCTCCATACGTTATTGTATCTCAATTTACCATCGGTTAAAAGGGCTTGACATCGGAAAATAAAACGTTTCCATGCTTGTCCCGTCAACTTCCGCGAATCAGTTGGTCCAGTTCCTCCAGGGAGGGCAGGGCGGGAATCGCTCCCTTGCGGGTCGTCGTAAGCGCACCGGCCGCATTGCCCGATCGGCAAACCTCGCCGAGCTCCTCTTCCGTCAGCGCGTCAGGACGCTTCCCGGATTCCATCAACCGGAACAGCGCGCCGGAGAAGAACGCGTCGCCCGCGCCGGTCGTATCGATGGCCTTCACCGCGAAGCCCGGCACCCGGCCCGTCCGTTCGCCCTGACGGTAAAAGCTGCCGTCCGGCCCCAGCGTCACGAACATGAGCGGAGTGCCGTACTGCTCTTGCAGCTGACGGGTACCCGCCTCCAAGTCCCGCTCGCCGGTCAGAAAATGAAGCTCTTCCTCCGAAAGCTTCAATACGTCGCTGTAAGTCAGGCCTTCCAGAATCAGCCGCTTTGCGCGGTCCAGATCCGGCCACAGGAGCGGACGAAGATTCGGATCGAAGGAGACGAGCTTGCCTTCCCGGCGGGCATAGGCAGCAGCACGCAGCGTCGCCGTAGCGGAGGGCTCGTGAGTCATCGAGACGGAGCCAAAATGAAACAAAGCGGCGTCCCCGATCCGCTTCCAGTCAATTTCCGACTCCTGCAGCAGCATGTCCGCTCCGGGATTGCGGTAAAAGCTGAACGAACGGTCTCCGCCGGCATCAAGGCTGACAAAGGCAAGCGTCGTACCGGCTTCTCCGGTAAATACCATGCCGCCCGTATCCACCCCGTGCTTCTCCAGCTCCCCCGTCAAAAAACGGCCGAAGGCATCCTCGCCGACTTTGCCGATAAATGCCGTCCGTTTGCCCAGCTTGGTCAGCCCCGCCATCACATTGGCCGGCGCGCCGCCGGGGTTTTGCTCGTACCGCGGCAGCCCCTGCTCGGACACCCCCGCGGGCGTAAAATCGATCAGCAGCTCGCCGATGGCGACGGCATCTAATCTATTCATGTCCATCCTCCGTCCATTTTATCAAATTCCGATCGGTACACGTTACCTGCGTTTTTGCAGCCCTTCGGATCAAAGCTTTGGGGCTCCGCAGACGTTTAAGGCAACGTTCCCTTCCTATTGTAGTCGCAGGGAAATCGAGCCGTCAACGAACAATCCGCACGGCTTACAGCTCAAACAGGCTTCGTGCCGGATCCGGCGCCGGAAGCTCCGTACCGAGCAGCTTTCCCATGATGCCGACGATCGCTACGGCTTTGGCGCGGATCTCCTCCTCCGTCCGGTCAAAAAAGCCCGGATCGAACATGAACAAAACCGCCGTCAGCATAAATTCGGCCGTTTCCGCCGGATGCTCGACCTGAAACACGCCCTCCTTGACGCCTTGCTCAAGGATATGCGCGATGGGCGGCACCATCGCGGTAATTTTCCGGGATACGAACCGCTGATGGATCATTGCGTTGCTCTCATGGTGCAGCACCTGCAAAAAATCCCGGTAATTCGGCAACAGGGCCGGACGTTCGAGCAGCGCAGCCACCAGCTTCCGGTCCGCGGCTTCCCCGGACCGCCCGGCAACCGAATTCACATAGTCCATGTGCTCCGCCAGCGAACGCTCGACTAGAGCAAAGATGACGTCGTCCTTCGTTTTGAAATAGTAATAAAACGTCCCTTGAGCGACCCCCACCTGCTTGACGATGTCGCTGACAGACGTACGCTCGACGCCCTTATCGCCGAACAATTGCACGGCCGCGTCCAACAATTCGTTCCTGCGCACTTCAGGGTCCTTCGTAATTCTGGCCATAAGTCGCACTCCTTTGCTAGTTGAGGGAAATGCACGCTTCTTAATTTTAAGGTGATCTGCATAGCTTCATTTTACTTATTGACTGACAATCGGTCAATCAACTATAATACGCAATATGATTAATTGACTGATAGTCAGTCAGATAGAAGAAGGAGTGATCTTATGAAATCCCGCATGATCTTGTATTTGATCGGCTTGAGCGCCTTTGTCGCGTCTTTGGCGCAAAACTTGTACTCCCCGCTGCTGGTGGAGGTCCAGGAAAAGCTGCACACGACCCAAGCGATGGTCAACTTGACGGTCACCGTATTTACCGTGGCGCTCGCGGTCATGCAGCTTGTCTTCGGTCCGCTGTCGGACCGGAAGGGCCGCAAAATCGTCCTGCTCCCGGCCGTCGCCGTCTACACGCTGGCTTCGCTCGGCTGCGCCTACGCCGGCTCGGTTGATGCGCTGCTCGCCTTCCGTCTGCTTCAGGGGATCGGTGCGGCGGCCGTTCCGGTTGTTGCGGCGGCAATAATTGGCGATGTGTTCGAAGGAAAGGAGCGGGCCCAAGGGATGGCGACTTACCAGTTGATGCTCGGACTGTCTCCGGCTGTCGGCCCGTGGGTGGGAGGACTGATCGGCGGCCGCTACGGCTACGGAAGCGCGTTTTTGCTGCTGGGCGCCGTATCGCTGATCCTGCTTGCGGCCAACGCTTTCCTGCTCCCCGAAACCCGGCCGGCAACAGCGACCGTGCGCAAGCGCATCGATTGGAGCTCGTTTGTCCGCCTTGCCCGTCATCCCCGGGCGGCTGCCCTGCTGACCGTCGGGTTCGTACAGTTCTTGGTCTACTTCGTCTTTCTTGTTTATATTCCGATCATCGCCCATCACCGTTACGGCTACGAGCCGGCGCAGACGGGAACGTTGATGCTGCTTATGGCGCTTTGCTCCATGATTGGCGTCAAGGCTGGGGGATGGGTCCAAAGCCGGTTCCCCGGGGAGAGCGGCTATTTATGGGCTTGCGCTGTCAACGCCGCAACGGTGCTGGTGTTCGCTTTCACCGCCGGACTGTCGCTGCCTGTGCTGGCTGCCGTTTTCTGCTTATTCGGCCTGACGATGGGACTTACCATGTCGATGCCGGCCACGCTCCTTACGGAACTATTCCCGGATGACCGCGCCACCGCCGTCGGCGTCTACAATTTTGTCCGCTATCTGGGCATGGCGGCGGGCCCGATGCTCGGATCGCTCCTTTTTATCGGAGAAAGCATTCCGCTGCTGTTCGGCATAAGCGCCGTCTTGTACCTGGGCGGAATCGCCATCGGCGGCCGTCTTGCGGCCCGCACAACGGGCACAGCTTCTTCCTGAGGGTAAACGGCAAAAAAGCGTCCGGCGATGTGCTGAACGCTGAGCTTGTTGAGAAACCTGCTTCTCGTAGAAAATCTCTTCATACGCCGGTGGGGTATGTCCCTCCAGCCGCTCTTGAAACCCGTGAACTTGATTAGAATTAGCGGTATTTTTACGGGTTTCAAAGGCGGACGTAAACTCTTACGGGACATACCCCACCTCTATTTGTCTGAGATTTTCCACATCTAGGGTTTCTCAACACTCTGAGCGTCCGGCGATGTGCCGGACGCTCTTCTTTTGCCGTTATAAGGTTTTCATAAATTGATAGATTTTGTCCTGCATTCCCGGAAGCCCTTCGTGCCCGAAGTCCGGGTAAATTTCCAGCTGCACCGGCGACGTGACTTTATTGATCGCGGCAAACTGGGTGGAAGGCGGACAAACCGGGTCCATCAGCCCGACGCCGATCAGCAGCTCCGCCCGAATGCGGTGCGCCAAATGCTGGATGTCGATATAGCCGAGCTTGGTGAAAATCTCCTCTTCCCGCTTATGCTGCGGATCAAAATGACGGAAATACGTGCGCAGCTCGGCATAGGCGTCTTTGGCCAAGTCCATCTCCCATACCCGCTTGTAGTCGCTCAGGAACGGATAAACCGGCGCGGCCTTGCGGATTCGCGGCTCCAGCGCCGCGCAGGCCATCGTCAAAGCGCCGCCCTGCGACCAGCCCGACGCTCCGACCCGGTTCTCATCCACCTCCGGAAAGCTCATTACAATGGAAGCCAGCTGCGCCGTATCCAGGAAAATGTGGCGGAACAGCAGGTTGTCCGGCTCCCCGTCCAAGCCGCGGATAAAATGGCCGTGGTGCGTCGTTCCCTTCACCCCGCCCGTATCCTCCGACAAGCCGCCTTGGCCGCGCACGTCCATAGCCGCAACGGAGAAACCCAGCGCCGCATATTGCAGCTTATCCTGCCAATCGCCGGAATTTCCCGTATAGCCGTGGAATTGAAGCAGAGCCGGATGCGGACCGTCCGTCTGGGTCGGACGCACATATTTGGCGTGAATCCGCGCGCCCCGGACGCCGGTAAAATACAAATCGAAGCATTCCGCGAACGGCGTCGTGAACTCCGACGGCACCAGCTCGACCTGAGGATCGGTCGCCCGCATTTCCTGCAGCGCCGCTTCCCAGTATTCGTCCAGGTCGGCAGGACGCGGATTGCGTCCTTGATACGTTTTCAGTTGATCCAGCGGCATATCCAACAGCGGCATCGTTTCATCATCCTTTTTGCAAAGTGTGGAATTTGTTCTTCTTCTCAATGTAATTCAGGACGGCCGGAATCTCAAGCCTCAGCTTGGACTCTATGTTGTCTTTTTTCGAGCCTCCGGCCCGTTCCATTATAATCGTTTTTGCCGTTGACAGTACGAGCCGCCCAATGGTAAAGTGACATTTGTACATTATTTCCAAAAGAAAGGATGGCTGCCGTATGCTGCTCGCCAGAGACCGAAAATATCGCGCACACCTTCAGTACAACCGGATTGTTCGGTGCAGCCACTCCGCGCTGGAATCGTAACGGCTCGTTCGCCGTTCTGCGAATTTCTTCCGTACACGCGGCGCATGGTTACGCACCCTCGTAATCGTGCGCCTTATTGATCGGTCCGCAGCCGTATAGCCCACGTGTGGTGTTTGTTGCGAACCGGTAGGCATCCCTTGATACGGATGCGTTAAGGCATATCGCTTACGAGCGGTATGCCTTTTTTGACGTCGTTTTCCAAGCTCCGCCGCATAACCATTCTTTATGGAACGAGAAAGGAGTACACTCGCATGTTTATCGTATTGAAAAAGCTGCGCTGGTTTTTCGCCATGCACTGGAAACGATACAGTTCCGCGATCCTGCTGCTGCTGATCGCCGGGATTCTGGAGGTCATTCCCCCGAAGCTGATCGGCTATTCGATCGACGGCATTCATCAAGGAACGCTGACCGATGCGCGGTTTTATCAGGTGCTTGGCTTTTGGGCCGCAGCGGCTCTGTTGTGTTACGCGATCACTTACGTCTGGTCGTATCAGCTGTTCGGCGGCGCCTTCGTTCTGGAACGTCGGCTCCGCTCGAGTCTGATGCGCCACTTCGCCAAGATGACGCCTACGTTCTACGAGCGCAACCGGACGGGAGATTTGATGGCCCGGGCGACGAACGATCTGCATGCCGTCTCGGCGACCGCAGGCTTCGGGATCCTGACTCTGGTCGACTCCAGCCTGTATATGCTGACGATCTTGACGATGATGGCGGTGTCCATCAGCTGGAAGCTGACGCTCGCTTCCCTGCTGCCGCTGCCGGTCATGGCGCTGCTGATGAGCAGGTTCGGCAAGCGGATCCACGAGCGCTTCACGAGCGCGCAGGATGCGTTCGGCCAATTGAACGACCAGGTGCTGGAGACGATCGGCGGCGTTCGGGTCATCCGCGCCTTCGTGCAGGAGAAGGCCAGCGAGGAACGGTTCCACCGCATTTCGGACGACGTGTTCCGGAAAAACATCGCCGTCGCCCGCGTCGACGCGCTGTTCGATCCGACGGTGAAAATTTTAGTCGGCATCAGCTACTTGATCGGTTTGTGCTACGGCGCTTATCTGGTGTTCCACAACGAAATTACGCTAGGCGAGCTGGTTTCGTTCAACGTGTTCCTCGGCATGCTGATTTGGCCGATGTTCGCGATCGGCGAGCTCATCAATCTCATGCAGCGGGGCAACGCTTCGCTGGACCGGGTCAACGAAACGCTCGCTTACGAGCCGGATGTGGAAAGCCCGGCGCATCCCGTACCGGTCGACGTGCCGGAAAGCATCGTGTTCGACCGCGTCACGTTCCGCTATCCCTCTTCGCCCATCGATAATCTCGTCGATATCTCGTTCAAGCTGGAGCGAGGCCAGACGCTCGGGATCGTGGGCCGGACGGGAAGCGGCAAAACGACGCTGCTCAAGCAGCTTCTGCGCGAATACCCCTCCGGCGAGGGAGCAGTCCTGCTGTCCGGCGTGCCTGCAGACCGGATCGATATCGATACGCTTCAAGGCTGGATCGGCTATGTGCCGCAGCAGCCGATTTTGTTCTCGCGGTCGATCCGCGAAAATATTACGTTCGGGCGCAGCCATGCGGACGAAACGGAAGTGCAGCGGGCCCTCGAGCTGGCCTCGTTCGCCAAGGACGTGCACTTCCTGCCCGAAGGTCTGGAGACGCTGGTCGGCGAAAAGGGCGTCGCCTTATCCGGCGGTCAAAAGCAGCGCGTCTCCATCGCCCGCGCCTTGCTCGTCGATCCCGAAATTCTCATGCTCGACGATGCGCTGTCAGCTGTGGACGCCAAGACGGAAGCGGAAATCATCGCGGGCATTCGCCGGGAACGCGCCGGCAAGACGACCCTGATCGTCACCCACCGGCTGTCCGCCGTCCAGCATGCCGATTGGATCGTCGTGCTCGACGAAGGCCGGATCACGGAAGAAGGCACCCACGAGCAGCTGCTTCAGGCCGGAGGCTGGTACAAGGAGCAGTACGACCGCCAGCAGCTCGAAGCGAACATCGGGGCGTAGCTTACTCCCCGTTCACAATAAGCGAAGCGGACGTAATCGCTCCCGCATAGCGATCCGTCCGCACAGCGGAAATGAAGGTGATTCTCATGAAACAAACCGGTATCCGGTTATACCGTTATGCGGCGTTGTTCAAGCGGCCGATCCTGCTTGCGCTCGTCCTGCTGACCGCAGCCGTCTGCGCGGAGCTGGCCGGACCGCTTGTCGCCAGACAAATGATCGACCGCCATATTCTCGGCGTGGAATATCCCTGGTATGAAGCCGCCGAAGGAGGCAAAGACACCGTCGTCTACGACGGCAAGACGTACAAACGGCAAGACCGCTGGGCGGAAGGCGAAACGAAGGGACGCGAGGTGCGCGTGCTGCAGGTCGGGCGCAGCTACTATTTCGTCGACGGCGCGCTCCGCTTCGACGGTCAGCGCAGCGTGCACGGGAGCGAACTGACGGTGGTCGGGGATGGCGGGCAGGCCGTTTATCCGGTACGTGAGCTGACCACGCAGCAGCTCTATGCCTTCTACGAACCGGAATTCGGACGGCTGGTCGTGCTGGCGGCCTGCTATTTCGGTCTGATCGTGCTGAGCGCCCTGTTCGCATACGGGGAGAAATACCTGCTGCAGACGTCCGCCAACCGGATCATTCAGACGATCCGCAAAGACGTGTTCGCCCAAGTCGGACGGCTGCCCGTCCATTATTTCGACAACCTGCCTGCGGGCAAAGTCGTCTCGCGCATTACGAACGATACGGAATCGATCCGCGAGCTGTACGTCAACGTGCTGGCGAACTTTTTCTCCGGCATCGTCTACATGGCGGCGATTCTCGGAGCGCTGTTCTTTCTCGATGTGAAGCTGGCGCTGATCGCGCTGCCTCTGGTGCCGATCCTCTACGTGTGGATCGTCGTGTACCGCCGTTTCGCTTCCAAATACAATCATGCGATCCGGTCCAGACTCAGCGACATCAATGGGATGATCAACGAATCGATTCAAGGGATGCCGATCATCCGGGCGTTTCGCCGGCAAAAGGAGACGCTCGAAGAGTTCGAGCATCTCAACGAGCAGCATTTTACGTACCAAAACAAGCTGCTCAGCTTAAATTCGCTCACCTCGCATAACCTGGTGAGCATCGTCCGGAACGTTATTTTTCTGACCGTCATCTGGATGTTCGGGGGCGGTTGGCTCGGCACGCTCGTCACGGTCGGGGTGCTGTACGCCTTCGTCGATTACATGAACCGGATGTTCCAGCCGATCGTCGGCATCGTGAACCAGCTCAGCAATCTGGAAACGGCTCTCGTGTCGGCAGAGCGCGTGTTCGAGCTGCTGGACGAGAAAGGCACCGAGGTCGCCGAAGGCAAGCTGGAGCGCTACAAAGGCAACGTCGCTTTCGAGAACGTCTCGTTCGCCTACAAGCCCGGCGAGGATGTGCTCAAAAACATTACGTTCCGCGCCCGCTCAGGCGAGACGATCGCGCTTGTAGGCCACACCGGCTCCGGCAAAAGCTCGATCCTGAACCTGCTGTTCCGGTTCTACGAGGTCCGGGAAGGACGGATTCTGATCGACGGCCGGGATATCCGGGAGATCCCGCAGCAGCTGCTCCGCCAGCATATGGGGATCGTGCTGCAGGACCCGTTCCTGTTCACGGGTACGATCGCCTCGAACGTCAGCTTGGACGATCCTTCCATTACGCGGGAGCAGATTGTGCAGGCGCTTCGCGATGTCGGCGCGTACGAGATGTTCGCCGCCTTGCCGGGGGGCATCGACGAGCCCGTCATCGAGAAAGGCAGCACGCTTTCCGCCGGTCAGCGGCAGCTCGTTTCGTTCGCCCGAGCGCTGGCGTTCGATCCGGCGATTCTCATCCTGGACGAAGCGACCGCCAGCATCGACACGGAAACGGAAGCCGTCATTCAAGCGGCGCTGGAGGTGCTGAAGAAAGGCCGGACCACCTTCATCATCGCGCACCGGCTGTCGACCATCAAAGCCGCGGATCAGATCCTTGTCCTCGACCGGGGTGAAATCAAGGAAAGCGGGACCCACGACGAGCTGATGCGGCTCGGAGGGAGGTATTACCAAATGTACCGGCTGCAATCGGGAGAGCTATCGGCGGAGGAAGCTTCCGAAATCAGGACCTCCGAAGGAGAAGTTCAGGGGCGGGCTATGGTATAATATGGTCATCACGCTCCGAGGAGGTACGATATGACCGTTATCTTTATCTTGATCCTTGTTCTCATCGTTGTGCTGATCGTTACCTCTGCTTCCAAATCAGGAAAAACGAACCAGCGCCGGCCGGGGCCGGGCCGCAGAATGCCCGCACGAAAGCCCGCGAAGCCGGATTACCGGAGCGAGCCGCTGCCGGCCGGACTCGGACTTCAGCCCGGCGTTCCGCTGAAGCCGGCCGCAGACCGGCTGGAGCAAGCGCTGCAAGCGGAATACGGCGACCGGCTGCGGAAGCGGGTGCTTGGCAAGTATCCCTCCATGAGCGAGGCCGAATACGAATGGAAGCTGCTGGAGCTGAAACGGTACTTTTTGATGACGGCCGTCATGAAAGAAGTGCCGATGTTCAGCGAAGCGGTCGACGATATTTGGCACGAGATGCTGATGTTCACCCGGGAGTATCAGCGCTTCGGGGAAACGCTGCTCGGCGCGACGATTCATCATGCGCCGCATACGAGCGGAGCGCCGGACCCGGGCGGGCGCGCCTGGTTCGATTGGGTATACGCCCATCTGTTTACGGCTACGCCGTTTACGGGGCAAATCTGGGGCAGCTTTTTCCGCTATCCGCTCGATCGGCAGCGGATCGATCTGCTGAGCTCGGAGAGCGAGGATGAGCTTGAGCAGCGTTGGTTCAACCGGAAAGCGGCGGCCCAATTCCCCGAAATCGGGCAAACGGTCCGCTGGTTAATCGAGCAAGTGAAAGATCAGCTGCGGCAGGCCGCGGTCAATCGGACCTATGCGGAGCGGCCTTCCGAATCGCACGGTCCTTCCTTGATGCCGTACCTGGCCGGCGCTATGCTGTTCTACTCGGTAACAGAATTTACCAACTTCGATGAACAGATGGAGGAGCTGTTGCCCGAGGAGGAAGCCAAACGCGCAGCGGGACAGCAAACGACGAATTCTTCGTCTTCCTGCTCCTCCAGCGGCTGCGGAACCGGAAGCTGGTCCGACGATCGCGGCGATGACGGAGGCTCGTCCGGAAGCTGCTCGTCTTCAAGCTGCTCGTCCTCCTCAAGCTGCTCCTCGTCCAGCTGCTCTTCCGGCTGCGGCGGCGGAGGCGACTGATCTATAGACTACTAGGTAATGGAAAAAGTCAAGGGTCCTTTTTAAGGGCCCTTGACTTTTTCTACTCCCAATAACCGAGCGCTTCGCCGACGCGCACCTTGCTGCCGACCTCCAGACCGACGCGGAACGCGAAAGCTTCCTTCTCGATCAGCAGGACAACCGTCGAGCCGAATTCGAAGAAAGCCAGCTCCTCTCCCCGGTCCAACCGGACGCGCAGCGGCTCCGTATACCGAATGCTGCTCACGTTCATCGCTCCGACCTTGACGACCGTCGTCATGCCGAACCGGTGCCTGATGCAGGTAATCAGCCGTTCATTGCGGCTCAATACCTTGGGCATAAGCCGCAAGCTGCGCTCGTGAACCGGATAGACGGTTCCCAAGATACGTCGCGTGGCGGTCACCTCTCCGGCTACCGGAGAATGGACGCGATGGTAGTCGGCCGGGCTCAAATACAGGACGATAAAGTAACCGCAGCGGTACCGGTCTTTCATGGGCAAATCATGGAGCAGCTCATCCAAGCCGTATTCTTGACCTTTGACGATAAAGCGGAGCCCGTCGTTCAGCGAACCGATGCCCGTGACGGTGCCGTCCACGGGGCTGACCAGCGAAGCGGCGTCGGGATCGACGGGACGCAGCCCGGCTTTTAACCGACGGATAAAAAAGTCGTTCAACGATTCGTAGGCATCCAATGGTTGTTCGGCCTCCTCGGCCCGGATGCCGTACGTTTTGGCAAAGCGCCGGATCAGCCGGCGGCTCGCTTTCGACTTCGTAAACGAGCCGATTCGCTCGGACAGCCACTTGTGCGACGACAGCTCCGTTAACAAACGAAATAATTGCTGATTCAATGGTTCATCGCCAGCCTTCGTTATAATAAATATACGAACGAGACGAATTATAAAGGCGGCGGACGGCTGCATCAATGACGAATTTCCTATCGTTACGATAGGCGTACCGAATGAACGAATGAATGATTCAGAACAGCCCGGAGACGGTATCCCAATAGTAGCGGACCGGCAGTGCAATGCAGAGCAGCAGCAGGATGTAGCGGAATCCGGTTTCCATGAACGACCCCGTTTCGATCGCCATAAATTTCGGCAGCAGCCGGAATTTGAGCTTGATCGGCCACAGCAGCTCGACTCCCTGCTCGTTGAACAAATCGATGAAAGCATGGGACGCGTACGCGAGCAGAAAGCTCCAGAACAGCGGTTCCGGCAGCAGCGGCAGCAGCAGCGCGCCAATACCGAACAGGAACAGGACGGAGTGCGTCAGCGTCCGGTGCCGGACGTCTACGAGCCGCAGCACGAAGGACAGCGGAAAAAATACTTTGGCCATCGTCGATCCCTGTTTGTCGATGTCGGCCAAAGGTCCTGCCAAGCAGCCAAGCAGAAGCGCAGCGGCGGTGTCCCAGGACAGAAGCGGCACCTGAAAGTGCAGCAATACCCCTTCCGCGGCCAGCAAACCGGCGACGCTGTGCGTTTTTTGCAGCATTGTTAGATCCTCCTCGTTATTCTGTGTTGTCGCGGCCCGGTCAAGAGCTTCCTCATTATACCAAACATATGATCGCATTTCTACATATCTATCAAAAAACGGAAAACACATCCTTTCGCCGGCAAACCCTTTTTTCCATCCTCCCGCGCCTTCCTCCGCATTTGTTAAGAAACCGTTAGCGCATGCGGTCCAAAACGCCGGGACATGCTAATTTTTATCTAACCGAACTATGTTAATCTTTTTTTGCCCGGACATGAGGAATTTGTCGAACCCGGATCGTCTATGATAGAGGACGCAAGGCGATGCCTGACTTCAAGCTCCGTGCTTGCTCCATGCACTTTATTTCATCAGGAGGCTGCTTTATGCAAAAATTCATGCTGGTGCTTGCCGTTGTATTCGCCGTCAACTTTACCGCCACGGGCTCGCCGTCTGCTACGCGCGCCGATAACAGCGGCCTCGTTACCGCGCACCGCGGCAGCTCGCATGCCGCTCCCGAGAACACGGCCAGCTCGATTCGCCAAGCGATCAAGGACGGCGCAGGCTATGCCGAGCTTGACGTTCAGGAAACGGCCGACGGGGTGATCGTGCTGATGCACGACGATAGCGCCAAACGGACGACCGGCATCGACAAGCCCATGTGGAAAATTCCATTTGACGAGCTCCGCCAAGCGAGCGCCGGCGCTTGGTTTCACCCGCAATTCCGCCAAGAACGCGTCCCGACGCTGGAAGAAATCATCGAGATCGCCCACGGCAAAATCAAGCTCAACATCGAGCTGAAAAATAACGGTCATCAAAAACGGCTGGCCGAGCAAACCGTCAGCATTATCGAGCGCCGCAAATTCACGGCGGATTGTACGGTAACTTCGTTCGATGCGGCGCTCCTGCGCAAAGTAAAGCAGCTCAATGCCAACATTCGAACCGGCTTGATCGTAGGGCAGAACTCCGCTAACCGCGAAGCGCTGTTTACAAACCGCGACTATGAAGTACTCAGCGCCGCGTATCCTTTGGTCGATGAAGCGTTTATGCGTCTTGCCGAACAGCATCATAAGCAAGTGTTCGTCTGGACCGTCAACGATAAGAAAACGATGAACCGCATGCTGAAGCTCGGCGTCAACAGCATCATCACGAATGAGCCCGCGCAGCTGGTCGAGCTTCTTCGTCAGCACCGCGCCAACCCCTGAATCTCCGAAGAACGCAAAACCCGCCTTGCCGCAGTCCGTCCGGACCCGAAGGCGGGTTAATTTTGTTCGCATGCTTCAGACGCGTTTATGTCGCGCTCTTGCGAATGACGAATTCGTTCTCCATCATCGTCCACATGCCGGGATCTTCCATGCCAAGTCTCCATAGAGCGATGCCGCGGATGCCCAGACGGTGGGCAAGCTGCATTTTCGCCCGGATGCTGGCCGCATTTTCAAACCAGACCTCGTGTCTGTTGCCGGACTCATCCGTATAGGCGAACATCGGCGTCTGCGTTCTCTCGTCGAAGATGACATCTTTATTGTATCTTCTCGCCAAATTCATCGCCATGGAATAGGTCGCATACGTGTTGCGTCCCGTCGTTAAGTTGAAGTCGAAGCCGAACACCGAAACGGCGGCCGTAATTTTGGAGGCAGGCATTTTCGTTAGCGCGTACCGGATCACCCTCTCCATCCAGCCGATCGACACGACGGGACCCGGGCCGCTTCCCGGCCAACCATGCTCGTTATACAGCATGACCACGAACTCGTCGACGGCCTCGCCGATAACGGCATAATTGAACGGCGCCGAGAACGGATTCGTCGGTTCGTCCGAGGTGCGCGACGGCGTATCGACCGAATAAAAATACCCTTGGTTCCGCAAGGCGCTGCCAAGCTCCCGGTAAAAGGCCGAGAGGCGCTCCCTGTCCTCGTAGCGCACATCCTCGAAGTCGATGTTGACCCCGTCGAAGTTGTAACGCTGGATCAGCGCGATCACGCTGGAAATGAACGCCCTGCGCGTATCCGGCGTGGCCAGCATACCGCGGATAACTTCCTTGTTAGCCTCCTGGTTCCCTCTTTCGTACAGCAGATTATGTACGGTCGGAAGCATTTTCACATTATGGCGGTGGCCGTGATCCACGACCTGCCGCATGTAGGCGTCGGTGAACGTTGCCGGAAACTTCTCGATTTCCGTCGGATTGGCCCGGTTGATGCGAAAATGAAACATGCCTACAGCGGACAGCTGCGCGGTATGCTCCACAAAGACTTGATACGAGCTGGGGAGCGTCGGTCCTTCCCTTTCCGTGTAAAAGCCCAGCACCTGCAGCACCGGGCGTTCCCCGCCGTGAGGAACGACCCGGACGAGGTCCCGGAGCACCCAGCCGACCCGTCCGTCGTACAGCTGGACGCGCACCCAGTCGCCTTCGATTCCCGTCACCGGCAGCCTGGCTCCCCGGTCCATCTGGTTGATGAGCGGCGATGTCGTTCCCGGATATTGGCGGATGTTCGCCGTGTTCACATTGACGATGGCCTCCGTGTAAACGGGAATCCGCAGCCTCTGGCCGATCTGCAAAGCCGTGGACGTCAATCCGTTCAAAATCATGATCGCTTGGTACGTCGTTCCGAACCTTTGGGCAATCGAATAGAGCGAATCGCCGGCCTGCACCGTGTAAGTCCTTTGCCTGGAAACCGGAATGGTCAACGTCTGGCCCACATAAATGATAGTCGAGGTCAATCTGTTCGCTTCCATCAGCGCGTCTACCGTGACCCCGAACCTTTGGGCAATCGAGTAGAGGGAATCCCCCTGCTGAACGAAATAAGTAATCATGGTCTTCTCCTTTACGAAGCATGTTACTACTATTCGTATTCAGCTGAGGGACGCAATACGATCGGTACGGATAATTTTTTTGACTGCCGCTGAAGCCGGAGTAAATGAATCCGCCGTTGACGCGCAGCGTCCGGTGATCCACTGCGACTTGTCGCTGACCAGAAGCTCGACCGCGTCGGCGATGTCTTCGGGTTCCCCGATACTATTTTATGTATGCTATAGTCAACTGCAATAGTTGCAATTTTGGACAGCCTGTTTCAAAGGTCCAGAGAGGCAAAACGAGCATCTATTTTTGCTCCTACAACATTCCCGCTGAGTCATTTAACATCGTGCCAGGAAAGGACTCCCAGGGGATCAATGAAGTTTCACTTTCATCGCAGAAGATCGAGATGGTTTAAAGAAAGTTATTGACAAAGGATGGCTCCTCATACGTTCTCCGGCTATTTCTTTAGCTGACCATCTTTAATCCAACGACAGAGAAAATTATTCCAAGTATGCAGCCGATCCGAGTCCAACTCTTCGACTCTTTGAAAAATATCATTCCGACAACGGCAGCCCCGACGGTTCCAATTCCTGTCCAAACAGCATAAGCTGTCGCCAGCGGTATCGTTTCCATCGCTCGGACAAGCAATTGGAAGCTAAGGACGAATCCGGCAATAAGAATGATGTTATTGGTCCAATTGTTATTTCGGGCAACGCGTTTAATCCCTATGACTCCGACAACTTCCAATAGCCCCGCCGCAATAAGCAACATCCAATCCATTACGATTCACCGCCTGTACTCGACAATTTCAAACCGATGATACATGCTAACAACATTAGTATAAGTGCAATCCTCAAAACGCTAACGCCGCCAGACAGCACGATTTCCATAACCGTAGTTCCCAAAGTCCCCATCCCTGCAAAAACAGCGTATGCCGTACCAACCGGCAGCACCTTAGTGGCCTTTATGATCAAATCGAAACTTAATATCAAAGAGATAAGAACGACAATGCTAGGGATGGCCTCGTATTTGAACCCGCTTGCCCATACAATTTCCAATAGCCCTCCTAAGAGCACATAAGTCCATGCTCTCGCCTCGCTTATTCGCTTATCCGTTTTTTCTGCCATCGTCGTCTTCCTCCCGTGCGTGCTGCAAATACCAATCGACAATTCGATCGATGTAATCCATGACATCGGCATCCATTCCGTACACCTTTGCTTCTTTGCCATTTTCGGGACGAATCATCGACCAATACTTGCCAATGAGCTCCTCATCTTGCTGAAACCATTCCATCGAAAGGCTTAAAATTTGCGCAGCGAGATGCTGCGAATTGTCGGAGGACGGTGGTTCGTGCATATGCTCCTTGATCTTCCGTATCAACTTCGCCCATTCCATGCTCCTGGGATCGTTCGTGCTCAATTCCGGCAAGCTCTTAATTATATCGATTTCCTGCTCTGTGAAGTGCTTGGCCAGGAACCTTTCCCTTGTATCGGGTGAAGACCGCAATGCCTTAATGAACAGAAAGATATCCTCAGATTCAACCTGCCCCTTCATTTCAAACGCATGCCGCGCAGTCTGGAGCAACATTTCCATCTCGTTTAGACGCTTCTTTTTTTCTGCGATTGTCGCAAGCTCAAAATCCAGATAAGCTCTCCATCGGTGCTCCTGCGAGTCTTTCTCTGTAAACAACAATTCCTTGATGGAGGCGAGAGTAAAGCCTAGCTCCTTCAGCGCCGTAATATGCCGAAGCACACTAATTTCCTCATTCGAATAGTACCGATAGCCCGAATCAGCTACCTTTGCAGGCTTCAACAGCCCAATCTCGTCATAAAATCTCAATGTTCGAATGGATATATTCGTCTTCTTGGATAGTTGTCCAATGCTGTACATGAGACTTACTCCTCCTCTCAAGGATAAGTATAAGTCTCCAGTATACGTGAGAGTCAAGCATTCACGCTCCTCTAGCCGTACCACGAAAGGATTTCAGTTATCCACAGCACCCAAAAGGGTGCCTACTTTTGGCCGCAGACTGTCGAACCCGGGGCCTTCTTAAAAGCCAAAAGGAAAAGGGAACATACGAAGCGAACTGGATGTCCCAAACTGCTTGACTTTAATCGGGCTGATCTGTGTTTATCTCAAAACCGCACGGTTGAACAGATTCACGAGCTCAGTACTGTAGGTTTGCGGATCGATAGTGCCAATCAGCTTCTTATTGAATATATATTCGTCAATTGAGCCACGAATTGCGCTTGCCATCACCACAACATTGAAGTCGCCAAAATCCTTTTTCTCCTGTCCAGCAAGTAGAATCTGTTGCAATTCGCTCTCCAAAGGATTCTCTTCATCGTCGTCCAGCTTATAGTAGGGTATGTTATCAACCGTCCGCGCATGGAATACAATCTCAATCAGAGCAATATTGTATTTTGGCTTATTTACATGATAAGCAATACTTGCTTCGATGTAGGCGCGGAGCTTATCGCCAGGAGTCGATGATGCTTGCGTACGTTCCAAAACATAGGTAGACATATCGGTGAGAAGCTTCTTCAGCGTATAGTCCATCAAATCGTTTTTGTCCCGAAAATGGTATGATATTAACGCGGTGCTAATTCCAGCTTTTTTTGCTATTTGGGCCAAGCTGGCGTGGATATACCCGATCTCATCCAGCGTCATAATGACCGCATCAAAGATTTGCGCGCGCCTGGCCTCGGAAATGAAAGATTTTTTGTCCTCCGTTTTTTTATTTCTCAT
This sequence comes from Paenibacillus ehimensis NBRC 15659, assembly GCF_004000785.1. Lineage (GTDB taxonomy): Bacteria > Bacillota > Bacilli > Paenibacillales > NBRC-103111 > Paenibacillus_G > Paenibacillus_G ehimensis. Next base: position 201,537 of record NZ_BILX01000004.1, on the reverse strand, counting down.
CGTGACCCACCTCATTGACCTTGTCTAGGTTTCTCCAGTATTGAAACTTCCCTCTGTCTCGTACCATTATGCCAAGTTTGCTAGCTTCACATTGCATTTCTTTAGCGGATTCCACGTCTTTGTTTTGCAATGCTTGCTCACGGACCCTCAGTAGAGCGTTTAAGGCTGGCGATAAATCTGGCGTATGATCCACCCAAAGCCGATATTCTGCCTCATATGGGTCCCCATTGAACGACCATGGATAACCGTGCTTGACGAATGTATCCGCTATTTTGGCGGGAGTCGATTCATAAAGCTCGCTCGCTAACTCTTGACCGGTATTTCCAAGCAGGATAAGCTTTTTTCCGTCAATAAACATCGAAGCGATATCTGATCTGGAATAGCGTTGAGTCGAATCCTTAATTTTCAACTTTACTTCATCATCAGAAACGGTGATGAAAAGGCTGTTTTTAATCGCCTCAGCAGAAAGCCACATCCCTGCAATCAAACCTAAAATAGTCGTTACAATCGTAAGCCACATCCCTTGAATGGAAGCAACCAATTTCAAGGGCCCCTGAAAGGGAAACCAAGGCAATCCCGCAGCCCAATCAGCGATTGACGGTAAGAAATACCCCGCGATAAGTCCTACAACAGGTGGAGTAATCAGTACAAAAATGCGCTCAAACAGCGTTAATCCAATAACCGTGATATGCTTGTTGCTCTGTTGTGATTTGAACAAGAGTTCCGTTCCCCCCATTTTTTAAGAAACATCTTCGAACCTAGCCGACTGGATTGTGTATTCTTTTTGCCGTTACCGCCAGTAGTGCAATTGCCATCAGAGCAAAGATCACATTACCGATCCAAGCCCAAGTGTTATCCGGCCATAAAAGCAACGTCATGGTAAAGCCGCCCCATACATAGGTAAGCAAAGTACCCGCAATGATTGCAAAGTGGTGTTGAATGCTCCAATCCCGATGACGTGACCATCGGCTTATAAGTATCCACGAAAGTAACAGAATGCAAACACCCCATATTACACCGCCCCAACTTTCAGGCCTGGAAAAAAATAGGCTGGAAGCTGCAAACGACGCAATTCCCAGGTGAATTGGCTTTATTAAAGCTTCCGACTCATTAGCTGTTCTGTTGTTTTTCTTAAGAATAAAACCGATCGAGATAAAGACGAATGCACCAATGGCGCCGCCCGTAAGCTGTAACAACGAGGCAATAAACCTCTCCTCCATGTAGGTAAAAGAAAATATAATTGCGCAACCAACCAAAACTAAAATACTGATACTGAACAGACCCTTATTTCCTAGCCACGGTGTTTCTCTTCTTGAAGGAGTTAACATCTCGACAATTGCGATAGGCACACATATGCTCCATATTGCATGGCCTCCGACAAAAGATAATAAGTCATAGGCGCTGATGCCGATGAAGGGAATGGGGGCAACAATTCTATTCAATTCAAAATTTAAATATGTGGGGTTAAACAGGGATTGGTCAATGAGACAAGCTTGAATCATACCATATGCCGCACCCAAAAAGAGCATTGTCGGCCAACCGCGGCCTGATCGGCGAGCCACTTCCCGAATGAGCAATGCACCTCCGCCGTACATTGGCAAAAGCAGCACCAGAGCGGCTGCCAAGTTTTGTATTGGGCTTGTTCCCAGTAAGAATTCCCCTACCCATGGAGCAAGCAAAAGTAAACCAAGCACAGGAGCAAATCGACGAACTCTGGACAAAACAAATCCTCCTTCTAGAAACCAAATGTACTATTTTCATTACTTTTACGAGAGTCAAATTTGTTCGAGTGTACATTTTTTTGATCAGTTGATCAAATTATAGTTTTATGTACGTCGTTTGTAAATACTTTGTTATCCTTCCCGTAGAAAAAGCAGCCGTTCGTTCTGGTTGCCTGCCGTAAAGAATCTAACGCAGCTTCTTTGATGACTGGGCGATGGTCCGTTCACGAGGCGTCGTGGACGGCCAGAAAAGTACATCCGATCCGGAAGCTAACGCCAGCATTTTGCAAAAACGTACGCTAAGGACTGAACGATGCAAAACGACCGGTTTCTGTAACGCTAAGGTATCTGAAAGAAAATAAGAAAGCCCACGCTGTTTGGTTAGCGTAGACTCTTTCTGCTTTTAGTTTTACATCAGATATATTGGCGAATGATCCATGAGACCAGGGCCAGCAACTCAACGATGAACTGTACAATAAAGATATCCAGTATATCTTTAGCTTTAATTTTAAAAATGAATTTTGTATTGACCTAGAGTGAACTCTAGGTTGTATACTTTTTTGCAGCAGGGAGGAGAACCGGTTGTCGAAAGAATTCACAATTCAACAAGTAGCTAAGAAAACTAGTTTAAGTGTTCATGCATTACGGTACTACGAGAAAATGGGGTTGATTCATCCCATTAAACGGGACACAAATGGACACCGTCGCTATTCAGAGACTGATCTTGAATGGATCCAATGTATTCAAAACCTTCGTACATCCCAAATACCCATTTCTGATATTCAAAAATTCATTAAGTTGAATCGGCAAGATCACTTTAACTACAAAGAGATATTAAAATTAATAGAAAGGCACGAAAAAAGGCTTTTAAACCAGATACGAGACCTTCAAGAAGCGCTATTTTTCCTTCGAAACCAGGTTGACTCCTACAATAAACCAAAGGACGATCAGTCCGAAAATATCTGATTAAAAATATTATCATCACTAATCAATTGAAGTGAGGGGTATAAATGAAAATCATAGTGATAACAGGTGGAACAGATGGAATTGGAAAAGGACTGGCTATGGATTTTTTGAAGAAAGGAAATACTGTAGTTGTTATTGGTCGTAATCATCAAAAAGGTCAGCATTTCTTGGAGGATGCAAATAAGATAGGAGCAATCGAAAGAGCATTTTTTTTTCAAGCCGACTTGAGTCTAGTCATGGAAAATAAAAGAATAGTTGCAGAGATTGAATCTAGGTTTCCAACGGTAGATGCACTAATTCTGTGTGCACAGCACTATCGTTCAGAGCGCGGTGAAACCATAGAAGGGTTTGAAAAGACTTTTGCATTGTATTATTTGAGTCGGTTTATCTTAAGCTACGGACTAAAAAATCTAATGGAAAACGCTGATAAACCAAGCGTCATCAATGTTTGTGCTCCAGGCATCGAAGTTGGCAAAATCTATTGGAACGACTTGCAACTGACTAGGAACTATAGCGGACTTGAGGCGATGATGCAAAGCAGTAGGTTAAATGATTTGCTTGGAATCGGATTTGCCGAAAACGACAAGGTTAATAAGATTAAATATATACTATTCAATCCAGGTGGTGTTTCTACCAGTTTCTCGGGTGAGTATGATGAAGTAATGAAAAATCAAATTGTGCAGATTAAGAAGAGCGCAAAACCCGTTCAAGAAGGAATTAAGCCAATTGTCAAACTGTTAGAAAAGCCTCCGATTAAATCCATTAGTGCTAACATGGAAGGAAATGAAATCTGCCTTGAACATGAATCTTTTGATAGAGAAAACGCTATTAAGCTCTTTAACATAACCAAGAATCTACTATAGAGCTTGTACTTTCAGTATACGAGCCGTTTCCATCATGGAATGAACCATATATTCTTTATTGATGACCTCGTTATACTCTTGCTGGGCATCGGTGATGGCAATTTTCGAATAGATTTCCAACGACTTTCGGCTTACACATTTTGTCATTCAATGTTTGATATTTTTCTAGCGCGCCTTTCCGTACTATTGGTTAAAATGATAGTATGGAAATTCAGAACGAAAGCAAGGTGGAGCAAAACTTATGGTCGATTTTGAATGGTATCGAAGCTTTGTTGCGATTTACAAGCATAATTCGGTGTCGGAAGCCGCGAAAGCCCGGATTATGACGCAGCCGGCCATGAGCCAGCATTTGGCTTCCCTGGAAGCGGAGGTGGGGGAAGCTTTATTTGTAAGAACGTCAAGAAAAATCATCCCGACGGAAAGAGGAAAACAGCTATATTCGCAGCTGGCGCCTCTGATCGAATCGCTGGAGGAAACGACGATGGGGTTTAAATCCGCCTCTCTGCCCAGTCTTCGAACGGTCCGAATCGGGTCGGCGCATGAGTTTTATCTGGAGAAAATCATTCCCCGGTTACCTCAGCTCAAAACGTGCACCATCTCCAATTTCGGGACCGCCGATCAATTGCTGGAGCTGCTGAAGGAAGATAAAACGGATATCATCATTACGTCCAAAAAGTATGTGACTCCGGGAATTGAGTATGCGAAGCTGTACGACGAACAGTTTGTCGTTGTAGCCCCTGCCCGGCTCGAAGTACTTGAAACGGATAGTCTGAAGCGAAGAGAACAGTGGCTTGCCGCCCAAAAGTGGATCAGCTACGGCTTGGAGCTGCCGATCATACGAAGGTTTTGGAGAGAGCATTTTAAAAAACGTCCGCTGATTAAACCGACCCATGTCATTCCTAATCTACATATCATTTTAAAGGCTGTCGAAATCGGCGAGGGCTTAAGCTTAATGCCTACCTACCTGCTGGAAAAATCGATGAGCGAGCGAACCAAAGTAATCTACGGGGACTTGACCGTAAAAAACGAGCTGTTTTTCGCTTATAAAATGAAGCATAAGCATCTGCCCGAAATTCAGGAGCTGATGACGCTTATCCGTGAAAGCGATCTATAAATAAAATTATGGATGAAGTGAAATTTCATAATTTGTTTTATGTCCGATCCGGATTTAAAATGTAGACTATCGATTTCAAACGGAAGGAAGGCGGATGCGGGCAAATCGCCTTCCTTACTTGTAAGGAGGGACTTTTTCTTGAAATCGCATAGTATAGCCGATCCATCGACGGCCGCATCGGGCAAAGGCTCGACCATCGCTTTGTACGCATTAACGGCAGGCGCCTTTGCCATCGGTATGACGGAATTCGTCATCATGGGGCTGCTGCCGGAGGTGGCGGCGGACCTTCAAGTCTCGATTCCGTCGGCCGGCCTGCTCATTACCGGCTACGCCCTCGGAGTCGCCCTGGGCGCTCCGTTCATTACGATAGCTACGCACAAAATGCAGCGCAAAGCGCTCCTGCTCCTGCTTATGGCAATCTTCATCGCCGGGAACGCGCTCGCCGCGCTTGCGCCGAATTATGCGGTGTTGATGGTCGCCCGCATTGTGGCTGCGTTGACGCACGGCTCCTTTTTCGGTGTCGGCTCCGTCGTTGCAGCCGAGCTGGTGCCTAAGGAAAAGCGCGCCGGCGCTATCGCCATCATGTTCACCGGGCTCACCTTGGCGAATATCCTCGGTGTCCCGCTCGGGACGTTCCTGGGTCAAGCCTCGGGATGGCGCTCGACGTTCTGGGCCATTACCGCGATCGGTTTCGTGGCACTGCTTGGCGTCATTGTGCTGGTGCCCAAGGTGAAAGCCGCCTCGTCGAGCTTGGGGCAAGAGCTTGGCGTGCTGCGCCGGCCCGCGGTTCATGTTGCGCTGCTCATGACGGTGTTTGGGTTCGGAGGCGTGTTTACGGCCTTCACTTACATTACGCCCATTTTGGTGGACATCACCGGGTTCTCGCCGGGCTCGGTATCTTACATTCTTGTCTTATTCGGCCTCGGGATAACCATAGGCAATATTTATGGGGGAAAGCTGGCGGACCGGAATCTGCTGCCCTCGCTCGTCGGGATTCTCGTCCTGCTCGCGGCCGTTCTCGCCCTGTTGGGGCTGACGGATCAGTACAAGATCCTGACGTTGGTTACCGTATTTGTTTTAGGCATAGCCGCATTCGGAACCGTGCCGGGGCTGCAGCTTCATATGCTGAACACGGCCAAGGAAGCGCCTACTCTGGCTTCTACGCTGAACATCGCAGCCTTTAACCTCGGCAATGCCCTCGGCGCTTATCTCGGGGGTATCGTGATCGACATGCAGCTTGGCGGAGGGCTTCGCGCCGTACCGTACGCCGCCGCTCTGGTGACGGTGGTCGGAATTTTGTTTACCCTCTGGGGAATGCGTCAACACAAAAACGCGTCAAGGGCCGGCTCCATGTCAGAGGAAAAAAATAGCGTTTAGCGATATCAGGCTGCCGGCATAACGGCGGCCTGATTGCTTTGTCCCGCCAGTTTACGAGCGATGGCCGCGTCAATTAGTAAAAAAATGCCCGGCACCTTAAATCGGTACCGGGCTTCATTTGCCTCACAACTTGCACGCTTTACGATCGTCGGCAGGCGATTAGTTTTTCCGGGAAGTCAATTTGGCTTGCGTAAACAGCAGCAAATAATCGTAGCCGCCCGCTTTGGAGTCCGTGCCGGACATGTTGAACCCGCCGAACGGATGCACGCCGACCAGGGCGCCGGTACATTTGCGGTTGATGTACAGATTGCCGCAGTGCATCGTTTCCAGCGCTTCCTCGATCCGCTCTTCGTCCGAGGAGAAGAAAGCGCCCGTCAAGCCGAATTCGGTATCGTTATACAGCGCAATCGCTTCTTTCCAGTCCTTCGCTTTGCCGATGGCGAGCACCGGCCCGAAAATCTCCTCTTGCATGATCCGCGCTTTGCCGTCCACGTCGGCAAATACCGTCGGCTCGATATAGTAGCCGTTGCCTTCCGCCTTGCCGCCTCCGGCAAGCAGCTTGCCTTCCGTCTTGCCGATCTCGATGTAGTTCAAAATTTTATCGTAGGAGCCTTGATCGATGACCGGTCCTACCGGCGCATTCGTTTCCGGCAGCCCGACCTGCAGGGCTTTCGTCAATTCGACGACCTTCTCGACCACTTCGTCGTACACGGACTCGACGATAAACGCGCGCGAGCCGGCGGAGCATTTCTGGCCTTGGAAGCCGAAGGCCGAAGCGACAATTGCTTGGGCCGCCGCTTGAAGATCGGCCGTTTCGTCGACGACAATCCCGTCTTTTCCGCCCATCTCCGCAACGACGCGCTTGATCCAGATTTGACCCGGAGCCGTCTCCGCCGCCAAGCGGTTAATGCGCAGCCCGATTTCCTTGGAGCCGGTGAAGCTGACGAAGCGCGTTTTCGGATGCGTCGTCAAGTAATCGCCGACTTCCGCGCCGCTGCCCGGGATATAGTTGATGACCCCGGCAGGCAGTCCGACTTCTTCCATCAACGCGACGAATTTATGAGCGATGACCGGCGTCGTGGACGCAGGCTTGAGCAGAACGGTGTTGCCGGATACGACCGCGGCCGTCGTCATGCCTACACAGATCGCCAGCGGGAAGTTCCACGGAGGGATCACAACGCCGACGCCAAGCGGAATGTACGTCAGGTTGTTCGTCTCTCCCGCGATTTTCGTCAAAGGCTGGGTTTCGTTAATGCGGCTCAAGCGCAGCATTTCCCGGGCGTAAAACTCGATGAAGTCGATCGCTTCGGCCGTATCCGCATCGGCTTCCGCATAGTTTTTGCCGGATTCCAGAATCATCAGCGCGGAAAACTCGTGTTTGCGCTGACGCATCAGCTCCGCCGCTTTAAACAAATAGTCCGCGCGCTCCGCAGCCGGAACCCGTTTCCACGATTCGAACGCCTGCAAAGCAACCTGCATCGCCTCTTCGGCCAATGCCTGGTCGGCTTTGCTGACGCGGCCGATCACTTGATCCTTGTCCCCCGGGTTAATCGATACGATGCGCGCTTCGGTCATTACTTTTTTGCTGCCGATATGCAGCGGATAATCCCGGCCAAGCTCGGCCTTGACCTTGGCGATTGCGGCCTCCATCGCCTTCTTGTTCTCTTCCTTGCTGAAATCCGTAAAGGGCTCATTTACAAACGGGCTTACTTTCGTCAACATGTTCATGGATTAGTCCCCTCTCAATAATTAGGAATGGATTATTTAAACATATTTTTCAGCACAAACCATACATTCGCCGGACGCTCGGCCAACCGCCGCATGAAGTAACCGAACCAATCGATCCCGTACGGAACGTAGACGCGCACCTTGTAGCCTTCGGCGACCAGCCGGTTTTGCAGCTCCTCGCAAATGCCGTAGAGCATCTGGAACTCGAAGCGGTCGTTCGGGATGCCGTGCTCTTGGACAAGCTGCTTGGTAAACGCGATCATGTTCTCGTCATGGCTCGCAACCGCGGTATAGTTTCCGTTCAGCAGGTGCATCTTGATGATCTTCTTGTAGTTCTCGTCGACATCTTTCTTTTCCGGGAAGGCCACCTTCGGAGACTCCTTGTAGGCTCCCTTCACCAGGCGCAGATTGGCCCGCAGCTCGTTCAGATCCTTCATATCCTGCTCCGTGCGGTACAAGTATGCCTGAATGACGATCCCGACATTGTCGTAGGTCTGACGAAGCTCGCGGTAAATATCGAGCGACACCTGACAGTGGGCGTAATCCTCCATATCGATGCGCACGAAATTACCGTATTCCCGGGCTCTGTCCAAAATTCTGCGCATGTTGCTCATGCACAGCTCTTTGTCGATATCCAGCCCGAGTGAAGTCATCTTCAGGGAAAGGTTGGACTGAACGCCGGATTCCGCGATCGCGTCCAAGGTTCGCAGACACATTTCGGTCGATTCCATGGCCTCGGCCTCGGTGGAAATAAATTCGCCCAAATGGTCCAACGTGACGACCCGGCCGGATTGATTCAGCTTGCGAACCACCTCAATCGACTGCTTGATCGTTTCGCCTGCGACGAAGCGGGACGCGCCGAAGCGCAAGCCGTACCTTTTAGCCAATTGATTCGCGGAACGGCTCTTTCCGATCGCTTGAAACATATTCCGCATGAGCACTTCCATGGACTACCGAATCCTCCTTCTTGAACCATGCATTGTTGTCGTATGAAAGCGTTATCTGTATTTACACTATACAATCAAATGACGAAATTGTACACACATTAACCAATAATTTTGTTTATTTTTAATTATTGTGTCTATTTTTGAACACTCTTGGGCTTGATTCGAAAGTAAATTCCTACGCCGAGCATGGTTAAAAGCCCGCCGGACGCCTGAAGCCAGGTAGGCTGTTCGTTCAATAACAGATAGGCCAGAATGATCGCCAACACCGGTTCTCCGATGACCGCCATGGACACCGTCGTCGCGTTTACGTAGGCTAAAAGCCAATTGAACAGCATCTGCCCCATCACGGTTGGAATCAACGCGAGCAAAACAAAAATGCCCCAGTCCGTCAAGGAATAATCCGTAAGTGTATAATGATTGAACATATTAAACACAAACAGCAGCAATGCGGCAATGATAAAAACAAACAGGCTGTACAGCATGGACGGAATTTCTTTCATCAGCTTTTGCCCTGCCATCAAATAGAGCGAGTAGCTGAGCGCTCCGGCAATCGACAGCATATCGCCGTAAAGAGCCTGCTCCGAGAAGCCGATATCTCCCCAGCCGATCAATACCGATCCGACCAGGGCAACGATCAAGCTGGCCACGCCTTGCACGGAAGTCCGCTCTTTAAACAAGAAAAAGGAGCCGATCATAATAAAAACAGGCTGCAGCGTCAACAAGATCATGGAGCTGGCAACGGAAGTATGCTTTAACGACTCCATCCAGAACAGAAAGTGCAGACCAAGAAACAAGCCGGACAGCACCAGCAGCAGGCTGCCCTTAAAGCTCCAGGAAAACCGGCCGGCTCCCGTTTGCTTCCACGGCCTGAACGGAAGCAGCAGCACAATCGTGAACAGCAGTCTGTACATGCCCATGATCGAGGCCGGAGCCGACGACCACTTAATAAAGATGGAAGATAACGCCACGGAGAAGACCCCGATAAACAGCAAGGCATACGGCGACACGGGCAGACTGCCGCGTTTCGTGGTCACGGCCGGTTGAGACAACGGCTCCTCTAAAGGACGAGCCATCAATGAACTCCGAGGTAAGCCTTGACCACGTTGTCATCCGCAAGCAGGTTGGCGGCGCTGTCTTCCATCGTAATGGAGCCCGTCTCCAGCACGTAGCCGCGGTGCGCCAATTTAAGCGCCGCCTTCGCGTTCTGCTCGACCAGCAAAATCGTCGTGCCCCTCTGTTGGTTGATCTGTTTGATAATCTTCATAATGTCGATGACGACGATCGGGGCAAGCCCCATCGAAGGCTCGTCCAGCATCAGCAGCTTAGGCTCCGACATGAGCGCCCGGCCGATGGCCAGCATCTGCTGCTCCCCGCCGCTTAACGTTCCCGCCATTTGCTTGCGGCGCTCGGCCAGCCGGGGGAACATTTGAAAGACCATGTCCAGATTTTGCGCCAGCTTCGCCTTGTCCTTTTTCTTGATGAAAGATCCGAGCTCCAGGTTTTCCGTCACCGTGAGGCCTCCGAACACCCTCCGTCCCTCCGGCACGTGCACGACGCCCATTTCCACGATCGTATGAGGCTCTTTTTTCGTCAGGTCTTCGCCCATAAACGCGATGCTGCCTTGAGCCGGACGAATCAGGCCGGATATCGTTTTCAGAATCGTGCTTTTGCCGGCGCCGTTGGCCCCGAGCAGCGCAACAATTTCCCCTTGCTTCACCGTAAAATCGACACCGCGGACCGCCTGGATTTTCCCGTAAAACGTTTCCATCCCCTTCACATCGAGAATGGTGCTCATACCGCCTCATCCTCCTCTTCTTTGCCCAGATACGCTTCGATCACCCGGGGATCGTTCAGCACGTCCTGCGGCGTGCCTTCCGCCAGCTTTTGCCCGTAATTCAGCACCATGATGTGATCGGAGACTTTGTTGATCAGTCCCATGTCGTGCTCGATCAAGACGACGGGAATGCGGTAAGCTTCGCGGATTCGTCCGATCAAACCGATCAAATCCTGCTTTTCGCTGAAATTGAAGCCCGCTGCCGGCTCGTCCAGGAACAGGATTTTCGGCTGAATCGCCAAGGCGCGCGCAATTTCCAAGTAGCGCTGAGCGCCGTAAGGCAGGTTCTTGGCAAGCCTGTCGGTGTACGCTTCAATCCCGACAAAACGGATGCAGTCCTCAGCCACCTGCCGAATCCAGGCTTCTTCCTTGCGGTGACCGGGCGTGCGCAGCAGCGCTCCGACGAGCCCTTGCTTCGTTCTGGAGTGCATGCCGGCCATCACGTTCTCCAGCACGGTCAGGTTCGGAAATACGCGCAAGTTCTGGAAGGTACGGGCCATGCCCATCGCCGTAATCTGGCTCGGCTTCTTCCCGACGATATTTACGCCGTCGAACAAAATTTCGCCGCGCGTCGGCCGGTAAAAGCCCGTAATCATGTTGAACAAAGACGTTTTCCCTGCCCCGTTCGGTCCGATAACGCTCATCACGGCATGGTCCGGAATGTCAAAGCTCAGGTTGTTGACAGCCGTCAATCCGCCGAATTGAAGATGCAGATTGGAAATTCGCATGTTCGCCATATCTCTCACCTCGGATTGCTTATTCTTTACCCCGGCTCTCGGGAACGAGTCCTTGAGGGCGAAAAATCATCAGGATCACCAGCGCGACCCCAAAGATAAGGAAACGGTAGCGGTCGATATCCACATCCAAATGAATGAGCTTATTCAAATCCCGGAGCGACTCGGGAAGAACGATGACGATGATCGCGCCGATCACGACGCCGGAAATCCGGCCAAGACCGCCCAAGATCACGGCCAGCAAAATCATGACCGACTGCATGAAGTTGAAGCTCTCGGGCGCAATCGCCGTCATTTTGACTGCAAAGATGGATCCGGCCAAGCCTCCGAACAAGGCTCCTACCGAATAAGCGGCCAGCTTGCTGCGCACCCGGTTGATGCCCATCGCTTCCGCCGCGTCCTCATCCTCCCGGATGTACGCCCAGGAACGCCCGATTCTCGACTGCCCGAGCCGTTTGGAAGCGATAATCGTGATGACCGCCAAAACCAGAATCGCCCAATAGCAGTACGTCAGGTTATTGATCGTGATTCCCATGAAGGTCGACGGGGCGGGAAACGGACTCATGATGCCGTAAATCCCGGAGGCTCCGCCGGTAAACTCCAGATTTTTGGCCGATATTTTGACAATTTCGCCGAAGCCCAGCGTGACGATCGCCAAGTAGTCGCTGCGCAGCCGCAGGGTCGGCGCTCCGATAATGAAGCCTGCCACGGCCGCGAATATTCCGCTAAGCGCCAGAGCAAGGAAAAAATTCATTTGGAACTGCGTCATGAAAATGCCCGTTGTATAGGCGCCAACCGCGAAAAACGCGGAATACCCGAGGTCGAGCAGCCCCGCGTAGCCGACAACGACATTCAGTCCGAGCCCCAGAACGATATAGAACACGGCGAGAAAGCCGACGTCCAGCCAGTAAGGCCCGGCGAAGAAAGGGAAAAACGCGGCCAGCACCATCAGCGCCGCGAGCGCCGAAGATTTGGCATTGATTTTGGGGCGGTTTAAAACAACGGTTTGCTTCGTCGCATTTTCCATACCTTACATCCTCTCCGTTACTTTTTGGCCCAAAAGGCCCGTCGGTTTGACCACCAGCAGGACGATGAGAATGAAGAACGCAAAGACATCCTTCCATTCGCCGCCGAATTGGTACGTGCCGATCGTCTCCAGCACGCCCAGCATCAAGCCGCCGAGCATCGCGCCGCGAATGTTGCCGATTCCGCCGATGACGGCGGCCGTGAAGGCCTTCATTCCGAAAATAAAGCCCATCGTAAACGTAAGGCTGCCGTAATAGCTCGCATTCATCATGCCGGCGGCCGCGGCCAGGAAAGAACCGACGAAGAAAGTCAACGAAATCACTTTCGTCACGTTGATGCCGACCAGACTGCTGGCCGTCTGATCGATCGCAATCGCCCGCATCGCTTTTCCATAAATTGTCCGATGCACGAACCATTGCAAAGCGATCATTAAGATGGCCGAGAATACGATGATTCCGATCTGGGCATACGTAATTTTGGCGCCGAGCAGCGAAAACCCGTCTGTCGGCAGCGTTACGGGCATAATATACGGCTTGGCGCCGTATCCCGCCATAATCGCATTCTCCAGCACGAGCGACATGCCCACCGCGGTAATCAATATCGATAAACGGGGAGCCTTCAGCAGCGGCCTGTAGGCGATCCGTTCGATTCCCATCCCTAAAAATCCGGTAACGATCATCGCGATCACAAAAGCCAATCCCATCCCCAGCAAGCTTTCCCCCGTACCGGTCAGCTTGGCCAATACCGTGTAGCCGACGAAAGCGCCGACCATGAATAAATCGCCATGCGCAAAATTAAGCAGTTTGATAATGCCGTAGACCATCGAATAACCGAGCGCGATTAAAGCATAAAAGGAACCTACGATCAAAGCGTTAATCAGCTGCTGCACAAAAATGTCGGTGGTAAGATGAAATTCCATCGGACCGCTCCTTTTTGAAAAGATACGCGGCACGATCTTCACATGCCGCGCGTTCGAGTTTCAAGGCTCAAGCTTACTTCGAAGGAGCAAAAGTGCCTTCTTTGACCTGCAGAACGACAAAGTTGGACTTCGTCAGCGTGCCCTGCGGGGTAAAGGAAACTTGCCCGGTGAGCGTTTTTAAATCGGTTTTGGCCAAGGCTTCGGTAATCGCCTTTTTGTCCGTAGAGCCTGCGCGCTTGATGGCGTCGGCCATCAGCTTAATTCCGTCGTATTGCAGAGCGGAATACGGGCCCGGCTCCTGGGAGAACTTGGCTTTATAATCATCGATAAATTTCTTCGCCTCCGGCAGAAATTCCGCCGTCGGGCTGTTGGTGATGAACGTGCCTTCGGCCGCCTCTTTACCGGCAATGTCGATCAGCATCTTGTCGTTTGCGCCGTCGCCCACTCCGATGATGCCGGAAACGCCCTGCTGCTTGAACTGCTTAATAAACAGGCCTCCGCCCTTATAGTACGCCGTCCAGTACGTCGCGTCCGGCTGCGCTTGCTTCAGCTTGGACACCAGCGAAGAGAAATCCGTTTCGTCCGGGTTCACGGCGTCGAATACGACCACTTTCCCGCCCGCGCTCTCTACCTGCTTCTTCGTCACTTCCCCCAAGTCTTTGGCGAACGCGGAGTTGTCATGAATGATCGCAATTTTTTTCGCTTGGTTTTTGTTGACCATATACTCCGTCGCCATCTGCGCCTGGTGCACCCCGGTGCCGTTGATCATGAAGATTTCCGGAAATTTCTGATCGGCGATTTTTTGCGAGTTGGCTGCCGTAATGACCGTCGGGATGCCGTTTTGATGGAACACGCCGGTAGCCGGGATCGCCGCGCCGGAGCAATAGCCGCCGACGACGGCGGTGACGCCTTCGGATACGAGCTTGTTGGCGGCAGCCGTAGCGGTCTGCGGATCGCAAGCGTCGTCCTGGGCGACAAGCTTGATTTTGCTGCCGTTAATGCCGCCGGCGGCGTTGATCTCTTCAGCCGCCAATTCCGCAGCCTGCTTCATGTCCTGGCCCATTTTGGCCTCGTTGCCGCTTAATGCGAACATCATTCCGATTTTAATTTCCTTGCCCGAGGCCGACCCTTCCGCCGAACCTGATGCAGACTTCGCTCCGTCGGGATTCCCCCCGCATGCAGTAAGCGCTAACATTCCCAAGATAACGGTTGCAATTCCAATCGAAGTTTGCTTTTTCATTGTTTTAGACGACCTCCCGAATTTTGTCTTTATGAAGTAACCGCTTTCACAAACCTTCTGCAACGAATGCGCATTTCTTTTTATCTACCGTGTTCTTCGTCAGATCGGTCGTGGCCGTTTCGCAGCAATGGCGCCGGCGAATGAAGCGGATAAATCAACCATAGGGTACTAAGCATGAATGGATCGTTGATGGCAGTATGTTCAATAGACGGAGTGTAATGCATTACGCGCTTGGAGTTTTATTCTGATGAGTGACGTTCAACTAAATTTGTCGGAACACCGTCCTCTTTCGGACGGCATGAGGAGCTTGAGCCGATGCGTTGAAGATTTGATTAATTTACAAAAACTTGACCTTTTCTTTGTGAAATGACATCGTTCCACAAAATGTTTTATTTCCTCCCCTTTGCAGTGTTAAATTTGTTTACACAGCCGATTATACACAGGCATCGTTATTTTGTACATACTTTTGACAAAAAAAGTTTCACATTTTGTCCTTATGTTCAAAAATGAACATTTTTTACATGGAAAATAATCCAATCGGCGGATGGCCTTCAGTTGTAACCCGTTCTTTTTCATGTTAAATTTAATTATAAAACCCCATGCGAGGCTGCCTATGTTCAATGCTGAACAATTACCTATTCATCGACAAATGCATATGCTTCCTCTTCATTCGACAATTTGCGACATTGCGGCATACCTGCGTCGAGACGCTGCCGTCTGCATCCTGAAGGATAACAGCGCTTACTTGTTTACCTCCGGGGATCTTTGGCTTTTCGAGCAGCGGCAGGATACGACGATCGACGACTTGGCGTGCTGCCCGAATCTGCTGTCTCCCGTTCTCCCTCATTCGGAGGTCGCCGCAGGGAACTACGAAAGCTTCATGCAGCTGCCCACCGCGACCCAGCGGCCCGTCGTCTTCCGGGAAGCCGACGGAACCTTGGTCGGTTACAGCTTTATGGCCGAGCTGCTGACTTTCGTTTATAAAGAGCGTCAGCGGCTCGCTTCCTACTTCTTCACGCTGGCGGAGACGGTAACCGACGCGGTAACGGTCGTCGACCAGAGCGGCACGGTGATTTGCTGGAATACCGTCGCCGAGGAGACGTACGGCATCGACAAAAAAGATATATTGGGCAGGCGCATTGGCGAGCATTTCCAACCGGAGGCGCTCATGGTGCTCCGAATGCTGGACGAAGGCCGGATGATCCGGAATACGTATCACCGTCCGCGTCCCGGCAACCACGTGCTGGTCAACGCTTCTCCCGTTGTGGATGATAGCGGCCATATTATCGGCGGGATCGCCACGGAGCAGGACATCACCCAATTGGTCCGTCTGAACGACGAGCTTTCTTCGACCCATATGGCGCGCTTCGACGAACAGGCAAGCCATGAGGACCCGTTTTCCTTCATCAAGGGCAAAGGCGAACTGATCGGCAATGCGATCCGGCTGGCGAGAAAAGTGGCCGGAGCCGAAAATCCTCTGCTGCTGATCGGGGAAGCCGGGGTAGGCAAGGAACAGCTTGCCCAAGTGATTCATCAAGCCAGTCCGCGGGCCGACAAGCCGTTCATTACGCTGCATTGCGGTTCCATCCCCGCCGGATTGCTGGAAACGGAGCTCTTCGGCTTTCAGGGGGGCGCTTTTTCAGGAAATCAGACCGGCAGCGCCGGAAAATTGGAATTGGCCGATCAAGGCACGCTGTTCCTGAACGAAATCGACCGGCTGCCGCCGGACATTCAAGCGAAGCTGGCGCAATCCATTCAGACGCAAACGGTCGTTCGGACGGGCGGGACCGCCCCTATTCCGGTGCATGCCCGCATCATCGCGGCAACGGATCGGGATTTGCACAAATTGGTCGAAAAACAGCTGTTCCGGTCCGATTTGTATTACGCGCTGAGCGTCATTTCCATCGCCTTGCCTGCGCTTCGCGAGCGAAAGGAAGACATCCCGTCGCTCGTTCAAACGTTCGTCAGACAATTTGCGCTGCAGTATCAAAAGCCGATTCCGCAGCTTGAGCCCGAAGTGATGCTGGCGTTCGCCAATTACGATTGGCCCGGCAACATCAACGAGCTGATGAGCGTCGTGGAACGGTGCCTGATTCTCAGCGAAAACGAACGCATTGCGATGACCAGCCTCCCTGCGCATTTGCAAAAGGAGCAGCCGCATTTGGACAAGACAAGGGCGGAGCAGCCCGATCCGCAATTGCGAATATTGAAAACGCGGAATACCGAAGAAGAGGAAAAATCGCTAATCGAAGACGCCTTGGCCAAGACGCTCGGCAACAAGAGCGCCGCAGCCAAGCTGCTGGGCATTTCCCGGGGAACCCTGTACAACAAGATGAAGGAGCTTCATTTGGGATAACCCGGACGGCGTGAAAAATAGAGCGGCAACTCCACGGGCATGACGATGCTGCCCCCGCAGGGTTGCCGCTTTTGCGTCAGGCCCCGCCTTCCTGCTTGCACAGGACGGAGCCGAGCCTGAGCCATGTAGCGCCTTCTTCAATCGCGACTTCAAAATCGCCGGACATGCCCATCGACAGGTGCTGAACTTCGCAGCCGAACGCCCCCGCTTCGTTCAGCTTGTCGCGGAGCTGCCGCAGTCCGCGGAATACGGGCCGGGCCGCCTCGGCATCCCGGTCCAGCGGAGCCATTGTCATCAAGCCGACCACCTGTACGGCATCCAGCTTGGACACCTGCCGCGCGAACGGAACAAGCTCCTCCGGCGGCAGGCCGTATTTGCTCTCCTCTCCGGATACGTTCACTTGAATGAAGCAGCGGACCGGTTCGCCTAACGCGTCCGCTTTTCGCTGAATTTCCGTCGCCAGCGACATCCGGTCCAACGAATGGATGTACGCGAACTTGCCGACGACGTCCTTCACTTTGTTCGTTTGCAGATGGCCGATAAAGTGCCAGCTGCCCTGTCCTCCCAGCGCCTCCCATTTCGGCTGCGCGTGCTGCCAGCGGTTTTCGCCGATGTGCGCCATCCCGAGCTGCAGCATCTTCGCCGTCAAATCGGCGGAGCCGTATTTCGTGACGGCGATGATCCCGACGTCCTCCCGGCGCCGCCCGGCGCGAAGACACGCAGCTTGAATGCGGCGCTCGACCGCGGCCAAATTAGACGCTATAACGTCCAACGTCTGTCCCTCCTTCCCCCTATGAATTCCTCCGTCCGCACCGCTAATCCGCAAAATACGCCTTGGCCCGGTACAGCGCTTCCGCCAGCCGGTCGACTTCCTCTTCCGTGTTGTAGGCAAAAAAGCTCGCTCTCGTGGTCGCTTGCGTCCCGAGCCGTCTCATCAGCGGCTGGCAGCAATGATGCCCTGCCCGGACGGCCACCCCGTAGGCATCCAGCGCTGTCGCCAAGTCGTGAGGGTGGATGCCGTCCAGGTTAAAGGTCACCATCCCGATACGCCCCTCCGTCGGGCCATAGATGGTCAGGCCTTCGATTCGCTTCATCCGGGCGATAGCATAAGCAGTCAGCTCCAGGTCGTGCTTCTCGATCGCATCCATGCCGATTTGCTCCAGCACATCGATCGCCGCTCCTAGACCGACGGCGCCGGCAATGATCGGCGTGCCCGCTTCGAACTTCCACGGCGCCTCCTTCCACGTCGCTTCCCGCAGGTCGACATGGCCGATCATCTCGCCGCCGAATTCGACCGGCTCCATCGCCTCCAGCAGCGAACGTTTCCCGTACAGCACGCCGATGCCGGTCGGACCGCACATCTTATGCCCGGAGAACGCATAGAAGTCGCAATCCAGCTCCTGCACGTCCACTTTTCCATGGGCAACCGCCTGCGCTCCGTCGACGAGCAACTTCGCCCCGCACCGGTGCGCAATCTCGGCGATCCCCTTGACCGGATTGACGGCGCCGAGCACGTTCGAGATATGGGAGACGGCGACGATTTTCGTCCGGGACGTGACCGTTCTCGCCACGTCCTCGAGCGAGAGAGTGCCGTCCTCCTGCAGCGGAATATAGCTCAAGACGGCTCCTGTCGCTTTGGCCGCCTGCTGCCACGGGATAAGATTCGCGTGATGCTCCATCGGCGTCAGGACGATCTCGTCCCCCTCTCTGCAAATCGTTCTTGCATATCCGGCGGCGACCAGATTAATGCTCGACGTCGTCCCGCGGGTAAAGACGATTTCCGCCTCCGAGGCGGCATTCACAAAACGCGCGACCTTGGCGCGCGCCCCCTCGTACGCCTCGGTCGCCCGCGAGCCGAGGGTGTGCACTCCGCGGTGCACGTTCGCGTTGTCCCATTCGTAGAAGCGCTTGAGCGCTTTGATCACTTGAACCGGCTTCTGCGCCGAAGCCGCGCTGTCCAAATACGTCAGCGGATACCCGTTCACCTGCTGGTTCAATATCGGAAACCATTCGCGCAAGGCCGAAACGTTCATTCGGCTCCCCTCCTTTTCCTTTTAGAAAATCGCGTTCGCTTCGACGATGACCTTGACTTCGCGCAGCGTCAAATCCTCCGGCCCCTTCACCGGAAGACCGACCTCCAGATGGTCGGCAATATAAGCGATGTGCCGCTCGCCAATCACTTCCCCGGGAAGCAGGATCGGGATGCCCGGCGGGTAGACGTAGATCGATTCCGCAATGATCCGGCCGGCCGATTCCAGAAACGGAATCTTCTCCGTGTCCCCGTAGAACGCGTCCCGTGGCGTTAACGAAAGCTGGGGAATATCCGGCAGACGGATATCGCGCTCCTCTGCCTGCCCCCCGCAGCCCCGCCCCCTGGCAAGCTCTTCGAGCGACCGCAGCAGCACGTCAATCGATTCCTCCGTATCCGCCGGGGTAATCAGGCACAAGATGTTGTACAGGTCGCTTAGCTCCACCTCCAGATTGTGCCGGTCCCGAAGCCGGTTCTCCGCTTCGTACCCCGTCATGCCGAGCCCCCGCACATGGATCGTCAGCTTGGTCGGGTCGAAATCGTATGCCGTTTCCGTCCACAAAATCTCATCGCCGAAGCAGAACAGCCCGGGAATCTCGTTAATCCTCCGCCTGGCCTCCTGGGCCAGCCGAATGGTCCGTTCGGCCATCTCCCTCCCGCGCGTGGCGAGATTTTTGCGGGCGGCATCGAGCGACGCGAGCAGGATGTACGAGGTCGACGTCGTGGTCAGCATGCTGAACAGCGTCTGTGCCCGCTTGACCGGGACGAGCCCCTCCCGCACATGCAGCAGGGAGCTCTGCGTCAGCGAGCCGCCCAGCTTGTGCATGCTGGTCGCCGCCATATCGGCTCCCGCCTGCATTGCCGACATGGGCAGCTTGTCGTGAAAATGGAGCAGCGCCCCGTGCGCTTCGTCCACCAGCACGGGAATGCCGTAGCGGTGGGCCGTCTCGACCATGGCCTGCAGATTCGTGCAGACGCCGAAGTAGGTCGGATTGATCACAAGCACCGCTTTGGCGTCCGGATGCATCTCAATCGCTTTTTTCACCGAGCGGACGGACACCCCGTGGTCGATCCCCAGCTTCTTGTCCCGCTCCGGGGACACGAACACCGGCTTCGCCCCGGAAAAAATGATGGCGGACAAAATCGACTTATGCAGATTGCGCGGAACGATGATTTTATCCCCGGGTCCGCAGACGGTCATGATCATGGTCATGATGGCGCCGCTTGTGCCCTGCACGGAAAACAGCGTATAATCCGCCCCGAAGGCGAGCGCTGCCAAACGCTGCGCTTCCCCGATGACGCCCGTCGGCTGGTGCAAATCGTCCAGCGGCGCAATATTGATCAGATCGATGGACAAGGCGTTGTCGCCGATAAACGATTTAAAGCCGCTTTCCATCCCTTCCCCTTTTTTGTGTCCGGGGATATGAAATTGGTGCGGCTGTTTTTGCGCATGCTCCAGCAAGGCGGAAAACAGCGGCGTACGCTGATGATCAGTCATGAAGATTCCCTTTCTTTCTCTCTGGATGGTATACTTACGGAGTCCAGTATAAGCCCGCCTGTTCTATCGTTCAATTCAATTATTCGTATCATAATCATAGATTGAAACTATCATTCAGCCGTCTTGATGCCCGGCAACAGCCTTGCCGTCCGGACTTCGTTTGACCTCGCGATCGTTGTTGCAGTATCATGATATATTGTAATTAAAAGAATAGGGTTAATCGGAATGAATGGAGGCATACGAATGAGCCGTATCGCGAAAAACTTAACGGATCTGATCGGAAATACCCCGTTGCTGGAATTGTCCAATTATCATAAAAAGCAAGAATTAAAAGCGACTCTGCTGGCGAAGCTGGAATTTTTCAACCCGGCCGGGAGCGTCAAAGACCGCATCGGCTACGCCATGATTCTGGACGCGGAAGAGCGGGGACTCATTCGCCCGCAGGAGTCCGTCATCATCGAGCCGACAAGCGGCAATACCGGCATCGCCCTCGCTTCCGTAGCGGCGGCCCGGGGCTATAAGCTGATCCTGACCATGCCGGATACGATGAGCCGGGAACGGATCAATCTGCTGAAGGCGCTCGGCGCGGAGGTCGTGCTGACGCCGGGCGGCGAAGGGATGCCGGGCGCGATCCGCAAAGCGGACGAGCTGGCGGCGGAAATTCCGCATTCGTTCATCCCCCAGCAGTTCAATAACCCGGCCAATCCGGCGATCCACCGGAAGACGACGGCGGAGGAAATATGGGCGGACACGGACGGCAAAGTCGATATTTTTGTCGCGGGCGTCGGGACCGGCGGAACGGTAACGGGCGTCGGCGAAGTGCTGAAGCGCCACAATCCGGCCGTGCGTATCGTCGCGGTGGAGCCGTACGATTCGCCCGTGCTGTCCGGGGGCAAGCCGGGGCCTAACCGCATCCAAGGGCTCGGAGCGGGCTTCGTGCCCGACGTATTCGACCGAGCCGTCGTCGACGAGATCGTCAAGGTGCGCACGGACGACGCTTACCGGACCTCCCGACTGCTGGGGCAGCAGGAAGGTCTGCTGGTCGGCATGTCGTCGGGCGCCGCAGCCTTTGCCGCAACGGAGCTGGCGATCCGCCCCGAAAACGAGGGGAAAACGATCGTCGTATTGCTGCCGGATTCGGGCGAGCGCTACTTGTCGACTGACCTGTATCAGGAAGAATAGCTGTGCGAAGTGAACATGCGCGGTAAGATAAGCAGAAGTGCACGGTGGAATGATGCCGGCAGCGGAGCCGCGCATTCTAAAAAAGACGTACGCGGAACGATCGCCAAGGCGACGGCGGTTCCGGCGCACGTCTTTTTTATTTGGCGGAACGGGGTCCCGCTTTATTTTCTAAACCGCCGGTCATGATGCACTTTGACCCTATTTTATGACAAGGACGGGAATCCGGGCGTGCTGCACGACATGATGGCTCACGCTTCCGAGCACCCATTCATTGAGGCCGGACAAGCCCCGGCTTCCAATCACGATGAGATCCGCCCCGATCTCCCCGGCATAATCCAGCACGGCGTCCGCAGGCTGACCTTGCAGCAAGCTGGCTTTCGCGTTCGGAAGCCCGGCGATTTCCCGGTTCGCTTGGTCGATGAGAGATTGCGTAAGCTGTATGTACTCAGCCTCATAGCTTCGCGGCGGAGATACGACCGCTTCGCCGATGACGACAACCGGATGATGCAGCACATGAACGACCTCAAGCTTGGCGTTCGCCTCGCCCGCCAGCTCTTTCGCTTTGGCCAAGGCTCTCTGGGATAGCTCGGAACCGTCGTAAGCAACCAGTATACTTGTAAACATGGCAACCATCCTTTCGGAATTCGATAGCAGGCAATATACCAAGTATAGCACACCCGACGGACAAATAAGAAAAGCTTGTCCAACCGCCGCCATCGGCATGACGGCACAACCGGCACGCGGAATAAAGGAAAGCCTTCCAATTCCGACTATTCCTAAATGATTTGTGTGGAAAGCGCGGAGTTCTTGCTCTATAATGGATTTACGGCAGGAAGCCAGGCTTGCATTTCACACACAGGAAGGGGCTTTTCGATTGACAGACCTCGTCAGGCACATGCAAGGGCAGGAAAAACTCGTGCCCGATTTTCATGAGCATTTAAAAGTCATTTTACTTGGGACCGGATCGCCGCGGGCGGTCTACGGGGTCGCCAAACCGGGGGTGGCTGTGCTCGCCGGCAGCAAAGTATTTCTCGTCGATTGCGGAGCCGGAACGGTCGGCCAGCTTCTTCTGGCCGGCATCATGCCCCAGCGCATTTCGGACGTTCTGTTCACGCATCACCACAGCGATCACAATTCCGGCTTTTTCGACGTGTTCATCAGCAGCTGGAGAACGCATGTCGTCCCGGGCGCCGTGTACGAGAACCGCACGGTTCCGATGCAGGTGTACGGACCAGTCACGACCCGGGACATTATCGGCAAAATGGAAGCTTCGTTCGCCTTCGACGTCGATCTGCGCATTCATTACAACAAATCCGCCTTGGGCGGTTCGAGAATCGAGTATCACGAATGCAACGAAGGCGTCGTATACGATCGGGACGGGATCCGGATTACGGCCTTTGAGGTCGACCATCGTCCGGTATACCCCGCCGTCGCCTATAAATTCGAATACAACGGGCAAGCGGCCGTCATTTCGGGAGACACCATTCCGGTAGACAATATGGTTCGCTACGCCCAAGGAGCCGACCTGCTCGTTCACGAGGCTTACAACAAGGAATGGCTCGACGCCCTGATTGCCATGTATCCGGAGCAGGCGACAGGTCTGGGCAATCCGGCGAAATACCATACGACGACACTGCAAGCGGCCGAAATCGCCCGTCAGGCGGACGTAAAGCATCTGCTGCTCACCCATCATATTCCGGCTCCGGCCAAAACACCGGAAGCGGAAGCAGCCTACATCCGGGGCATGAGCGGGATTTATGCCGGACCGATTACGGTGGGCCGGGATCTGATGGAGGTGGATTTGGGCAAGTCCGTGCGAAAGCCTGAATAAATGCCGGGGGCTTTTAAGCCCGCTTCAAAATTCCTTGCCTTCTTAGCTCGCGGACCATTTGCAAGGCGCGCTGCTTGTAGGAATGCTTCTTCACGGCCTGCCGCCCGGCTCTGCGAATCCGCTCGCGCTGCACGGGATGGTTTAAATAGTAGCGGACCAACCTCATCGTTTGCCGGGGCGAAGAGGAGACGACCAGATGCTTGCCGGGCTTAAACAACCGTCTGATCTCCGGCGTATCGCTGGTGAGAAGAAAGCCTCCCGAACCGAGAATTTCATACGTGCGCTGCGTCACCTGGGTGCGCTTGTTTTGCAATCCGATATTAATTTTGGCCGAGCTGTAAATTTGATTCGCTTTGGGATAGGGCAAGTAGCCGTGGAGCCAGCGCTTGGGGATATCGGTGCCGAGAAACCGCTTCATGGCCCCCCATCTTCTCCCCCAAAAATCGACGCGAATCTTATGCCGGACCAGAGGGCTGATTAGCCTGCGGAGCGATCGCTTGCGGTAATGCTTCGGATATTTGACCAGATTCCGGGGATAAGCGTTGGCGACAACCGCGATGCTGCACCGGTATTTTTTGCGGGCTTTGACGGGCCGGTGCACCTTGGGGTGATAACCGAAATCCAAGTGTGCGGACCGGATGCCCATCCTGCGGTAATCCTTCACACGGGAGCGGCAAATGGTAAACACAAAATCCGGCTTCACGGCTCGAATATAAGGAAGGGTAAAATATTTCGTATGAGTCGGGTCCTCTGTCGCCCAATAGACATGCGGAATTCCCGAGCTGCCTACGTATTTTCGAATCCACTTCCGGTTGTGCTGTCTGTGCACGGGAGTCCACCCGAGAGAGACAATGAGATGAGGCCGGAAGCGGGCGAGCAGCGTCCGAAGTCTCCCAGGCGTCAGGGGACCGGATAGTTTCACCTGATGTCCCGCGTCGCGGAAACCGTTCGGAAGGCCGTAAATCCACATCGGATGGCTTTCCAGAAATAATACGCGCATAGCCTGCACACCTCTTATAGTCGGAATTGGCAGCGAAACGCTGCCTTGATAAGGTACAGAATGTAAAGCCGTTCCGCTGTAAGCCCCGGGCGATAGCGGGGAAAGCTTCAAGTGTCGTTTTGTTGAAACATTCAAAAAAAGGACGGCCCGTCGCCTTCATCCGAGTAACGGCGAAGCAGGCTGGACTGCGCCGGATCAGCGGTTTCCAATCATGCCGCGCCGCCGCAGCACCCTTAACATAAACCGGGCCCGGTGCGTATAGCTGTGCTTCGCAATCGCCTTTCTGCCCAGACGCCGGATGCGTTCCCGTCCCGCGGCATCCTTCAAGTAACGGCGCACCATCCGGACGGTTTGCGCCGGTGAAGAAGTCACGGCCACCTCGTGCCCCGGCTTCAGCAGCTTTCTGACCCCCGGCGTATTGCAGGTAAGCAAAAATCCTCCCGAGCCCGCAATTTCGTAGGTGCGCTGGGTGACCATGTCACGGTAATTTTGCAGACCGAGAACGATTTTCGCCGAGCTGTATACTTTGCTTGCGTCCCTATACGGCAAATAGCCGTGAATCCACCGACGCGGAATGCGGCGCCCCACATAAGGCTTCATTTTATTCCAGTTCCGTCCGTAAAAATCGACGCGGATCCCGCGCTGCACCAAGGGGCGGATGAGTATCCGGATCGCCTTCCGGCGAAAATGGCCGGGGGCCTTCCGCAGAACCGACGGATAGGCGTTGGCCACGACCGCGATGTCGCACGCATATTTTTTCGAGGGCTTCAGCCTGCGATGTAGACTGGGATGAAACGCAAAATCCAGATGAGCGGCGGCAATTCCCAGCTTGCGGAAGGTCCGGGCTGTTTTGGCGGAAATCGTAAAGACGTAGTCTGGCCGCATTCTTCGGATGAGCGGAAGAGTGAACCTCTTCGTAAAATGAGGATCTTCCGTAGACCAATAAACGAGCGGGATCCGGGCGGCCCTGGCCCATTTCCGCATCCAAATTTGCTTTTTTCCGATATGGTCCGGCCCCCATCCGACGTTGACGATCAGATGCGGACGGAAGGAAGCGAGGATGGCGGGGATGCGGCGCTTCGTCAGAGGCCCGGACATCCGTACGGTATGCCCCAGGTCGCGCAGTCCATCCGGCAAACCTCTGGACCAGATCGTTCCGTTCTCGAAAAAGAGGATTCTCATACTCGGGCTCCTTTCGTTGAGATCCGTCATGACAGGCGCACGGTCAGGCTGTCCCCCGCGTCGAATATAGTATTGGTATAAGGAGGGATTCCGTGACAAGCCGCAACCAAGCGATTTATAAAATCGAGACCAGGCAAAAACGGGTGGCCTTGACGTTCGATATCGGCTGGGGCAGCAAGGTACCGGGTCCGGTGCTCGGTATTTTGCGGAAAAAGAACGTGACGCAGGCTACTTTTTTCCTTTCCGCTCCATGGGTGGCCCGCCACCCCCGCCTTGCCCGCACCATCCGCTCCAGAGGCTACGAGATCGGCTCCCATGGAGACATGCATGTCAACTATACCAAGCATGGGAACCGGTGGATTCATCGGCAAGTGAAAAAGGCGGAGAACGTCATCCGCAGGGCAACCGGGGTGAAGCCCGTTCTGTTCCGGCCGCCCAACGGCGATTTGAATGCCCGCGTCGTCAGCAAGCTGCGAAGTCTCGGATACCTGACGATTCACTGGAGCGTGGATTCGCTGGATTGGAAGAAGCCGGGTGTGGCAGCCATCGTGCGGCGGGTGCTGAACGCCGTGAGGCCGGGCGACATCGTCCTGATGCATGCGAGCGATTCCGCAAGCCAAACGGCGCAGGCCCTGCCCCAAATTATTGACGGCTTGCGGAAAAAAGGCTATCGACTGGCCACCGTCTCGAACCTTCTTGCGGGACGGTCCCGAATCCAGTCCCGCTTCCAATCTGCATTCCCGTCCCGCTCCGGCCGCGCTATAGGATCCCGCGTTTCTTCAACACGCGCAAAATATACCGCGCACGATGTCTGTAGGCGTGGGGAGCGGCAGCGCGCGCCGCGTTGCGGCGTATGCGCTCGCAGGCTTCGGGCAGCCGGGCGTATTTCCGGATCAGGCTTCGCGTCATCTTCTCGGAAGAAGTAACGAGAAGATCGCGACCGGGGCGAAACCATCGGCGTATTTCGGGCGTGTCGTTTGTAACGATAAGCCCTCCCGAAGCAAGAATTTCGTAAGTGCGCTGGGTAAGGCGATCTCCCGCATTTTGCGGACAAATGACGAATTTGGCGGAGCTGTATACCTTGTTCGCTTCGGGATAAGGCAGATAACCTCGAATTGATTTTTTGGGAAGGCGCGTGCGGAAAAAGCCTCGCATCTTGTTCCAATAGCGTCCGTACATTGCAACGCCCAAGCCTTCCGCCAAAAACGGGTTGACCAGCATACGGAGAGATTTGAACCGGAAATGGCGCGGATTTTGCCGGTAAAGCTGTATATAACCGTTGGCCACGAGAACTGCGGTACTCCGGTACTTCTTGACGACAGGAACTCTCTTATGGATGCCGGGATCGTATCCAAAATCCAGATGGGCTGCCGGAATCCGCAGCTTCCGGTATTTTTTCAGCGTAGCCCGGTGAATGGTAAAGACAAAATCGGGTTTTATCCGTCGGACCAAAGGTCTGGAAAACTTCCGGTGGTACCCGGGGTCTTCCGTCGCCCAATAAACAAGAGGAATTCCGGACTTTCGGACAGCCTTGGAAATCCTCAGCTGCTTTTCTGCCGTATCATTGGCCGGCGTCCACCCCATCACTATAATAAGATGGGGGCGAAAACGGGCGATTGTCCGTTTCGTGTTCGCGTCCGGGAAATAGGTTTTGACCTGATGACCAAGCTGCCGGAACCCGTTAGGCAATCCGTGAACCCACATCGGATGATTTTCCAAAAACAAAATCCGCAAACGATGACCCCCTTCAAGAAAAGAACAGTTTCCTATCTATGCTATGTAGCACAAATACCGGGGTCATGGGCGGACGCCCTTTACCGCAAAAAAAACGCAACCCAATTTGAACCATGCAAAAATGCCGGCCTTCTCCTGGAATGAACGGAGACAACCGGCATTTTTCGCGCTTGATTCGACCGTACGCGGACACCGCCGCACGGATCAGCTTTCTTTCAATTTGCGTACTTCCTCGATGCTCGGATAAAAATCCGGGCTCGCGCTCAGCAGCCAATTGCGGTGCTGCTTCGCCGTTTCGTCCTGCTCCGGCTCGCCGTACGGCCACTCTTCCCCGATGCCGACGGCATAATCCTTCATCAGCATGAGCAGCGCGGCGCTCCATTGGCGCGTGCCGCTAATCGTCGGCACTAGCGGGTAGTACTCATCATGGGCGGCGCGAATAAGCGCATGCGACACTTCCTGCAGCAGCGGCGGAACCTCCGCCTCGTCCAGCTTCTCGACGATCTCGGGCGGCAGCTCTACCTCGTCCGTCGAAGCGTACCGCTCGTACACTTCCGGCGTTACGAGCCCCTTCTCCTTGGCCGCCCACAGCTTCACGCGGTCCAGCGCAGGCTTGTAAACGGCCGGAACGGAAATCGTCAGCTCCGGCTTCGGATTGTCCAAGTCGATGACGAACGACTCGTTGAACTTGTACAGCCGCGCATTGCCGCGGACGCCAAGCCAGCGGAGCGCCAGCAGCGCGTGCGTCCGCACCTTCGGCTCGATGGCGACGTTGCGGCAGACGCGGCGCAGCAGCTTTTCGCTTCGCGTGTCGGGCAGCATGCAGAGCAGGCGCACCGCCGAGAGCGCCGAGTCCTTGTCCTCGAGCCACCACTGCAGCTGCTCGTAGATCGTATCGACCGGCGCTTCCAGCAGCCAGTCCAATTGAATCGGACGCGCCGCGTACTCTTCCAGCGTCAGCATGCCGCGGCTGTGCAGCGATTCCGCGCCGTACTTCGCGACCAGATCCTCGTACGCCCGCTCCGCGTCCTCCGCAATTTCCGTGAACGCCAGCTTGTCCTTTTCCGGGATGCCGTTGAATTCCACGACCCGGCGCAGCCATTCGGCCAAAGCGCGCGGATTTTGCTGCCACATCATGAAGACGAAGGTCAGCAGGTCGCGGTCGAAATCCAGCCCCGGCTGCAAGGCGAAGCGGGCGAGCGTCGTGCGGATCTCTTCCTCCCGGCGCATCAAACTTAGCGAAAGAATGAGGCCGTTCCACGCGTTTCCGTTGAATTCGTTTTCTTTTATAGCCCGATAAAAACAAAAGGCGGCCGCTCCGTACGATTCCATCTGGAGATGATGGCGGCCATACCCGGTCAGTTCGTCGTTTCGACTCATGTTCTACCCCCGTGAAATATGGATATCCCCAATATACTGGGAAACGGGCGCAGACTCAAGTTTTTTTGCAACTCAGCCGATCTCGATCGTCTAAAAGCGTGCTCGACGTCGTCCGGATGCCGCCGCTCCTCCCGGTCTCCCAGGCAGCCGCAAACGAACTCCGTCTCCTGTTGCCGCTAAACCAGGTGACAGCTGACCTCATGCCCCGGCTCGGCCGTACGCAGCGAAGGCGTAACCGTCCGGCATCGTTCTTCCGCATGCGGGCAGCGCGTATGAAACGCGCACCCCCGCGGCACCGCCAGCGGACTCGGAAGCTCGCCCTCCAGCACGATCCGCTCCCGATTGCGCCCCCGATGCTCCGGCGGAATCGCCGACAGCAAAGCCTGCGTGTAAGGATGAAGCGGATTCTCGTAAATCCGCTCAACGTCCGACAGTTCGACGATTTTGCCCAAGTACATGACCGCCACCCGGTCGCTCATATAATGCACGACGTGAAGGTCGTGGGAAATGAATAAATAGGTCAGCGCAAGCCGCTGCTGCAAGTCCTTCAGCAAATTCAAAATTTGCGACTGCACGGAGACGTCCAGCGCGGAGACCGGCTCATCCAGAATCAAAAATTCAGGATTCAGCATCAACGCCCGGGCAATGCCCACCCGCTGGCGCTGGCCGCCGCTCAGCTCGTGCGGATAAGCGCGCTCGTACGGCTCGCCGAGCCCGATCGTCCGCAGCATCCCGCGAACCTGCTCCCTTCGCTCCCGACGGCCGCCGATGCCATGAATCCGAAGCGGCTCCTCAAGCAGCGCGGAGACCGGATGCCTCGGGTTCAGCGACGTGTACGGGTCTTGGAACACGTACTGAATCTGCTTGCGCAGCTCCTTCGCCGCGCCGCCTCGAAGCGCCCGGATGTCGGTCCCCTTGAAGCGCATCGCGCCCCCGGTCGGCGCGAGCAGCCGGGCCGCCAGCTGCCCGGTCGTCGACTTTCCGCAGCCGCTCTCGCCGACAAGCCCTAGCGTCTCGCCTCGGCGGATCGACAGCGATACGCCGTCGACGGCGCGCAGCACTTGCCTGCGTCCCCATAAGCCGACCCGGACATAGTGCTTCACGAGCTGCTCGATTTCGACCAAAGGCTCAACCGGCGGCATGGGAAGCCCCTCCTTCCGGCACGGCGAGCAGGCAGCGGACGGCATGCCGGCCGTTCAGCTCCATCAGCCGCGGCGGCTCGGCCAGACAGCGGTCCGCGGCTTGCGGACAGCGGGAATAAAACCGGCAGCCGCCGCCCCGTTCATGGAGCGCGGGAACGGTTCCCGGAATCGAATAGAGCCGCTCTTTTTTCTTCGCCGGCGAAGGGATCGAATTCAGCAGCCCGATCGTGTACGGATGGCGGGGCGCATCGAAAATGTCCTCCACCGTGCCTTCCTCCACGATTTGTCCCGCGTACATGACGGCAATCCGGTCGCACATGTCGGCAATGACGCCGAGATCGTGGGAAACGAGCATAATCGCCGTCCGTTCCTCGGTGCTGATCCGCTTCAGCAGCTCCAAAATTTGCGCTTGAATGGTCACATCGAGCGCCGTCGTCGGCTCGTCGGCGATCAGCAGCTGCGGACGGCACGAGAGCGCCATCGCAATCATGACCCGCTGGCGCATTCCGCCGGAGAGCCGGTGCGGGTATTCGGACAGCAGCGCTTGGGGGCGCGGCAGCCCGACGTTCCGCAGCAGCTCCGCCGCCCGGGCGTTGGCTTCCCGCCGCGTCAGCCCCAGATGCAGCCGCAGCATTTCCGTCAGCTGCTCGCCGACGGTCAAGGCGGGATTGAGCGACGTCATCGGGTCTTGGAACACCATCGCGATTTCTCTGCCTCGAAGACGGCGCGTCTCTTCTTGGCCAAGCCGGTGGACCGGGGCGGATTGATACCAGATTTCCCCTTGCCCGATCCGCATCGCGCGGGGCAGCAGCCCGACAACGGACAAGGACAGCGCGCTTTTCCCGCAGCCTGATTCTCCAACAATTCCTATTACTTCACCCGGATAAATGGCAAGCGAAATGCCGGTGAGCACCGGCAGCGCCGCCTCCTTCCTGCCGGAGGGAGTCAATTCTACATGCAGATCCCGAATGGCAAGCAAGGGCTTCTTCTCTAACGGTGAGTTCGTCATGCGCCATCTCCTTCCTTTCTAGGCCCGGCGGTCCCGCAAATCCCGGATGCCGTCCCCGAGCAGATTGAAGCCGAGCACGGTGACGGTAATCAAAATGCCCGGGGCGAGCGTAAACCACGGGGCCTTGCCGATGTAGCTCTGGGATTCGTTCAGCATGCCTCCCCAGCTCGGGTCCGGCGGTTGTACGCCGAGTCCGAGGTAGCTCAGCGCCGCCTCCACCAGAATCGCCGTGGAGAAGCTGAGCGAGGCCGTCACGATGACGGACGACAGCATATTCGGCACGATGTGGCGGATGATCACGGACGCGTGCCCGGCCCCCATCCCCCGCGCCGCCTTGACGAATTCGGCTTCCTTAAGCTGAAGGAAGCCGCTGCGGATCACGCGGGCGAACGACGGCACGGACAAGAGGCCGATGGCGATCATCGTTTGGAACAAGCTCGGCTTGAAGATCGAAACGAAAATCAGCGCCAGCAAAATGCCCGGAAACGCCATCAAGGCGTCGACGAGGCGCATAAGCAGCTCGTCGGCCCATTGGCCCAAATAGCCGGCGAGCGAGCCGATCAGGAACCCGCCGGCCAGACCGATGGAGACGGATACGGCGCCGACGGCGAAGGCGGTCTGCGTCCCTTCCATTACCCGGCTAAGAATGTCCCGGCCGAATTGATCCGTGCCCAGCAGGTGCTCGGGCCCCGGCGCCTGCAGCCGCCCGGCGATATCCATCTCGTTGACGCCGTAAGGGACGTACGCCAGGCTGACGAGCATAAGCAGCAGCAAGGAAGCGACGAGCGTCACGCCGAGCCATAACGTGATGCGGTTACTTTTGTTCATGGCGGCCTCTACTTTAAGCGAATTTTGGGGTCCAACCAGCGGTAGGACAGATCGACGAGAAAATTGATCGAAATGACGGCAAACGCAATCATTACGACCATGCCTTGGATAAGCGGATAATCGCGGTTGGCGATCGCCGTAACCAAAAGCCGGCCCGCCCCGGGGAGCGTGAATACCTGCTCGATCACCAGGCTGCCCGCGAGAATTTCGCCAAAATTCATGCCGACGACGGTAATCACCGGGATCAGCGCATTTTTCAGCACGTGCTTGTAATGGATCGTAAACTCCGTCAGCCCCTTGCTGTAAGCGGTCCGCACGTAATCGAGGCCGAGCTGCTCCAGCATCGTCGTCCGCAAATACCGCACCACGATGGCGATTTGCGGAATCGCAACGGCCACGGCGGGCAGCAGGAGCGACTTGAACGCAAGCCACGGATTTTCCGACCAAGGGACGAAGCGGCTGACCGATATCCATTTTAACGTCAGACCGAACAGCAGAATGAGAACAATGCCCGACCAGAACGACGGTACGGCCAGCCCGAGCTGCGTCCCGATCGAGACGATCAGGTCCGCCGCTTTCCCCCGCGCCCGCGCCGCCGCGATCCCCAGCGGGATCGAGACGACGACCGTCATCGCAAGCGACATCAGCGCCAGCGACAAAGTGACGGGAATGCGCCCGCCGATCAAGTCCAGCACCGGCGTGGCAAAACGCAGCGACTCTCCGAAGTCGAGCACCGCGACGCCTTTCAGCCATCGCGCAAGCTGCTCGGACAGCGGCAGGTCCGCGCCCAGCTTGGCCTGCAGCGCCTCCACCTGCTCCGGGGTCGCTTCCGTCCCCAGGATCGCCAGCGCCGGATTGCCGGGAACGAGCCGAAAAGCGGAGAACGTCAGCAAAATGACGAATACGACGGTCAAAAGCAGCGTCATGACCCGCCGCGTCACGTATCTGTAGTCCATCGGCGCTCTCTCCTGCTACCGGGTCCAATAAACCGACGACATGTCCTGCACGTACAACGGGTATTGCTTGTAGCCGGACAGCGTCTTCTTGAGCGCGACGTTGAGGTTCGGGTCCATGATGTAGACGGCGGCAGCCTCTTTGGCCAGAATCGTCTGCGCCTGCTTGTACGCTTCCGCCCTTTTGTTCGGATCGAGCTCGGTCAAGCCCTGCTTTAGCGCTTGGTCGAATTCCGGGCTTTTGTAATTGAAGAAATTGTTTTTGGAATCCGATGCGTACTTATTCAAAATGTCGTTCGGATCGAGCTTTCCGTCCAGCCCGATAATCGTCAGATCGTAGTCCCGTCCCTTGTACACGCGGTCCAGCCATACCGCCCATTCGACCGGCTCGATCTTCAGCTTGATGCCGACTTTGCCGAGCTGCTGCGCAATCACCTGCGCCGTATCGACATGGAACTGGTAGTTGGACGGCACGGACAGCGTCGCGGAGAAGCCGTCCTTGTAGCCGGCCTCGGCGAGCAGGCTTTTCGCTTTTTCCGTGCTGTACTTGTACGTATCCTGCAGGCCGTCCAAATAATAGCGGCTCATGATCGGACTCATGTTCGAGCCGAGCTTCGTGCCTTTGCCGAGCGCGACACCCTTGATGATCTCATCCCGGTCGACCGCATAGTTGATCGCCTGCCGTACCCGGATATCGTCGAACGGTTTCCTGGCAATATTGTAGGTCATCAGCTGCACGAGGTTTTGCGGCGCGCTGACGGTTTGAAATTCGGGGCCGAGCCCGTCCAGCTTTTCCGTTCCGATGCGGGGGAAGATGTCCGCTTCGCCCGACTTCAAAGCCGCGAGCGCCGCCTCCTGATCCGGAATGATGCGGAATTCGATCTTATCCAAGGATGGCACGTCTTGGACGTAATAGTTCTTGTTTTTCTCAATAACGAGACGCTGCCCCGGCAAATATTCGACGAATTGGAACGGGCCGGTGCCGACGGGCTTTTTGTTGCTGTCCTGATAGCCCTTCGGAATGACCGACGCCGTCAGCGAGGTCAGGAACGACGCATTGTTTTCCTTAAGCTTGATCACGACCGTCGCCGCATCCGGCGCTTCGATCGACTGCACGCTGGCGAACGCGGGCGAGAGCGGCTTGCCCGTCTCTTGGCCGGCCAGCCGTTCGTAGGAATACTTGACATCCTCCGCCGTCACCGCGTTTCCGTTGTGAAACTTGACGCCCTCCCGCAGCTTGAACGTGTACGTCAGCCCGTCCGGCGCAATCTCGTAGGACTTGGCGATGGCCGGGTAAAGCTCGCCTTTTTCATTCGGCTTCAGCAGGCCTTCGTAGACGTTGAACATCATTTCCGACGTGCCGGCGGCTACCGCCAGATGCGGGTCCAGGTAGTCCGGGTCTTGAGGAACGATGACGACGACGCTGCCTCCGTTTACTTTTTCCCCGGCCCCGGCCGCCTTGGCCGGCTGCGCGGTTTCTCCGCCCGAGCCCGCCGCAGGCTTGCCGCTCCCGCTGCATGCGGCAAGCAGAATCATAATTGCCAGGCCGGTCATGGCCGTAAAATGCTTTCTATTATTTCGCTGACGTTTCATTGTGCATGTCCCCCCGCTCGTTCTTGCCTGATTTTGATGACCGCGACTCCGACCTTTTT
The DNA here is from genome assembly GCF_004000785.1 of Paenibacillus ehimensis NBRC 15659. Classification (GTDB taxonomy): domain Bacteria; phylum Bacillota; class Bacilli; order Paenibacillales; family NBRC-103111; genus Paenibacillus_G; species Paenibacillus_G ehimensis. The sequence continues at coordinate 167,292 of NZ_BILX01000004.1, read as the reverse complement.
ACCTGTTCACGATGTCCGGCACCGCCTCGATGGAAGCGATCGTCGGCTCGTGGGCAAGCTCCTCGATCCCGAACCGGCCGAACCGGTTGATCAGCACCGCGTCCATGCCGACCCGGGAGCTGCCGACGACATCGTCGTAATAATTGTCCCCGACGTACAGGCAATCCTCAGGCGAAACGTCCGCCGCCCGCAGAGCGCAGAGGAAAATTTCTTTGCCCGGCTTCTCCGAGCCGACCTCGGATGAGATGACGATGTGGTCGAAGTAGCCGATCAGCCCGTTATCCTCCAGCACGTGCCGTGCGGTCGCGTCCCAATTGCTGATGAGGCCTACGCCGACGGCATGCTTTTTGAGCCGTTCCAGCACCGTGCTTGTATACGGGAACGACAGCCATTTCCGCTGCGACAAGCCCTGAATTTCGCGCATACGCCCGCACTGCCTGTGCAGGTCGAAGTGAAAGCCAAGTCTGTAGTTCACGACACCCAAATACCAGGGAAAAAACGTCTGCGCTTCTTTGCCCAGCGCCCCGGGATATTCCCGCATGAACAGCTTGTCGGTCAAGTGATACGCCCGTTCCACTTCGCTTAACGGAACGTCCGCCCCTTGCTCCTGCACAAACTGCCGGTAGACCTCCTCCCTTTGCTGATAAACGAGCGTATAGCCCAGATCGAACCAAACAAACGATTTGCCCATGCGTTCCTCCCGATGATGGATCAAAGCTCCTCTATGGTATTGACGACCGGCAGCAGCACGTGCGAAGGATGCAGCCGGTCGTGATAAATCGTCTGCGTCGCGGTCGCGAAATCCGCCTCCGTCGCTTCCCCCGGCGGCATAAACCGGTTCGGATGACGGTCGAACGTCGGGAACAGCGAGCTGGTTACGTCCACGCGGATCGCATGACGCTTCTGGAACACGATCGCCGTCGGGCCGAGCGGAATTTCATATCGGACAATTTGCCCCGGCGTTACCGGCTCCGGATGCTCCAGCGAATGGCGGAAGCTGGCTCGCACGATCCCCTCCGCCACGTTGTAGGCCCGGCCGTCCGGATGAACGTCGACCAGCTTCACGACAAAATCGGTGTCCTCCGCCGTCGTCGCCGCATACAGGACGGCCGTTACGTTTCCTTCGATGGCCACCTCTTCCTCAAGCGCCGACGATGTGTAAACCAAGACGTCGTTGCGCACCTCAACGGGCAGCTGGTTTTTCGGCCCCATCGGCGTCAGCTCCGGCACGGCGCCAGATCGCCCCCCCAGCGCGGGCACCGGAATCGACGGATGGTAGACGAACGTGTCCGGATGCTCGGCTTCGGGCGGCTCTGCGCTTAACGCGCCGTCTCCGCTCACCGAGTTGGCCCGGCTCGCGCTGCGCCAATAAAAGGGCGTCCCGGCGGCAGGTTGCGGCGGCCACTGTTGCGACTGCTTCCAGCGGTTGTCGCCCATGACAAAATATTGTACCGGAGCGACGCCGCTCCATTGCGAGGCGTCTTCCTTCAGCCAGCGGGCGAACCATTCGAGCTGCAGCCGGTCGATCCGGTTGGCCGCCTCCGGCCCGAAATCAAGCTCCCCCACGTACCTCGACCACGGCATATGGTACCACGGCTCCACGACCAAGTACTGGTTATCCCGCGCCAGAGCCGTCGCTCCCTGTTCCCGCACGCCGTTAAAGTTTTCAATCGTGCCGTCGACGAACAGATCGTACCAGCCGCCGACATGCAGCGCCGGCACTTCAATTGCGCCGTATCGCTCCCGCAACGAGCGGGCTGTCCAATACGGCCCGCGGACGGGATGCTCCAGCCATTCCCGATAATAAGGCGCCAGCTCCTCCCGGATCGCCGCCGTCCGCTTCAGCGGCAGGGAACGGTACACCCCGTGGATACCGGCCAGATTTTCCGCAAGCTCAGCAGCCCAATCGGTCCGGCCCTGCCGCAAAGCGGTGTCCTGTGCGACGAACAGCACCCACGATTGTATGCTGGCCAAGGCGAACGCGCCGCTGCGGTACGTTTTCCCTTGATACGAGTCGGACCCGATCATTGCAGGCGCGATACAGGTCAAATGCGGAGGCCGGCCGACCGCAGCCAGCCACTGCACGGCGGCAGCGTACGAGAAGCCGTACATCCCGATTTTCGGGATCGCATAGGGCAGCCCCGCCGCCCATTCGATCGTGTCGTACCCGTCTTCCGTCTCCGTCCGGTAAGGCTGAAATTCGCCTTCCGATTCCCACCGCCCGCGGGTATCCTGCACGATCACGACATAGCCGTGCTGCGCGTACCAAGATGGATGCGCATAATTCATCGTCTGTGCGTCGGCCTTATTGTACGGCGTCCGCATCAGCAGCACGGGATGCCGCTCCGATGAATCCGGCCGGTAAATATCGGCATATAACGTTACGCCGTCGCGCATCGGCACGGGAACATTTTTTTCGGTGATGATTTTATCGATCGGTATTCGATTGGTCATGGCTTGCTTCCGTCTCCCTGCCGTACGTTTTTAAGATCGCGGTGCGCCGGCAAGCCGCCTCCGCTCTCCGCCGACCGGACGGCGCGCGCGATCGCTTCCGCCACCACCTGTGCCGACACCGCGCCGACGACGTCGACCGAAGCGTCCACCCCGCCGGTCGAAGCGGCGAATACGGCATCGCCGTCGTACATCGTATGTACCGGATAAATCGTGCGGGCGAATCCGTCGTGCGTCATCTCGGCCACCTTCTTGAGCTCGGCTTTCGTCAAATTCGCGTTGCTCGCGACGACGGCCAGCGTCGTGTTGGTGCCCTTCGGCACCCCGGTGAACGAGAAGGGCTGGCGGATCAGCAGCTCATGGCTGTCCTCCAGAAGGCCATCCGGATTCAGCGGTCCAGCCAACACTTCGCGGGTCGCGGGGTCCCGTACTTCGCCAAGCGCGTTCACGGCGACGACTGCCCCGATCACCAGCCCGCCGGGCAGCCGTACGGAGGCCGAGCCGAGTCCGGACTTCATCGCTTTGGCGAATCCGCCGATCTTCCCGACGGAAGCGCCGCAGCCTGCGCCGACATTGCCCTCCTGTACCGGAGCGTCCGTGGCGCGGCTCGCCGCCGCATAGCCCATCGCCTTGTCGGGCCGGACTTTCGGATCGCCGACGGACAAATCGAACAGCACGGCGGCCGGGACGATCGGCACGATGCCATAGCCGACGTCGGCGCCGATGCCCCGCTCCTCCAAATAGGCGGCTACGCCCGTCGCCGCGTCCAGGCCGAAGCCTGAGCCTCCGCTAAGGCAGACTGCGTGCACGCGGTCCACCAGGCAGGTAGGGTCCAGCAAATCGGTCTCCCGCGTGCCGGGCGCCGAGCCGCGCACATCGATGCTGCACAGCGCGCCTTTCTCCCATACAATGGCCGTGCAGCCCGTCCATGCCCGGGGATCATGCGCATGTCCCACCTTCGTGCCGGGTACATCCACAAGCGAACCCGCCGTTGTCATTCCATCGCCTCCAAGACATCTCGAGAACAAAAAAAGCACAAAAAAAAGATGCAGCTCGCCCTATGGGCGCAAACTACATCTCCGGTGGTCCGGTCGCTTTTTTTAAATTCCAATCGATTTAGTCGGTTATTTTGAAATCCATACTAGCACAGCTGTCAACTTCCGGTCAATATCATTTTAACACCCCGATCATTCCTCTTTTGCTTGAAACGGACTCCCCCCCGCATTGCTGCGGTCAGAATCGCTCCCCCATTTTCCCGTTCGTAAAACGGACCTTCGGACCTGTCGGCGAACAGATCTGCAGACGCGTCACAAACCGGTTTCTCCGATGTATCATCAAGATGTCGCCATCGAAAGATCTGAGATTCGCGGGCCGGGAAGCCTTAGCATACGCCTGGCCGAAGAAGAAAGGAGCCTGCAACCATGCAGCAAATCACAATGAATGACATGACGTCATCCCCAAGATGGAGCGCCTTCGAGAGCTTCACCAAGAGATCGGTATGGCCTGCTTACGCCGGCTGCGTTTGGGCGTTCCTCTATGCGGTGTTCGTCCGGTTCTATCAAGCGGCCGGCGGAACTATAGGCTTGTCGGGTCAACCCAGAAGCCCTGAAACGGGGTTGTATATGGCAAGCTACATTATGGGCGTATTGATTCTCATTTGCGGATTTATCCTGCTTGGACTCGTCAAGCCATGGGGACGAATCGTCCCGGCATGGATGCCGTGGATTGCGGGGAAACCGATCCCCCGAGCGGTTGTTTTAATCCCCACGCTTCTCTGCACGGCGTTCTTGCTTGCGCATGGAGCGGCCGGCATCGTGACGAGAGCCCTTTTTCTGGCCAGTGTCATCGATATCCATCTGCCGGAGCAGTACTGGATCGACATGGATTTGCACGACATGGCTTTATGGGATCTCCTGGTTTACGAACCGTGGTTCCTCATGATGGGCCTTCTGTCCGGCCTAACGGCCGCTCACTACGCGCAGGCTTCTGGGGTTTCGCCGTCCGCTTTGAAACGAAGCACGATGCTTTACCTGCTTTTCGTTGTCCTCCTGACCGCGCTGTTCATCTGCTCTATCGTTTTTGATTTTGTCGAAAAAATAAGCTTTTAACCGCCCGCAACGTCGAAGAAACGCCGCTTCCGAGAAAGCGGCTGCTTTTTAGTCCGCCTTTGCCGTGAAAGTTTATATGACAAATTTGGCATTGACAACGAAAACAAGCCCGGATTATGATACATATGATTCATATTCCGAGTATTTCCATCGTAATTATTAATCATCGACCAGTCCACTGGAGAGATATCATCGTGCTATGCCTTCGAAGCTTGTTCCGCTTTCGGCGCCTGGTACTATGGATATCTTTTTTTATGATCGCATTTATTTCATCTGCTGCGGAGGGATTAGCATGTCGCTGGACAACATCGAAATCGACGAGCAATGGTTAAAGGAAATCGCCGAGTTTCCCTTGGTCGAAGCGCTGTTCGGCCGCCGTTCCCGGCGTTTTTTCCGGGGAGCGGAAATTCCGGACGGATCGCTCGCCTATAAATCCGGGCACGAGCCGCTGCCGCTCGACAATCTTGAAAAGCTGCTCATATTGCTTGCGGTCGGGGGCGTCACCGGATGGCACCATTCCGTCACCCGGCACGACCGGTATAAGCCGCATTTGTCCAATTATTCCGGATCGGCTTCGGGAAGGACGTTCCCTTCGGCCGCCGGCTTCCATACGTCGGAAATTTTTTTCACGGACGATACGGGAACGTATATTTTCCAGACGAGAGACGCCAAGCCGGAAGCGGAGCGTAACGAAGACGGCAGACACAGCATCGCCGAGCTCATCGACAAGTACAAAAAGCGCATCCGCAAAATTTCGGACAAGCGGTTGCACATTCCGAACTACGAGCCATACATGGAGGGACACAATTCCTGGGTCGCCAACCGGCCCGGCACGTTCCTCGCGTTTCCCGTCGGCGATCTGGCGCAGCATACGATTGCCAATCTGTGCTTCTACGTGCAGAACGGGCTGAGCATCTACGACGACGTCAACAATCGGAAAATCCCGGGACTCGAGAAATTTGCCGATATCATCGACGTGGAAAATCCGCTGCCCCTGACGTTCCTTGACCAATATTCGCTGGCCGAATTGTCGGCCGAATTGTCTACGGCCACCTATGCGGGCATGCTGATGCAGCAGGCGCTTGGGCTTGGTGGCTGGATGTTCGACGGCATCGACCGGCTGACGGTGCTGGGCGCAAGCGGCGACCCTGAGGTGCCCGGACTCGGCTTCCGGTACGATACGGACGAGCGCTGGCCGCTGCCGAATCCGACCGGGCTCGAAGGCGTATTCGTCTCGTACACGCCGCCTCACTTCAAAGACATGCGCACCGCCGTCGACGCGTTCTGCGAGCGAAAGTTCGGCCCGAACGGCCCGTTCCATCCGGACACGCCGGGCCCGTGGAAAGACCCGCGCAAAGTAAGAAGCAGCGCGCAGGCGCACGATGAGCAGTTCCGGGCTGCCGTGGCGCATATCGCGCAGTATGTGTACGACACGTTCGGCAAATTCCCGGCGACGGTGCCCTCCGTGTACTCGCTGATGTATTTGCAGACGCATCATCTCGATTTGGACTATTACGACAAGTTTTTCGGGCCGCACTCGTATTTGCGCACCCACGCGGAGCATCTGGAGAAGCGGCACGGCATCAAACGATAAGGTCGCAAAAACAAAAGGCTGCTCCCTCCGCACCGCGCCGAACAAGCGTCAGCCGCCCTTGAGGGGGCAGCACTTGCGTCTATAAATTGACCGACGGCCAGCCAAAACTGCCCCGGAATATGCCACTGCTCCCGCATCCCAAACGATCGTCTCGCCGTGCCGCCTCCTTGTAAAGCGCTTCCAAGTCCCGCGATCTCTTTTTCTCTCGCCACTGCGTAGCCAAGCGGATTTTCGGCCTTCGATGCCGCCCCCTCCAGCGAATGCCTGCCTATGAACGCGCTCCGGCCTTCAAGGATTCAAGTTTGGAAAATTTTTGCATAATGGTGATTTTTGCAATATGATTAATAAGTATAGTTCAACCATATCCATTCCGGAGGGAAACATCATGTCGTCAACCCGTCTGCTCATTCTGGGCGTTCTGCTTAAACGTCAACCGATTCACGGCTACGACGTACGCAAGGAACTGGAAGTTTGGCATGCCGACAAGTGGGCGAACATCGCGTACGGGTCCATTTATTTTGCGCTGAATAAAATGGCTTCCGAAGGGCTTGTGGAAACGACCACTTCCGAGAAAACCATCGAAAATAAAAAAGGACCTGCCCGAATCGCTTATCAATTAACCGATAAGGGAAGGCAGGAATTCGAACGGCTGCTGGATAAGGCCATATGGGAATACAAGCCGGGGTTCGATTCGTTCCACATCGCGCTGATGTTCATGAGCCGCATTTCCAAGGATCATCTGCTCGGCGCCTTCCGCCATCGGATCAACCTGCTCCGCGCCGATATCGAGAGCTATAAAGCGACCGCGGATTTCAACCTTTTTCCCGCCAATTCTCCGCATTATTTAAGCGAAAATTTACGGCTCTTCTCGGCGCGGCTGGAAGCCGAACTGCAATGGATCGAAACCATGGTCGGCAAATTGGAGCAAGGCTTGCTGCTCTGAACCGGACTTGCTGTGCCCGGCGTTTACACCGGCGGCAGCATCGTCAGCCGGCCGCAGCGACGTTCCGCCGGCCGGCGGCTTGAATCCTGACGGACATGAAAGCGGCGATGAAGCAGGTCACGCCCGCCAACATAAACGTCAGCGTATAGCTGCCCAGCCAATCGCGCAAAACACCCGCCGAATAAGCGGCCGTCGACGCGCCGATCTGGTGGGCGACCACAACCCAGCCGAAAATCATGCCTGCGCGTTCTTTACCGAAAGCATCCGTCGTAAGCTTCACCGTCGGCGGGACGGTCGCGATCCAATCGAGGCCGTAAAATACGGCGAACACAAGCAGATGCGTCGGACCCAGCCCCAAGGCCTGCGGCAAGTAAATAAGCGAAAGACCCCGGAGTGCGTAATACCAGAACAGAAGCCACCGGTTGTCGAAGCGGTCGGAAAGCCAGCCGGACAACGTGGTGCCGATCAGATCAAAAACGCCCATCAGCGCGAGCAGTCCGGCACCGGTTACCATCGAAATATCGAAATCGCCGCAGGCGGGGATCAGATGCGTCCCGATTAACCCGTTCGTCGTGAAGCCGCAGAAAAAGAACGTGCCCGCCAGCAGCCAAAAGGTGAAGCTGCGGGAAGCCAAACGAAGCGAGATCAGCGGCTCCAGGAACAAGTTCCCGCGAAACGGACTCGGCTTCACCAATTGCTCCTCGCCATAAGGAGCGGAGCCCACCTCATACGGATGATTCCGCATCCAGATGACGACAACCGGCAGCAATACCAGAAGGACGGCCACCGCCGCATAAGCGGAATACCGCCAGCCGAGCTCTTCCGTGATTTTGGCAAGCAAAGGCAGGAACAGCAGCTGTCCCGTAGCCGCGCTTGCGGTAAGCATCCCAACGACTAACCCTTTTCGTTTGACAAACCACCGGTTGGCTACCGTTACGCCAAGCACATTGGCGAGTGTACCCGTTCCGATGCCCGCCACGATCCCCCATACAAGCTCAAACTGCCACAAAGAAGTCATGAAGGGAGTCAAGGACAGGCTCCCGGCCAGAAGCAGCAGCGAGACCGCCATCGTCCGGCGAATCCCCAGCTTCTCCATCCATGCCGCCGCAAAAGGCCCGATTAAACCGTACAAGAGAATATTGGTCGCTACGACCGTCGATATATCGGAACGGCTCCAGCCAAACTCCTCCTGAAAAGGAAGCATAAACAGGCTCGGGACGGAACGGATTCCCGCCGATATCAGCAAAGTTACAAATACGATTAACACAACGATCCACCCATAATATATTTTGGATGGCCCCGATCCGCTTTTCACCATCATTTTCCCTCCTTGTCAACCAAATGCGTTCTGCCGCCAGCTCCTTTGCAGGGTATTATTACGATACGATAATTAGCGTCATCGGTAAAATTGAAATTATTGAACCTATCCATTGATTTTTATGATAGGATGGGACCAGAACTTTCCGTAAGGCTGGTGTAACCATGGAAATACGTCATTTTGTCACGTTCAAAAAAATTATCGAGTGCGGCAGCTTCACTCATGCGGCAGAGCAATTGGGATACACCCAATCTACCGTCACCTCGCACATTCAAGCGCTGGAAGCCCATTTGGGCGCCCCTTTGTTCGAACGGCTGGAACGAAAAATTCGTCTGACGGAGACCGGAAGCCGCCTTCTGCAGTATTCGCAGGAAATGCTGAAAACGTATGAGAAAATCGAAAATATGGCCAACGAAACGGGAGAGTTGAAAGGAGAGCTGCGGATCGCCGCCCCGGAATCGCTGACCGTCTATCGTCTGGAGCCGATTTTAAGCGAGTATCGAAAACAATTCCCGCATGTCAGCATCAAGCTGAGCAACGCGACCTGCCGGACCAACAAACGAGCGCTGCTTACCGGGGACGCGGATGTCGCCTTTCTCATCCTCCCGGAGCTTCAGGAATCCGATCTGGTCGTTCATTCCTTGGCGGAAGAGCCGATTGTCGTCGTCGGAAGTCCCGACCACCCGATCTCCGCCTTGGACAGCCGTTATCACAACCGGACGCTGGAAGAGTGCCTCATTGCCAACGAGCGGGACTGCAGCTACCGGACGATGTTTGAAGAGTATTTGCGAGACCGGCACATCACCCCGTCGCACATTATGGAGCTCTGGAGCATCGAAGCGATGAAACGCTGCGTCGCCAGCGGCTTAGGATTCGCCTGCCTGCCCCTGCTGGCCGTAATGGAAGAGCTGCGGGAGCATAAGCTGAAGCTCATTCCCGTCGAAGGAAGCTTTAACAAGCTGTTCTCGCAAATGATTTATCATAAAAACAAATGGCTCTCCCCGGCTTTGGCCGCGTTTATCGAAATTACGCTAAGACATGCGAAGGAGTGGTCCTACGAAGAGCATGCGGGTTAATGCGCGCATGCAAGCTCAAAAGCCTCACACCGGTGATTCCGCCGGGCATGAGGCTTTTTTTGCATCTTATGACCTATCGAGCTTTGTGCGAAATCCCTGAGCCGGTGCCGTGGCTTCCCGCTTGCTCCAATTCCCGTTCGCGCCGCAAAATGTCTTCCATCGAAGTATTCAGCGCGGCCAGCGGACCGGGGAAATGATTTTTGTAATACCCGACATCCATGATCACGAGCAGGAGAAGCATGGCGGCGAGCGCATAGCCGGCCGTCTCGTTAGGCGGTATGACCATCACGATGCAGATGAAGACGATCCAGATCAAGGCTACCACGGAAACGAAATCGCTGTACTTGCCGAGGTTCCACGGGCCGAGATGCTTTTCCTGAAACCGTCCTTGCGCCTTCGCCCGGAGCTTCAGCCAAATCGGGATGCCATAGGCCACGTACAAGCCGACGACGCTAACGGCAGTCAGAAACGCGATCGTCGTATAGGCCGCGTCCGGATTAACCGTCTTGATGATGTAATCGACGAAAGCCAGCAGGAACGAAAGAATAATTGCCAGCCAGATGGCTTTGGCGGGCGTGCGGAATTTTTTGGAGATTTGCGCCCATTGGCCGCTGAACGGCATGCCTTTGTCGCGCGAGAAGGCGTACATCATCCGGGAAAAGGAAGTAATCGAGGACAAGCCGCAAAACCACATCGCGGCGGTAACGAGCCACAGCACGACGGACCCGAAGGTGCCGCCCAGCGCTTGGCTGATCACATAAATAAACGCGTTCTCGGAGCCGGCGGCGGCCGCGGCGTCCTTGATCGAGAGCGTGACGAAGGCGAGCATCAGGAAGCCGATGGCAAACGAATACGCCACCGAGGTGAAGATGCCCCAAGGCGCGCGGACGCGGGGATTGATCGTCTCCTCGATCGTATGGGCGGAGGCGTCGTAGCCCGTAAACGTCCACTGCGCTTGCAGCAGCCCGATCAGGAAGGCGAACAGGTACGGCTTGTCGGAAAACGTCTCGCCCACCTTGAACAAATAATCGACGCTGTTCAAGCCGTTTTTCGTAAAAAAGGCCAGCGATACGACAAGTACTGCGACAATGATAATGTGGTACCACGCGGAAAAATCGTTGAGCTTGGCGACGATTCGGATGCCGATGTGATTGAGGATGCCGTGGGTAAGCAGAATGACCGTGAAGGCGATCAGGACGGTCGTATTGTTGGAGGTGTAGCCGAATACGCCGGCAAGCAGCGGATCGGCGAAGAGCGCGACGGAGTAGTCGATCCCGGCGACGATGCCGATCTGTCCGATCAGGTTGATCCACGCCGTGTACCAGCCCCAGCGCTTGTTTTTGAGGATCGCCGCCCAGTGGTACAGCGCCCCGGCCGTAGGAATTGCGGAAGCCAGCTCCGCCATAGCGGCCGCTACGAACATGACGAACAGCGCAACGATCGGCCAGCCGAAGCCCATCATGCCCGGCCCGCCGTACGTTAAGCCGTGACCGTATAAAGATACCGCGCCGGTCAAGATGGAGATGATCGAGAACGAAATCGCAAAGTTGGAAAAACCGCCCATACTGCGCAGCAGCTCCTGCGCGTAACCGAACTTGTTCAAGTCTTGTTTGTCCTTGTCGTGATGATGGAGATGTTCGCTCATGGTTCCCAGCCTCCTTCATAAGGATAACAACAGGATGACAGTGGAAGGTCCGGTCGGCTTATTTTCCGAGGAAGCTTTCATGCTCGCTTTCGTCATAGGTCCGAATGCTGTTTCCGGCAAGCCGGACAATCCACAAAGCAAACAAGCAAGTGACGGCAATCAATGCGATTCCGATCGTCATAGCCATGCAGTCTCACCTCCCTCCCCGGCGCGCTCCATTGGCAAGCTCTCTTCACGGTTATGCGGGTTCGTCTGTGAACATGTCTTTATTTGCAAACGTTTTCTCGTTAGATTTCCAACCGGACTCCGCTTGCTTGCTGTTCGATCATTTTTTTCAGGATCGTGCCGATGTGGGCTCCCGCTTCGACCGGAGGCGTGCCGCCACGGTGAATGTTGGACACGACCGTACGGTCGCTTTCCACCGTTCCCTGCCGGGGCCGGAAGCACATATAGGCGCTCATCGATTTCGACGACACGAGCCCCGGCCGCTCGCCGATCAAGAGCACAAGCACCTCCGGCTGCAGCAGCTCGCCGATCTGGTCCATAACGGCCACACGCCCGCCGCGCACGAAAAACGGAGTGCCGGTTTTCAAGCCGTACGCCTCGAGCGAATCCAGCAAGGACGGATAGACGTCGCGCAAATTGGCATCGACCGCGTTCGCGCTCAAGCCGTCCGAGACGACCACCTGCACCTGCGGCTTCATGACGCACCGCTTGCGGATCAGCTCCACGCCCTCGTCCGTTACGATGCGGCCCATGTCCGGACGCTTCAAATAATTTTCGGTGTTCCCATAGCGCGTCTCCACGGTAAACATGCCGAATTCGTCCAGCACCGCTTGATTGACCTCCCCGTAAATGGAATCGACGGCGGCGGCATGATCGCAGCGGAATTTGAGCATTTCCCGGGTCAGCGGCCGCGTTCCCGCCCGCCATACGCCGATCCGCGCGGGCGTGCTCGCCAACAGCTCGTTCATGCCTTCGGCCCACTTCGGATTCGGGACATTATGCGCCGTCTGTTCGCCGAAGCCAAGGATACCCGGCTCCTCCGCATGGGACCCGGCGTCCATCGCAGGAGTTTGGCGCGCATCCTTTTGGCTTCCGCCACCCGTGCTTGGAGCCGTGGCTTGCTTTGAATCGCCTGCGTCCGCTGTGCTTTTGGGAGCCGGCGCATCTTTTGTGCCCGCCAAGCCGGCCGCGCCCGCTCCAAGCTTCTTCTCCAGCTCCGCCATCACTTGATCGACGAGCCGGTCCAATGAAATGGTCATCGCGTCTCTCCTCCTCTCGCAGCGTTAAACGAATGGTTACATGAACAGGGTCGGATCCCCGGCCAGCGGGGTCAGGCGTCCGTTTTCCATAATGCCCATCTTGACCAGCCAGCGCTCGAATTCCGGCGCGGGGCGGCGCCCCGTCATTTCCCGCAGCGTGGCGATATCGTGAAAGCTCGTGGACTGGTAATTCAGCATGCAGTCGTCCGCCATCGCCACGCCGATAATGAAGTTGACGCCGGCGGCGGTGAGCAGCACGGACAAATTATCCATATCGTTCTGGTCCGCTTTCATATGGTTCGTGTAGCAGACGTCCACGCCCATCGGCAGCTGCTGCAGCTTGCCCATGAAGTGGTCTTCCAGTCCGGCGCGGATGACCTGCTTCGAATCGTACAAATATTCCGGTCCGATGAAGCCGACAACCGTGTTGACCATGAAAGGGTTATATTTTCTTGCGAGTCCGTAGCAGCGCGATTCGAGCGTCACCTGATCGATCCCGTAATGCGCCTCGGCGGACAGCTCGGACCCCTGCCCCGTCTCGAAGTACCATAGATTCGGACCGGTTCCCGTCCCGTCGCGCCGGATCAGGTCGTCCGCCTCGTCGAGCAGGGCGACATCGATGCCGAACGCTTTGTTGCCGGCTTCGGTGCCCGCCAGGCTTTGGAACACCATGTCGGCGGGGGCGCCCTGCCGGATCGCCCGCATCTGCGTTTTCACGTGCGCGAGCACACAGTTTTGCGTCGGAATTTGCCACTTGGCCATCACTTCTTTGGTCGCGTTCAACAGCTCCTTCACGCTGTCCGCCGAATCGATGACGGGATTGATCCCCAGGACGGCGTCCCCGATTCCGTAGCTTAACGCTTCGAACAATGACGCTTTCATGCCTTGGATGTTATCGGTCGGGTGGTTCGGCTGGGCCCGGCCCGCAAGCACGCCTTTCTGCCCGATCGTAATGTTGCAGTGGGTCGTCACTTCCATCTTGGACGCCGCCTGCATCAAATCGAGATTGCTCATCAGCTTGGCGGCGGCCGCTACCATTTCGCTGGTAAGCCCCCGGCTGATGCGGCGTATTTCGGAGCTGCCCGTCTCGTGCCGCAGCAGCGTTTCGCGCAGCTCGGCTACGGTCCAGTTGCGGATTTCCGCATAGATTTTCTCGTTGATGCCTTCCTCGATGACCCGTGATACTTCATCGGTTTCGGGCGGCAGCAGCGGATGGTTGCGAATGTCCGCCAGCGTCAGCTCGGACAGCACCAGCTTGGCCGCCATCCGTTCCTTGGCGTCCTCGGCCGCGATCCCGGCGAGCTGATCTCCGGATTTTTCTTCGTTCGCCTTGGCCATCACGTCTTTTAAATCGCGAAATTGAAATGTTTTGCCGAGCAAAGCGGTTTTCAGCTTCAACGTCGGTCCCCCTCTCTGCCGTGAAACGCCAGCGTCTTGACGACCACGGGAATCATAATGCCCGCGATCGGTTCCCCTAAATCGATATAATCGCCGTGCTCGACCTTGATCTGATCGATGCAGACGACCTTCGTCCGTTCCTTTAACCTTTTTTCAAGCGACTGCCCGAGCGCCTTGGCGATGTCGGTGTCGCAAACGACGACCATTACCCGGCTGTCCGGAAAATAGGCGGCGAAGCTTTCGCTGAGCCGGTCGGCCAAGCGCTGAAGCGAGGCGTAGCCGCAATGCTCAAGCCCGGCCACAGCCAGCGCGAACGGCGGCGAAGCGTCCCGCTCGAACAAGGCGGCGCCGCTCTGCATCGTCTGTCCGACGACCGCGGCAAGCGAGGCCGGCTGCTCGAGCAGCGAAAGCGACAGCTCCAGCTTGCATACCGGGAGGTTGCGGATCGGCAGCAGCGAAGGGTCCAAATGCACGGTGGCCCCGCTGATTTCCGTGCTCTGCATGCCCGCCCCGATGACCGTCGCCCGGACGGTCTGAGCGGGCACCGCCAGCCGGATCGGATATCGCGCGGCGCATGCTTTGAGCGTATGCGCCAGCAGCGGTCCGATATCGCCATGCCTGGCGGCTTCGGCCAAGCTCTGCGGCTTCGCTTCCTCCATGAGCCGCCCGATGCCGCCGGATATCGTCCATTCTTCGATCGGCGGCACCTGCGGCAGCGGAGCGCCGAGCGTCAGCTTGCGAACCGCATCGCGCTCTTCGGGAGCCGTCATGCCCGCCAAATCGTCCAGCATGGCGAGGCTCATCGCCCGGCACAGGTCCTCAAGCAGAGCGTAGCTGACGGTATGCCCCGGCTCCAGCCGGTATCCGGCGGCCTCCAGCCACGGGCGGATCGAGGGCGAGACGCTCGTCACCGTTCCCCCGGCGTTCAGCTCGATCAGGCGTCCGCCGATGTGATACGTCACCGTGCCGACCGCTTTCCCCCGGTAAAACACGGCCGCATTGGCCGTTCCTCCGCCAATGTCGATATTGGCGACGGCGCCGCGCACCTCCAGCGAGCGGCGGTCTGCCCCGGCGCCCTTGCCCGCGAGCAGCCCTTCGAGATCGGCCCCGGCTGTCGCGACGACAAAGTCCCCGGACCGCTCGGCCAGCAGGTGCACGATCCGGCGCGCGTTCGCTTTCGTCGCCGTCTCGCCGGTGATGATCACCGCTCCCGATTTCAGCTCTTCCGGGCGGACGCCGGCCCGCTCGTACTCTTCGGCCAGAATGGCCCAGATCCGCTCCGCGTCCACCTCTTCTTCGCCGAGCAGCGGCGTGCTGTAGATCGGACTCGCGTAGATCAATTCCCGCTGCGCAATGTCATAGCGGGGAAGACTGAGCGCGCCTGACGTCCGCACCAGCTTCAGACGGCTGACGATCATTTTGGTCGTGCTCGTGCCGATATCGATGCCTACGCTGGCAATCCATTGTGGCTCCATGCGTCCGCTCACCGCTCTTTCACGGACCGAGCCAGCGCTTCGGCCCGTCCTTCAAAATTCCGTCCGCCAGCTTGACCAGCGGCATGCTGTCCGCCATCGCGGCCGCGCGCATTTTCCGGTACGCTTCTTCCTCATCCAGCGCGAAGGTTTTCATGACGAGCCCCTTCGCTTTCTCGATCCGTTTCCGCTCCTCGATCGACTGCTTGAGCTGCTCCAGATCTTTTTTGAGCGAGTCCATCCGTTCCTTCTGACTGAGCGCAATTTCGACCGCCGGAATCAAGTCCTCCTCCGACACCGGTTTGACCAAATAGGCGGCAACCCCCGCACTGCGGGCGTCCTGCACCAGCTCCTTCTGGCTGTACGCCGTCAGCAGCAGGACGGACGTTTCCGTGTCATGCAGACTGCGAATGATACGGGACGCTTTGATGCCGTTCATCACCGGCATTTTCACATCCATAATGACCAGGTCAGGCTTGAGCGCGGCGACGAGCTCGATCGCTTCCTCGCCGTTCTTCGCTTCCCCAGCCACCGCATAGCCTTCTTCCTCCAGCATTTCGCGGATATCCATTCGTATGATCGGGTCGTCATCCACGACGACGATCGAGTTCTTCATCCTGACACCTCCTCATAAGTCCGGCGAATAGACGCCGCTTGATCAGCGGGCGCTTAGACCGGTTTCGGCTCCGCCGGGAAAAGCGGAAACGTGATCGTGACCTGCGTGCCTTCCCCGGTGGAAGCCATCTGCAGGAGGCCTCCGAGATTTTCGCGCACGAGCGTTTCCGTAATTTTCAAGCCGAGATGGCCTTTGCGGGCGATATCGCCCGAGGCGGGCAGCCCGATGCCGTTATCCGCTACTTCCATGCGGACAATCTGCCCGCTGCAGTACAGCGAAATCCGAATATCACCCTGCTCGCGGTCGACGAATGCATGCGTCACGCAATTTTGCACGAGCTCGTTGGAGACGAGCGCCAGCGTGGTGGCCATGTCGGACGGCAGCGTCAGGGTGTCCCCCGAAATGGCGACGCGAATCGCTTGATCCGGCTTGGCCGTGGAGGAGACGACGTTTTTGGCGATCCGATCCAGCACATCGTTGAACTGAATCGTTTCCAGCCCGTCGTAGGCCAGCATCTCGTGGATAACGGCGATGCTGTTGATCCGGTTGATGCTGTCGCGGTATATTTTCTCGACCTCTTCCAGCTTCGTGCGGCGCATTTGCAGCCGAAGCAGGCTGGAGACGGTTTGCAGATTGTTTTTGACCCGGTGGTGAATCTCCTTGATGACGGCCGATTTAATGACGAGCTGCTTCTCCTTTTCCTTCAGGTCCGAGATGTCCCGGATCAGCATCAGCCCGAGGGCTCCCTGCTGCTGCCGGTTGATGGAGACGGTTTTCAGCTCCAGCGCGACATGCCCGAGCACAAGCTCCTGACGGACGATGCCGGTTGGCGCGAGCAGCGAAGCGCGATCAAGCTTGCCGTAAAACAGCTCGACGAGACTTGAGCCTTCCGGCGCGCCGCTGTGCCCGAGCTCCTGCAGCATTTCCCGGGCGCGCGGGTTCGCATAGGTGACGTTCGCCTGCCCGTCGAACAGCACGATGCCCTCGTGCATGAGCGATTGGACGCTGCTTTCCGACAAGGCGACCGCAAGCAGCGTTTCGCTGAGCTGCTCCGTCGTTTCGCGCAGCCGCTCCACGTTTTTTTCCTGCTCGACGATCTCCGAAATGTCCTGCTCCATGATCAGCACGCCGATCACGCGGCCGGTTTTGGCACGGATCGGGACGACATTTTGCCGCATCGCGATCTGCTCCTGGGAGATCCCCCGGGAACCGATGACCGGTTGGCCGGAGAGCAGGCAAAACATGACGGCCGGCTCGTTGTGCGCATAAGCGTGCATGCCGACGACCGACGAGCGGTAGAGCGATGGAGCCGTTGTCGGCTTGGCCTCGGCGACGACGAGCGCCGTGCCTTGATCCGCAAGCGGACAGTCGATGAACACGTCCGACTGGAACACGTCGGCGAACAATTGCAAATGCCGCGACAAATCTATAATAACTTCCACTTCTTCCGCAGATAACGGGGTACGCCCCGCACACAGTTCGGCGATCGATGGCATAAGCAATCCCTCACGAAGTATCGATTTGTACATGCACCGATTTTATTGTCACACAAACCGCGCTGCGAAGAAAGCCCTTACACAAGGTAAATTTCTTCCTGTTTCCTGCTAGCGGTTGACGATGCCGAGCAGCAGCGTCTTCAGCTCCTCGATTCCTTCGCCGCCGGCCGCCGACGTCAGGAGAATCTCGCCTTTAGGCAGCGATGACCGGAGCAGCGAGACTGCCCGGTCCGGATCGGCCTTGGGGTGATCAATTTTCGTGACGGCCCCGATGGCCGGAATCGGAAAGCCTCCGGCAAACCCGGGCGGAAAATAGTTCCGGTCACGGGTCGCGTCCTGTATGAGCAAAATCGCCGCCGCTTGATGCGATGTCGCCATCAGCGAGCGATAGTAGAGCGGATTCTCGCTGTACTCGCCGGGCGTATCGATCAGCCAGTCGCGGAACACGAGGCTTTGCGTTTTAACCGCCGGCTCCTCCTCGCCCATCAGCGCTTTGACCAACGTCGATTTGCCGGCGCCGACGGCGCCGATGATCATCACTTTACGCATGGCTTACGACCTCGTCAAAGGAGCGATTGAAAATTTCAGCTTCTCGTGCAAAAAGTCGTTGACCGATTCAATCGCCATTTCGACCGCAGATACGTCTCCCACAATAACCAGAGAGCCGGTGAAGCGGTCCAAATAGCCGATATCGACGTTCGCCGCTTTCGTGGCAATATCCGCCGCGATGATCGCCGTTTCCGTCGGCGTCAACGTCAGAATGCCGATCGCACTCGCCTTCTCGATCCCGAGCTTCGTGTACAGCACGGGATCGGGATTGGCGATGACATGCGCCAGCGTGAGCTGCTTGCCGGGTACATATTCCTGAATAACCCGCTGTTTCTCCTGTTCCATAGGCCTCCTCCTAACCGCCGCTGTCGTCGCCGACCTCGAAGCTGTCTACAATGCCGACGATCATGGCGTCGATGGGCACCATTTTACCGCTGAACAGCACGCGGGCCGGACTTCCCCGGGAAACGATCACATTCTCGCCGACACCCGCTCCGATGCGGTCTGCGGCGATGACCGGCTGCCCCGCTTCGCGGTCCTTGAAATCGATCGGCTGGACAACCATCAGCTTCAGGTTGTCCATGCCTTCTTCCTTCTGCGTCGCCCACACGCTGCCGATCACTTTTCCCATAAACATAGGACTTCACCCTTTATCCGCATACTGGACCGTGACGTCTTTTTCCCTCAGCAAATCCGCCGCCAGCGGCGAAACGATCGTTCCTTTGCCGAGGATCAGCTTCCGCACGTCCGGCGCGCTATCCGTCTGCCGCTTCACCCATTCGGCGGTCAGCAGCTTGCCTTCGAACGCGGCGCTGCCAGCGGTTGCCGTATTGCCGGTCGCAACTACGGTTTGAGTGCCGGCCGCTTCCGGCGACGATGTTCCCTTAGCCGGCGCATCCTGCGCCTGCTGACGCTGCGCCGCGCCGCATTTGCGCACGACCGCTTCCGCAAGCAGCTTCTGCGGAGCGAACTCCGCGCCGAGGGCCGCAAGCTCGCGCTTATAGCGCTCGAACAGCTTGACGTAAGGCTTCGGCAGCGTCAGCGTTTTCAGCGTACGCCGGTCCGCCCGTTTCAATCCGGGTATATCGTCCCCGATCAGCACAAACTTATTCAAGACGAGCGCGGAAAACAAGATTTCCGCCTTCACCGTCCCTTTCAACCCCTGCGCGGCCCGCGCGGCATTATCCACATCGATCTCGGGAATGACGATTCCGTCGTATTCGAGCGGCAGCTCCAGCGGCGCAGGCGCATACTCGTCGGCGGCGATAATTTTGCCCGGACCGCCGCATTCGATTTTATGCAGGCCGAGCCATGAAGATGTTTCCCCGTCGAGAAACAGCAGATCGTAGCAGATTCCGCTGTTTTTGAGCAATATAAAATGGTCCGTGAACGCCTCGTGCGCGGTGCTGTCGCAAAACAGATACAGCACTTTGGGCTTCTTCGCCTGCTCCGCCTGCATCGCCTGCACCAGCTCACGGACGATCGATTCGATCATCGGTTTGATCTCCATCCTTCGCTACCCCCTTTCCGCACGCGTGAAAACGCCGTTTTTGCCGATCATTTGCACCGTGTCCCCGGTGTTCAATTGAGCGGCGTTCGCTTCGTCCGTATCGAGATGAACGTCAAGCGCATAGCGCGGGTTTACCCGGACCACAACGTCCGTAAACGCCAGCGGCCGGTCGCCGCGGGTCTGCAGAATGATGCGGTCCCCGTCCGACACCTGAAACCTCCGGGCGTCGTCAGGCGACATATGGACATGGTTTTTGGCGACGATCAAGCCCTGCGCCAGCACGACCGCGCCCTTCGGGCCGGCCACCGTAATGCCGGGCGTGCCTTCCAGATCGCCCGACAGCCGGACGGGAGGCTTCACGCCAAGCGCAAAGGCGTCCGTCCGCGATATCTCGACCTGCGAAGCCCCGCGCGAAGGTCCGAGAATGCGCACGTTCTGCAGAACGCCCTTCGGACCGATCAGCGTAACCGTTTCCTGCGCGGCAAATTGTCCGGGCTGCGACAGCTCCTTCAGCGGGGTAAGCTGGTAGCCCTCGCCGAACAGCGCCTCGACATGCTCCGGCGACAAATGCACGTGCCGGCCCGAGACGCCGACGGGAAGGAGCGGCGCTTCGGGCGCCGGCTCCGCAGGCAAGGCCGCCGGAGCTTCGGCCTTCAGACGCTGGATGGCAATGCCCCGGCTTTTCAGAAAATCATTGGCCGCCGGCGTCAGCAGGTCCCCGGCCGCGATCGGATACGGATTCGGGAGCCCCTGCGCCAGCCGGCTGCGAAGACTCGTTTCCGTAATCAGCGCCATAGGGATTAGCCTTCAAGCTTCGGCAGAATGAATTCAATATCCGTGTGAGGACGCGGAATGACGTGTACGGAGACCAGCTCGCCGATTTTTTCCGCAGCTGCCGCGCCGGCATCCGTAGCCGCTTTCACTGCGCCTACATCGCCGCGCACCATAACCGTCACCAAACCGCCGCCGACATGCACTTTTCCGATCAGCTTGACATTCGCCGCTTTCACCATCGCGTCCGCCGCTTCAATCGATCCTACGAGTCCTTTCGTTTCCACCATACCGAGTGCCGCCAATTCTCCTGCCATTGTCTATTCCTCCCTGGAATAATAATTTTTATTAGATTATTGAAAATTGCTAAGTCAGCAAGCTTCGACGAACTTACCTGGCCTCCAGCTGCAGTTCGGACAACACGCTGCGGACGATCTGCAGAACGTCCTCCCGCGAAATCCCCGGATTGCCCGAGGCTTCCGGCTGCAGCTTTTCCATCGTCCGCTCCACCGCCTGCGCCGCCGCGGGGGCGATATCCATCTCGCGGATGCCGAAGGCGACGCGCTTGATGTTGAGCAGATGCTGCGGACCGATGTTGTCCGACGTAATATTGTTGCCGAACGAGCCGCAGCCCAGTGTAAACGACGGCGTAATGCCGGTCGTGGCGCCGATGCCGCCGAACGTCGTGCCCGAGTTGACAACGATGCGCGAGGCCGGCTTTTCCAGCCCGAACGCTTCGATGACGGATTCGTTCTCGCAGTGGATACCGAGCGTATGCCCGAGCCCGCCGAGCTCCAGCAGCTCCATGCAGCGGCTGCAGCCCTCCAGCCAATCCTTTACGGTGTAGAGCGCCAGCACCGGGCTTAGCTTCTCCACGGAGAACGGGTACTCGTGTCCGACGCCCGTTTCTTCCGCAATCAAGACCCTCGCCTCCGGCGGAACGGTAAAGCCCGCCATCTCCGCGATCACCTGCGGCGAACGGCCGACGACCTTCGGGTTCAACCCTTTGCCGATCGTCAAAATCGAACCGACCTTGCGTTTCTGCTCCTCGTCCAGAAAATAGGCGCCCTGCCGTTTCAGCTCTTCGACGAGCTGCGGCTTGATCGAGGCGTCGGCGACAATCGCCTGCTCCGAAGCGCAAATCGTGCCGTAATCGAACGTCTTGCTTTGCAAAATCAAGCTGACCGCGCGGGACAGGTTCGCGCTGTGGTGCACGTACACCGGAACGTTGCCCGGTCCGACGCCATATGCCGGCTTGCCCGAGCTGTAAGCGGCCTTGACCATCGCCGTGCCGCCGGTCGCCAGGATCACATCCGTCCGCTTGTGCTTCATCAGCTCATTGCTCGCCTCGACCGAGGGCTTCGACAAGCAGTGGATCAAACCGGCGGGAGCCCCCGCCTTCTCCGCCGCCAGCCGCATCGCCTTGGCCGCTTCCTGCGAGCAGCGCAGCGCCGACGGATGCGGGCTGATGACGATCGCATTGCGCGCCTTCAGCGCGATCATGCACTTGAACATGACGGTCGACGTCGGATTGGTCGACGGGATGATCGCGGCGACGACGCCGACCGGCTGCGCCACTTCCCACACCTTGCGCTCGTCATCCTTGCGGACGATCCCGACCGTCTTCATGTCTTTCATCGACTCGTAAACGTTTCGGGCGACAAAAAGATTTTTAGCCGTTTTATCGGCAACTTTGCCGTACCCGGTCTCTTCCACGGCCATTTCGGCCAGCCGTACGGCTTCCGCCTCGGCCGCCCGGGCCATCGCAGCGACGATGTCGTCTATCTGCGACTGGGTCATTTTTTCCAGCAGCTTCTGGGCCTGACCCGCCTCCTGCAGAAGGCTGCGCACTTCCTGTATCGCCTGCAAATCGGCGTCCAGCTTCATATCGGGTTCTCACTCCCTTCAGTCCTTCTTCTCCGTAAGCAGCCGGATCAGCTCGGCCTTCGCCGCCGTGCCGATGCCGGAAGCGTTCAGCGGGAATCCGGGGGTATTGCGGGCAAGCTCCCGCAGTTGCTGCAGCGAAAGCTTCGCCAGCGCCTCTGCGGATGCCGCATCCCCGCTTCCCATTCCGGAAAGACTCTCCGCTTCGTCCGCTGCCGCCTCGGCGGCACCCGGCTCCGGCTTCGCCGGGGCTTCCTTCCGCCATATGCTTTCCAGCATCGCCGAAACCGAAAGATCCGGCCGCGGAATCACATGCGTCCCGACCAGCTTGCCTACCCTGCGGGCTTCCTCTGCGCCTGCTTCCACCGCTGCCCGGACGGAAGCGACATCCCCTACGATATATACGGTAATAAGTCCGGCATCCGCTTTTTCATAAGTCATGACCCGAACGTCGGCCGTCTTCGCCGCAGTATCGGCCGCAGCGATCAAGGCGGGCACGCCGATCGTCTCGATCAGTCCCAATGCTGTTATCGACTGTGTCATCTCCATCACCCGCTTTCGTTAACCAGATTATTTCGGCTCCCGCGCGACGCTGAGAACGGCATCGGCAAAAGCGCTCGCCGCCGCGGTACAAGCCGACTGGCTGCCCGTCAGCAAACCGCCGCCGAAGTTCGTCTCCGTCGGCGGGCCGTAAAATTGGCACAGCCTGACGTCCGCCGCCTTCAATGCGGCATCCAAGCCGTACACCGCTTCAAGCGGCGGCGCGATCAAATACGCGAGCGGCTCGCCTTCGGCGATGCCCGCCACCCGGGACAAGTAGGAACCCGTTCGCGAAATGACGTGAGCGTAGTACGCATGCGTGCCTTCGCTGTTCAGGGAATAAAAGCACGCGCCGTTCTCCATCAAAGCGATAGCCGCGTCCAATCCGCTCTTCACTTCGGCCGGCGTCCGGCCGCCGAGCATCCCGATAAATTCCCCCGACAGCGGGCCCGAGGCATGCGCCGACCCCGCGTAAAAGGAACGGGCATACACCACTTCCACCGCCGCTTTCTTGGTCGCCTCGTCCAGCGCCGTATAGCCGACATCGTCGATACTCGACGTTAACATCCCCAAACTCCGGATGTCCGGCTTCAGCTCCAGCTGCCGGGCCAGCTCCGGATCGACATTCGGAATGATCCGGACAGCCAGCGGCACGGCACGAATCGGCTGCTTCACTTGGTTCACCTCCGCTGCATCCATCAAAAGACGACAAAAAGGCGCCCCCGGGCCGAAGAACGTGCGAACGCGTTCTCCGATCCAAAGGCACCGTTGCCTTCATGCTATTTTTTTATTGGCGTTGATAATTGAATTGTAAAACAAATCACATTATTTTGCAAGCGTTATCACGACGGTGGCCCCGCCACAAATTTTACCTTGATCGCCCGAACCGGCTCATTCGGGTTTCTTTCTTCTCCCGCTCGGCCGCCTCGTCTTCAAGCTCGGACATCCACAGCAAGCCCATCGATAGCGCGAACGTTATGCCCACCAGCGCGATTCCAAGCATCAGCTCGCCGATGATTTGCAGATACATCAGCACGGCGGCGGAGGCCAGCATGCAGCCGAAGATGACCCATCCGATCCGCCGTGCCGTGATTCGCTTCATTTCCGTTCCTCCCCCCCGTTTCCGAACACTCCATACTACAGCATATTCGGGGAAAAGAGGCTTTAGAATCTGTGTGGGAGAAGCGCAGCTGCCTCCGCCTGCATTAAAGCTTGAAGGCATTCACCTGCCGCTGCAGCAGCACCGACATTTCCTTCAAATGGCTCGAAGCGGAAGAAATCTCTTCCATAGCCGCCAGCTGCTCTTCGGAGGATGCCGCCACATTCTGCGTATTGTCCGCGGCCTCTTGGGCGATGCGGGCAAGCTCTTCCAGCGAAGCGGCGACTTCTTCGGTGCCTGCCGACATTTCCTCGGAAGCCGCCGACACCTCCTGCACCTGGCCGGCCACCTGCTGGATCGCATGCAGGATGCGTCCGAACACTTCGCCGGCTTGCCCCGCGGCCGCCGTTCCTTTGGACGTTTCGTTCACGCCCGTCTCCATCGAGGCGACCGCCCGCTTCGTGTTGGCTTCGATCTCCCGCAGCAGCGCGGCAATATGCTCGGACGACTCCTTCGACTTCTCCGCAAGCTTCCTCACCTCAACGGCGACCACGGCGAACCCTTTGCCGTGCTCTCCCGCCCGGGCCGCTTCGATGGACGCATTGAGCGCCAGCAGGTTCGTCTGATTCGCGATATCCGCGATCAGCGCCATAATCTCGCCGACTTCCTCCGAACGGCTCCGCAGCTCGTGGATGACGCCGCCGGTCTCGGTCATGACCGACTCGATGCGGTTCATCTGCGCAATCATCTGCTGCACGACTTCGTTGCCCTGCGCCGCGTCGCGCGACGTCTCGGCGGACAGATCGGCGACGACGCCCGCCGATTCGGCAATCCGTTCGATGCCTGTGGCCATCTCCATCATCGCCCGCTTGCACTCCTCGGCGCTCTGCAGCTGATTCTCGGCGCCTGCGGCGACCTGTTCGACCGCACGGGCCGCTTCGCCGGTCGCTTCGGCCGTTTGCTTCGCGCTGACGGTCAGCAGATCGGACGATTCCGCCACTTCGTCGGAATGGGTTTTGATACTGGCCACCAGCTTGCGGATACTTTCGACCATATGGTTAAAATGCTCGGAGACGAGCCCGATCTCGTCGCGTCCGTTCACCGGCACGGAAACGGACAAATCCCCTTCGGCGGCAAGCTTCGACACTTCCGCCATCCGTTTCAGCGGACGGACCGTCCGAATCAGCAGCCAAATCATCAGCCCGATAAACAGACCGCCAATGGCAAGGCCGATCAAAATATTGAGCAGCAGCGCGTGGTTCAAATCCGATTGAATCGAGCCGTAGTCGAAGTCGAGGCCGAACACGGCGACCGTCTCGCCCTTATCCGTCCGAATGGAGCTCAGAATGGAAATCCACGTGCCCGAGGCATCCGTATACACGTCGGTCATGCCCGTCCCCTTCTTCATCGCATCCTCATACGCCCGCTGAAACTGAGCCGACAGCTCGTAGTCCTCCAAAACCTTCGCTCCGTGTTCATTCAACGCCCGATTGGCCTGCATCATCTTCGCATAGTTCTTATTGTCCTTCGTAATCATCTCGCTTGACATCAAGTAGCTGTTGGTGACGATATTGCTTGTGAGCATTTTCTCCAGCTGCGCCTGAATCCGAACGTTCGCCGGGTCGGCCATGTACTTGTCGTAGCTGAGCGACATCTTCTGTCCGGCCGCCTGGATATCTGCGCTCTGCAGCTCCAGCTGAGCGTCCATCGCTTCTTGAATATACGCTAGCGATTCAAAATACATGGCTCTTTCACGAAGATACGACATCGAGGTAAATGCGGCCGACATGGCGATCAGCAGGACGACCAGCACCCATCCGGCTTTCACGACTAAACTGCGATTTTTCATAGCATGCACTCCTTAAAGCTCATTTGTACACGCCCGCTTGTGATAGGCCGGGGTTCCCGGACTCGGCTCGCGAAAGCGATGTACTACTATATATCGTTGAAAATCGGATGGAATTTTAGATGGGAGTCGATGGAATTTCAAAAAATTTCATCCTGGAACCCCGGCACTACAAAAAAACAAGCTGCCTGCCGGCATATCAGCCAGCAGACAGCCTGTCTTATTCAGTAGGGCAAAAGGAAGGACGTCCTGTCTTCCAAATCAGCTTTGGTTCACGTAGTTGTTCAGCACGAGCGAAGCCGCACCGATAACAATGGATCGCTCTTTTAAATCGGAAGCGAGGATTTTGAATCCGCCGCGGAACGGCTCCCATACGACCTGCGCGCACTGCTCCTCGATCAAAGGGACGATATCGCTGTAATTCTCCACCATGTTGCCGCTCAAAATGACAGCGTCGGGGTTATACATGCACACGATATTGTTGATCGCAATGCCGATATACAGCGAGGTCCGCGAAATAATCTCCTTCGCCCAGCTCTCCTCGCTGCGGGCCGCTTCGAACAGCTGGCCGATATCGCCGACCTCGACGATCCGGTTCGCTTCGTGCAAAATCGCCGATTCGTCGATGTACGTCTGCAGGCAGCCCCGCTTGCCGCATTCGCATAAATTGCCGTTCGGATCGAGCGTCGTATGTCCGAGCTCTCCGGCGCTGTTCGAGCCGCCGCGAAAAATCTCTCCGTCGATAATAAGCGAGGAGCCGACCCCGGTGCCCAGCTCGATGAGCGCCGTTTTTTTCGAGCCCCGGGCGGAGCCGGACAAGTATTCAGCCAATATTTTGACCTTCAGGTCGTTGTCGATCACCGTATCGATCCCGGTCCGCTCCTTGATATGGCGGGCAAGCGGCACATTTCTCCAACCCAGCGTCGACGAATATTGGACGACACCCCGCTCGTGATCGATAACGCCGGGCACGCCGATGCCGATGCCAGTCAATTTCGAGCTGTCCAGCCCCTGCTCCTTCACCAGCCGGTTGATCGTCTCGGCAATGAGATCGATCGTGCGCCCGGCTTCCGTTTCAATGGCGGTATGTCCGACCGGAAGCTCGTACAGCAGCCTGCCGCTGAACTCCATCACGCCGAAGCGAACGATCTTCTTACCGATATCGACGCCGATCGAAAAAACGGCCTGCGGATCGATATCGAGCATAATCGCCTTGCGCCCGACGCCGCCGGACGAAAGCTCCGTTTCCCGGACGAGCCCCTGCTCGCACAGCTCGCCGACAATGCGTCCGACGGAGGTCGGACTGAGCTTGGTGATCTTCGTGATTTCCGCCCGCGAAATGGGCCGCTTTTCCTTAATAATATCAAGAATCATCTGCTTGTTATGCTGCCGGATGACGTCTTGATCGTGCTTCACAATTTTTTTCATACGCCGAAACCTCTTTATTCCACCCATGTTAATCAGAGTCTTGGAGAGCTCAACTCCCAAGTCATTGCAAGACATAAAAATGAGGACCGCCAAACTGAAAGCGGTTAAAATTAATAGGACTTATATAATTAATCCATTGGTGTTAATAATTGAATCATAGCATGGATTTTTCATTTGTCAATATTTGTTTGTAAATCATGGAAGATGTCAAATGACCCCGGCCCGGTAAAGCCGTCTCCTCACTTCGCTCTCGTCGACATTCAAGAGCAAGTCGCTATGCCCCGGAAGAGCGCTGCCGCCGCTGCCGGCGAAAAAAAATCGATCCAGAGCCCCGAGAAGGGGGCCGGATCGATGGTTTACGGCATTATGGCTTAGTCCTCGCTTAAAGCAAAGTCGACGGCACATTCCGCATGGATTCTTGTTGTATCGTACAGTGGAATACTGCAATCCTCCTGCGATATAAGCATCGTTATTTCTGTACATCCGAGAATAATGGCTTCGGCTCCTTGCTGGGTAAGGCTATGAATGATCCTTAAGTAAGATTTCTTGGATGATTCATTCACCATTCCAAGACAAAGTTCTTGATAGATGATGTCATGTACCATTTTTCTATCGGTTTCATTTGGCACGATAACTTCAAGTCCGAACCTTTCCATGAGTCTGCCTTTGTAAAAATCTTGTTCCATCGTAAAAGAAGTTCCCAGTAAAGCGACTTTCTTCATGCCATCCTTCACGATTTCTTTTGCCGTTGCATCCGCGATATGCAGCAGCGGGATCGAAACCGATTCCGCTACTTCTTGGGCCATCTTGTGCATCGTATTCGTACATATGACGATGACATCGGCTCCGGCAGCTTCCAGTTTGCGCGCCGAATCGATCATGATGTTTGTAGCTTCATCCCATTTTCCTTGATGCTGAAGCGTCTTGATTTCTTGGAAATTTACCGAAACCATGAGACTCTTGGCAGAATGATGTCCGCCCAGCTTTTCCTTAACGCGTTGATTGATGATTTGGTAATAGAGCAAGGACGATTCCCAGCTCATGCCTCCGATAAGACCTATTGTTTTCATGATAAGCACCTCTGTTCCATCTTAAGCTATTGCTTCCCTAATGAGCAAGATCGTGCCGTTGATTGCTTTCCGGGACCGCTTTTGTTTTGAAGATTGAGAATAAATAACACCCCAGGATCACCATGCAGCCCCCGATCCCTTGGTTCCACGTCATTTGTTCCCCTAAAAATAAAAACGCCAAAACCGCCGTAAATACCGGATTAAAATTCAAAAACATCCCCGCTGTTGTCGCACCTAATTTTTGAACCCCGATATTCCAAAACACGATACAGACTACGGTAGAGATCACGCCTGTATATAAAATGGCTTGGATGAACGAACCGTTTAGATTGGACACGGTGAAGTCAGAGAGGTTAAACGGAAGAAGAACGATCAGCCCAAATACCCCGGAGTAAAGTGTAGACTTCATGGGCGAGGTTTTCGACATGGCCCATCTGCTGCAAACGGAATAAATTCCCCACACGCAGACGGAGCCCATCATCCATAAATCGCCCGTATTTAAATGAAAAGACAGAAGCAGACCGGCATTTCCTTTGGAAAGAACAAGGATCACGCCAACCAGCGAGAAGATCATCGAAAGGATTTGCAGCATGTTGATTCTTTCCTTTAGGAATAAAAAGGAAAAAACGGAAATCGAAATCGTATTCAATGCGGAAATTAATCCGGCATTCGTCGCCGTTGTCCGTTCCAACGCCATAAATTGAAAGAGGTTAAATAGAACAACGCCTGTAATTCCCATTAACAACAACGGAAGAAGGGCTGCTCGTGAGGGGAGTATCGTTTTTTCTTTCCACCAGACGACGGGAAAGAGACACAACACGGCAATCACCCAGCGGATGCTCGTCAAAGTCATCGGAGACGCATGACCCACAAGCGATTTTCCGACTACAAAATTTCCTCCCCACAGCAAGCTTGTTAAAAGCAGCAGTAAAACGTACCTGTTCGGCATGTCATTAGCTCCTTTAAATTTTTCACCGTTACAGCGAAAAAGTAGAAGCCATTGTGCACAATGACATTTACATCGAATTCACTAACGATCATACCATTTTTATTGATCAGACTGTACATCATTTTGTAATATGTAGATAATTCAAAATAATATAAGTTAAATATATCGTTTCATTGAATTATATTCGTTTTCCAAATAGAAAACGTCCTGTTTTCCGAATATTGTAAAGGGAGAGAAGAGCGCATGGAATCTTTTGTAAGCAAAGTTTTGGATGAGGTCGATATTCAAATTTTAGATAGCATGCAAAAAGAAGCGCAGTTAAGCAATGCCGAGCTTGCACGGCGGGTGAACTTGTCTCCGCCGGCTACGCATGCCAGGGTAAAACGGTTGGAAAGCGAAGGGTTCATCAAGCGCCAAGTCGCCATCTTAAATCAGGAGAAACTTGGCTTCGATCTGTTATGCTTTATTTTTATGAGTACGAATATCCATCAAGCCGAACAACTGGAAGTTCTGGAGAAGGCATTACGCTCCATGCCTGAAGTATTGGAGTGTCATTGTTTAACGGGAGAGTATGACTATCTTTTAAAGGTAATGAACAAAGACCGCAAGGAATTGGAGAGCTTTATCCGAAAGTTAAATAAGCTCGGCATCGCGCGAATTCAAACGAGCCTGGCGCTGAGAGAAATTAAATATTCTACCGTGTTGCCTATATGGGAAAAATAATGGATGTAAAAAGGTCCCGTCCCAAGCCATGATGCCTGAGGCCGAGACCTTTCGTTTTCCGAAACGCCTTTTTGTTTTTTGGAGCTCCAAGTTCCGTATGGTTCGTTGACTTGTCCAATGGGACATGATAGGTTGAAATCATCCAGTTTATGGAGAAAAAGGCACCGAAAAGAGGGCGATGGACACGACGTACACGATCCTGATTGTCGAAGACGACGCCAAGCTGTCCGGGCTGCTTCGATCTTACATAACAAAATACGGCTTTGAAGCCAAGGAAACCGACAACTTCGACGACGTTC
The DNA here is from genome assembly GCF_004000785.1 of Paenibacillus ehimensis NBRC 15659. Taxonomy (GTDB): domain Bacteria; phylum Bacillota; class Bacilli; order Paenibacillales; family NBRC-103111; genus Paenibacillus_G; species Paenibacillus_G ehimensis. The sequence continues at coordinate 137,242 of NZ_BILX01000004.1, read as the reverse complement.
TGGCAAGCTTCCGCTCATCCGGCGCCCATCTGGTGCTGCTCGACGTCAACCTTCCCAAATACGACGGGTATTATTGGTGCCGGCTTATTCGCACGCACTCGCTCTGCCCCATTCTGTTCATTTCCGCCCGGGAAAGTCAAATGGATCAGGTCATGGCGCTGGACAACGGGGCCGACGACTATATTACGAAGCCTTTTCACTACGAAGTGGTCATGGCCAAAATCCGCAGCCACTTAAGAAGAGTCTACGGTTCTTATTCCGCAGGACAGAGGGAGAGGAAGATCGAGGCGCAAGGGCTCGTTTTATATCCGGAGCGATTCGTCGTGATGCACGGAGAGTCCGCAGCCGAGCTGACGCAGAAAGAAGCGGTTTTGCTGGAAGCGCTCATGAACAAAGCCGGGCGCGTCGTCAGCAGGGACCGGCTGCTTGATCTGATGTGGGAGGAGCACCATTTTATCGACGATAATACGTTGAACGTCTACATCACACGAGTGCGTAAAAAACTGAAAGAGCTGGGCGCGGATCAAGCGGTGGAGACGGTCAGAGGGGCGGGATACCGTCTGGGCTCCGCGATCGGAGGGGCGGGATGAGGCTGTTTTGGAAGGAGCACGTTCCGCTGCTGCTGTTCTATTTTGCTCAAATGCTGCTGGTGCCTCTGCTGTATTGGCTTACAGGCGAGGGGCGTCCTTTTGCGATCGTGCTTTACGGGATGCTGCTCAGCGCCTCGGTGCTGGCGGTTTATTTGGGCTACCGCTATGTTAGCCATAGAGAGCTGTACCGGCAGCTCAGTCACCCGCCCGCAAAGGGAAGCGAAGGTCTCCGGCCGATGGGAGAAACGCCGCTCCCCGAAGCTGTCGGTGAGCTTCTGGACCGCTACGACCGCTATTATCAAGAGCAGCTGCACCATCACCGGAGCGGCATGGAGCAGCATGTCGTCTTTATTCACCGCTGGGTGCATCAGATGAAGACGCCATTATCCGTCATCCAACTTACGGCGCAGGAGCTCGACGACGCGGCCGCGGACAGCATCATGGAAGAATTGGAACGGCTTAGAAAAGGGCTGGAAATGGTTATTTACACGTCCAGGCTTGAGCGTTTCGAGCAGGATTTTATGGTCGACCGAACGCCGCTGCGGCAAGTCGTCAACCAAGCCTTGGCGGAGAATCGCCGGCTGTTTATACGCAAGGGAATTACGCCGGGCATCCAACTGGATGAAAGCCTGGCGGTTTACAGCGACCCCAAATGGCTGCAGTTCATGGTAGGACAGCTTCTCATCAACGCGGCCAATTATACGGAGGGCGCTGGCAAAAGCGTCTTCGTGCGCGCTTACGAGCGCGAAGCGGCGACGATCCTGGAAATTCGCGATGAAGGCATCGGGATTGTCAAAGAAGATTTGAACCGCGTATTCAATCCGTATTTTACGGGCGAACGCGGACGGCGGCATCACGAGTCCACAGGAATGGGTCTGTACCTTGTCCGGGAGGTGTGCCAACGGCTCGGACATCGGGTGGAATTGGAATCGGAGCCGGAGGTGGGGACGGTGGTGCGGCTCCGATTCGACACGCGGCCAGTGTGTGTATCATGAATGTTCGCCACTCCTGCCATTCGCACTCATGATGCGGATGGCTTCTTTTCGTTCGAACCGAACATAACCTTAAACAAAATGTAAGCTTCGGTTAAGGTAAATCCATAGCAGGGCGACTCCTTCTCCTGTACATTAGGAATGCAGAAAAACATTCAGGAGGAACCGACAATGGGCAGCCCTATTCTCGAAGTGGATCGAATCACCAAAAATATCGGCCAGCGCAATGTAATCGCGGAATGCTCTTTTACACTCGAAATAGGAAAAATCTACGGGTTCATCGGGCCGAACGGAGCCGGTAAAACGACGATGATGCGCATGATGACAGGCCTCATCCGGCCGACAAGCGGTCGCATCCGCATCGACTCGTTCGATGTGCAGACGCAGCGCGTGCAGGCCTTGTCCAAAGTCGGCGCGATTATCGAATCCCCGGTCTTTTTCGAATATATGACGGGCAGACAGGTGCTGCGCAATTTATCGCGGCTGCATCCTTCCATACCGACTGCGGAGAGAGAACCGCATATCGAGCGGGTGCTGCACACGGTAGGGCTTTCCGGCCGGGGGGACGACCGGGTAAAAGCCTACTCGCTCGGGATGAAACAGCGTCTCGGGATCGCCCAATCCTTGCTCGGAAGCCCGGAGCTGTTGCTGCTGGACGAGCCTTCGAACGGGCTTGACCCGATGGGCATGCGGGAGCTGCGCGACCTTATTCTCCGCTTGCGCGATACGGCCAATTACGCATTTTTCATATCGAGCCATTTGCTTGACGAGTTGCAGCAAATGTGCGACGAGCTGATTATCATTCGGGAGGGCTCCATCCTTTGGAAGGGACCGACCGGGCAATTGGTCGCGAACGGGCAGCGGCTGGAGGACGCCTTCATGGAGCTGATGTATTCATGAGGCCCTTGATCTACAGCGAGTTTACCCGATTGTGGAGCCAAAGGTGGCTCTGGTTAGTCATCCTCGCCGCTCCCTTCCTTGCCTATTTGCAAGGGAGCTATTTTATATGGGTAAGCTCGTTAGGCCACAACGTATCATCCGTCTTGTTTCTTTTTCAAGGGCTTCGTGAAATGTTGTTTTTGCCGTGCAATATTGCCGTCGCCGCGCTTGCGGCTGCCGTCTATACGGAACCGTTTCGAAGCGGACAGCTGCGCCTTCTGTTTTTACGCCGGTTTTCCAAAGGGCAAATCTTTTTTAGCAAGCTGTTCGTCCTCCAAGCCTCCATCTTGCTTCTGCTGCTCGTCTTGGGAATATCCTTGGCGGTGGTCGGCATGCTTCGCTTTCCGCAAGAGGAAGCCGGCCGGTTCTGGCCTTTGATGGGGTATGCGTTCGTATACTATCTGCTCGCTTACGCCACGCTGGCCGGAATTAGCTGCCTCTTCTCTTTTATCGCGATGTACAGCAAGAATGTGACGCTTGCCCTGGGCGTATGCATGACGTATATTTTGGTATCGCTCCTGTTTGACGGCCTGTATTTGAAGGTCGCTTCTTTGTTCTCGGCTTGGCCCTATGTGCGCGATCTGCTCGCTTATGGATGGATTCCATTCATGCAGCACACCGGATTAAATGAAGCGTTATCCGGGAACGCGTCCGTGAATTGGGCCATTCCCACGATATTGCTATTGCATGTGGTTGTATGCAGCGCCATCGCTTATCGCCGCTTTGTCGCGGAGGATTATATGCATTAAACTAAGGAGGATATCCCATGTTCGGACTATGGCTAAGCGAAATGGAACGAATCTGGAAACGAAAAATGATGCTCGTTCTGGGCAGTATTTATTTCCTGCTATGGATCTTCAATACGAGTATGCTGCACAGCAGCGGATGGGGCGATTACCGATTCGGGGGCCGCGAACTGCTGCATGACTTAAATACGCCGTGGTTCGCGATGGAAGGAATCTCGCTGCTGCTCGTTCTGGCGATATTCCCGATCCTGTTCGTGGACCATTTGGGCGGTGAGATCTTTTCGGGAGCCTACCGGCTCTACATGCTGCGGGCCTACAGCCGCTTTCAGCTCTGGCTTGCGAAGCTGCTGGCGCTGGCGGCGACGGTTCTGATCTTTGTCGGAGTCACCGGCTTCCTCTCGACCGTTAGCGCCAGGCTGTTCTTTCCGCATAGCGAGACTCTCGTAAAATACGGGGCGACTGAGCCCGTAGGCTCCGCGGAGGCCATGTGGTATACGATAACGTTTTACTTGCTGTTTGCGCTCGTGTGTCTGGCGAAGCTTCTGATGAGCAGTATGGTATGCCAGTTCGTTCCCCGGCCGCTGGTCGCCTTTATCGTTCTCTTCGTCGGTTCGATAGCCATGATCTATGCGGTCAATGAGCTCTCGATTTATTTCGATCCGTTTTACCCAATCGTTAGGGCGCTCAGTCCGGACGGTTCGCCGAAATTTTGGTTTTATTTGCTCGGGTCGATGGTTGCTTTTGCGGCAGTCAGCCTTGTGCGATGGCAGAGGAAAATCGTTTAAAGCCGGTTAAGATCGGGGGATGGTATGAATGAGCATGGTTTACGTGAACGGACTGAACAAAGTATACCCGGGCAATATCGCTACGCATGCCCTCACCGATGTTCACCTGACTATTGAAAAAGGAGAGTTCGTCGGCATTATGGGGCCGTCCGGCAGCGGGAAAACGACGCTGCTCCACATGGTGTCGACCATTGGCGCTCCAAGCTCGGGGTCAGTTCTGATTAACGGCGCCGACCCTTATCAAATGAAAAAAGACGAGTTGGCGGTGTTCCGGCGAAGACAGCTCGGATTCGTCTTTCAGGATTTCAACCTGCTCGACACGCTGACGATTGCGGAAAATATCGTGCTACCCCTGACGCTTGACAACAAGCCGCTCGCCGAGATGGAAGCCAGGCTGAAGCAGGTGGCCGACCGGCTGAACATCAGCGATATTTTGAACAAACGCTCCTACGAAATTTCGGGCGGTCAGCGCCAGCGCACCGCCATTGCCCGAGCGATCGTCACGTCTCCGGCGCTGCTGCTCGCCGACGAGCCTACGGGGTCACTCGACTCCAACGCTTCCCGCGTGGTCATGGAATCGTTGGAGAGCATCAATCGGCAGGAGCGGACCACCATCATGCTCGTGACGCACGACCCGCTTGCCGCCAGCTACTGCAGCCGGATCGTGTTTATTAAGGACGGACGGCTGGCGGCTGAAATCCACCGGGGCGACAGCCGGCAAACATTTTTCCAAAAAATCATCGACACGCTGTCCTTCTGGGGAGGTCATACGCATGAGCTTTCCTCAATTCGCGTTTAATAATGTCAAGCGAAACGCACGGGCTTACTTCGCCTATTTTCTAAGCAGCGCCTTTATGGTGATGATCTTTTTCACGTTTGCCGTCTTCGTGTATCATCCCGAGATCGGGCAGATCCCGATGGGACCGCTCAAGCGCGCAGTTTTGCAGATTTCGGAAGGTGTCATCTTCGTATTCGCCATCGTCTTCGTGCTGTATTCGATCGGCATGTTTTTGAAATCCCGCCAGCGGGAATTCGGACTCTTGCTTGTCTTAGGCGCAAGATCAAGCCAAATCAACCGGCTCGTCTTTATGGAAAACATGTTGATCGGCGCCGGCTCCATCGTTACCGGAATCTCTGGGGGACTGCTTCTGTCCAAGCTGTTCCTGCTGTGCGGCACCCGAATGATGGAGATCCGGGAGCTTCCTTTTTATTGGCCGGCAGCAGCGATATGGCTTACCGCCGTTTCCTTTTCGCTGCTGTTCGCGGGCATCTCGGTGTTTACCTTGTTCTTCCTTCGCAAAAGCAACGTCGCGGAGCTGCTGCAAGGCAGCCATAAACCGAAAAAAGAGCCGAGGATTTCGCTCTTCTTCACGGTAACCGGGGCGGCGCTAATCGCCGTCGGCTTTCTGGCGCTTTATGCGGGAAAGCTGTCCCCTAATCTCGTCCTCCTTGCGGCGGCGACAGGGATCGCGGGCACCTACTTTTTTTATTCTCAGCTCTCGGTGCTTGTCATCCGTCTGTTGAAGCGAAGCCGCAAGGCTTTATGGCGGGGGACGAACCTGCTCTGGGTATCGGAATTGGCCTATAAGATGAAGGATAACGCGCGGATTTTGTTTCTTGTCACGGTGGTGACCTCCATCGCCAGTATGAGCGCAAGCTTTGTGCTGGCCGTTGACGAAACGAATCGGAAGGAATACGAAAACAATCCTTTTGCCATCGAATACTACAGCTTCGACGAGCAGCATACGGAACAAGAATTGGCTGCCATTAACGAATTACTGGACAGGGAGGGAGTGTCTTACCGGTCCGTCAAGGTGGAGAACCTTTACCGGCGAACGGTTCACGACGCGGTTCCTTCCGTCGAAGTCATCGCCGCAAGCCGCTTTAATCAGCTCGCGGCTGCGATGAATCTCCCGGAAGCGGCGCCGGACAGCGGAGAAGCGATCCTGATAAGCAGCCCGGCTCAACCGTCACACGGCCATATGACCCCGGGGGACAAAATCACGCTCGATTCCGGCCACACGGTGTCCGTTACGGAAGTCTTCGAACGCGAAGCTTTACCGTTCATGAGCTGGGCAAGCATTCTGGTCGTGAATGACAATTCGTATCGCACGATACAGGGGGATGCCAAGAGCAGCGTCCTTTTTGTATATCATGTGCCGGAGTGGAATAGTAGGCCTCCGTCCGGGACGGACAGTGCCGAGGCCGTCATCGGCGCCGAGCTGAAGAAACGGCTGCAGGAAAATCGTGAGCAGTATGGAACCTCTAACTCTTTTTCCATCCGGATCGGGAGCTATTTAAGCTTAAAGCAGGCAACGGCTTTATTCAGCTTCATCGGGATTTTCATCGCTTTCCTGTTTTCCGTGTCGTCCGCCAGCTTTCTGTATTTTAAGCTGTATACCGAGCTTGCTGCGGACAGCAGAATGTATCATGCGCTTTCCAAGATCGGCCTGAGCGCATCGGAGATGCGAACGTCGGCCACGCTGCAGATCGGCCTGCTGTTCTTTGTTCCTATCGTGATCTCCACCGTGCAAACGCTGATCGTGATGCGGCCCGTTCTCGGAACGATGTACGTTTATTCCGTATACAAGCCCGTTTTTATTGTCTCGGCAGCGTTTCTGGCTGCCCAGACCTTGTATTTTTTCCTTGTCCGCTCCCGCTATTTGCACCGCTTGAAAAGAATGACGGTCTGACCCTGACCGTACAAATGAACGAAAGCCGCCTCCCGGTGAAATGCCGGGGGCGGCCGCCGATTCAGTACGCCTTCAAAATTTCCTGAAGCTTCAAAGCCAAGCCTACACGCCCGTCCACTTTGAGCGAGCCGAGCATAAACGCCATCGTCGTGTTTAAATCGTTGCGAAGCAGCTTAACGAAATTGGACGCCGACAGCTTGAGCGTGCAGTCGGCCGGATGGGGCGTTCCTTCCAGCACTTCGACGGTGCCGGAATCGAAGCGGACCTGAAACGGCTCGTGATCGTCCAGATCGAATTGATACACGTAATGAAGCGGCCGGATCGGCTCCGGATTCGCCTGCATCCGCTCCACCAACTCCTGCAAGCTTTCCTTGACCGTCATATAACGCCCTTCCCTCCTTTCTCCCAAATGATAATGCCCTGTCAATCCGGTTTATTGGGTCCCCCGCCATTCGACGATGCGGAACGTCCCGGTGCCGAACGCGCACAGTTGCCCTTCTTCGTTATACACGTGCCCTTGCGTAGTGATCATCCGCCCCGAGCTGTGTACGATCTCCGCTGTGACTTTCATCTCCCCCTTGGCGATTGGGGCCATATAATGCAGATTCAGGTTCGTCGTGACGACGCTCTCGTTCGGCTTGGCGGCCATGGCGACCAAACCCATGACGGAGTCGAGCAGCGTAGCATGGACGCCGCCGTGTACGATGCCGATCAAGTTCAGATGATGCGGCTGGATGCTCAGCGATACGGCCGCCCGATCCGGAGCGAACGTATCGATCCGGGCTCCGATATGTTCCCAGAACGATCCGCGTGCCGCTTGTTCCAGGCGTTTGATAAATGCCGATGCTTGATTGTCCATACCAGGCCCTCCCGGAAATAGAATGAAAGCGTCCTAGCCGTTTTTCTTGAGCTTCTCCGCTTCTTCCTCCGCCAGCTTGTGGCGAAGCACTTTCCCGACGATCGTTTTCGGCAAGCTGTCCCGGAACTCGTACTGCTTCGGCACCTTGTAGGCCGCAAGCCGCTCCTTGCACCAAGCCTTGAACGCATCGGCATCGCCCTTCGCCCCCGGCTTGAGCACGATATACGCTTTAACCGTTTCTCCGCGGTAGGTGTCGATGATTCCTGCGACGACCGCCTCCTCGACATCGGGATGCTCGTACAATACTTCTTCGACCTCGCGCGGATAAATGTTGTAACCGCTCGCAATAATCATGTCCTTACGCCGGTCCAAAATATAAAAATACCCTTCCTCGTCCATCCGGGCCAAATCTCCCGTATACAGCCAGCCGTCCTTCAATACTTTCGCGGTTTCCTCCGGCTTGTTCCAATAGCCCTTCATAACTTGCGGGCCGCGGACCGTCAGCTCTCCGATTTCGCCGACGGGCATTTCCTCGCCCGTCTCCGGGTTCACGATCCGGGCATCCGTATCGGGGAACGGAATCCCAATGGAGCCGAGCTTGCGCTTCTCCCAAATGTTATTGGCATGCGTCACGGGGGACGCTTCGGTCAAGCCGTACCCTTCGATCAATTTGCCGCCCGTAATCGATTCGAACGATTCCTGCACTTCCAACGGCAGAGAAGCCGAACCGCTGATACAGAACCGGATGGACGACAAGTCGAAGCGCTTGATGTTCTGATGGTGAATGAGCGATATATACATCGTCGGCGCACCGGGAAAAACGGTCGGCTTCAGCTTATCGATCGTTTGCAGCACTTGATTTACCTCGTACCGGGGAATCAAAATCAAGGTGCCCGCCGTATACACGGCTTGATTCAGCAGCACCGTCATCCCGAATACGTGAAAGAAAGGCAGGACCGCCAAATACGTTTCCTTCGCAATTTGCGAGCGGTACGACCAAAGCCTGCTTTGAATCGTATTGGCGATCAGATTCGTATGCGTCAGCATGACGCCCTTCGGAATGCCGGTCGTGCCGCCGGTATATTGAAGCAGCGCCAGATCGCGGTCGGCATCGACCTTCGCCTCGTGCGGCGCGGCCGTCGCCTGCTCCAGCAGCTCCATAAACGCTGCGACGCCGTTCCCGTAGACAACGTCGCGTTTCAGATTGTCTTTTTTGGCCTTTAACGGATAAAGCACGTTCTTGGGAAAAGGAAGATAGTCTTTGATGGAAGTGACGATCACATGCTTGATCCCGGTCAGCGGGACCACCTTCGCGACGCGCTCGTACAGCAGATCGAGCGTGACGATCACATGGGCGCCGGAGTCCTTCATCTGGTACTCCAGCTCCCGCGGCATATACATCGGATTGGTCATGACGACGATGCCGCCCATCAGCAGCGTTCCGTAGTAGGCGATCACTGCCTGCGGACAATTGGGCAGCATCACCGCGACCCGGTCCCCCCTGCGAACGCCCAGGCTCGCAAGGGCGTTCGCAAAGCGGTAAGCGGATTGAAGCAATTGACGATACGATATTTTTTTGCCCAAAAAGTATAAGGCCGTATGGTTCGGATAGTCCGAAGCCGTTTGTACCAAAAAATGCGCTAAGTTTTGCTTCGGGTATTCGCAGGTCGATGGCACTTCGACAGGATAATGTCTTAACCATGGCTTGTCGGACAAGTTCGACCACCCCATTTGTCAGGTTTCAAGCTTAAACTACGTATTTTTCGGCTTCGATGACGCGGGAAGCGATTTCGCGCTTGATCTCGATCGCATTGATCGGGGTTTTGCGGGTCAGTTTTTTCAGGACGGACAATTGGGTGCGCAGCATGTCGCCGGATTCCATCGCGGCCAGCGCTTCTTTCGCCCACTCCTCAATCCGTGCGAACGATTCGTGTACGAAGACAGTCGTCATGTCGATGGCGTTCAGCGCTTTTCCTTCTCCGCCTGCGGCGATCAGCTTCTTCGTGCGCAGCAGCGCGCTTTCCATCGCGAAAACGGCAATCATGATGTCCGCCAGGTGGCTCAAAATTTCCTGCTCCTGGTCCAGCTTCGTTTGATATTTTTGCACCGCTTGCGCACCGACCATAAGAAATATTTTTTTCGCCATGGCCAGCAGATGGTTTTCCTGCTCCAGCGTTCCTTCGAACGTCTGCCCCGGCACGAGAGACAGCAGCTCGGATTGCAGCCCCATCGCTTTTTGCATCAGAGGCAGCTCCCCTTTCATGGCGCGCTTGATCAGCGTTCCGGGGATCAGAAGCCGGTTAATCTCGTTCGTGCCTTCGAAAATGCGGTTAATGCGGGAATCCCGGTAAATGCGCTCGATCCGGTACTCCTGAGTAAAGCCGTAGCCGCCGTGAATTTGCACGCCCTCGTCGGCCACGAAGTCCAGCGTCTCGGAGCCGAACACTTTGTTGATCGAGCACTCCAGCGCATACTCGGCGATCGCTTTGGCCGATTGCTGCCCGACGTTGGCGCTGCCGTGATCGACTTCGCTCAAGCCTTCGTCGAACAAGCCTGCCGTCCGGTACACCATGCTTTCCAGCACGTACGAGCGGGTGTTCATGTCGGCCAGCTTGGCTCCGATCAGCGGGAAGGACGAAATTTTGCGGCCGAACTGCGTCCGCTCGTTGGCATATTTGGCCGAAAGCTCAATCGCATCCTTGGCGGCGCCGACGCAGCCTGCGGCAAGCTTGAAGCGGCCGATGTTCAGGATGTTGAAGGCGATCAGGTGACCCTTGCCGACCTCCCACAGCAGGTTTTCCACCGGCACCTTCACGTCTTCCAGAATGAGCGGGCAGGTGGATGAGCCTTTGATACCCATTTTCTTCTCTTCCGGACCGATGCTTACGCCTTCCATCGTCCGTTCGACGATGAACGTGCTGAAGTCGGTTCCGTTTACTTTAGCGTATACGATGAACACATCGGCAAAGCCGGCGTTCGTAATAAACTGCTTCGTCCCGTTCAGGATATAGTGGGTCCCGTCCTCGGACAGCACGGCGGTCGCTTTCGCGCCCAGCGCGTCGGAGCCGGAGGAAGGCTCCGTCAGGCAGTAAGCGGCGACTTTCTCACCGGTCGCCAGCTGCGGCAAATATTTTTTCTTCTGCGCCTCGGTGCCGAAATACACGATCGGCAGCGTGCCGATCCCGACGTGAGCGCCCACGGTCAGCGCGAAGGCGGAAGCCTTCGTCAGCCGCTCGTTGATCAGCGTCGAGCTGACCTTGTCAAGGCCGAGCCCGCCGTACGCTTCCGGCACGTCGGCGCCGAGCAGGCCGAGCTCCCCGGCCTTGCGCAGCATTTTCACGGACAGCTCGTAATTCAGCTTCTCGATCTCTTCGTCGTGGGGGGCGATGTCGCCCGCCACGAAGTCTTCCGTCGTCTGCGCGATCATGCGATGCTCTTCCGTAAAATCCTCCGGGGTCACGACCCGGGTAAAATCGATATCTTCGATAATAAAGCTTCCGCCGACCACTTTGCTCATCATTTTGCTCATGTCCGAATCTCTCCTTCGTTTATTTGGGATAGGTGAAAATAGGCTGCACGAGCGGATCATTCTTCCGATAGCTGTTGTCCCCGGATTCTTTGATTACATAACCCATTTAGTGGTTAGAATCCGGGGTCAAAGGCTACCGCTGACGCTTCTCCAGAATGATTCCGCTCCCTCCGCCATTTTTCACTTGGTTGTTTAGCCCGCATGAACCTCAAACACACCGGCCGCGCCCATGCCGCCGCCGATACACATGGAGACGACACCGATGCCGCCGCCTCTGCGGCGCAGCTCGTGAATCAGCGTCGCGGTCAGCTTTGTGCCCGTGCATCCGAGCGGATGACCGAGCGCGATTGCGCCGCCATTCACATTGACCTTCTCTTCGTCCAAGCCGAGCTGACGGATGATGTGCACGCATTGGGACGCGAAGGCCTCGTTGATTTCAAACAAATCGACATCGCCGATCGAGAGTCCGGCCATCCGGAGCGCTTTCGGGATCGCCTCCACCGGCCCGACGCCCATAATTTCCGGGTCCACCCCAGCCAGCGCGAACGAACGGAACGTCGCGAGCGGCTTCAAGCCGAGCGCTCCCGCGCGCTCCTTGTTCATCACCACGGCTGCGGCTGCGCCGTCGCTCATCTGGGACGAGTTGCCCGCCGTCACCGTACCGTTCAGCTTGAAGGACGGCTTCAGCTTGCCCAGCACCTGCGCCGTCGTATCGGCGCGGACGCCTTCGTCGGTATCGAACGCGAACGACTCGCTCTTGACTTTCCCGCTGTCGTCCACCTGCGTCCATTGCGTCTGCACCGGAACGATTTCGTCGCGGAATTTCCCGTCGCGGATCGCCGCCGCCGCTTTTTCGTGGGAACGCGCGGAGAACCGGTCCTGATCTTCGCGGGAAATGCCGAACCGCTCGGCGACATTTTCGGCCGTATGGCCCATGCCGATATAGACCTCCGGCATCTGCTCCACGATCTTCGGATTCGGCGACAGCTTGAATCCGGTCATCGGCACGTGGCTCATGCTCTCGACGCCGCCGGCGACGATCACGTCGGCCGTCCCGAGCATAATCCGCTCCGCCGCGAAAGCGATCGATTGCAGGCCGGACGAGCAAAACCGGTTGATCGTGAGCGCCGGCACGGTCACCGGAAAACCGGCATAGAGCGACATGATGCGGGCAAAGTTAAGCCCCTGCTCGCCTTCCGGCATGGCGCAGCCGATAATGACATCCTCGACATCCTCTTTCTTAAGACCGGGCGCCCGCTCCACAGCGGCTTCGAGCACGGCCTTGCCCAGATCCTCCGCACGCGTTTGGGCCAAACGGCCCTTTTTCGCTTTGCCGACCGCGGTGCGGGCAACCGATACGATTACAGCTTCTCTCATGGGTTTCACCTCTCCCGGGATTATTAATTCCGCAGCGCTTTGCCTTTGGACAGCATGTGCTGCATGCGCTGCTGCGTTTTCGGCTCGCCGCACAAGCTCAGGAACGCCTCGCGCTCCAGATCGAGCATGTACTGCTCCGTCACAAGCGAGCCTGCCGGCACATCGCCTCCGGCCAGCACGTGGGCCAGCTTATTGGCAATTTTCACGTCGTGCTCGCTGATATAGCCGCTCTGCCGCATCGAATAAGCGCCGAGCTGCATCACCGCTTTGCCGTCGGAACCGGCGACGCGGATTTTTTCTTCGCGAATCGGCTCGTAGCCTGCTTGCACCATGCGCAGCACGGACTGCTTCGCTTCGTGAATCAAGTGATCCTGATTGATGACGATCCGGTCCGTCGGCTTGAACAGCCCCAGCTTGAATGCATCGTGGCCGCTGGTCGACACCTTCGCCGTGCCGATCGTCTCGAACGCCTGGTTCAAGTACGGCTGCAGGTCGGCATCCGGATGCGCGGCATGCTGGCTTATGCGGAGCGCCATCTCCTTGCAGCCGCCCCCGGCCGGAATCAGGCCGACGCCGACCTCCACCAAGCCGAAGTACGTCTCCGCCGAAGCGACGATCTGATCTGCCGGCATGCACGCCTCCACGCCGCCGCCAAGCGTCATCCGGTGCGGCGCCGCCACGACCGGCTTTTCGAACCGCTTGACTTTATACATCGTGTTCTGGAACAGGCGGATGATGCTGTCGATTTCGTCCCATTCCTCGTCCTGCGCTTCCATGAGCAAAATCATCAGATTCGCGCCCACGCAGAAGTTCCGGCCCTGGTTGGCGATGACGAGCCCGTTGTAGTTGCTCCGCACCTCGTCCAGGCTTTGCTGGATCATCGTCAGGATGTCCGCGCCGATCGCATTGTTCGGCGAATGGAATTCGAGGCACGCAACCCCGTCGCCGATATCGATGAGGCTGGCGCCGCTGTTGGATTTCACCACGCGGTTCTGCTCCTTCAGGCTGCGCAGCGAGATAACCTCCGGCGCCGTTTCCAGCTCCTTATACTGTCCGCCGTGCACGTAGAACGCTGCGCCGTCCTGCTTCTTGTAGAAGGACGTGTTGCCCTGCGCGATCCACTCCTTCACCCAGCCGGGAACGGCCGTGCCTTCCGCTTCCATCCGCTCGACCGACCGGACCAGTCCGATCGCGTCCCACGTTTCGAACGGTCCCAGCTCCCAGCCGAAGCCCCATCTCATCGCTTCGTCGATTTCGCGGATCGAATCGGCAATTTCGCCAAGCTTCGCGGCGGAGTAAACAAGCACCTTCTTCAAAATATTCCACGCCAGCTCCGAGTAGCGGTCGCCCGCTCCGAGCAGCGCCTTCGTTTTCTCCCGCGCGCCCTTCGCCAGCTTCGCCGCTTCCAGCGAGGCGGAGGCTACTTTTTTCTGCGGCACGTAGTCCATGGTCGAGAAGTCGAGCGACAAAATTTCGCTGCCGTTCGGCCCTTTTTTCTTCAAATAAAAGCCTTGTCCCGACTTCTCGCCGAGCCAGCCTTTGTCCACCATGCCGCGCAGCACGGGCGATTCGGCAAACACGGCTTTTTCCGCTTCGTCCGAGACGTTCTCGTATACGTTATTCGCCACATGCACGAACGTGTCGAGTCCGACGAGATCAAGCGTGCGGAACGTCGCGCTTCTCGGGCGGCCGAGCGCAGGCCCCGTCACGGCGTCCACCTCTTCGACGCGGTACCCTTTCTCCTGCATTTCCTGCAGGGTGACGAGCAGCCCATATGTGCCGATCCGGTTGGCGATGAAGTTCGGCGTATCTTTAGCCAATACGACGCCTTTGCCGAGGCGGTTCTCGCAAAATTGCTTCATGCCGCTGACGATGGCCGGATCGGTATGCTCGCCCGGGATGACCTCGAGCAGCTTCATATAACGCGGAGGATTGAAAAAGTGCGTGCCGAGAAAATGGCGCTTGAACGCTTCGCCGCAATCGGCGGACATGGCATTGATCGAGATGCCGGACGTATTCGAGCTGACGACGGTGCCTTCTTTCCAGTGCGCTTCAATCTTGCTGAGCAGCTGCTTCTTGGCGTCCAAATTTTCAACGATAACCTCAATGACCCAGTCGACGTCCGCAATTTGCGCCAAATGATCCTCCAGATTGCCCGGGGTGATGCGCTCTGCGAACGTATCGTCGTACAGCGGCGCCGGCTTCGTCTTTTTCAGCTTGGCAATCGCCTGAACGGCCAGCCGGCTGCGCACGGCCGGATGCTCCAAGGTGAGCCCTTTGGCCGCTTCCTCTTCCGTCAGCTGCTTCGGAACGATGTCGAGCAACAGGCTGGGAATTCCCGCGTTCGCCAGATGGGCGGCAATGGCGGAGCCCATGACACCCGACCCGATGACTGCTGCTTTGCGTATCGATCTCATCATGATATTGCTTACCTCCCAATACGTTTTTGATATGGATTGCTTGAACAAACCTGCGAGTAAAGCATTCGGCGGCGTCTTGCAGCCGGGCAGGCGAATCTCATGGCGCAATATGTCGGCGCCCGCCGGCCCCGCCAAGCATTCTCGCCTTGCGGGGATGGCGGGGGCCGGTCTTATGATCCGCCCACGCCGATTGCATCGTTCGCCGGTTGTATATGGGATTCGCCGAATACGGATTGCTCCAGTATTTCGGCGATATCTCTCGCCTTGACGCGGTCTTCCGCTTCCTTCATCTTCGTGCCGTCCTCCATCATCGTCAGGCAGTACGGGCACGCGCTGCTGATGACCGTCGGGTTCGTTTCGAGCGCCTGCTCGGTCCGCGCCAGATTGACGCGCTTGCCCGACGTTTCCTCCATCCACATCATGCCGCCGCCCGCTCCGCAGCACATCCCGTTCTCGCGGGTGCGCTCCATCTCGACGAGCTCGACGCCGGGGATCGCGCGCAGCACGTTGCGCGGCTGCTCGTAAACGTTGTTGTAGCGGCCCAGATAGCACGAGTCGTGATACGTAATCCGCTCGTTCACCGCATGGCGCGGCGTCAGCTTGCCCGACCGGATAAGCCGGTCCAGCAGCTCCGTATGATGGAGCACTTCCACGCCTTCCAGCCCGAAGTCCGGGTATTCGTTTTTGAGCGTGTTGTACGTATGCGGGCAAGCGGTGACGATTTTTTTGACGCCATATTTCTCGAAAACGGCGATATTTTCCGCGCACAGCTGCTGGAACAGCATCTCGTTGCCGAGCCTGCGCGGCGTGTCGCCGGAATTTTTCTCCTCGTTGCCGAGAATCGCGAAGCTGACGCCGGCTTCGTGAAGCAGCCGGACAAACGCCCGCGATACTTTGCGGCTGCGCAGATCGTAGGAGCCCATCGAGCCGACGAAGAACAAATATTCGAAATCCGGATTTTCCTTGACCGTCGGGACCGCGATGCCGTCGATCTCGCCGGTCCACTTCACCCGGTCGCTGCGGCTGAGTCCCCACGGATTGCCCTGCCGCTCGATATTTTGCATCGCGCGCTGGCCCTCGTGCGGCATGCTGCCCTGCATCAGGACGAGATGCCTGCGCAGATCGACAATTTTGTCCACGTGCTCGTTGCCGACCGGACATTGATCTTCGCAGTTGCGGCACGTCGTACAGGACCAGATCTCGTCCTCCGTCATCACATCGCCGATCAGCTCGGCTTCCTCCGCAGGCTTATCCCGCACCTTCCAGGCGTTCTGCTGCCAGGCCAGCGTCGGACGAATATCGGTGATCCCTTCGGTCTCCCAGCGGACACCCGGCTCGGCCGCCGCCTCCATCGAATGGGCGCCCGCAGCGGGGAACGCGTACTCCGGCACCCATGGGGATTTGGACGTCACGGCGGTGCCTTTTTCCGTCAGATGATCGCGCAGCTTGACGATCAGGTGCATCGGCGACAGCGTCTTGCCGGTGTTCGAGGCCGGGCATACGTTCGTGCAGCGTCCGCACTCGACGCAAGCGTAGAAGTCGAGCATCTGCTTCTGCGTAAAATCCTCGATCTTGCCCACGCCGAACGATTCGGCTTCCTCGTCTTCCAGATCCAGCTTTTTCAACCGTCCGACCGGCTCCTTGCGGCGGAACCATATATTAATGGGCGCGGTCAAAATATGAAAATGCTTCGATTGCGGCACATATACCAGAAAAGCGAGCAGGATCAGCAGATGGAGCCACCAGCATATATAGAACAGCACCGCCGCCGTCTGGGCGGAAATGCCTTCGAACGCCGCCGCAATCGCGGAGGAGATCGGAGCGTAGGCTGCGCTCGTATGCGGGCCAAGCCACAACCGCTCGAAGGCGAGCGACAGCAGCACGGACAGCATCAAGCCGAAAATAAAGAAGACGACGATGCTCGGCTTCCAGCCCTTTTTCAGGCGGGGCAGCTTCTCTACATAGCGGCGGTAGACCGCATACCCCATCGCCACCAGGATCGAGAACACCGTAATTTCCTGCAGCAGACCGAAGACGGCGTACCCGGGAAACGATACGCTTTCCCCTCCGCGCAGCCCCTTCACGATCAGGTCCAGGGCGCCGAACTGCAGAATGATGAAGCCGTAAAAAATAATGACGTGCATGATTCCGCTTTTTTTGTCCTTCAGCAGCTTCTTCTGGCCGAACACCTCGGCCATAAACTCGCCCAGCCGCTCCTTGCTCTGCTGCCGGAAATCTACGGGCTGCCCGAGCTTCATATACGCGTAGCGGTGAGATACGGCTTTCCAAAACAGGAAGACTGCGTACGCTGTTACAGCAAGAAAGGCAAGCAGGTTCACGATGAGCCACATCATTTGTTACATCCATCCTTTCCGTCCGATTAGGTCCAAGCTGTGGCATGCTTGTTTGAAAGCGATAACATTAGGCCCCCATAAAAATCTTATGAGCAAAACACATTGACAAGTAGCAGCGTTTCCCATAAGATGAAATTGAAATGAATGAATGCTCATTCAGTTTCTGACTGAATAATAACATGGTGGTGATTGGATGGCAAGCAAAAAAATGGAGAAGTACAATTTGATACTGGATGCGGCGCTGAAAGTCATCGCCGAAAACGGCTATCACAACGCGCAGGTTTCCCGGATTGCCAAGGAAGCCGGCGTAGCGGACGGAACGATCTATTTATATTTTAAAAACAAGGAAGACATTCTTATTTCTCTCTTCCAAAAAAAATTGGGCGACCTGGTTGGTCAATTTCACAGCAGCATCAACGAAACGGACTCCGCGGACGAGGCGCTGCGCAAAATATGCGAGATTCATTACACGATGCTGGAGCAAAACGTCGATCTCGCGTTCGTCACCCAAATCGAGCTGCGCCAAAGCTCGCTGGAGCTGCGCAAGGAAATCGGCCTTGTCGTCAAGACGTATATCGAGCTGATCGAAAAGGTGCTGCGCCAAGGCATCGAAGAAGGCATTTTCCGGGCCAATCTGGACGTTAAGCTGACGCGCCTGCTCGTGTTCGGCTCCATGGACGAGGTAGTCACTTCATGGTTGATCGCCGGCCGCAAATATTCGCTCGCGGCGCAGGTCGATAAAACCGTAGAGTTTTTCATACAAGGGTTGAAGGCTTAATACGTTATATTGTCTTTATTTTGTATGGGAGGAGCTTGGGACTTATGAACATTTATGTATTGATGAAGCAAACGTTCGATACGGAGGAGAAAATCGTCATTCAGGGCGGCGAGGTATCCGAGGACGGGGCGAAATTCGTCATCAATCCGTACGACGAATATGCCGTGGAGGAAGCGATCCGGCTGAAGGAAGAGCATGGCGGCAGCATTGTCGTCGTCTCGATCGGCCCGGAGCGCTGCGCCGAAGCGCTGCGGACCGCGCTGGCGATGGGCGCGGACGAAGCCGTGCTGATCTCGGACGATCGCATTCCCGGCGATGAGTACGCCGTGTCCAAGGTGCTGGCCGCATACCTCGGGAAGCAAGCGTACGATCTTGTGCTCGGCGGCAACTTCTCCGTCGATAACGGCGCAGGACAGGTCGCGATCCGCGTCGCCCACCTGCTGAGCATCCCGCACGTATCCTCCGTCGTGAAGCTGGAGCTGAGCGGCGACCGGGCGACGGCGCAGCGCGACGCCGAAGGAGACACCGAGACGGTGGAGGTGGCACTGCCCGCCCTGTTCACGGCGCAGCAAGGCTTGAACGAGCCCCGCTATCCTTCCTTGCCCGGCATCATGAAAGCGAAGAAAAAACCGTTCCAGCAGCTGACGCTGGATGACCTGGGCTTAAGCGAAGCGGATATCGCTCCGAAGACGGCGCGCGACTCTCTCACGCTCCCGCCGGAGCGCAAAGCCGGACAAGTGCTGCAGGGCGATCCGCAGCAGCAAGTCGCGCAGCTCGTTCATCTGCTTCGTACGGAAGCCAAAGCGCTTTAATGCCAAAGGGAGGGAATCGATATGAGCAAAACCTATGTAATCTTCGCGGAAATCCGGGGCGGCAAGCTCCGTCAAGTGACCTTCGAAACGATTCAAGCGGCCCGGCTGGCCAAAGACGACGGCGACCGGATCGTGGCGGCGCTTCTCGGCCACGGACTGTCCGCGTTTGCCCAAGAGCTGTCCGGTTATGGCGTCGATCAGGTTGTGTCCGTCGACCATGCGGAGCTCGCCCACTATAATCCGGAGACGTATTTTTCTGCACTGGCAGGCATTCTCGACACGGCGAATCCGCACGCGGTTCTGTTCGGCCACACGGCCATCGGCCGCGACCTGGCGCCCAAGATCGCCGCTCACCTGCAGGCGGGGCAAATTTCCGACGTCATCGCGCTGGAGAAGACGGGCGACGGCCTTTCCTTGACGCGTCCGCTCTACGCGGGCAAAGCGTTCGAGAAGAAACGGTTTACCCAAGGCCCGATGGTGATCACAATCCGGCCGAATAACGTGCCCGCCGCGGAAGCCGTCCCCGGCTCGCAGGCGGAAATGGCCGCCACTCCCTTCTCCCCCGCTGCCGACCTGCGTTCCGTCGTGAAGGACGTGGTGCACAAAGCGTCGGGGAAGGTCGATCTGACGGAAGCGAAGATCGTCGTGTCCGGCGGCCGGGGCGTCAAGAGCGCCGACGGGTTCCGCACGCTGGAGCCGCTGGCCGAAGCGTTGAACGCCGCCGTCGGCGCCTCCCGCGGCGCTTGCGACGCAGGCTACTGCGACTACGCGCTGCAGATCGGACAGACCGGCAAAGTTGTAACGCCGGAAGTGTACATCGCCTGCGGCATCAGCGGCGCCATTCAGCACTTGGCCGGAATGAGCCAGTCGCGCGTCATTATCGCGATTAATAAGGACCCGGAAGCGCCGATCTTCAAAATTGCCGATTACGGCATCGTCGGCGATCTGTTCGAGATCGTCCCGCTGCTCACCCAAGAGTTCAAGAAAGTGCTGGCTTAAGTTTTGGTATAAATAGGCTGGTGCCGGGGCATCTCTTTCCCAGGGCGAATATCATGGACTGTGAGAAACGCCCAGTTCATGGAGAGGAAGGTAGCCCGATGATAGACCCTGCGCTCAGAAATTTTGTGCTTGGCTCCGTAGCTCCCGTCGTCCGGTACGGTTTGTACGAAATGACCTATACGTCCGTTGAGCATGCCATGTATGAGGTCGCCGCCATCACTTATTTGATGGGAAGAGGATACGATTTGCAAACCGCCCACAGAATCGTTGAGTCCTGGGAGGTTAACGAAACGTTTCCGCCTTATCAAAGGTACGATACATGGTATGCCGATTCTCCGCAACCGAGCTAGAAAGTCCTGCGAATGGCGCAACAAAGCGGGCGGAACCTAGTTCCGCCCGCGCATTAGTTCCTATTCGCCAGATCACCCCTCAATCCGTCAGACGGCAAGTAAACGTCGACTTCGCCATGCGCTTCCCGTCGCAGAAAATGTCCACTTCGATCTTCCCGTACCTGCGGCTCATCTCCAGCACGTTCGGCACGCATTCGATCACGCTGTCGATCGGAATCGGCAGCAGAAAATAATTCGAGGAGCTGTCCACGATCAAGTCGCCTCTTTTTTGTTCGCGGATCGTGCGGATCGCCACCTGGCTCATCAGAGTCGTCAGAATGCCTTCCGACACCGTCCCGATCGGATTGGTCATCTGGGCGGTAACGGTTCCCCGGTAATAAAATTCGCCGTCCTTGCCCCGCACCTTCTCCATCCCGGACCAGATTTGATCCTCAAGCGTTTCCCCGTGCTGCGGCTGCGTTTGTAAATACTGCATCGCCTTGAGCACATCGTCACGGCTGATCACGCCAACCATTTTTCCGTCCTTGCCGACTACAGGAAGCAGCTCAATGCCCTCCCACACCATCGTATGGCTGACCGAAGCGACGGGCGCCTGATCACTCACGGTAAGCGGGTCCAGCGTCATGAGCTGGTGAATCGGCTGTGCCGCTTCGGCTCCGACGACGTCCTTCGCCGTCACCATGCCGATCGGCTTGTTCCGTTCGTCCACGACCGGGAAACGGGTATGTCCGGTTTCGTCCATCCAATGGCGCATATCCGAGACGGTATCCTCGGCGCGCAGCGAATAGACTCGGGCATCCGTCCGGATAATGTCGCGGACGAGCATAATTTTTTTCTTGATCAATTGGTCGTAGATCGCGCGGTTGATCATCGTCGCCACGGTAAACGTATCGTAGCTGGTGCTGATAATCGGCAGCTCAAGCTCGTCGGCCAGCTCCTTGGCCTCGTCCAGCGTCTGGAAGCCGCCCGTCACGAGGATGCCGGCGCCTTGTCCCAGCGCATAGAGATGCGCCTGGGTGCGGTTGCCGACAATGAGCAAATTGCCCGGCTCAATGTAGCGTTTCATCGCTTCGAGCTGCATCGCCCCGATCACGAATTTATTCAAAGACTTATGAAGGCCGCCCGCGCCGCCGAGCACCTCGCCGTCTACAATGTTGACCACCTCGGCGAACGTCAGCTTGTCGATCGGCTGCGGTTCTTTTTTTTCCACCCGCACCGTGCCTATACGGTCCTTCGTGCTGACATAGCCCAGACTTTCCGCTTCCTTCATCGCGCGGTAGGCCGTTCCCTCGCTGACTTCGAGGGCCTGGGCAATTTTACGGACGGAAATGTGCGTTCCTACGCTTAATTCCTCGATATATCGAATGATCTGCTCATGCTTGGTCAGCGTCTCTTCCTGCATCGCTTCACCCGCCTAGTTTACAACAGTAACAATCTTTAACAATTATACTATAAGCGGATGCACAAAAACAGAGCCCCGCATGACGATAAGAGTGATTAGAATTCAATTTTCACCGGCTCGCCGATACGTTCTTCTCCCAATCGACTCTGTACGAGTACATCCAGTCGGACGCCTTCGGATTCGCGAATAGTTTGAGGAACACCGGTGTTGTCAGATCCCGGAACCACTGTTGGAGCGAACCCGTTACATGCTTGCCGGAATCGCCGCGCCGCCCCACGTCGTACATTTTGACGGTGCGCGCGCGCCTGAGCTGCTCGTAGGTTGCGAAGGCATGCTCCGCGTCAGGGATGTCCCGCAAACATTTTGCCAGAACAATGGCATCCTCCAGCGCCATCGAGGCCCCTTGACCGGAGCTGGGGGAAATCGCGTGCGCCGCATCGCCGACCAGAGCAATCGGTCTCTTGTGCCAATGGGAGGGTTGCCGGGGAAGAGCGTAGGATGAGAAAAATGGAAACGTCGTTTCCGCTCCCTCAATGATTTTCCGGATCATAGGCTGGTCGTCTTTGTAAATGTCCAGCATCATCTTTTTACGCTCTGCATCGGTGATGTCTTTGAATGCATCTCTGGCGGGTTCATTCGCTTGCGGCCAATTCGTATACCAATAAATGAAACCGGTAGGGCTGACGTGATATCCGAAAAAGGCCCGTTTGCAGAAAATGAAGTGAATCGTTTCCGGCTCGCTGGGAACTTCAACACCTGAGGTATATCCTCCGCTGTTGATTAACCCGGTAAAGGCCGGGCCTTGAAATCCCGGATCGAGGATCTGACGGGTTCGCGAATGAACGCCGTCGCAGCCGATCAGGTAGTCCCCGGAGACTCTGGTGCCGTCCTGGAAAGTCGCAACGGCTCCTCCTTCCGCCGCCACCTTAATATCTTCCAGCTTTTTGCCGCGCAGGATGGGGATGCCCTGGCGTTCGACTTCATCCGAGATGATGCTGCCTAGAGGAACGCGCTTGATAAAGACGCTCTTCAAGCCTCCTCCCGCCAAGACGCCGCCGCCCAAATGCTTCCCCCTTCCATTCCACATCTTCCATTTACTTACCGCAGATCCTTCCTTCAAGACGGCTTGGTCAAGTCCGAGCTCCTGCAGGACAGCCAACCCGTTGCAGGATAACGTAAGCGAGAACCCTTCCGAAGATGTTCGGGCTTCGTAAATCTCCGCCTCAATGCCCGCTCGTTTCAGAAACAGGGCGAGCGCGGGTCCGGCAATTCCGCCTCCGATGATCAGCGCTTTTTTTGCTTTAGGATTTGTCCGCATAGTACCTCTCCTCTTCCACGCATGAGTGATGATGGTGTATGACAGCTACTCTTTACTGTTGAGGCGCAACGCAATTTCACGCAGCCACTCCTCATCCCAGTCGAGCTCTCCATTACGCAAATCGTCGCTGACGGAGCATACCCATTGCCATTCGGCCGTCAGCACGGCCCGCTTATACTCGGTTTCAAGCATGAACAGTCTGGGGAGGATATCTTTGTAGGTTTGCAGATCCGAGCTCACGCGTTGAATTTCTTTTTCAAGAAGAAGCGCTCTTCGTTCCAACTGCTTCAAGACGTCATCCGGGGTCAATAGCGACAGAAAAGATACGGCAACGGGAAAATCGGGGAACTCTTGAGAAGGCACAGACAGCATATCCCGAAGCCATTCCCGAAACAGCTTCCGACCGTCCTCTGTAGATTCGTAAACCGTACGGTCGGGTTTTCCGGGTTCTTTCAACGTTTCACGAACAGCGATCAATCCGTCCCGCAGCAGGCGATCGATCGTTTGATAAATACTCGTACGTTGGCGTACGTTAATCACTTCATCCTTTCCTCTTTCTTTAAGCAGCTGCTGCATTCGGTACGGGTGCATCGGTTCTTCCGCAAGAAGTGCAAGTATGGCTAGGGCGACAGGGGAACGTTGGATTGTATTTGACTTTTTCATAGTTATAATATTACTATTAATTTTATAACTATGTCAAATGATTTCATCCCTTTCATTTGATGCTATGGCGAAGAGAAGGCGATAGCTCCTGACGAGTATGATGGTTGAATGAACTGAGCTGCGATGCGTCCCCGTTTTTTTCCGCGATTTGAAGCATTGCTTTGCTGCGGGTTCCATCCTTACTTGAAAATACGTATCGTACTCAATTATTATTTTCAACATCATACTAACGCAGAAAGAAGTGGCCGGATTGCATCAATATATTGCCTACATAGGTTCTTTTCCCGTTCGTTCGTACAGCATCTTGCTTGTTTTGGCGATTATCCTTGACGTTGGAGTGACGATCACGTTATTTTCAGTCGCGAATATCGCGGCTTTTTTCATTCATGTTCTTGACCCTCCCCTTGGAGGAGTATGTACACTAAATGCGAAGGGAGGAACACGACATGCTCTATACGGTTAAAGAAGTATCTTCCTTATCCGGCGTAACCGTCAAGACGCTGCATCATTACCACAAAATCGGTCTTCTGCCGCCGAGCGCAGTCAGCGAAGCCGGATACCGGTTATACGGGATGAAAGAGCTGGAACGTCTGCAGCACATTTTGTTTTACCGGGAATTGGACTTTCCATTGAAGGAAATCGCGCGTCTGCTTAAGGAGGACCCTGAACGGCACTCGATTCTCGCGCAGCAGGAGGAGCTGCTTCTGCTCCGCAAGCAAAGGCTGGAAACCATCATTCAAACTTTACGGCAATCCATGGCCAGCATGGAGAAGGGAGAAACCATGAATAGCAAAGATATGTTCAACGGGTTCGAGAACGCGCAGGAGTGGGAAGAGGCATTGGAGGAGCAAAATCGGCATTTGAAGGAAGCCTACGGCTACGACATGCTCGATTCCGCAGAAATTGACGCGCAAAGCATGAACGAGCAGGCTCTAGAGGCGGCGGCATTTATGAATCGTATGGCAGAAGCCTTGCGAACGGGAATCAAGCACAGTGACGCGGAAATTCAGCGGCTGATCCGGGACCACCTTCACTTTATGAACAAGCACGGGCATACCGTCACCGCTGCGGATTTTGCGGCGCAAACGCGCTTTTTCCTCGGCGACGACTTTCATCTTCGCATGCTGGAAGGCCAGCAAACCGGGTTGGCGTATTACCTGTCCGCGGCAGCCGAGTCCTACGCGGCAGCGGAACATGAATGAATGGGCAAGCAGGAAAAACAGCTCCCTTCCGCGAGGAAAGGAGCTGTTTTCTATGGCCCGCTACTCTTGAATCGCCGAATTGTACATGCTCAGAAAGATGGGCGACAGCGGATAAAATACCGTTTCCGAGCATTTATAGCACTCCGTGTGATAGCAGTCCGCCAGCTCCTCCACCGTTTCGCCGCAGCGGCTGCAGCATTTGGCCGGAAGCTGCTCGTAAAACTTCGTCGATGATTGAAGCATATTCCTTCTCCTCCATTCATTATAAATGCGCATAGCTTGGGATCGTTAAAAAGTCCTCAAAGGTCGGGGACGTCGTCATATCGCTAAACAGCGTCTTCGCCAGCATGTATTGTCCTTGCTCGAACCGGTCGGCGCCGACACGCTCCCGGATCGCCTTCAGTTCTTCTTCGAGCATCTCTTTGAACAGCTCTTCCGTTACTTTGCGCCCGTCCTCCAGAATGCCCTTCGGATGATGAATCCACTGCCACAGCTGCGCCCGCGAAATTTCCGCGGTGGCTACGTCCTCCATCAGGTTGCGGATCGGCACCGCGCCATAGCCGCGCAGCCAAGCTTCCAGATAATGAAGTCCGACATGAATGTTCGTGCGCACGCCGGCTTCCGTAATCGGTCCCCGCGGAACTTCGAGCAGATCCGCGGCCGTCACTTCGATGCCCGTCAGCTGCCGGTCGATCTGGTTGGGCGCCGGCATCAGGCGGTCGAACACTTCCCGGGCGACCGGCACAAGGCCCGGATGGGCGACCCAGGTTCCGTCATGCCCTTGCGTCGCTTCGCGCGTCTTATCCGCGCGCACCTTGCGCATGGCCTCCTCGTTGGCCTCGGGATCGTCCTTGATCGGAATTTGCGCGGCCATGCCGCCGATGCAGGGCGCTCCCCGCTTGTGGCACGTCTGGATCGCCAGCAGCGAGTAGGCCCGCATGAACGGCGATTCCATCGTCACCAGGCCGCGGTCCGGCAAAATGACATGCTCCTGGTTTCTGAGCTTTTTGATATAGCTGAAAATATAGTCCCAGCGTCCGCAGTTGAGACCTGCGCTGTGCTCCCGCAGCTCATACAAAATTTCGTCCATTTCAAAAGCCGCCATAATCGTCTCGATCAACACCGTCGCTTTGATCGTGCCTACGGGAATGCCCAGCTTCTCTTCGGCAAAGGTGAAGACATCGTTCCACAATCTCGCTTCCAGATGGCTTTCCAGCTTCGGCAAGTAGAAGTACGGTCCGCTGCCTCGATCCAGCAGCGCTTGCGCGTTATGGAAGAAGAACAGGCCGAAATCGAATAGTCCCGCCGACATCGGACGCTGGTCGATCCATACGTGCTTCTCTTCCAAATGCCAGCCCCGGGGGCGGACCTTCAGCACGGCCGTCTGCTCGTTCAGCGCATACGTCTTGCCTTCCGGGGACTCGTAGCGGATCGTTCGACGCACGGCGTCCCGCATGTTGATTTGCCCTTCGATGCAATTGCTCCACTGCGGCGAGTTCGCATCTTCAAAATCCGCCATATACAGCTTCGCGCCGGAGTTCAGCGCGTTGATGACCATTTTCCGGTCGCCGGCCGGCCCGGTGATCTCGACCCTGCGGTCGGTCAGATCGGGCGGGATCGGCGCAATGCGCCAATCCCCGCTGCGGACGTCCTCCGTCTCCTTCAAAAAATCGGGCAGCTCCCCCGCATCGATTCTCTGCTGCCGCTCTTCCCGCTGTTTCAGCAAGGAGAGACGCCGATGACCGAATTTCTTCTCCAATTCCGCCACAAATTCCAGCGCACCCGGAGTCAAGATTTCAAAATAAGCCGGGCTGTGCATTCGGCCCTTCAGCAGCACGCCTTGTGAAACCGCATGATAAGTCATCGCCTTGGCCTCCTTAGCCCGCAAACTGTTCCGCTTCCGTCGAACCCGTGAGCGCCGTCGTCACGGAATCGCCTCCGGACAGGACAAGCGACACTTCATCGAAGTAGCCGGTTCCGACTTCGCGCTGGTGCCGGGTCGCTTCGTAGCCGTAGCGCTCGCTGGCGAACTCCGCCTGCTGCAGCTCCGAGTAAGCGGCCATTCCCCGGTCGCGATACCCTCTGGCCAATTCGAACATGCTGTGGTTCAACGAATGGAAGCCGGCCAGCGTCACGAATTGGAATTTGTAGCCCATCTTGCCTAATTCCCGCTGGAACGCTGCGATCGTGGCATCGTCCAGCTTCCGCTTCCAGTTGAACGAAGGCGAGCAGTTGTACGCGAGCAGCTTGCCGGGGTACTTCGCATGGATCGCTTCCGCAAACCGTCGCGCTTCCTCCAGATTCGGCTCGGCGGTTTCGCACCAGACGAGATCGGCATAAGGAGCGTACGCGAGACCGCGGGAAATGGCTTGCTCCAGTCCGTCTTTGACATAATAGAAGCCTTCCGGCGAACGCTCGCCCGTCAGGAACGGCTTGTCGTTATCGTCGATATCGCTGGTCAGCAGCTTCGCCGCATTCGCATCCGTTCTGGCGATGATAATCGTATCGACGCCCATGACGTCGGCAGCAAGTCTGGCGGCGATCAGATGGCGGACCGCCTGCCGGGTAGGCAGCAGCACCTTGCCGCCCATATGTCCGCATTTTTTCTCTGAGGAAAGCTGATCCTCGAAGTGTACGGCCGCGGCCCCCGCTTCAATCATCGCTTTCATTAATTCGAAGACGTTGAGCGGTCCGCCGAAGCCCGCTTCGGCATCGGCCACGATCGGCAGGAAAAAGTCGATGTTCTCTTTCCCTTCCGCGTGCTGGATCTGATCCGCTCTTTGCAGCGTTTGATTGATCCGCTTGACTACGGCAGGTACGCTGTTCGCGGGATACAGGCTTTGGTCGGGATACATCTGGCCGCTCAGGTTGGCATCCGCCGCCACCTGCCAGCCGCTGAGATAAATGGCCTTCAGTCCGGCCTTCGCCTGCTGGAGAGCTTGATTGCCTGTCAGGGCGCCCAGGGCATGAACATAATCCTCCGTATGAAACAGCTTCCAGAGCTTCTCCGCTCCCCGCTGCGCCAGCGTGTGCTCGATCAGTACCGAGCCCCGCAAGCGAAGCACGTCTTCCGGACTGTAAGGGCGCTTTACCCCTTCAAACCGTTTGGAATTCCATTTTTGCTGAAGCTGTTCCGATTGCGCTTTACGATTATTTGTTGTCATCCCTTTTACCCTCCTGAAATGGTTATAAGTAATATGAATCATTCGAATGATGATGAGCGATTGGAAACTCGTGTAAACTACTCGTGGCTTTCTACGTAACCGTTGCCGCAGCACCAGAAGCAGATGGTAACCTTCGTGCCGAAGGCGTCCCGTAATTCCGGAGCTTGCTTCTCGTCGTTCGCAGATACGCCGCCGGAATGAAAGTTAGGGGATTCAATTTCGCCGTGACCGTGACATATCGGACAATCCATGTGAACTACCTCCATTTGCTTTTATTATAGTACAGTGTTTTTGTTTGATGAGCTTATTATATAACAACAATCCAAACTGTTCAATACTGTTTTTAAAATTTTTTTACTGTTTTATAACAGACAATGCGAAACAGGCTTTGCTGCATGCCCCAAACCCGCGGTACAACGCGAAAAAAGCGGCTCCTCCCTTTTCGGGAAAAGCCGCTTCCTCAGACCCAATCGCTTGCGTTATGGCTACGAAGAGCGGGGCCGCTCCGTACCGGAGTCCTCCGCTTCGCCGGCGAGGCCATCCATCACCCGCTCCACGAATTTGCTGATGCCATCGGTCGCTGCCATATCCTCCTGGTCCGGAGGCGTCGTAATGCTGTTATTCGTAAAGTGTTCGAAATAGCCTTCTTTTTGTTCTTCCGGGTCCATCGCCAAACCTCCACCTGTTCAGATGAGGATAGGGTTGACGCCCGGCGCGATAATTATTCACTTTTGCCCGGAATACCGCTCATAGGCCGCCCGGTATATGTTCAAATATTGGTCGACGCCCATCTTCTGCACGGTGGCGACATATTTGTCCCAATCGTCGAACGACGCCGTTCCGTTAATCAGGTTCGCTTCGGTTTCGGTGATCAGCTTGTGAATATCCGCGCCCTTCGAATTCATGAACGCCGTTTCCTCTTCCGTGAAGTTGAAGCTGTACCACATGTCCTTGACCAGATGCTTGGACGCTTTTTTGCCCGCCTCGATCGATTCCGGCAAGCTTTCCGAGCCCTTGAAATATTTCTCCTGCACATACCCCGGATAGCTTCCGCCCGGCCATGTAAAATGCCGCGCCGCCGCTTGGTCCAGCGTCAGCCCGTTCGGGTTCTTTTTGATATCGTCCACATATTCCAGCTGGCCGTCCGGCTTCTGGGTGTAGGTGACATCCTTTTGTCCCATAAAATAGAAGGTGGCTCCCTCGTCTCCGTAGAAATGATCGATCCAGCGGACGGTCGCTTCGGGATGCTTGTTTTTATCCGTGATGACGAACGCTCCCGGCCAGGCGATCGGGTTTTTGACCGACACGAACAGCTGGTCGCCGTGAGGCCCTTTGAGCGCGCCGAGCCCGACGTAGCCCTTCTGGTTCATGACCGCTTGCGGATGGGGCACGAAGGCGGCTCCCAATAGCCCTTTTTCCCCTTTGGCATACAGCGCCGTATCCTTCAGCGTAAAAATCTCCTTGTCGATCAGCCCTTCGGTATACAGCTTATTCATATACTGCAGCACTTCTTTGTACTTCGGATCGAGGCGGTAGAACCGAAGCTTGCTGCCGTCCGGGTCCATGTCCACATACGGATGGGCGACGGCTCCGCGGTTGCCGAACCCCCAAGCACCGCCGATATACCGCTGAATCGTCTGAATGCCGAACATGCCGCTGAGCGGAATTTCGTCCTTCTGGCCGTTGCCGTTCGGATCGCTTTCTTTCACCGCCTTCAAATAAGCGTAAAACTCCTCCGTCGTCTCCGGCTCCTTCATGTTCAGCTTGTCGAGCCACGTTTGGTTGATCCACAGCGGCGTGCCGATGAGCATCGGCAAAAATTCCGGGCTGTAAAAGGACGGGAAGGAATAAATGTTGCCGTCCGGCATGGTCAGCCCTTTTTTCAAATCCGGGTATTTCTCCAGCAGCTTCTTCAGGTTCGGCGCATGCTTGTCGATCAGATCGTTCAGCTTCACGAATACGCCTTGGCTGCCGTACTTCATCAAGTCCGCCACCGGCACCCTCGCCGAATAGAACGCATCCGGATAATCGCCGCTGGCCAGCGCGAGATTCCGCTTCTCAGTCAGGCTCTCGAACGGGACGAGCTGAAATTCCACGTCGATGCCCGACTGCTTGGCGTATTCCTTCCACACCAGCGTGTCCTCGAACTTGTTGCCCGTCTGGGGCGATTTGCCGGTAAAAAATTTCAGCTTGACCGGCTCCTTCACAATCGGCATGCCGGTCGGGTTGACATTTTGCGCCGATTGTCCGCCGCCCGCAGGGGCGTTGCCGCCGCTTTCCTTCGAGCCTGCGCAGCCGCTCAGCACTCCCAGCGTCAGCACCGCCGACATCGTCAGAGCCGTCATCTTGTTCGCTTTCATCGTTTGCAAGCCTCCTGTTATATTTACAAATGTGATCAAAATTCAGCGAATTGTCAACCTTTGATCGCGCCGACCATGACGCCTTTGACGAAATATTTTTGCAGGAACGGATAAAGCAGCAGGACAGGCAAATTCGCCACGATCACGGCGGCGTACTTGATCGACTCCACATCGAGCACCGAGCCGGACAGCGATCCTTCCGACACGTCGACCATGTCCTTCGTCTCGCCCTGCACCAAAATTTCCCGCAAAATGAGCTGCAGCGGGTATTTGTCCCGGTCCGACAAGTAGATCAACGCTTGAAAGTAGGCGTTCCAGTGGCCTACGCTGTAGAACAGCACCATCACGGCCAGAATCGGCGCGGACAGCGGAAGCACGATGCGCCACAGGATGCGCAGGTTGGTGCAGCCGTCAATCGCCGCCGCCTCCTGCAGCTCAAACGGCAGCCCGTTTTGGAAAAACGTCCGCATCAAGATAATGTTCCATACGGAAACGGCGCCCGGAACAATCATGACCCAGAACGTGTTCAGCAGGCCGAGCTGCTTGATCAGCAGATAGGTCGGAATCAGGCCGCCGCTGAAAAACATCGTGAACACCATCATCCCCGCAATCCACTGCCGCCCGATAAAATCGCGCCGGGACAGCGGGAACGCTCCCGCCACCGTCATCGCCACATTGACGGCGGTGCCTGCCGCCGTATACAGAATCGTATTGCCGTAGCCCCGCATGATTTCCTCGTTCGCGAACAGCTTCTCGTAGCCTCTCCACGTGATGTCCCGGGGCCAGAGCCAGATGTCGCCGCTTAGCACAAGCTGCGGGCTGCTGACCGAAGCGATCAGCACGAAGAACAGCGGATACAGCACCAGCAGCGCCGTCAATCCGAGAACGGCATACACCGTCACGATAAAGATTCGGTCCGACACGCTTTGTTTCATTCGTACTCTCCTCTACCATAAGCTGGTTTCGCCCGCCTTCCGGGCGATGGCGTTCACCGTCACCAGCACCGCAAAATTGACCACCGAGTTGAACAGGCCGATGGCGGCGGAGAAGCCGTATTCGGCTCCAATAATGCCGCTGCGGTATACGTGCGTGGCAATGACGTCGGAAGCCTGCATATTGAGCGAATTTTGCATCAAATAAATTTTTTCGAAGCCGACTCCGAGCACCGTCCCCATATTCAGGATCAGCAGAATGACGATCGTCGGCCGGAGGCCCGGCAAATTGATATGCCAGATGCGCCTCAATCGGCTTGCCCCGTCGACTTGCGCGGCTTCGTGCAGATGCGGATCGATCGCCGCCAGCGCCGCCAAATAAATGATCGAGTTCCACCCCATCTGCTGCCACACGCCGGACAGCACATAGACGCTCTTGAACCATTCCGGCTGCGTCAGGAAAGCGATCGGCTGCCATCCCATCAGGGTCAGCACATGATTGACCAGACCGTACTGCGGCGACAAAAAGATCAGCAGCAGCCCGACGACAACGACCGTCGACAGAAAATGCGGGGCGTACAAAATCGTCTGGATCCCCTGCTTGAACCGTTTATGCCCGACCTCGTGAAGCATAAGCGCCAGCAGGATCGGAACCGGGAACCCCGCCGCGATCTGATACAAGCCGATGAACAGCGTATTGCCGAGCAGCCGCCAGAAATAGAAGCTTTCGAAGAACCGCTCGAAATGCTCCAGCCCGACCCATGGGCTCCCCCAGATTCCTTTCGTCACGAAAAAGTTTTTGAACGCAATCTGCACCCCGTACATGGGCACATATTCGAATAAGATAAAGAAAGCGAGTACCGGAGAGATGAGCAGATACAATTCCCAGTTGCGCTTGATTCCCTTCCACCGGTTTCTCCACCGGCTCCCATGCGCGTTCCTGATCGCTCCGGCCCGGCGGTTCAGCGCCGCTTGCTTCAAGGATTCACACCTCCTTTGCGTCGTGTTTCGATCTGATCGTAGCCTGTGCCGCCGGAAAATGAAATTTACACTTTTTTAGACAACACACATTTTCTTTGGTCGCCGGCGGGTAAAAACACGGGTGAAGCCAGACGTAGCAAGCGTTTTCACGATTTTGGCGCAGCGTTTTAAGGTTTCGTAAAGGGGTTGATTGTTGCTTTCGCTTCTTGTTAGCATCAAGTTGAGAAGTCCGTGAATAACGAGCGCAGCGGCCTGTTCTTCACCGGACTTCAGAAGAAGGATACGCTCAGGAGGGAATGCCCGTGGATCGCACAAAACAAAAGCGCAGATCGCTGCTCGTCCGGCTATTCGTCAGCTTCCTCGCCATCATCGTGCTGCTTTCCGCCTTTAACTATGTGCTGTTCTCATTCTTCCAGCAAAAGATCCGGGAGGAGCTCATCGCCTCGAACCGGATGATCCTGGATCAAGCGGCCGAGCGGTATCACACGCATTTTGACCGGCTGAAAACGGTGCTTTTTCAAGCGCATAACGACAGCGCAATCGCCCAATTCAACAGTCAGCTGCTCCCGGCCGAAAAAGAGAATGCGAATTACTTTCTCGTGGTCGATATCGTGCGGAGATTGCGGGAGTCTGCGACCAATCCGCTGTTTTATCTGGATAATCTGATCGTGCTTTACCGCTCCAACCTGTTTATGGCCGACAAGGAAGGCAGCAGCAGCCGGACCGGGCTGGATGCGCTCCCGGCCTTCCACGCCCCTTATACATCCGCATATTGGGAAGAGGAATTCGACCGGGCGGGCAATTACCGTCTGCATCCGGCGCAGGCGTATCCCCAGGACCGCTTCGGCACGGCAGCGAAGCCGCTGATTCCGTTCTCGTTCAAGCTGCCCGGCAGCAACTATATGATGATCGCCATGCTGGATGCGGACAAAATGAACGAAGCGATGCTCGGCGACGTACCGTTTCTGATTCAAACGGAGGACGGCGGCATGCTGTACCGCTCCCCGGCGTCGGCTGCCATACGGGAGCTTCCCGTCTTCGCCGCGGACGAGTCTTACCAATTGTTTCAGGACCATTACTTTTTCGTCCATACGGACCCCGACAACCGGCTGCGCTACATTACGGCCGTTCCTTACGCCGCCGTCGCCGCTCAACTGTCCAAGCTGCGGACGACGCAAACGGCCGTTCAGCTCGCATCGGTTGCGGCCGCCCTCGGCCTGTCGTATTGGTTCAGCCGGCGGCTGCAATCCCCGGTAAAGCGGATCATCGCTTCGCTGCAGCAGCGGGAAGAAAACCTGCCCCGGGTGGAAACGGAAATTCACGAGTTCGATACGATCAGCGACCATATCGGCAAATGGAAGGAGGAGCGCGCGAGGATCCACGACGAGCTGCGGAGCAGCAAGTCTCTGCTGACCAACTACAGCTATATCGCGAAGCTGAAATCGCTGCATACCGGCATTACCGAGTGGCGCGATTTCATGCTGGAGGAAGGGCCTTTCTTTCTGGTGCTGTATCAGTTGAACAACCGAAAACTGGAGCCGCTTAGCGAAGCGACGAAGCGCACGATCAGCGAATACGTCGACATCGTGCTGTCCGAGCACGGGCTGCGCGCGTATACGTTTCAGATCGAGAACGACCAGATCGTCTCCGTCGTCTTCGGCCAGAACGGACCGGACCGCGCGCCGGAAGCGCTGCGCCGCCTGAAGCAGACGCTGGACACGGAACGCGGCACCTGTCTGGTCACGATCGCCGTCAGCTCCACGTACGTTCAATCGGCGGAGCTGCACGGGGCCTACGAGCAGGTATCCGCCATGCTCGGGCAAGCCCGCCCGGTGGACGAAACGCAAATTATTCTCGAAACGGCCGCCGCAGCGGATGCGTTCGTCTTTCCCGCCGAGCAGGAGCAAGAGCTTTATGCCCATATGGAAGCCGGAAACGTCAAAATGACGCTTCACGCACTTCACCGGATGCTGGAGACGATGGACCGGAAAGGGGCCACGCTCTCCCAATGCCGCCGTTTTGCCGAGAGCTTCGCTTCCCGGATCGTAAAGGCGATGGAGCAGCGCCGGATCGGCGGCGTCGCCGTTCAGCAAGCCCAAGCGGCACTGAAGGAGCTGAAGATCTGCTTCACCGCGGACGAATTCAAGCGGTTCTTCGATACGTTCGTCCCGGCCTGTGCCGGGAACGTCCAAGGAAAGAAAGAAGCGAAAGACGGCGTGATCGAGTTCGTCATGCAGACGCTGGAGAGCCGGTACTCCGACGACATTTCGCTCGATCTGATCGCCTCCGAGCTGAACCTGTCAAGCGCTTACTTATCCGTGTACATCAAAGAGAAAACCGGCGACAATTTCATCGAGCACCTGAACCGGATCCGTATTCGAAAAGCGAAGGAGCTGCTGACGGGCTCCGATCTGAACATTCAGCATATCGGCGAGCGAATCGGCTACCGGAATGTCACCTCGTTCATCCGGATGTTCAAGAAGCTGACCGGAGAGACGCCGGGCGAATTCCGGCGCTGCCAAACTCCGGGATAAGCGTTCGAAACAAAACCAAACTCCCCTTATCGCCGGTTTGGCAATAAAGGGAGTTTGGTTAAACAGGCTGTATGGGCAGCGGTTATTGCACCGCTTTTTCCGCTTCTTTCACCATCTCGGCCACGGAAAGCAAGCCGCCGCCGGACAGGTACCAGTAGTTCGAATCCAGGTAAATGATTTTGCCGTTTTTGTAGGCTTTCGTCTTCTTCGTCAGTTCATTTTCCACGATTTGCTTCGCCGGCGTTCCGTTGCCGACAACGGCGTCGCGGTCGACGACAAACAGGTAGTCCGGGTCTTTTTGCGCCACGTATTCGAACGTTACGCTCTGGCCGTGCGTCTCGACCTTGATATCTTTATCTGCGGGCGCAAAGCCGAATTCGTCGTGGATAATGCCGAAGCGGGAGCCTTGGCCGTAAGCGCTCGTTTTGCCGCCGGTCGTCAGGATGATCAACGCGGTTTTCCCGCCTGCGGACGCTTTTTCTTTCAGCTTCTTGACGGAGTCGCTAATGGCGGCGAGCTCTTTCTCCGCTGCCGCTTCCTTGCCGAAAATTTGACCGAGCAGCTTCACGTTGTCTTCGAACGATTTCATGTAGTTTTTCTCGTCTACGCCCATAAAGATCGTCGGCGCGATCGCTTTGAACTCTTCGTATTTCGTCGATTGCCGTGCGGAAATGATGATCAGATCGGGCTTGAGCTGGTTGATTTTCTCAAAGTCCGGCTCCATCAGGCCGCCGACGTTCGCATACTTGGCGTCCTTGTATTTGGACAAATAGGAAGGCAGGTTTTTCGACGGAACGCCGGCCACTTCCACGCCCAATTTATCCAGCGAATCCAGCGTGCCGAAGTCGAACACCACGACTTTTTTCGGGTTCTTCTTGACTTTCGTTTCCCCAAGCTTATGTTTAACCGTCAGCTCTTCATTGTCTTTCGGTGCGGCCGTGTTCGCGTTCTTCGCATCGCCGCCGCTGTTGGCGCCGCCCGAACCGTTCGATCCGCAAGCCGCAACCATAACGGCCAGCAGCAGCATCATGAGCATCCATGAAACTTTTTTCATCTTTGACCACCTCGATAATCGTAATATTTATTGCAAAGGACGGCATGGCGCCCCTTGGACAATCTGGCTAAGTAAAATAGACGCAAATCTTGTTCTCGTTGATATCCTCGATATGGATATCCATGTCGTAAATGTCCTTGAGCACGGATTCCTCGATGATCTCGGCCGTCGGGCCTTCGCGCACCAGCTTCCCGTCCTTGAGCGCCACGATGTAGTCGGCATGGCAGGAGGCAAAATTGATATCGTGGATCACGATGACAATCGTCTTGCCCAGCTCGTCGACCAGCCGCCGCAGCACCTTCATAATCTGGACCGAATGCTTCATATCCAGATTGTTGAGCGGCTCATCCAGCAAAATGTACTCGGTATTCTGCGCGATGACCATGGCGATGTAGGCCCGCTGCCGCTGGCCGCCGCTCAATTGATCGATATATTTGTGCTGCATGTCTTCGAGCTCCATATAGCGGATGGCTTCGTCGACGTACGCCCAATCCTCCTTCGTCAGCTTGCCCTGCGAATAAGGGAAGCGTCCGAAGCTGACAAGCTCGCGCACCGTCAAGCGGATGCCGATATGGTTGGACTGCTTGAGAATCGAGATCTTTTTGGCCAGCTCGCCGCTCTTGTACTGTCCGATTTCTTTGCCTTCGATCCATACCTCTCCCTCATCCCTCGTCAGAAGGCGGCTCATCATGGACAGCAGCGTGCTTTTGCCGGCGCCGTTCGGCCCGATAAAAGCGGTGATGCTCCCTTTGTTGACCTTGACGGAGACTTGATCGACGACGCGCTTGTTCCCGTAGGTTTTCGTTACGTTCCGTACTTCTACCACGACTTATTCTCCTTTAACAGAAGATATAGAAAGTAAGACCCGCCGATGAAATTCACAATGACGCTGAGCGTGGTCGTAAAGGTGAACACCCGCTCCACCATCAGCTGCCCGCCGACCAAGGCGATCATCCCGATCAGGACCGCTCCGAGAATAAGCTGGCTGTGCCGGTACGTGCGCAAAAATTGGTGCGTGACGTTGGCGACAAGCAGCCCGAAGAACGTAATCGGGCCGACCAGCGCGGTAGCGATCGACGCCAGAATCGCGACGACGATCAGCAGCCTTTTCACGATGCTGTCGTACGGCACGCCCAGATTGATCGCATGCTCTTTGCCTAACGAAATCACATCCAAATAGGTAAGAAGCTTCTTAAAATACAGCGTAATGACCAGCACCACGACGACCGAGATCGTCAAAATATCCGGATCGACGCTGCTGA
Organism: Paenibacillus ehimensis NBRC 15659; assembly: GCF_004000785.1. Taxonomy (GTDB): domain Bacteria; phylum Bacillota; class Bacilli; order Paenibacillales; family NBRC-103111; genus Paenibacillus_G; species Paenibacillus_G ehimensis. The sequence goes on along the minus strand of NZ_BILX01000004.1, from coordinate 100,147 downwards.
AGCTGGCAAAGAGCTTGCCCTGCAAAACCAGAAACGCGTTCGGGTTGATCAGCATCTGCATGAACGAGGACGAGCTTTGAAACAGCGTCCCGAGAACAAGGCCGACGAGCAGCAAATAATAAATGTTCGTTCCCTCTCTGCGAAACATCAGCTTATGGAGCAGAAGCGCGAACAGCACCATCAATCCGACGGACAGCGCGAAATTCCATTGATTGCTGATCGTCGTCAGGCTGGCTGCGCCGAAAATAAAGACGATGGCGGTTTGGAGCAGCATGTAGAGCCAATCGAGCCCGATCATGCTGGGCGTCAATATCCGGTTGTTCGTAATCGTCTGAAACACCATGGTCGAGAAGGCGATGCAGAAGCCGGTAAGCAGCAGCGCGAGCACCTTCCTGCCCCGGCGGGGAAGGATATAATCCCAATTGCCGCCAGACTGAATGACCATAAACAGCACAACTAAAGCGACCGCTATAACGGCAAGCAAGATCAACTTGACTTTATTGCTCATATTTCTTTCTCCTCATAAGCAGGTAGAGAAAAATCCCGCCTCCGATAACCCCCACGGTCAATCCGATCGAAATTTCATACGGATAAATGATCACCCGCCCGAAAATGTCGCAGGCCAGAACGAAGACGGCTCCGAGCAAAGCGGTATGGGGAAGATTTTTTTTCAGGTTGTCCCCTTGATAAATCGTGACGATGTTCGGAATGATCAAGCCGAGAAACGGAATCATTCCGACCGTCAGCACGACGACCGAGGTCACCAGGGCCGCAATAATAAGCCCGATGTTGACCACCTGTCTGTAATTCAATCCGAGGTTGACGGAAAAATCCTCCCCCATCCCGGCGACCGTAAACTTATTGGCGAACAGGTAAGCCAGCACCGTGGCGGGAATGCTGATGTACAGCAGCTCGTAGCGGCCTTTCAGCACAACCGAGAAGTCCCCGTGCATCCACGACGTCATGCTTTGAATCAGATCATATTTATAAGCGAAGAAGGTCGTCATCGATTCGATGAGATTGCCGAGCATGAGACCGACGAGCGGGATGAAGATCGTATCCTTAAATTTCACCCGGTCGAGAATTTTCATAAACACGTACGTGCCGGCCAGTGAAAATATAAAAGCGACGGACATCTTCTGCAGCGGGGTCGCCTCCGTGAAGACCAGCAGGGCGACCAGGATGCCCAGACTGGCCGAATCCATCGTGCCCGCGGTCGACGGGGAGACAAATTTATTGCGGCTGAGCTGCTGCATAATGAGGCCCACGATGCTCATGCTCATGCCGGCGATCAGGATGCTGATCAAACGCGGGAACCGGCTGATCATCAGCACCTCGACCTTCTCCTCGTTCCACTGCAGAATGTCGGTCAGCGTCAAATCTTTCGCCCCGATGAATAATGAGACAACGGATAAAACAATCAGGGCAAGGACCAAATAAGTTTTTCTCATAGCATTTCCCTACATGATTTTAGTAATGGCTCTTCCGAAAATGATTTTCATTATCAATGAACAAGCGACCGATATTGAGAATCATTCTTAATGAACAATCTTAAACTATATTAGACAACAAGATTGCGGCAGTCAAGATTTTTTTCGTAATTTACCGGAAGCGGCCCCCCCCCATACAAAAAGGCAACCGCCTGAGCGATTGCCTTTTTCGTGCCGGTATTCAGCCGTCTCGTGCTATAGCGTCAAGCACCGGGCTGCGGATCGGCCGAAGGCTTGACATGCACGGTCAATAGAACGCTGTTGCCCGCGCTGAATGCGAACTGAAGCGCATGGGAGCCTTGCGGCCATTTGGCCAAATAGTCTTGTTTCAGCAGGATGGATGTCCCTTGATTCACATAGTCGGTGCCTTCGGTCAACCAGCCGTCGGCATCGGAAACCGAGACCAGCGTATTGCCGTTCAGACGAAGTCCTACGCTGCTGTCTCCCCCGTTCTGCGGGTAATTCATCGACATGACGGCCAGCTCGGAATGCGCCTGCGGCAAGCCGGTCGCCTTAAGGCCGATGTCGGCGAACGGAATCTTCTGAAACTTCGGCAGCTTGCCGAATAATGCCGCATCGTCCCGCAGCTCGAAGTTGAGGTTCGCCGGGTCGGCAAAGCCGGGCTCGCTTTTGTCCGCAAACGTGACGTTATTCTCCACCGTCCCCAGCTCCATATTGCGGTTGTCTCCCATGATCGGACCGCTGCTCACGATAGCATTGTTGCGCACGACGTTGTACTTCGGCAGCAGCGGCTCATCGCCCAAGATGCCGGAAAGCGTAGGGTAACGCTCGTGCCAGATTTCGCTCTGGTAGGGAACCTGATCGAATTTGCTCATCAGCGAATTGTAATTTTTCTCGCCCGGCTTATAGTTGCGGTTCATGAAGGCAACCGCCGTGCCCGAGTCGATCACGATGTTGTTTTCGACTATGTTCTCCCGGCCGTTCGCGAGCTTGAACGCCTGCTTGCCGATCCGGTAAAACACGTTGCCGCGCATCTCCACGCCGCTCATATAATCGTCCAAATAAATCGCCGCGGTCGATACGCAAAGATCGTTCGCCACAATATCGTGGAAATAGTTGTAGCGGATCACGTTGCCGCGCCAGACGAAGCTTCTGCCGGAATAAATGGCCGACGCATCGGCCGTTTCTTTGACCACGTCGTAAATTTCGTTATACTCCATCACATGGTCGTTGCCCCGGAACTGGATCGCCAAATGAGGCGCATTGTGGATCTTGTTGTGCGTCGCCCGGTTGCCTACCCCGTTCAGCTCCACCGCCGACGTATAAGTCAGTTTCACTCTCGCGTAATTGGAAATCTCGTTGTTGTCCGCATAGTTTCCGGCCGCCGTGAGCGTGTTGAAGTCGCCGCCGTTCAGCAGGACGCCTCCGTTACCCATGCTGTAAATGCGCGAGCCGTAGACGCCGTTGGACCGGCCGCCGTTAATTTTGACCGCGTAGCCGCCCATTTTGCTAATCTCGCAGTAGCGGATCGCATTGTTTTCCCCGCCGTTGATATCGATCGCATTGCCGCGGTGAACTTCCATCGTTAACCCGCTGAACACGACATGGGACACGTTGTTCAGCGCAATCATATTTTTATCGAATAAAGACAGCTGAACGGTATTTCCCTGCACCGGAACGGGAGGGTAAAAATACAGCTTGCCCGCCTTGCGGTCCAAAACCCATTCCCCCGGCGCATCCAGCTCTTCCAGAATGTTGTAGAAATAAAACCGCTGCCCGGCCTTCATCGCATAGGACGATGCCTTGCTCGTCTCGATCGTTTTGCGGTCTTGGTCGATCGATCGGATCTCCAGATCGTTCGTCGCCCAATCGTTGCCCCAGTATCCGAGCATCCATGTGTCTTCGATGCTGCTCCACGGCCGCAGTCCGTCGCCTTTGTACGTGAACGTGTACCCCGATCCCCCCTCCGGCGTTTTCACGACCTGATCGATCGTCGTGAAGCCGCTGTTCGGCCAGCGCGCCAAGGTCATGACGTTGCCGTTAAAAAACAGCTCCGGAGCGACTGCCGTGTTCATGCCGAGAACGCCGTAGTCCGTTATGCCGAGAGCTTGCAAATCGACTTGAACGATTTTGCCGCCGGCTTCCTTGGGGAGCCTTGCCAGCACAGCAGGCTCCGTCACCGGTTGAAACAAGGAAGCGTCCAGCTTGTCGCCACCGGTAAAAGTGACCTTTTCCCCAGGGTAAGCCTGGTATACCACGGGCGCTTGCGCCGTTCCCGAATCCTGCGCCTCCAGCTGAAACGTCTTCGTAAACCGGTACTCTCCGCCCCGAATGTTGACGCTTACTCCCGCTTCGGGGTAGGCACCGCCGCTTTTCAGCGCGCGCACCGCGTCCCGCGCCCGTTCCAGCGTCACAAACGGGCGGTTCAACGATCCGTCGTTCGCATCGCTGCCGTCCTTGGCTACGTACAGCTGCACCGGCGTCCGGTTCTCCTGCGCTTGTCCGGCAGAGCCCCACCCTCCGCACGCCAGCGCGCCTGCCACCGCCAGCACCGCCAATCTGTTCCATAATCGCATCCTCTTCGACCTCCCCTATACGATGTGTTGAGCCGGGCAAGCCCGCCTTTTTCATCATATAGCGCTTACATTGGAAGAAGAAGCTGCCAGCCTAACCTTTATTATTGTAAAACAAACCTGTCGAAGCTTCCGTCGTCTCCCCGCCGCATTGCAGGACATTCCGGTAATCTTTCGGCGTGACGCCGGCATATTTCTTGAACGATGCGGAAAAGTAGGACACGTCGTTAAAGCCCGACCGGTGAGCGACCTCCCCTACCGTCAAATCGGTGGAAGCGAGCAGCTGCTGCGCCTTCTCCAGCCTCCGTTCATGAATATATTTCATCGGAGGCATGCCCATATGTCTTTTGAACAGGCGAATGAAGTAATTCGGGTGAAAATGCGCGTGGCCGGACAACTGCTCGATGGTCAGCTCGCTCGATAAATGCGCATCGATATAACGCAGCGAGTCGATCAATTTCCGTTCGGCGGCCGAGGATGTGCCGTGCTGCGGCTTGACGGGCGCCTTGTCCAGAAACAACGCGATCAAAGAATACAGAGCCGCCTGGATATGGACCGCGGACGTCGGCCCCGTCTCGTTAAAATGCCGGATCAGGTCGCGAAAATGATGCTGCACCAATGCCGGGTTCTCCGGCTTGACGAGATGGGAGATGCCCAGCAGCCGGAACACGGTTCCCAGCCGGATATTCGAGCCGAAATGGCACCAGTACATCGTATAAGGCGTCCCCTCGGTTACGGAAAACGATTGCTCCGTTCCGCCGGGGATGAACATAAACTCGCCCGGCACCGGACGGTACTGCTCATCGCCGACCTGAATCCAGCCTTCTCCATCGCATATGTAATACAGCTTGTTGTAAAACGGGGTGAAGTGCAGCCTTCTCCAATCCCGCGCACATACCGACAGCTTGGCGAGCAGCAGCTGAACCCGCAAATTCGATAGCTGGCCGTTGATCAATTGCGCTCTTGCCGTATCCAATCCCGTCCCTCCCTTTTGGCCGTCGTCTCGATGTTAAGGAACGCCATCATGCTTTTTGTCCAAAATGTTCCTGCTTTTGTAAGTTTAGTTTATCTACGATATGGATGTCCATCCCGCCCGCCAAAGTTGAAATCCCGGGCATGAGCGGGCGTACAAGCGAATATATTTGTTTACGAATGGGAGGAATGAACATGTCAAATCTGATGAAAGCCCGGCCCAAGCTGTACGTGATGGACAACGGCCGGATGAGCATGGACAAAAACTGGCTGATCGCCATGCACAATCCGGCGACGGTCAACAACCCCAATGCGCAGACCCAGTTCGTGGAATTTCCGATCTACACCGTATTGATCGATCATCCGGAAGGGAAAATTTTGTTCGACACGTCCTGCAACCCGAACTCGATGGGCCCCCAAGGACGCTGGACGCAATCGACCCAGCACTTGTTCCCGTGGACGGCGAGCGAGGAATGCTACCTGCCTAACCGGCTGGAGCAGCTGAAAGTAAGACCCGAGGACATCAAGTACGTGATTGCCTCCCATTTGCATCTGGACCATGCCGGATGCTTGGAGATGTTCACAAAAGCTACGATTATCGTCCACGAGGACGAGCTGAACGGCGCGCTGCAGTCCTATGCCCGCAATGAAAAAAACGGGGGCTATATTTGGGCGGACATCGATGCGTGGATCAAAAACCATTTGCAGTGGAGAACGGTCAAACGCCATGAAGATCACTTGGAGCTGGCCGAAGGCATCAAGGTTCTTAACTTTGGAAGCGGCCATGCTTGGGGCATGCTGGGCTTGCACGTTGACATGCCGGAAACGGGCCGGATCATTCTTGCATCCGATGCCGTCTATACGGCGGAAAGCTTCGGCCCGCCGGTCAAGCCGCCGGGCATTCTGTACGATTCGCTCGGTTACCGGAGCGCGGTGGAGAAAATCCGCACGCTGGCTGCCCAGACGAAGTCCCAGGTATGGTTCGGGCATGATGCGAATCAATTCAAAACGTTCCGCAAATCGACCGAAGGCTATTACGAGTAAATATTTTTGGACTTTCGAAAGGAAATTGTTCCGGTTGTATCGAATAGTTTTGTATCGACATTCTACGCAAGCACCAGACAACTGCATACTTGATCGATAAGGTGCCTTTGCTCATAGCAAAGGGTAACAGGGAATCGGGTGCAAATCCCGAGCGGTCCCGCCACTGTATTCGGGGAGTTTTCTTTCCATCACGTCACTCGATTCATCCGTCGGGGAAGGCGAAAGAACGCGACGATCCGAGAGCCAGGAGACCTACCTTATCGAGGCACCCCAAAGCCTTCGCGGAAAGGAGAGGTGTACGAACAGAGCCGGACAATGACCTGCGCGCATTGTCGTTTATCGGCGTGCGTACCCGAGACCCATCCTACAGGATCGGTCTTTTTTTGGTTTACGAGTATCGTTCAGGAGGAAAATTATGAAAAAGAAAAAGACGATCGGTACCCTGCTTTTGGTAAGCGGTTTGACGCTGTATTTGTCGTTGAACGCGCCCGAATCCGCTTACGCCATGCACATTATGGAAGGATTTCTTCCGCTCGGCTGGGCCGTTTTCTGGTGGGCCGCCTTTCTGCCCTTCTTTATTCTCGGGCTGCGGGCGCTCCGGAAAATAACGAAAGAAACGCCGGAGCTGAAAATTATGCTCGGACTGGCCGGCGCCTTCACCTTCGTGCTGTCGGCGCTGAAAATTCCGTCCGTGACGGGAAGCAGCTCGCATCCGACGGGCACGGGGCTCGGAGCGGTCATGTTCGGTCCGCTGCCGATGAGCGTGCTTGGCTCCATCGTGCTGCTGTTTCAAGCTCTGCTGCTTGCCCACGGCGGGCTGACGACCCTCGGAGCCAACGCGTTCTCCATGGCCGTCGCGGGTCCGTTCGTAGGTTACATGGTCTACAAGGGAATGATGAAGTCGACCGGCAGGCAGAAGCTGTCCATCTTCACAGCAGCGGCCCTCGCCGACTTGTCCACTTACATCGTGACATCGCTTCAGCTGGCGCTTGCTTTTCCGGCCGAGCAAGGCGGCGTAGCGGCCTCGCTTCTCAAATTCGGCGGCATTTTCGCCGTAACGCAAATTCCGCTGGCGATCAGCGAAGGACTGCTGACCGTATTAATCTGGAACTGGCTGCAAGCCTACAGCTCGGAAGAGCTGTCGCTGCTGCAGCGTAAAATGAAAGGAGCGCGCGAGCTGTGAAAATCGCAACCAAAAACATCCTGCTGCTTGTCGCCGTCGTCCTGCTGGCCGTGCTGCCGCTGCTCTTCGTGAATGCGGAGTTCGGCGGTGCCGACGGCGCCGCCGAAGAAATGATCAAGACGATCCAGCCGTCCTACGAGCCCTGGTTCTCGTCGCTGCTGGAGCCGCCAGCCGAAACCGAAAGTATGCTGTTCGCGCTGCAGGCCGCCATCGGAGCCGGATTTATCGGGTACGTGATCGGCCTGTTCCGGGGTAAGGCGTCCAAGTCGAAACCGCAATGATCCGGCTGATCGATTCGCTTTCTTACAGCAATCGGCTTCGTGGCATCTCCCCGATGTGGAAATGCGGCTTTGCAGCCGCGCTGTTCATGCTGTCGTATGGGTCGCATCCTCCCGTTCAGGCGGCGATTTTCGCCTGGATGATCGTGTGGGTCGTCCGGTATGCTCGAATTCCGCTGAAAGTTCATCTGGTTATGCTGGGAACGGCTTGCCTGTTTTTTATCGCCAGCCTGCCGGCCCTGCTCGTCGAGATCCAGCCGGGAAGCATCGCCGCTCCCGGCTCCTCTGTGTTCGTTCTGTGGTCCCGGCCGTACGGGTCCGTCTATGTCACCGAAACAGGGCTGCATACGGCTGCGGCGTTGTTCATGCGGGCGGCGGCTTGCTTGTCGGCCGTTTCGTTCGTCATGTTTACGACCCCGGTGGCCGAGCTGTTTCAAGTGATGAAACGGCTGCGGGTTCCGGCTCTGGCGCTTGAGCTCATGCTGATCACGTACCGCTTCCTGTTTATTTTGACGGAGACGGCGCACGATCTGTATACCGCGCAGATGGCCCGCGGAGGACATAACGGCTTTCGCGGCAGGCTGAACGACACGGCGCTGCTGATCGTCCGGCTGTTCGTCAAGACGATGCACCGCTACAAAGGATTGTCGCACGGTCTCGTCTCCAGAGGATTTACTGAGGAGATCCGTCCCACCCCTTACCGGGCTGGCGCGGTCCCTGTCCGATACCGCCTCGAAAGCGGCATCGGCGTCGCGATCTTATTACTGCTGGAGTGTTGGCTCCGCTGGAGGGGAATCGTATGAAACCGATGATGGAAGCGCTGGACCTCCGGTACAGCTATCCCGGCACCCGGGAGGAAGCGTTGCGCAGCTTGACCTTAACGATACCGCAGGGAAAAAAGACGGCGATTTGCGGTCACAACGGGTCGGGCAAATCGACCTTTTTCCTGCATGCGATCGGCATCCACCGCCCCGCTTCGGGACAGCTGAAGCTGAAGGGCGTGCCCTTATCGTACCGCCGCGACGACCTGCTGCGGCTTCGCCGGCAGGTCGGTCTTGTATTCCAGGACCCGGAGCAGCAGCTGATCTTGAATACGCCATTCGAAGACATCTCCTACGGTCTGCGCAATGCCGGGCTGCCGGAGAGCGAGATTGCCGTCCGCACGGAGCGGATGCTGCTCTCCATGGGGCTGAAGCCTCTCGCCGACACCCCGCTCCACCAGCTGAGTCTGGGACAAAAGAAGCGCGTCGCGCTGGCGGGCGTGCTCGTGCTGGAGCCCGAGCTTCTGCTGCTGGACGAGCCGACGGCCTACCTCGACCGCTTGTCCGAGCGGCAGCTGCTGGAGGAGCTGGACCTCGCCCAAGAGCAGGGGATTACGGTCGCGATGGCGACCCACGATATGAATCTGGCCTACGCTTGGGCCGATTGGGTGCTGGTCATGGACCAAGGCGCATGCTGTATGGCCGGTCCGCCGCATGAAGTGTTCGCCGACGAAGAGAAGCTGCGCCGGCTTGGGTTGGAGCCGCCCATGCTGCTGGAGCTTTGGCAAGCGCTCCCGGCCGCCGTCCGCAAAGGCCATGCCCCGCCCCGCAGCGTCGAAGCGATGAAAGCTTTTTTACAAACCGGTTATATGAAAACGATCAGCGTTTAAAATAATGCTTGTATCATCGATCGGTTTAGTTGTATATTGGTACAGAATCACAACTGAATATCGTGGGAACAGGTGCTCCCCTACGTTCGCGTATCGGAGCTTAAAAGGGAAGCCGGTGAGAAGCCGGCGCGGTCCCGCCACTGTAACGGAGGAGTTTTACGCCATCTTTAGCCACTGATCCGCGGATTGGGAAGGCCGGCGCAAGACCATGATTCCGGAGCCAGGAGACCTGCCTGTTCTGACAGCACTGCTTTTACCTACGGGAGATAGGGAGGTGTTAAAGATGGCAGCCGCCGTGTGTATCAGACGAGGGGCATCTTTATCCTTTTTCGCTTCAGGGTAAAGATGCCTTTTTTTGTATTTCAAGATGAAAAATAGCAAACAAAAAAATCTCGGGAGGCTTCTAAACATGAGTCGGATCGTCAGTAGCAATATCGGATACCCGCGTATCGGGGCACAACGGGAATGGAAAAAGCTTCTGGAATCGTTCTGGGCGGGCGGCTTGCCGGAGGAGCAGTTCGTAAGCGGGCTGGAAACGCTCCGCTTGGCGCATCTCAAGGTTCAGCAGAAAAAAGGAATCGGGCTGATTCCGGTAGGAGATTTTTCGTTATACGACCATATGCTCGACACGGCGGCGATGTTCGGGCTCGTTCCGCAGCGTTTGGCTTACGACGGCGGTCCGGTCCCTCTCGCCACCTATTATGCCATGGCCCGCGGAACCCAAGGCGCTCCGGCGTGCGAGATGACCAAATGGTTCAATACAAATTACCACTACATCGTGCCCGAATTGAACGGTCGGACTCCGGTACTGACCGTGAACAAGCCGCTGGAGGCTTACCGCGAAGCGAAGCGCAAGCTCGGCATCGACGGGAAGCCCGTCCTGATCGGGCCGTATACGTTCCTGAAGCTGTCCAAAGGCTATGCGCCGGAGCAACTGGATGCCCTCATCGAAATATTCCTTCCGCTGTACAAACAAATTTTGGCCGAGCTGGAGCAGGAAGGCGCCGGATGGGTGCAGCTCGACGAGCCGATTCTGGTTACTTCTTTATCCGAGGCCGATATGGAGCGAATTGCAGACATTTACGCGCAGCTGCACGCTTCCGCTCCCGGTCTAAAGCTGATACTGCAGACGTATTTCGATTCGGTCGAGCACTACGAGCGGACGGTCGCCCTGCCGGTTCAGGGCATCGGGCTCGATTTCGTCCACGGAGCGGAGCGGAATCTCGCCGCTCTGCGGGCGCACGGGTTCCCGGCCGGCAAAGCGCTGGGCGTCGGATTGATCGACGGGCGCAACGTATGGCTGGCCGACCTCGAAGCGAAGCTGCAGCTGCTGGATGAGGTGTCCGCTCTCGTCCCGTCGGGGACGTTGATCGTTCAGCCCTCCTGCAGCCTGCTGCACGTTCCGGTAACGACCCGGACGGAAGAGCAGGCGAACGCCGACCTGCTGCCCTTCCTGGCCTTTGCCGACGAGAAGCTGGATGAAGTCGTTCTGCTGAGCAAGGCGGCGGCCGGAGAACGGACGGACGCCGTACGGTCCGCGCTGGAAGCCAGCGCGCGCCTCGTCCGGGAGCTGAACGCCTCCCCGCTGCGCAACCGGGCCACCGTGCGAGCGGCTACCCGGCATATTGCCGGGCGGCCTTCGTCCAGACAGAGCCCTTATTCCGTGCGCCATATTCTCCAGCAAAAACAATTCCGTCTTCCGTTCCTGCCGACCACAACGATCGGCAGCTTCCCGCAAACCGCGGAAGTGCGACAAGCGCGCAAACGCTGGAGAACCGGGGAATGGAACGAAGCGCAGTACCGCGCCTTCATTCAGGAGCAAATTCAAACCTGGATCAAGCTTCAGGAAGAGCTCGGCTTGGACGTGCTGGTGCACGGCGAATTCGAAAGGACGGACATGGTGGAGTTTTTCGGCGAGAAGCTGGACGGCTTCCTGTTCACCCGGAACGGCTGGGTTCAATCGTACGGCTCCCGCTGCGTCAAGCCGCCGGTCATCTACGGCGACGTCGAATTCGTCCGGCCGATGACGGTGGACGAAACGGTTTATGCGCAGTCCTTGACGGGCAAGCCGGTCAAAGGGATGCTTACCGGTCCGGTCACCATCTTGAACTGGTCGTTCGTCCGCGACGATATCCCCCGGGAGCAAGTCGCCTACCAGATCGCCTTGGCTCTGCGCCAAGAGGTGGAAGCGCTGGAGAACGCAGGCATCGGCATGATTCAGATCGACGAGCCTGCGCTCCGTGAAGGCTTGCCCTTGAAGCGGCAGGATTGGCCGCATTACCTGAACTGGTCGGTGCATGCCTTCCGCCTGACCTCGGCCGCCGTGAAGGACGCGACGCAGATTCACACGCATATGTGCTACTGCGAATTTCATGACATAATCGACGCGATCCGCGCGCTGGATGCGGACGTCATTTCCATCGAAACGTCGCGCAGCCACGGCGAGCTGATGCAGAGCTTCGACGAGCACACGTACGATCAGGGCATCGGTCTGGGCGTGTACGACATTCACAGCCCGAGGGTGCCGTCCGTCGACGAGATGGTCCGCACGATCGAGCGCGCGCTGTCTGTGCTGGAGCCGGAGCTGTTCTGGATCAATCCGGATTGCGGACTCAAGACGCGAGGCGTCGAAGAAACGGTCGCTTCCCTGCGCAATATGGTCGCCGCCGCCGAACAGTTCCGGGCGCGCTTCGCGAAAGCATAGCCCGTACGTAAATCCTGGAAGGACTTACGGCTCCCGGCTTCGAAAAATGACAAAAAAAAGAAACCGTTTCTTTGTGCAATGGAGCAAGACCCCATTGTAAAGGAGACGGTTTCTTGATTGCCGCAGCCATTCCTTCGTCAAAAACGGCTGCCTTTATCGTTGTGTGCTTAGCTCCGACGGATCGGGATCAGTCGACTTTGATAAACGACCACTTTTGCGCATCCGTCCCATTGTCGCTCCACTGCTGGACGGCGGCCCCGTCAGCGGTCGAAGAACCGGATACGTCCACGACCAGTCCGTTTGTTTTTGAAACAATCTTATAATAGCCGCCGCCTGCATCGACGATCCTCCACCTTTGCGCAGCGCTGCCGTTATCGTCCCATTGCTGCAGCTGCACGCCGCTGGAAGTCGATGAGTTGGGCACATCCAGCACTTTTCCGCTGTGAACGGCTGTGAGCTTGTAGTAACCGTCCCCGGTGCTCTCCACTTTGAACTTCTGGTTATTGGCGGTATAGTTGGTCCATTGCTGTATTTTGGCCCCGCTCTGTGTCGAGACGTCCACGACATCCATCACCTTGCCGCTGGCCTTGGAGGCGATCGTATAGATGCCTCCGTTGACAATGCCCGGCTGAGCTTGGTACACGCGTACGTAATCAACGAGCATTTGCGCCGGGAACGGTGTGGAAGGATCGGGGCTGCCGGGCCAATTGCCGCCCACGGCAAGATTCAGGAGGAGGAAGAACGGCCGTTGAAACTCTTCCGTGTTCCCAGTGCCATTTTCAATATAAAATGCGTTGTACTCCTGGCCGTCCACAAACCACCTGATGTATTTGGAGTCCCACTCTATGCTGTACACGTGATACTGGGAAAAATCGAGATTGCCGGAAACCCGCCCGTAATCGGCGTGTCCTCCCGCATCCCAGTGTACGGTGCCGTTGACATGCGGGTTGTTGTTGACCCGTTCCATAATGTCGATCTCGCCGCATTTAGGCCACCCCACCGCATCGATGTTCGAGCCCAGCATCCAGAATGCCGGCCAGAGCCCTTGTCCGGAGGGCAGCTTGATGCGTGCTTCGATTTTCCCGTAAGTAAAGCTCTTCAAATTTTGGGTTTTGATTCGCGCAGAGGTGTAATTCATGCCGCCATACGGCTCCTTGCGCGCCGTAATCACGAGATTCCCGTCCGCAACCCGCACATTTTCGGGCCGGTTTGTATAATACTGCAGCTCATTGTTTCCCCACCCGTTCTGGCCTGTGCCGATCTCCGCAGACCAGTTGGCGGAATTTAAAGCATTGCCGTTAAATTCGTCGCTCCAGACCAGATTCCAGTTCGGAGCCGCACCCGCATGGCCGACGGGCAGCAAGGCGACCAGAAGAGTGAACAGCAGAAAAAAACTTAGCAGCTTTCCTCTTTTCAACATAATTCCCTCCTCATTTTCGGATTAAAGATTTCGTCCAAAAGAAGCACAAAATGACAACGATTACACAAGATGTAATTTCATTATAAACGTCCTCTAACCGGTTGATCAACCTAAAATATGGTTTTATTTACATTTTGAAGGATGTTCCGTAGTCACTTTAAAGTGACTTTGGCAGTAAGCACAAATAAAGCGGCAGCCTCGGGCATAACATGAAGTCCCGGACTGCCGCTTTATTTTTTTCCTGACCGTAATCCGTCAGATTTTAAATTACACGTTATATAAATTCGCATAGGTACCGCCCGATGCGATTAACTCTTCATGCGTTCCTTGCTCCTCCATCCCACGGTCCGTTAACACGACAATTCTTTGCGCATTTCTGACGGTGGACAACCGGTGGGCGATGACGATGGTCGTGCGATTGTCCGCCAGCTTCTCCAAGGAATCTTGAACGGCCTTCTCGCTTTCATGATCCAAGGCGCTGGTCGCTTCATCAAAAATGAGAATGGGCGGGTTTTTCAGGAAAACGCGCGCAATACTCAATCTCTGCTTTTGTCCCCCGGATAATTTCACGCCGCGTTGACCGATATCCGTATCATAACCATCCGGCAGCGACATGATAAAATCATGCGCATTCGCCTTTTTGGCAGCCTCAATGATCGCTTCCCTGCTTGCATCGTTTTTTCCGTAGCGGATATTGTCCGCGACGGTTCCGGCAAACAAGTAAACATCCTGCTGGACGATGCCGATGTTCCTCCGGAGCGAATGCAAGCTGACCTCATGGATATTCGTCCCGTCAAGCAGAATTTGCCCCGCACTGACTTCGTAAAAGCGGGGAATCAACGAGCAGAGGGTCGTTTTGCCGGCACCCGAAGGCCCGGCCAACGCAATGTATTCTCCGGCCCTGATATGCAGAGAAACGTCCTTGAGCACATGGTCGTGGTCTTCTTTATATTTAAAGCTCACATTCTTGAATTCCACGCTTCCCCGAACGTGCGTCAGTTCGATGGCATTCTCCGCATCCCGGATATCCGGCTCCACTTCCAAAATATCCATAAATCGTTCGAATCCGGTAATGCCTTCTTGATAAAGCCTGGCGAAATTCACGAATCGCTGAATCGGCTCGATGAGGATACCGATGCATAGAAAAAAAGTAAGCAGATCGCCCAGCGCCAAAGAAGCGTTCACGATTGCGGCTCCGCCAAAGACCAGCAGGGCGACGGTAATGAGCTGCGTAAGCGCGATCAACCCTTCATGAAAATAGGTCTCGCTTTTATAGCCGTCGCTTCGGCTTTGAACAAACCGCTTGTTTTCGTAAGCGAACTTCTGCTTTTCCACCGATTCGTTGGTAAAGGATTGTACGACTCGGATTCCCGATAAGGTATCTTCAAGCTGCGCGTTAATATCGCCGATCCGGTCCCTGCTTTTTCTTAGCGCCCTGTTCATTTTTTTATTGAAATGCCATGCGTAAACGGCCATGACGGGCAGGAAGAAAAAAACGATCAGGGTAAGCTTCACGTCGATATGGAACAGGATGATGAAGGCGCCGACAAACTTCAGGAGCGAGATCACAATATCTTCCGGACCGTGGTGGAACAATTCCGTCATGGAGAAAATATCGTTCGTTGCCCGGGTCGTAAGTTGGCCTGTTTTTTGTTCGTCATAGAAACGAAACGACAGCTTTTGCAAATGATCGAACAATTCGGTTCGCATGTCGCTCTCCATCTTCGCCCCCATCACATGCCCTTGATAGGAAACGAACATATTGCAAAACGTATGCAAGGCGACCAGAAGCAGCATGACCGCACCCATCGCGTAGATTTGCTCCAGCGCATGGGGTCCGCCTTCTTCCAAAACGTTTACGGTGATATATCTGACGCATAACGGAAGTGCCAGAGTAACGGCGGATACCACAAACGCGCAAGCCAGATCCGCAAATAACAAACCTAAATAAGGCTTGTAATAAGATAAAAATTTCTTGAACCGGGTATTCAAGTCGCTTTCCTCCAATATGTCGGAGGGTTAACGCAGCGTGACCCTCCAAGTTTTTTTCGTTTGGGTTGGGGCTACTCCTGTTATTCTCATATTCCTCACTCATTTCTTCAGTTTTCTAACAACATCCTCAATTTACCATGGCCTATAACAAATGACCAATCACTTAAATCGTTAAAATCATTTTTTCCGCTTGGCGAAGCTCCCTATCCCCTGATCCAGCCCTTCTCATAGGCATAGCGCATCAACTGCACCCGGTTGTCCAAATGCAGCTTATGCAAAATATTTTTCAGATGGTTTTTCACCGTATGCTCGGAGATGGATAAAATTTCCGAGATTTCCCGGTTGGAGTTCCCTTTGGCCACGCACTCCAATATTTCCTTTTCCCGCCCGGTGAGCGGCGAATGATCCGGAATGCTCTGCCTGACGGAGGAAAACTCCTGAAGCAGACGCACGGCGATTTCCCGGGACATCGGGGCTTCGTCGATCGCGACGGCCCGCAAGTATTCATGCCAGGACGCGGGGTGAAGGTTTTTCAGCAAATAGCCCTGCGCCCCTTTTTTCAACGCCTCGAACAAGTGCGTAATATCGTCCGATACCGTAACCATGACAATTTTGACATACGGGAACCGTTCTTTGATCAGCTTGGTCGCTTCCAGGCCGTCCAATTCGGGCATCCGGATATCCATCAGAATGACATCGGGCATCCACTGCTCCGCCAGCTGTACCGCTTCTTTTCCGTTGGTCGCCTCGCATATGATCTCGAACTCCGGGTCCGCTTGAATAATTTCCCGCATCGCCTGACGCGCATGCGCATGGTCGTCGGCCAGCATAATTCGAATCGGTTGACTCATGGAATCCCCTCTCTTCCCTTCCGGCGGCGATCGCTCGGTTCCTTCTCGCCGTCCGGTCAACGATCGTATTCCTGTGATTCCATCTAACCATACCCGGCTGCAAACCCCCATGACTCGGTCGGGCTATTTCCCGGCGGACGATCGACAATTTCGTGACAAATCCCTGGATGAAGCGCTTCACTCTGACTCCAAAGTGCTATATACAAGCCGGAAACGAAAGTGCTAGGATTATCGTGAAAATGAAAGGAGGCGCATGTCATGCATCGATGGATTATGGTGTCCCTGTGCGGAATTGCCTGCGTTCTGGGCATGGGATTTTTGTTCGCCGAGGTGCAGCGGCATTCGGGCGAGGCCAAGCAGGAAGCGGCCGCTCCGGCCCTTCCCGATGCTCCGCTGAACGCCCAAGCTGCCGAAGCCGTCTACAAGCAGTCCTGCATCGCCTGCCACGGCAACGACCTGGAAGGCAAAATGGGACCGAATCTTCAAAAGGTCGGCGGCAAGCTGTCGACCGAGCAGCTGTACAAAGTGATCCAGAACGGCCGCGGAGGCATGCCGGCGTTCAAGAGCAGCTTGAAGGACGAGGAGATGGCCAACGTCGCCCGCTGGCTGGCTGAAAAGAAATAACGCGCGCAAAAGGATAACGAAACCGGAGGTTGAACAATTCACGAATGAAGCCATGGATTCAAAAGAACGGATTTAAATTGACGGTCTCCCTCCTGCTGATTGCCCTTGCGGTCTCCCTGTTTACCTGGTTCAACCAAGGGCCGCCCCTGCCGGTCCTGAAGCAGGCGCCGAACTTTGAGCTGAGCGGGCTGGATGGCGGGAAGGTTTCTTTAAGCGATTCGAACGGCAAAGTGCGTCTGGTCGAGTTCCTGTTCACCAATTGCCCGGACGTCTGCCCGGCAACGACGTACAACATGGTCAAGCTGCAGAACGAATTAAAAAAAGACGGCCTGTGGGGAAATAAAGTCCATTTTCTATCGGTCACCTTCGACCCCGAACGCGATACGCCCCAAGTGTTCAAAACGTACGGAGACAAAATGGGAATGGATTACAGCGGCTGGACGCTCCTGACCGGGACGGAGAAGGAAACGGCGGACGTCGCGAAAGATTTTGGCGTGATGGTGCAAAAAATGAAGGACGGCGAGTTCGTGCATACGGTCACATCGCTGTTCCTGGTCGACCAGGAAGGCCAAATCCGCAAAATTTTTACAATGGGCGAAGCGATGGACAACGACGAGATTCTGAAAATGATCCGGCAAATCGCCGGATCAAAATAACGCTTACGGCGCCGGCTCAAGCAGGGGATCGGGAAGGTCCTCTGCTTTGTCTTTTTCTCTCCGGTACCATTGGAAGAATACGAGACCAAGCAGGCAGCCGTACGAAATTTCCTGCATGATCTTCATGATCACGCCCCCCAGCTGCTGGTCGGACAGCGGCGTAAGCCACGGGCTTGAGAACGCCACCGGCTCCACCGGAATCGCATAGAACGGCAGACAAAGCAGCTGCCCGCCGGCCGTGTAGGTCTCGTACATCGGCGCTTTGGCGAAGATGATGAGCGCGCAGGCCGGTGTCAGCAAAATGCCGTTCAAGAAAATGTACCCCATTTTTTTCAGCTCGCTCATCGCATAGATCGCCCCGGCCGGACTGAACACGGACCACCATAAAGCGAACGCCGAGAAGAACAACAGCAAATGCAGCGCATTATGAAGCGCATAATTGGACATCGCCGCATCGAAAATGACCGGAATGTGATAGAAAGAAAAAGCGCCGTTGAACAAAAACATCGCGAAGATCGGGTTCCCGAAGACACGGATCACCCTCCGGCTCCACGGATTGTCGCTGAGCGCCCGGAAAAAGCCTCCCGGCATCCCCCGAAGCAGCAGCGGCGGAACGATCAGGTACATCACGGACTGCTGAAGCATATGGATGCTGAACCAGAAGTGCCCGCCCAGATTCAGCGGTCCTCCGAGCGCAAAGTACAGCAGGAACAGCCCGACAAAAAAGCTCGCCGTCTGCCGCCCGGACACCGTGCCGCCCTTGTAGCGCATGTAAAACACGGCCGCCAGCGCAACCGTCAGAAGCATCTCCGGCCCCCACACCACCCGCAATCCGTACGTATCCATCATCAACTGAAAGTCCAAGCTCAAAGCCTCCTTTACTTGTTCGTCTTCTGGCATCCCCTCCATCTTACCTAATTTTGGCCCCGGTTCCTATGACACGAAAGTGCCATCTCGCTGTCACAAAGGAGACAAGCTTTGTTCACCGTACCGACGACGAAATGACTCGTTTGAGGCATGCCGTCCGGCCCGCCTAAGGCTACAATGAGAAGCGTGAAGGAGGAACTGTCATGACACTAGCTTACAAGATGCTCATCGCCGACGACGAGGACCGGATCCGCCGCATATTGAGCCTGTATTTGAATAAAGACGGCGCCGCCGTGGACGAAACCGGAGACGGAGCGCAGGCGCTGCAAATGGCTTTAGACCGCGATTACGACATTTTGCTGCTCGATTGGATGATGCCCGGCTTGAACGGCCCCGAGATTTGCCGGCTGTTCAAACAGGTCAAGACGACGCCGGTGATCCTGCTCACGGCTAAGGGAGACGAAAGCGACCGCCTCCTCGGCTTCGAAGCCGGAGCGGACGATTATGTGCTGAAGCCGTTCAGTCCGCGCGAGCTGATCTGCCGCATCCATGCCATTCTGAAGCGCACCGCTCCAGGGAGGCTCCGGCTGGAGAACAAATCGCAGCACGATATCGTGCTGCCGTATTTGGTCATCGAGCACCTGGCCCGGCGCGTGCTGATCGACGGTCACGAGATCACCCTGACGTTGAAGGAGTACGACCTGCTGCGTTATTTCGCATTGAACGAGAACAAGACGCTGACTCGCGAAGAGCTGCTTAAGGAGGTATGGAAGTACGAGGTGATCGTGGATTTTCGGACGGTGGACTCCCATATCCGGCGCATCCGGGAAAAAATGCACGCCGTCTCGCCGTCTGCCGCCTCGATGCTCCGCACCGTCTGGGGGATAGGCTACCGCTTGGATGTGCCCGCTTCCTTCGCGCTGAACAAGCAAAAAACCGTTATCGAACGATGACGATAACGGTTTTTCCCTTTTCACAACGGCAGGCCCGCCTCCAGCTTGCTCAGCGCTTCGTCCAGCAATCCGGCAAAGTCCGCATCCGGACGCTCCGCATAGTAAAGCATGACCGAGATGTTGACGCCGATAACCGCTCCGGCGAAGGTTCGCACGGCTGCGTCGTCCGGCTTGCGGTCGACGCGCTTGGCGACCAGCTCCGCGATCAGCTGCATCGTCTGGGTCAGGTTGTTCAACGCCGCCGCCCGCAGCTCCGGCACCGACATGATGAGCTGATCTCGTTCGCGCACCATGGCAAGCTCATCGGCGGACATGTCGGCAATCGCCGAAACAAAGGCCCTGCGGACCGCTTGCAGAGGGCTCAGGTCGGACGGCTGGGCTTCGAATGCGGCGACGAGGACAGGATCGTAATTGTCTCGCAGCAGCACGTCCTCCTTGGTGGGAAAATACCGAAAAAAGGTGCTGGGCGAAATCTCCGCAGCCTCCGCAATCTGCTCCACCGTCGTGGCGTTATAGCCCAGCTCGCGGAACAGCCGCAGCGCGTGCATTTGAACCGCTGCCATGGTCTTTGCTTTTTTGCGCTCGCGCAGCCCCATGGTTCGTTTATCATCCGGCGACACCTTGCTCACTCTCCGATCTTATTTTATTTATAGCTTCCCGCCGGGATCGTCCGCTCCAGAAATTGCTCAAGCTGATGATCCCGATCCTTCATGGCAATTTCGGCTAACAGCCGTTCTCCCTCGCCCGTTGCATCGGCTGCCAGCACCGCACGGACCGCTTCCGCGTTCAATAATGCCCGCGGCGATAAGAGCAAGCCGTTCATCATCATGTATTTTCCGAACAATTCCATATCCGGCTTGCCGACGGCTTGCTTGCGGTACAGCTCAAAATAGTTTTGGGCGAAGGCTATCCCTTCCCGCGAATGCGATCCGGTGTATTCCACGCCGGGCCAGCACAAGTCGGCAACGACCGTGAGCCACCAGGCGGGATCGATTGCCTCCTGCATCCGCCTGATCGCTTCGCGCTCGAAGAACGGCTGCGGCCGGGTGCGCCGTTCGCGCAGTTGAGCCGCCAGCAATTCCGCTTCAATGGCAGCGACGGTAATCCCTTGGCCGTAAATCGGGTCGAAGTTGCAGAGCGCGTCCCCCATCACAAGCAGCCCGGACGGCCACCGCTCCATCCGCTCAAAGCGCTGCCGGAAGCATTCCGGCACCCGGTAGCCTCGCGGCGGTCCCAGAGGCTCGCACGCTTGCAGCAGCTCGGCAATCGAAGGGTCCAGCAGAGCGGCCAGCTCCTGTTCGTACAGCCCGGCATCGGTCGTCGGATAACGTTTCCCGCCCGCGTAATACAGTACGACTTCGGCCGTATCATGTTCAACCGGTCCGAATACGGCGGTGCCGATTCCTTTGGCCGGCACGCTCTCGGTGACGATCACGCTCCATTGCTCCGCGACGTGCGGAGGGATTCGGTAATAGCGCGTGCTGTAGCCGAGCGAGGCTTTCAGACATTCCGGCTCCGGCACAAGATAGCCGAGAGCCTGAAGCCATTTTACCAGCTTGGAGGATCGTCCGCTAGCGTCCAGGACCAGATCCGCCTCGATCGTTGCAGGCTGCGTCGTCTTTCCCCGTTCCCGAATCGTAACGCCCGTTACTTTTGTGCCACCCGAATCCATAAGGAGTCCCGTCGCTTCCTGCCCGTTCACAAACCGCACGTTGGAGATCGCTTGAAGGCGATGGCGAATGACCCATTCCAGCAGAGCCCGGCTGGCGCCCGCATCTTTCCGGTCAATCACTTCCATGGTTCCGTAAACACTGACGGACCGGATGCGCTTGCCTTCTTTTGCGAAAGCCCCTTGCGCCAGCAAATCGTCCTGCCAGCCGGGGAACAGACTCTCCAGAATAAGCTTGCCCCGCGGCAGCAGCCGATGCGGGTGATATGCCTGAGGCGTGCCCGGACGATTCCCGGGCTTATCCGGAAAGTCGTCTTTGTCCACGACCAGAACTTCGTCATAATGCTCCGACAGCACCCGCGCAGCCAGCATGCCCGCCATACTGCCTCCGATGACCAGCGCTCTTTTTTCGTTGGGATTGTTATTCATGTTCGCAGCTCCTTTTTAGATGGTCGATAATTCTGACACTAACTTCGTAATGATAGTATATTTCTTTTGATAGTAACTGTCAAATTTTAATTTAGCTCCCGTGCAGCAAAAAAAAGAAAACCGCTCCCCGGAAGGAACGGTTGACCCCAAAAAAAACGACTATTATCCGCTGAACGGATGACCCCAACCCAACTAGATTTCGATCTCTTCTGCTCTTAATTTTCTTCGAATGAGCCGGACAAACGATTCTGCGACCGGCGTTAGCGGATGATCCTCGGCCGTGCATATCGCAATCGGCCGTTTCAGCTCGACATCCCGGACATACACCCGGGCTACTTCGCCCCGCTCGATATATTCGCGGACCGCCATCGCCGAGATGAGATTTGCCCCGTACCCGGCGCCGACCGCTCGAATCGTCTCGTGCAGCCCGTTAAACTGCATCCCGATCTTCGGCTGCCTTACGTTATAGGTCCGGCACATCGAGAGGAACCTTTCTCGGGTCGAGCTTCCCTCTTCCCGGATGACGAACGTTTCTTCCATCATTTCCTTTAAAGAAGCTTCGCGGTTCGCCAGAGGATGCCCGGCCGGAACGATAAACCAAAGCTCGTCGTCAAACAGATGCTCCCATTTCATTCGGGGCTGTTCCCAGCCTCCCGCAATAACCGCCACGTCTGCCCGATGCTCGCTCAGGAGGGCGAACGCCTCGCAGGTATTGACGGTAATGACATTGATGGCAACGTCTTCATGCCGGGTTTTGAAATACGCGATCCATCTTGGAAGCAGCACGGTTCCGGGGAGGTTGGTAACGGCAAGCGTCAGTTCTCCCCGTCTTCCCGCCGCGATGTCTCGCATCCGGTTCTCGATTTCGCGCTCCGCTGCGAACAGCTTGCCGGATAAAGCATACAGTTCCCGCCCCGCATACGTCAGAGCAATGCCTCTTCCCTCCGGCCGAACGAGCTTGAGGCCGATATCCTTTTCCAAATTTCTTAGATGCTGGGTAACGGCAGGCTGACTGATCCGAAGCTCCTCCGCCGCTTGGGTCACATGACCGCTCCGGGCTACGGCATGAAATACTTTAAGCGCATGCAAATTCACAGCCATCCCCCTTGACGCGGAATTCATAAGCACAACTTATCGGTTAGTTATCATTATATATTAGTTTTTTGCGAGGGGGTGAATTATTTTGAGTATGACCGGCTAACGCTAAGGACCGTTTGAGGAAGAGAGTGAATACGCAATGGATAAGACAATGCTCCGCGGAAAAAAGGAAGTGCTGCGGATCTCATGGATTACGGCGCTTTGTTTGATGGGTGACTCGATGCTGTACATCGTACTGCCTTTGCACTGGAAGGAAGCCGGACTGGACTCCCTTGTTCAGGTCGGGCTTCTTTTGTCCGTCAACCGTCTGGTACGGCTGCCCCTGAACCCTGTCGTCAGCCGGATTTACCGTCACATCAGCTTGCGGCAAGGCATGCTGGCAGCAGTCGTGCTGGCGATCCTGACAACTGCCTCGTACGGGTTCATTCACACATTCCCTCTCTGGGTTGCAGCGCGGTGCGTCTGGGGCCTCGCTTGGTCATTTTTAAGGCTCGGCGCCTATTACGCCATCTTGGAGCTTTGCGGGAACCGCAACGAAGGCCGGTTGTTCGGCCTGTATAACGGTCACTACCGGCTGGGGAGCCTCGTCGGAATGCTGCTCGGAGGCACCGTAGCCGAGGTGTTGGGGCTTCGTGCCGTAGCATGGCTCCTTAGTGCGGCTGCCGTTTGCGGCGTCCCTTTCCTGCTGCGGGGCCTGCGAATAGACGATGCGCAAAAGAAATCCGTCCGGCAGGCGGAGGCTTCCGTTCCGATTCCGCAGCAGCGCTCCGGAGGCGCCGCATTCCTGACCGTGCTGAAAACCAAAGACGTCCCTTGGCTGCTCGCCGCCGCCTTAGGCTCGGCCATGATTTACGAAGGGATGCTGACCTCCACGCTCAGCAATTATGCCGAAACGAGACAGGCCTCGATTACGGTCCTCGGCTTTACGCTCGGCGGCGCGTTTATCGCCGGGGGACTGCAGGCGCTGCGGTGGGGCTGGGGTCCCTTCCTGTCGCCGTTCATCGGCAGCCTGTCGGATCGGCAATCGAGTAAAGCCCGTCTGCTGACGGGTACGATGGGCATAGCAGCCGCCCTGCTGATTTTGTTTCCGCTGCCTTTGCCGACCTGGGGCTGGATGGCTGCGGCCGTGGCGCTTTTGATAACATCGACCTGCACGACGACGCTTATGGATGCCTTGGCCGGCTCCGTCTCCGGCACGCTAAGCATGCGCAACCGAAGAACCGTCATGACGGCCTATTCCGTCACGCTGGATATAGGGGCGGCGCTCGGTCCGGCCGTCTCGTTCTGGGTGGTGCAGCATGCAGGATATTCTGCCGTTTATTGGGGGGCGGCGGTGATGTGGTTCGGACTGTGCTGTTATTTCTTCGTTGCGAAGCCGTTCGCGAAGCAATGAACCGCGTCAAGCACACCGGACTGGGGATGACTCCCGGCTCTAGGCTTTGAAGTTCGTATTCTCTGCCTGCGCTCCGATCGGCCTCGCGGCATGACACAACAATCCGGCCGCCACAACGCCGATCAGCACGATAATTAAGGCGCGAAGCAAGCCGACGGACTCGCCGATCACCCCCAGGATCGGCGGACCGACAAGGAAGGCGAGGTATCCGGCCGTCGACACGGCGCCCACCCTCGCAGCGACCCCGCGGGGATCGTCTCCTGCGGCGGATAAGCCTACGGGAAATCCGAACGCCGCGCCGAATCCCCACAGCACAACGCCGATAGCGGCAGTCGTGAAGCTTTGTCCCGAAATGACGATGAGCAGCCCCGCAATCGCGGACAGCGCGGAAGCCCGCAGGACGGCGACTCTGCCGAACCGGTCGAGCAGCATCCCGCCCGCTGCGCGGCCAATGGTCATGGCGGCCACGAACAAGCCGAATGCAAACGAGCCCGTCGCCGGGGAGACGTGGTAACCGTCCACGATGACCAGCGGAAGCCAGTCGTTCGCGGAGCCTTCCGCAAACGCCATTCCCAAGACAACGATGCCGATCAAAATGGTGCGCGGCTCTTTCCAGACCGCCATGCGCTCCCGCGCGGTCATGGGCGGCTCCCCCGAATCCGCGGCACGCTCTTGCCCGGTTCCGGCGGGGACGAACCGGTATAAGTAGACGGCGCACAAAAGCACGACGACCGCGGCGAGCGACAAATGAACAAAGACGGACAGACCTGCCCCAATCGCTGCCCAAGCTGCAACGGCCCCCATAAGATTGCCTACGCTGAAGGCGGCATGAAAGCCGGTCAGAAGCGATTTTTGCGCGGCGCGCTCGACGGCCGTCCCCTCGACATTCATCGCCACGTCGCATATTCCGTTCCCGAACCCGAAAACGGCCAGTCCCAGAAACACTGCCATCCCGCCGGCAAGCCATCCCCCGCTCAACGCCACGATCCCGAGTCCAGCCGAGCTGATCAGCAATCCGGCCATCATGACAAAGCGCCCTCCGCGGCTTGCAATAAGATGACTTGCGCTGAACAGGCCGACAATGGAGCCGACGGCCAAGCCAAAAATAATCCATCCCATCTCGGCGGTAGTAGCGCCTAACGAATCCCGGATCGCGGGAGTGCGCGAAACCCATGTGGCAAGCGCAAAACCGGGCAGCGCGAAAATAAAATAGATGGCAATCCGCCATAGTTGAATTTGGCGGCTGCTTAGCGAATGTTCCATGCCAATTCTCCTTTTCAAGCCGGCTGCGCAATCAATCGATTCCGATACCCAGCATCGTTCTGATCGTGAGTTGATTTAGCCCGTGGAAATAATCTTCCTCCCAATCCCGGACAATAAGGGACGGCAAGTTGTCTGGCGGAACATAGGAGGCGCATCCGTTCCGGACATCGGTAAGATCGCTTTCGGTCATATCCGTACTGCAAAAAATGACGGTATGCGGATTCAGAGTGGCCGTAAAAACGGCGACCAAACGGCTCATCGCATCAATAAGTTTCGCACGCCTGTCCTTGCCGTTCTGTGCGGAAGACAGGTCTTGAACCGCTTGAAAAAAATTGCGCGAATCGTAAATCGGCAAAAAGGAAACTTCGCCCGAAAAAAAGCTGCTCCCTCTTACTACGTCGCCGTTCACCATAATCCCGGCGCCGGGACCGTTCTGCCCCAGATACAGGTAGACCAGAGAGCGGTTTTGGTCGCCTCCCGAGCGGTCGTGATAGCCAAGAACGGTGGCGTTCATATCATTTTCCGCTTGGACCCGGAGCGATAAGCGTTCTTCATAAAACGATTTGAAATCGAAGTTCTTGAACTTTTCGTAATCGGGGATATGAAAGACGCGCCCGTTATTTACCGCTCCCGGGACTCCCAAGGTCAGAGCTCGCAAATGAGGATAACGCTTTACGAACGTTTCGATCTGTTCGGTCAACCGCTCGGGTCCATCGTGCAAAACGCCGGGAAGCTTCTCCCGCCCGATCACCTCGCCCACATAATTAAGGAGCACATAGCAGGAATAATCCTTTTCGAGCCCTACGGCGAGCCCCGCCATATGATCGGCGTTTAACCGGTATTGCTTCGGACGCCGGCCTCCGCTGGATACTCCCAGTCCCGTCAATAAAACCTCTCCTTGGTCGTTCATTTCGTCCAGCGTTTTGCTGATCGTCGGAAAGCTGATGCCTGTTCTCTGTACAAGCTCGGCCGTGGTCGATACCGAATCGCGATACAGCACTGCACGAATCTGCCGACGAATCATTTCCCCCATCATCTTGGGTTGAACGAAAGGAAGCTTCATGGCACTCACCGCCAACTTATTAAAGTTCTTTAATTACTTTCCGAGTGTATCACAGATTCATCCGGGGCACAACGAATGAATTAAACATTGATTAACTAAAAAAAGCTTCCCGCGAGCCGCCTTTCGGCGGTTGCGGGAAGCTCTGTTATCTGATCCATTGGCCTTCCAGCCGGCGGACCGCCTCTCCGAAATGGTCGCCCGACCGCTCCAAAGCCGCCGACGCTTCCTCCCTGCCAATTTGAAACCGGTGCATCAGAATCGCCAGACGCGCATCGCCGTCGGCTCGCAGGGCCAGCTCCTCCGCCACCGTCCGGTCCGCTCCCGTCGCTTCGCCTATGATGCGCACGACCCTCTCGCGCAGCTTGGCATTCGTCGCCTGCACGTTCACCATCAGGTTGCCGTACACTTTGCCGAGCTGAACCATAACCGTTGTACTGATCATGTTCAGCACCATCTTTTGCGCGGTGCCGGCCTTCATGCGCGTCGAACCGGTGACCACCTCGGGTCCGACCGGAACCTCGATGCCGTATGCCGCCGCCCTGCTCAGCTCGGTGCCCGTGTTGCATGAGATGCCGACGGTTAAAGCGCCGATGCGGTTGGCCTCACGGATTGCCCCCAGCACATACGGCGTCCGGCCGCTCGCCGTAATGCCGACGACCGCGTCCGCTGCCGTCGCATAGCGCGCGATATCGGTTGCCCCGGCTTCGATATCGTCCTCCGCATTTTCTACGGGGTTCACCATCGCCGTCTCGCCCCCGGCAATAATGCCGCGCACGAGCGACGAATCCACCCCGAACGTCGGAGGACATTCGGAGGCGTCCAGAATGCCAAGCCGGCCGCTCGTGCCGGCCCCGATGTAATACAGCTTGCCGCCCTGCTTCAGCCGCTCCGCAATCGCGGCAATGGCTTCCTCGATCTGCGGCAGCGCGGCTTGCACGGAAGCGGCAATCGTACCGTCCTCGCTGTTGATCGTCTCGATAATTTCCCGCACGCTCATTCGGTCCAAATGGACGGACTTCGCGTTGCGCTGCTCCGTTACCGGCTGCTGTTGTTCGTTGTGCGTCATAAAATCTCCTTCCCTTCTCGGCTCCCTGATCGCATTAGCTGCCTTTCTCGTCCCGCCTTACTTGACCGCGCCCGCCGTCATGCCGTCCATAAACTGCCTGGAGGAGACGGCGAACAGCACGATCATCGGCAGCGACGACAAGGTCAAGCCCGCGAACAGCACGCTCCAATCGGTGGAGTATTCGCTGAACAACGTCAGCATGCCGACGGGAATCGTCTTTTTCACTTCGTCTTGGATGAAGATCAGCGGGAAGAAGAAATCGTTCCACACCGTGATGAAATTCATGATCATGACCGTTCCGAGCGCCGGTCTCATCAAGGGCGCCACGATGCTCAGCAGCAGGCGGAGATCGGAGCAGCCGTCGATCCGCCCTGCTTCCTCCAGCTCCTTGGGCAGCGTCCGAAAAAATCCGGTCAAGATCAAGACCGACATCGGGATGCCGATGGCCGTGTACATCAGAATCAGCGAAGTCGCCGTGTTCATCAGCCCCAAATTTTTCATCAGCATGAACAGCG
Organism: Paenibacillus ehimensis NBRC 15659; assembly: GCF_004000785.1. Lineage (GTDB taxonomy): Bacteria > Bacillota > Bacilli > Paenibacillales > NBRC-103111 > Paenibacillus_G > Paenibacillus_G ehimensis. The sequence continues at coordinate 72,432 of NZ_BILX01000004.1, read as the reverse complement.
GGACGATGCCCAGCTTGACCGGAATCATCATGCCGAGCAGGAAAAAGAAGAACAGCGCCGGATTCCAGCGGAACGGGTATCTGGCAATATAGAACGAAGCCAGCGACCCGAACAGCAGGATCAGGACAACGGAGACGACGCTGACCGTCAGGCTGTTCCAGAAATAATCGAAGTAAGGCAGCTGGTCCAGCAGCTTCTTATAGGCGGCAAGGCTCCATGCCTTCGGCAGCCCGATCGGATTTTTGAAAATGTCGATGTTCGTCTTGAACGAGGACAAGAGCATCAGAACGATCGGATAGAGGCTGAGGAGCGCGAACAGACAGGCGGTAACATATTGCGACGCGCGCAAGAGCGGGTTCGTTTTCACGAAGCGTCTACCCCCTTTCTAATACTCCATGTCCCGCTTGCGAACATAGGCCATAAACAATGCGGACAGTGTCGCGATGATCAAGAACAGCACGACCGCCAGCGCCGACCCCAGGCCGACCGCCACGCCGTCGCCCGACGAGCCCCCGAAAGCCGTACGGTAAAAGAAAACGGCGAGCGTATCCGTCGAATGATACGGCTCTCCTTGCGAGCCTTGCATCGCATACACAAGCTCGAACGCTTCGAACGCGTGGATGAACGTGAATACGGTCAGGATGACGACGGACTGCGTCATCATGGGCAGAATGATCGAGCGGATCAAGCGGAAGCCCTGCACCCCGTCAAGCCTCGACGCCTCGATCACCTCTTGGGAAATCGACTGCAGACCTGCAAGCAGAATCAGCACCGCGAAGCCGACGCCGAACCAGCTGTTCGCGAGAATGATCGCCGTCAGCGCCGTGCCTGGCTCGCCCAGCCATGGCCTCGCCCATTCGGCGAGACCGATATTCTTAAGCGCGAAGTTCACGACGCCGGAATTCGGATTCAGCATCAGCTTCCACAGGAAGCCGACCACGATGACCGACAGCAGCCGGGGCACGAAATAGGCCATTTTGAACAGCTCGGCGCCCTTCACTTTCGTGTAAATAATGTACGCCAAAATGAAAGCGATTCCATTTTGGACGATCATTTCCAGTACAAAATAGTAAACATTATGCCCGAACGCGTTCCAGAACAGCCCGTTGAACGGCTCCGTCGTAAACAGCTTGACGAAATTGTCGATGCCGACAAAAGCGCCTTTCTGAAGTCCCTTCCAGTCGAACAAGCTGTAGCTGAAAGCCGCCGCGATCGGATACACGACAAACAGGGTGTAGACGGCGAGGGCGGGAACCGGGAACAGGTGGATGATCCCTCGTTTCCAGTTTAAACCCGGCTGCCGTTTGCTCGTGCGGTCCCATACCGCCGCTTCTCGATTCATTGCGCCCCGCCCTTTCGATAAAGTTTGTGCCGACCGGCCGGTTTATTTGGCCGCGGGCTTGAACCAGGAATCGGCGCTCTTCTGCACGAGATCCGTCACCGTCTCCGGTTTTTCCTTGCCCAGATACATTCCTTGGAGAGCCGTCTCCAGCGTAGCCTTGGTTGTCGGATTGCCAGCGCTGAAGTGCACGACCATCGCATACGGCGTCGAATTGGCGGCAGCAAGCTGAATCATTTTCGCGACGAGCGGGTCGGAGGATTCCACACCCGGAATCGTGCTCGGCTTCTTCAGATCGTCGGCCACCATCTTGCCGAATTCCTTCGTCGTCATGAACTCGATAAATTTCAAGGCCGCCTCCTTGTTCTTGGACGCTGCGTTCACGGCGAACGAACCGTCCACCCAATTAGTCACGCTGGCCTTGCCGTCCGCCTTCACCGGTGGAACAGGGAACAGATCCAGATCGAGCTCCGGGTTCATCTTTTTCATGACTGCAATTTCCCAGTCGCCCATCACGATCATGCCCGCCTGCTCAGTGACGAACAGGTTGCGCATGTCATCCATGCCCAGACCCGTATAATTTTCCGGGAAATATTTTGTCAGTCCTTGGAGCATTGTGATCGAATCGGCGAACTCTTTGCTTTTAAAATTCGTTTTGCCTGCGAGCAGGTTGTTGACGAATTCGGTGCCGCCGTAAAATTGCGGTCCGAGCGCGCCGTGGGTCAGGGATAAAATCCAGCCTTCCTTGGAGCCGAAGGCAAACGGCGTTATCTTGTTTTGCTTCAGCGTATCGGCCGCCTTCAGCAGCTCGTCCCAAGTTTTCGGTTCGGACAGGTTAAACTTTTGAAACAGCTTTTTGTTATAAAAAATTTGCGTCGAACTGTATACCGTCGGTACGCCGTATACTTTGCCATCCTTGCCGGTGGCGGCCATTTTCGCTTCCTTCGGAATCGCTTCGAGCCCCTTGACGCTATCGAGCGGCTCCAGATACTTGGCATCGGCAAGCGCGATGCCGGCCGCATACGGCCTGAGATGGATGATGTCGGGGCCGCTGCCGGTTTGCAGCGCCGTATTCAGCACCGTGTTGTATTCGGTGTTTTTGGTCGGCTTGAATTCGATCTCGATGTCGGGATTCGTCTTGTTGAACGCTTTGATGATCTTCTCGTACACTTCCTTGTCTTCCGTCCGCCAGCTGCCCATCGTCAGCTTGACCTTCTGGGCTTCCGTCTTCTGTCCTCCGCCGTTTGCCGCCGGAGCTTCTTGGGCCCCGTCCTTCGCCGGGCTGCCGCAGCCCGTTGCGATAAGCGATATGGCGGCAGCGAGCGCGATAGCCGATTTCGTTGTCTTTGTCCCCTTCATAACTTAAGCCCTCCCTTGGATGATGATTCGTTATTTATCCCCGATGAGCGAGGTATAAACCGCCGTATGCAGAATCGGCCGCAGCTCCCGCATGATCGGACTTCGTCCGAAATGCACTGCGTTCGTCAAGAACACAACAATCAGCTCGTGGAACGGATCGATCCACAGGCTCGTTCCGGTAAAGCCGGTATGTCCGAAGCTGCCGTGCGGCCAAGACGCTCCGCAAGACGGCGCCCGCTCCTGACCGTGCCATATTTCCCAGCCGAGCGCCCGGCCTTGATACGGATTGCGGAAGCAAGCGTCGATCGTTTCCCTGCTCAGCAGTCCGCCGTCGTCCGGGTCAAGCCATGCCCGGGCGTACTTGCGCAGGTCGTCCGCCGTTGTGAACAGTCCCGCGCTGCCGCTGACGCCTCCCAGATGATAGCTCTTCTCGTCATGGACGACTCCGTGCACGTACCCGTAACCATCCTCCAGCGGCTCCGTGGCGGCGATTCGTCCAAGCAGCTCAGGACGCGGATTGAACGTCGAATCGGCCATCCCCAGCGGGTCGAACACGTACCGGCGCGCGCACGCATCAAGCGATTGCCCGGATACGACGGCGGCGACTTCCCCGAGCAGGATCATCCCGAGGTCGCTGTAGAGCGCCTGCTCCCCAGGCTCCGTTACCAGCTCCTGCTTCAGCACGAGAGGAATGACGTCCCGGCGCTCCGTCCGCTTGGCATAAGGTAGCTCGGGAGAAAGCCCTGAAGTATGCATCAACAGGTGGCGCAGCGTCACGTTCGGATGGCGGAAGGCGGGAATATACGCCTGGACGGGGTCGTCCAGCCGAAGTCTTCCCCGCTCTGCCAGCGCCAGGATGACGGGCAAGGTCACTGTCACTTTCGTTAACGATGCGACGTCGAACATCGTCCGCTCGGTCACTTGGCACTTGGCAGTGCCGTCCGAATAGGACCCGTAAGCTTGGCTCCATCGAACGTCACCCCCCAGCGAGATATCCACGACGGCTCCGGGAATCGCCTTTTCCTTCACCCAGCGCCGGATCAGCCGGTCTATCTCATTCCATTTGCTAGAATCGGTCATCTCTCCACCGCCGCCCCTCTCTCTGACATTTTTATGGCAACCCTTTTGTAAACGCTATCATTAGCCTCATACTCCTATTATAAAATATTATTTCATTTTGTAAATAGTTACATGAAATTTTATTTCCAAGCAAAAAAAATCCCTGCACCTGAAGCGCAAGGATGAAGTGTTAATCGCTGATTAGGGATGAATATAAGGTCCCCGGGATGGGTCGGCACCCGTTTCGAAGAGTTGCCTCGTTTTTCCGGGAAAGGGCATCCGCTGGAGCGGTATCCGCCACCTCAAGTAAAGGTAAGGAACTTGATCATTTCGCATCATGAAAAATAAGCCCCAAACTGTATCGCGTCCCCGACGTAATTGTGCTTACGCCGTGACGAAGCGTCGTCCGGTATATCCCGCGCGTGCCCTGCACCGGACGATGCTGCGTCGGAAAGATAAGCCCGGCTCCTTGGTCCAGCGCAACCGCATGGCCTCTGGATTGCGCTCTCGGCCTCTGCTCGACCAGCAAAAATTCGCCTCCCGCATACTCCTTTTCCCGCTGATTCAAGACAAAGACGACCTGGAACGGGAAAAACACATCCCCATACATATCTTGATGCAAGCAGTTATAGCCCCCTGTCCCGTACTTCAAAAGCAGCGGCGTCGGGCGGGTCTGCCCCTGCTCATGGCAGCGTTCCAGAAATTGCTCCAGTTCGGGAGGGTAGTCGGCATCCTGACCAAGCTGCGTCTGCCAGCGATTCGCCGCTTCGGCCAACCGGGGATAAAACGCGACGCGCAGCTCCTGCAGCAGCGGCGGCAGCGGAGCCTGAAAATATTGGTATTCTCCGATGCCGAACCGGTAGCGGGCCATGTCGATCTTGGTCCGGAAATGCGACTCCACCTCATACATGCTTATGAGCTCGCGGCATTCGTCATTCCGCAGCAAAGGCGGAAGCGCCGCAAAGCCCTGCTCGTCCAACGCTTGTTGGATCGAAGGCCAATCCAACCCTGCGACGCGCTTCGTTATTGAATCCGTCATATCAAAGGCTCCTTCCGTGATGGTTTAGCGGCTGCCTTCATCATAACCAAAAAGCCCGGGCAGCGTCTTTCCATATCATGCTTACCTATTTGGGGCGACGGCAGACACGGTACAGACACGGTACAAACGCGGTACAAATCATCCTCTTAGGATTCGCTAAAATTAGCGGAACGAAACCGCATCTATTTCCGCCCAATAGGCCCATCTCCGCAAAATAGCGAACCTGTGGTGCGTAAACGCCTCCGAATCAGGGGGAATGAATTTTTTTCGACACGATTTAGTCACCTCAGTTCCTCTATTCGCGAAAATGCGCGTCAAAAGCCTCATTAGCTTACTATCGTTCCTTTATTTTCAAGCCGAGTCGTTCAACGGCTTCAATTCGCGCCAATCCTCGCACCCTCCCCCAAAAAAAAGACCGCCCCTCGGCAAAATGTCTGCCATGGGACGATCCCTTATCAGTAACCCGCTCATCTCGCATCAAGCCTGCGCTGTCCGCGCCCAGCCGGCGGCTGGCCTCAACCCTCGCCGCCCCCGGCGTTCCGGTTCGCTTCGGCCCGGCTCACCGCAAAATCGGCCAGCAACCGCGCGCCGTAGCCGGTCGCTCCGGCCGGGTAATAGCCGCGCGCGGCCTTGGCCTGCACCGTGTTCGCCATGTCGATGTGCACCCAGCGCATCGCATCGGCCACGAAGCGGCGCAGGAACAGCGCCGCTACAATGGCTCCGCCGTACGAAATCGGCGGAATGTTGTTCATATCGGCGTAATCGCTGCGCAGCAGCTCCTCGTAGTCGTCGACCAGCGGCATCGGCCACAGCCGGTCTCCGCAATGCTCGCCGATGCCCGCCAGCGTCTCGACCAGCTTGCGGTCGCCCCACGCCCCGGCGACGCCCAGCCCAAGCGCTTCGCCGACGTTGCCCGTCAGCGTCGCGATGTCGACCACTTCCCGGGCGCCGAGACGCCCGGCGTGCAGCAGCGCATCGGCCAGTACGAGGCGGCCTTCCGCGTCGGTGTTGCCGACCTGCACGGAGAGACCGTTCGGGTACGCGATTACCGTGGACGGGACGAATGCCGCCGCATCGGGCATATTGTCTGCGACCGCGACCAGCGCGACGATGTTCGCTTGCAGCTCCGACCGGCTGATCATATCCATCGCACCAAGCACGGCGCAGGCGCCGCCCATATCGAACCGCGCGTCGCTGATATCCCGTCCGGACTTGACGTTCATGCCGCCCATATCGAACGTAATGCCTTTGCCCACGAGCGCCAGCAGCGGCTGCGACGGGTCGGTGCAGAACGTCAGCTCGATGAGCGCGGGCTTGTACCGGCTTCCCTGCGCGACGGTCAATAACCCGTTCATGCCCAGGTCCGCGAGCTCCCGCTCCCCGTAGACACGAACGTCCACCGGCCGCTCCGCAAACCGCTCCCGAACGATCTCGACAAGCGATTCCGGGTGCAGCACGTTCGGAGGCTCGTTGCACAGGTCGCGCGCAAACATTGCCCCTTCTGCGCGAATGGCCGTTTGCTGCAGCACTTGCTCATAGGAAGCTTCCCCGGCCTCGGCGCATACAAGGTGCAGACGCTCTACCGTACGGGCTTCCTTGCGGGACTTGTATTTGTCGAACGCATACGAGCCAAGCAACCAGCCCTCCGTCCAAGCCCGTACCGCCTCTTCCTCGGATAGCGCGCCACTCAGCGCCCGGACGAACGATTCCAGCATGACAGACACCGTCGTCGCGAAGCCTTCCTCCTTATGAACCGCTCTGGCCGCATTCCCGGCCGCTTCGCGCACCCGTTCCGCATTGACCTTCGCTTCCGGTCCGAGTCCGACGATCAGCACATGCGCCTCTTCGCCCCGGCCGTAAAACCAAGTGACCGCGCCGCGGGCTTTCATCGCCGGCCGCAGCTCCAGCCGCGGAACCGGCTGTCCGGCATTCTCCGGACACAGATAAACCGTGACATCCGCCGTTTGAACGAATCCTGTCGTGATCTTCATCCTTTGCTCTCCCCATATAAGTGGCAAGCCACGTAATGGCCCGGCTCCTGCTCCTGGAACACGGGCGCCTTCGTCCGGCAGACGTCCATTGCCGCCGGGCAGCGGGTATGAAACCGGCATCCGGACGGCGGGTTGACCGGGCTGGGCAGGTCGCCCTTCAGCACGATTTTCTCGCGCTTCAGCCGCGGGTCCGGGACCGGCACGGAAGAAAAGAGCGCCTGCGTATACGGGTGCAGCGGCTTTTCGTACATCGCGTCCTTATCCGCCAGCTCGACCATCGAGCCGAGATACATGACGCCGATGCGGTCGCTGATATGCTCGACGACGCTCAGATCGTGGGAAATAAACAAGTACGTCAGCCCGAACTCCTCCTGCAAATCCTGCAGCAGGTTCAGCACCTGCGACTGGATGGACACGTCGAGCGCGGAAACCGGCTCGTCGGCTACGATCAGACTCGGCTTCACGGCCAAAGCGCGGGCGATGCCGACGCGCTGGCGCTGGCCGCCGCTGAACTCGTGCGGGTAGCGCTCGCCGTGGAACGAGCTTAAGCCGACGACCTCAAGCAGCCGCTGCACGTCCTTCGCCCGCTCCGCCGCCGACATCTTCTCGTGAATGAGCAGCGGCTCGGCGATGATGTCCTTGATCTTCATGCGCGGATTAAGCGACGCATACGGGTCCTGGAACACCATCTGCATCTGACGGCGCAGCGGACGGATGCGGGCTTCGTCCAGCTTCCCGATCTCCTGCCCGTCGAACCAGATTTCGCCCTCGCTCGGCGCCAGCAGCCGCGTTATCAGGCGGCCTGTCGTCGACTTGCCGCAGCCGCTCTCGCCGACGATGCTGAACGTCTCGCCCCTGCGGATGGAGAAAGATACGTTATCCACCGCCTGCAGCAAAGCCGGCTTCGCGAACCACCCTTTCTTGATCGGAAACACTTTGCGCAGGTTTTTCACTTCCACCAGCGGTTTCGTCACGCTTCCCCTTCTCCCTTCGCGCTATCGTTCTCATAGAGCCAGCAGCGGCACTTGCGGCCGCCGGCGGTCTGCACCAGCTCCGGCTCCCGTTCGCGGCAAATATCCATCACCGCCGAGCAGCGGGGAGCGAACTTGCAGCCAGCCGGCATGTTCGTCAAGTCCGGCACGTTGCCGGGAATCGATTCGAGCCGCCGGTGATTCTGGCGCAGCTTCGGCACCGAATGAATAAGCCCCTTCGTATACGGATGCTGCGGGTCGTCGAAGATGTCCAGCACATTCCCTTCCTCGACGACGCGTCCGGCGTACATGACGATGACGCGGTCGCACATTTCGGCCACCACGCCCAAATCGTGGGTGATCAGCATGATGGACATGTCGTTCTCGTCCTTCAGCTTCTTCATCAGGTCCAAAATTTGCGCCTGGATCGTCACGTCCAGCGCGGTGGTCGGCTCGTCGGCAATGAGGAGCTGCGGGTTACAGGACATCGCCATAGCGATCATGACCCGCTGCCGCATGCCGCCCGACAGCTGGTGCGGATATTCGTCGATGACATCCTCGGCGCGCGGAATGCCGACCAGCTTGAGCATATGAACGGCGTGCTCCCGCGCCTTGCTTTTGTCGTATTTCAAGTGCAGACGGATCGCCTCCACGAGCTGCTTGCCGATCTTGAGCACCGGATTGAGCGACGTCATCGGCTCCTGGAAAATCATCGCGATGTCTTTGCCCCGGATACGGCGCATGTCGCTTTCGGACAGCGCGACCAGATCCTTCTCCTGAAAACGGACCGTTCCCCCGACAATGCTCCCCGGAGTGCCGTGCAGCAGCCGCATGACGGACAAGGACGTGACGCTTTTGCCGCAGCCGGATTCTCCGACCAGACCGAGCACTTCGCCTTTGTTCACATGAAAATCGACGCCGTCGATCGCGTTGACCTTGCCTTGATCCCGGGTGAACTGTGTCTTGAGGCCTTTCACGTCAAGTAGTTTTTGAGTCATTCGCGTTACTCCTGTTCTAATTCTTGATCTTCGGATCGAGCGCGTCTCTCAAACCGTCTCCCAGTATGTTGAAGGCGAGAACCGTCAGGAAAATGGCGGCGCCCGGAAAATAAACGACATGCGGCGCAATGCTGAGGTAATCGCGGCCCATGCTCAGCATGGCCCCCCAGTCCGGGTCCGAAGGCTTCGCGCCGAGGCCGAGAAAGCTCAGGCCCGATGCGGCCAAAATCGTCGTCCCGATCCGCATCGTGAAGTAAACGATCAGACTCGGAACGGTTTCGGGAAAAATGTGACGGGCAATGATCCGCACGTTGTTCGCCCCGATGGAACGGGCCGCTTCCACATACAGCGATTCCTTCGTTTCCAGGGTGGCGCTGCGGATCAGCCTTGCGAACGACGGAATGCCGAAGATCGCAACGGCGACGACGACGTTCATCAGCCCCGGCCCAAGGATCGCAACGATGCCGATCGCCAGCAGCAGATCGGGGAACGAGAACATGACGTCGCTGCTCCGCATGATCAGCCGGTCAAGCCAGCCGCCGTAATAGCCGCTGACCAGCCCGAGCAGCGTGCCGATGGCCGCGCCGATCAGAACGGCGCTGAGGCCGACGGACAGCGACAGCCGGGTGCCGACGAGAATGCGGCTGAAAATATCGCGGCCGTACTCGTCCGTACCGGCCCAATGCTTCGCCGACGGGCCGGACAAAATGTTGTCGTAGTCCGGCACGGACGGATCGTAAGGCGCAAGCGCGGGACCGATCACCGCGACGACGACGAGCAGCGCGATAAACAGGCCTGCGGCGAACGCGAGCTTTTGCTTTTTCATTTTGATCCAGAAATCGCGGAGCGGACTGCTTTTCGTTAACGGAATAGCCGAGTCCGCGGAATGGTCGATGACGATGTTTTGACTCATGGTGGTCCTCCTCAGTTCTGGCCCGACAGGCGAATTTTAGGATTAAGAACGCCATACAGGACGTCAACGAGCAAGTTGACCAGAATGAATTCGACGGCGAACAGCAGCAGCTCCGCTTGAATGACCGTATAATCGCGGAAGGCGATCGAATCGATCAGCAGCCGCCCGAGCCCCGGGATACTGAACACGGTCTCGACAATGACCGAGCCGCCGAGCAGAAAGCCGAACTGAAGCCCGGCTACGGTAACGACGGAGATCATCGAATTTTTCATCGCATGCCCCCAGACGACCGTGCGCTCGTTCAAGCCTTTGGCCCGGCCGGTCCGAATATAGTCCTGCTTCAGCGACTCCAGCAGGGATGCCCGGGAGAAGCGCGCCAGCATCGACATGATGCCCGCGCCGAGCGTAATCGAAGGAAGCACGTAGCCCTGCCACGTATCGACGCCTCCGGTCGGCAGCCAGCCGAGCTGCACAGAGAACAGCTGGATGAGCAGCAGGCCGAGCCAGAACGGCGGCACCGAAATGCCTGAGACCGCGGTCAGCATGCTCAAATAGTCCGGCCAGCGGTTGCGCTTCGTCGCGGAGATGACGCCGATCACGATCCCGAACAGAAGCGCCCAGCCCATGCTGAAAATCGTCAGCCAGATCGTCGGCATCATGCGCGAGGCGAGCATCTCCGTCACCGGCTGGCCGGTTTTGAGCGATTGACCCAAATCTCCCTGCAGCAGATGCGACATATAGATGAAATATTGCTCCCAGAGCGGCTTGTCGAGGCCGAGCTCGGCCTGAATGCGCTGAATGTCTTCGAGCGTGGCTTCCTTGCCGGCCACAAGCCGCGCCGGATCGCCGGGAATCAGGTGAATGAACAGAAAGATCAAGACGGAAACGATGAAAAGAATCGGAATGACGGCAACCAATCGTTTAAGCACATACTGAGCCAAGCTTTTACACTCCTCCTCTGAAAACCTGCCATTAGGCGAGATGCTGTGGTGAGCACCGCACCGGAGGGCGGGTCAACACAGCATCAGGTCAGGACTTACTTCTTGATTTCGGCTTCGCGGACGTTGATCGAGCCGTCCGGATATACTTTCACGCCTTCGAGGTAGTTTTTCTTGCCGGATACGATCTGGTCGACGGCAAGGAACACCCATGGAGCGTCTTTGTAGATTTGCGCTTGAATATCGGCGTAAACGGCTTTTTGCTCGTCGGCATTCGACAGCTTGTTCGCTTTTGCGATCAGTTCGTCTACTTTATCGTTTTTGTAGTAGGCGGTGTTCGCTCCGTTCGGAGGGAACATTTCGCTCGCGAAGAGCGGACGCGTCGCCGCGTCGGCGTCAGCCGAGGACGGGGACCAGCTGACGTACCACATTTGCACCTTGGATTCCTGCGGCGTTTTGGCCGAGTTGATCTCGTTGGAGAGCGTGCCTTCCTCCATCGGCTTCACGTCGAGCGTAATGCCTACGGCTGCCAGCTGCTGCTGAACGAACTGCATGCCTTTCACCGTCTCGGAGTCGGAGCTGCCCCAGATTTCGGCTTTAAAGCCGTTTTCGAGGCCGGCTTCCTTCAGGAGCGCTTTCGCTTTCTCCACGTTGCCGTCATACGGCGTTTGCTTCGCATAAAATTGCGTTTTGGACGACATGGTCGAGTCCAGCTTTTCGGCAAAGCCCGATTTGACGACTTTGATATAAGCGTCTTTGTTGATCGCATAGTTGATCGCCTGACGGACGCGGACGTCGTCGAACGGCTTCTTCGTCATGTTCATCGTGATGTAGCGCGCAATCGTCGAAGGCGTTTTGTCCACGACGATGCCGTTCTTCCCGTTCACCTGCTCCACCTGCTCGGTCGGCAGCGGATAGACGAAGTCGGCTTCGCCCGTTTTCAGCATCGCGACGCGGGAACCGTTCTCCGGTACCGGCTTGAAGGTGACGGTATCTACCTTCGGCAGCCCTTTTTCCCAATAATCGGCGTTCTTCTCGATCGTCATCCGGTCGCCCTGCACCCATTCCTTATACTTGAACGGACCGGTGCCTACCGGGTGCTGGCCGATATCTTTGCCGTACTTCTCCAGCGCCTGCGGGCTGATGATCATCAGCATGGCCAGCTTGTTCAGCATCGCCGAGTAAGGCTGGGACAGCGTGATTTTTACCGTTTTGGCGTCGACGACTTCGGTTTTCTCTACGGCGGCGAAGCTGCGCGCCATTTTCAGGTTGTTGTCCTTGTTTTTCACCCGGTCGAGGTTGACTTTGACCGCTTCGGCGTTGAACGGCGTGCCGTCGTGGAACTTGATGTTCTCTTTCAGCTTGAACGTGTATACCTTGGCGTCCGGGCTCACTTCGTACGATTCAGCCAGCACAGGCACGACCTTCATATCCTGATCGAAGCCGAGCAGACCTTGATACATCGTGCGGTAGCCGGAAATGGACAGCGTATCGGCCGCGTTGTGCGGGTCCAGCGTCACGAAGTTGGCATTGACCGCGATCGTGATGCCGTTGCCTTCCTTCTTGGCCGTCGGCTGCTCGGCCGCGCCTTGCTGCTGCGGTTTGCCCGCGCCGCCGCTACAGCCTGCAAACATCGCGCCTGCGAGCACCATTGCCGTAAAAGCTGCGAAACGTTTTTTCATGGAAAATCCCCCCGTTTTTCATTGATTTATGCTAAATCTTCCTGCGGAACGAACGAGCCGTTCGTCCAAAAGAGGGAAGATCGTTACCCTGGTTCGGTGATGCGCTCGCTTAGAACCGGAATACGGTTTTTCGCTCGCCTACGACGATGTGGTTATCGTTCTTGATCTCCTTCGGAGCGAGCGCATACAACCGGTCGATCGTATCGCGGTTGTCGTAGCCGATCTGCTCCAGAATCGAAGCGGCGATAATCGGCCACACGAGCTCCGAGCCGTCAAGAACTTTTAAGGCGAAGCTCATGCGCTCCTTTTTGAGCCCGAAGCCGTATACCCCTTTGGCGCCGCCCTTGGCGACAATGTTCGGATCGGTCAGCAGCGCGGTGCAGATAAAGTCGTGGCTGGCGATCATCTCCGGGTTCGCGTTCATATAACCGGCGATTTTCGTCACCGCCGCTCTCGTACCGGCATCCGCTATCAGATCCGGGCAGGCCAGCTTCAGATAGGCGCGGGCGATTCGGTGCAGCGGCATCGCATAAACCGGAAAGCCGCAGCCGTCCACCCCGATGCGGATGTCTTCCTTCGGGTAGTCGGCCATTTCGGCCATCGCTTCCAGACTGAGCTGCTGTGCCGGGTGATCGATGCTCCAATAGGTTCCGAGGTCGTAGCCGAGCTCCTTGGACAGCGCGAGAAAGCCGGAATGCTTGCCGGAGCAGTTATGATACAGCTTGCGCTTCTCCAGATGCTCCCAGTGACAGGCCGCCCGGGGCGCTTCGTTGAGCGGATAAGTCGGACAGCACAGGATGTCTTCTTCCTTCAGCCCGGTTTTCTGCAAAATCGACTCAAGCGCCTCGATATGATACTTTTCTCCCCGGTGCGAGGCGGCGAACAGAGCCGCTTCCTTCGGGCTCAGCTTGAATTTTTCGTCGATGCCGTGCTTGATGACCGGGATCGCCTGAAACGGCTTCGCCGCCGAACGCAAAAACGTCATATGCTGTTCGTCGCCGACCGAATATACGATCCGGCCGTTCTCGTCCATTCCGCAGACGAGGCCCATATGTACATTTTCCAGCACGCCTCCGCGGTATTCTTCCACCAATCGTTCGAAGCCCATAAGTAGCTCATTTCCTTTCGGCATGTGAAGTTCAAGAGGTTCCGCTGCGGTTAACGGTCCAAGTCCCCTGATTGCTAACGCTTTCAAGTTGGGTTCGTCGGGTCCGGAACCGCTTAACATGATTCCTCGAACAAGTTTAATTCGTTTATTTTCACCACTGATGTTAATAATAACAGCTGTTTTTTTCGCTTGTCAATAAATATTTGAATAAATTGTGAAGAAAAACTGCGATTTCCGGGAGGGGATGGAAGAATTTAAGTTTCATTTATTCCAGTGACGGTATTAATTTCATCTCCTGTCGTTTTTGTCCTCTGTACAGCAAAAAGACCGTCCCTCCCCCCAAGCCATTTGGCCGGGAGGCGTACGGTCTTTCGAGTTTCGAGCGGATGGCCGCCATTCGTGCGTCGAGCGTCTTCCCGGATTTCAATCAGATTGCCGTTATCCATGCGTTGTGCGTTCTCCCGGGCTTGACCGATTGCCTTTATCCGGCGGCTCACCGACGTCTCCTTAGACCCGATGCCCGAATAGCCGTGCAAAATTAGCCATATTTCGCATCAGGGCGTCGGTCTTTGCAAGCGGCGCCTGGTCCAGCTTACGGTTCATGTCCAGCAGGAAAGAGGCCATACCGGTCGTATTAGCGCCTGCGAACCGGTTGTCAAGCTTCGTCGTCTTCAGCTCCTGCATCAGCTGCCCCGTTTCCTCGCGATACTTAGTCACCCACTGCCCGTTTTGCGGGATTTTTTCAACAAACGAAAACAAAATACTGCCCCAGTCGCCGCCACCGGCTACCGCTTCGCGCAGCTTTTTGTAGGTATCCGGTTCGAATCGCTTCATCAGCTCGTTGATGTCCACATAGTCTTCGGGCGCCCCAATCGGCCGGGACGGCGGCATCTGGTAGGAGACGCTTCCCGTGGCCGGATCTACCGTTCCCTTCGCGCCGATGACGGCAATTTGATTCATGACCGCCATCAACTCGGACGCTTCGCCGCCCGACATATAATGGTCCGCCACATAATTTGCCTGCGCTAATCCCGCCTCCCGCAGTACGGATCGCTCCCCTTCGTCCGAGACGGAGCCGCCCGGCAGCAGATTGGACCCGATGATCGTATGCACCGCATCGCTTACCTCCTGCGGCTTTCCTTCGAGCAGCCGGTTCAGCGATTCGCCGATTTGGGCCGATACGAACACTTTGCCCACGCGGTGCTTGATTGCGCCTTCGGCCAATTGCCGGCCGGTCGGGCTAATTTCGACCGTATCATGCTTCAAGCCGGCCATCGATCCCGGTCTCAGGCCGGGCTTGCCCTCCTGATCCCGAAGCGCGTACAGGTTCAAGACGCTGCTTCCTCCGCCGGAAACTTTCATGCTACCCCTCCTCTTCAAAATAAAAGAAAATTGACATCCTACTGGATTTATCGTCCATATTCTTTCATTTCTTTAGAAAAGCTTCCATTTTCCACGCCCGCGTCAGCAGTCCGATTCCTTCCCGGATATCTGTTTCGGACAGGCCGCCGAAGCCGAGCAGCACGGTCGGAGCCTCGTCCGCCTCCGGCCGCAGCCGGTAAGCCGAAGCCGGATAGACGCCGACCCCTTCCCGGGCGGCCGCGCACACAAGCCCGGTTTCGTCCATTCCGCAGCGGACCCGAAGCAGCAGGTGCAGCCCGGAGTCCGCGCCGATCATCTCGACGCCCGCCGGAAAAGCATCGCGCACCGCGTGCAGCAGCGCATCGCGCTTTTTGTGGTAGACGCTGCGCATTTTGCGCACGTGCCTCCCGAAGTCGCCGGATTGCATGAACAACTGCTGCGTCTTCTGGAAGATCGGCGAAGCGAGCTGGTCGTAGCTGTGCCGGCGGTCGCGAAACCTCTCCAGCAGCGCCGGAGGGAGCACGAGATAGCTGAGCCGGAACGCCGGTGTCAGCGCCCGGGAAAACGTGCCGACGTAGATGACCCGGCCGTCGTCGTCGAGGCTTTGCAGCGAAGGAATGGGCCGGCCGCTGTAGCGGAACTCGCCGTCGTAGTCGTTCTCAACGATGTAGGCGCGCCGTTCCTTCGCCCATTGGAGCAGCTTGATCCGCTTGCCCGCCGACAGCGTCATGCCGTACGGAAACTGATGCGACGGGGTCACATAAACGGCCTGCGCGCCGCTGGCCTGCAGCTCTTCGAGGCAGATGCCGTCGCTTTCCAGCCGGAGGGGCCGGCAATCGAACCGGAACTGCCCGAACAGCGCTTTCACCCCGTCGTTGACCGCTTCTTCGGAAGCGATGCGGACGACGTCCTCGCGCAGCAATTGAAACAGCAAATCGAGCGAGTGGTACGTGCCCGCACCGACGACGATCTGCTCCGGCTGGCAGCGCACCCCGCGCATGTGATGCAGGTAGGCGGCAATTTCGGCGCGCAGCTCCGGCTCGCCCTGCAAATCGCCGTACAGCAGCAGACGGCTGTTTTCCGGCAGGAGGCACCGGTTCATCAGCCGGCGCCATTTCGCCAGCGGGAAGCCGGTAATATCGACGCTGCCGTAGCCGAAGTCGTAACGGACCGGCTCATCCTGGGAAGCGTGGTACGCGCGCTTCGGCGACGGTGAAACGGCGGAACGTTCCGCTGCCGCTTCGGTCTGCACCCGCAGCAAGGTGGCGGACGTGTCCAGCTCGGCGGCATAAAGCCCGCTGCGCGGCCTGCTGTTTACATAGCCTTCGGCGAGCAGCTGCTCGTAGGCAAGAGCGACAGGCGACCGGCTCACGCCGAGGTAAGCCGACAGCGTACGGATAGACGGCAGCCGCTCGTTCGCCGGAATGCGGCCGGCGGCGATTTCGTCGCGGATATAGCGGTACAGCTGCATATACAGCGCTTCGCCCGACGTTTCGTCGAGCCTCGGCATCAAATCGATCATCCCGGCTCTCCCTTTTCGTGAAATGTTCGTTCCTTCAAACTGTCACTCGAAAAATTATGAAACTGACTATTTTACTAATGTCAAAATGCGATTATGCTCATCTTATCATCCCATTGCGCAAAGCGGAAGACGTTCCGTACATCAAAAAATCACGGGCTGACCCCGTCAGCCGGATGTCAGGAGGAAGCAAACCGATGACCCTTATTCTGCCTCATATCGAACGGCTCACCCCATACGCCTTGGGCGACCTCCCTCCGGAAGGAAGCGCCGCAATCAAGCTGAATCAGAACGAAAGCCCGTACCCGCCCTCTCCGCTCGTGCTGGAGGCGCTGCGTACGCTTGGCGAAGAAGAGCTTCGCCGTTACCCCGACGCCCGCTGCATGCAGCTGCGCGCTGCGCTTTCGCAGCTGCATGGCGTCAAGGACGAGCAAATCTTTTGCGGGAACGGCTCGAGCGAGATCATTTCCTTGATCGTCAAAGGCTTCATAGGCCCGAACCGTCGGCTGGCCCTGCCTGATCCGTCGTTCTCGCTGTATCACACGGTGGCCGCATCTTATCAGGCTTCTTCCATCGCAGTCCCGACGCGAAACGACTATACCGTCGATCCGGGGCTGCTGATGGACAGCGGAGCGGACGCAATCGTGCTGGTCAATCCGAATGCGCCTACCGGACACCTGATGCCGCTCGAAGAAGTGGAACGGCTGGTCAACCGCTTCCCGGGGCTGGTCGTCATCGACGAAGCCTACATCGACTTCGCCGATCCCAACGCAACGGCCATCCCGCTGGTGGACCGCTATCCTAACGTGATCGTCGTCCGGACGTTCTCCAAGGCGTACGCCCTGTGCGGAGCGCGGGTCGGCTACTGCATCGCTGCCGAGCCGCTCATCGCCGCGCTGGAGAAGAGCAAGGACATCTACAACATCAACGCCATCAGCCGGAAGCTTGCCTTAGCGGCTCTGGAAGACCGCGAATACACGATGCGCACCGTAGCGGCAGTCAAGGCGACGCGGGACGGCTTCATCGCCGAGCTTCGCAGCCTCGGATTTGATGTCATCCCTTCGCAAACCAACTTCGTCTTGTGCACGCCTCCGGCGGGAGCGGGACAGCCCGATGCCCGCGCATGGTATCAGAGCCTGCTGGAACGAAACATCTACGTCCGTCATTTCGAGCATCCCCGTCTGGCCGACAAGCTGCGCATTTCCATCGGTACGGACGAAGAAATGGCTGCCGTTACCGCTGTGCTGCGCGCACTGCTCGCTTAAAGTCATGAAGCTCCCGCCCCTTTTCGCAGGGGATCGGGAGCTTTTTTCGCGATCGAAGCGGATTCGATGCTATAATCTTACTATTCATATTATGATTTTGCCGATAGTTACGGATAACGGAGGAAGCTTCCTATGAACGCCAGCAGTATGGAACACATGATGCAGCAGCTTAACGCAGCAACGGATTTGACCGAACGCAGACGCACGGCAAAGGAAATCATCGAAGAAATAACGACTCCCGAAACGTCGTCAATAGCCTTCTCCCTAGCTAAAGACAGCTTGGAAAACGCATTAAAGGATCACCAGACCGGCGAGTTGGGCACCTATCTGCACGTCAGCGATCCGGAATGGGTTGTCGCGCTGATCGAAATCCTTCACCGCTGCCTTAAAGCAGGCGGGGATTTATCCGGATGCATAACCTCAATTGCACGGCTTCATCATCTCGACCGGAAGGAATCGGCGAAATAAGATACCGAGCTTTATCTTCAATACCGCGCCGCCGCCCTGCTCGATGCCTTGCTGGCCGCAGAAGTCCCTTTTCCGGACGAAGCGGTACGGCTTATCCTGGTTGCGGGCAAGCGCTATGTAAAGGATAAGGCAACGGAACAATATATTTGCAGCATTCACTGGAGGCTGGCGGACAGCGGCGTCAATATATCCGGTGCGATTCCTTCGCTTGTGACGGTTTTCAAAAACGGGGAGACGAGCGGGCTCGTTCATTATTCGCTTTTAGCCTTATGGGCCGCCGTTAGGCAAGGGTACTTCGATACGCCAATTCCCGACAGCGATCTGACATATCAGGTCTGGCTCAAACACCTGATTTCCAGCAGCACTTTTAAGCTAAAAAAGAAAGATGAGCCCCACCAATTGGGAATCATCGGCTGCCTGATCGAAACGGTAAGAACTTATCCGGAACTCAAAGCTCTCGCCGCCGAATATTTGGAGCAATGCAAACTACGGGAGCCCAAACGTCCAACCACGGATTTTCAGCGGGATGTAAAGCAATATTTCGACCTATGCCGGGCATAGCACGGAAGTTCATGATAGCAGCTCGGAGTGAAGTCCGGGCTGCTTTGTTTTATGCATGATGACATTCGGAGGAGCCCGAAGACGAACATCAGCCGCCGCCTTCATAGTTGCACAGCAGGCAACCGTGACAGGACAAATAAACTTCGTGCTTTGGGCACATGGGATATCCTCTGGGGATGGTCGGAGAATCGTCCTCTTCGTCCACCTCAGCCCATTCGATATAGTAACTTGGATCAAGGTATTCCGCTTGCAAGGCATCGATCATCAGCCGAAAGTCCGCCAATCGTCCGATGACCATCTCCTTGTTCGGCGTATAGCTGAGCTTCTCCCAGCCGGATTCATTCATGGCCTCCTGAATCGTCCGCGTCATAAACGCCTTTTCATTGGCAAAATTGTCCGCCGACCAAGGCATTTCCTCCAAGCGAAAACCTACCGTTCCAATCCCGACAACCGACTGATCCCGTTGAGCAAGCCAAATGATCAGCTCTTTCTCCCGCTCCGTGTTCGCGAGTCGAGAACCGCTCAGCACCAGAACATCCAGAAAGACGGAGGTCAGCCCGTTCGACATGGAAAGGGAAGGCGCTGCGTCTTCTTGCGCTTCGGGCATGGAAATCACGTTTCCCATAAGGTGTACCTCCTTGAGGTTGTTATCATTCAATTTTTGGCTTCGAAAACATGCGAGATCAACCCGAAACCTGCACCGAATACGATCCCGGAAGAGGCAAAAAATGAGTAAAACAACTGAGATTCAGCCGAGAAAAAGCTCAAGCCCCCGAAAGAAATCATGATGAAGGATGCAGGCAATATAAAGGTGAGCGCACACATGATAGGATAACAAAACATAGTTCCCAAACTAACCAAAGGGTACTTTCGTAAGAAAAAAAACCTGCCCAGTAAGAAAGCATAAATACAATGAACAATAAAATATATCGGAGAAGCCTCATAAGCTGCCTCCTTCCTAGGTAAAGACGCTCAAAATTAAGTCGGACATTTCGACCCGGGGGTCTTCTGCTCCGCAAGCTTAACGCCGTCGCCAGTCTACAACTTTATTTTCCCGGTCCAGCACTTTATTTTTCACGCTATTGCTTTATTTCACCTCCCTATAAACTACATCCTAAATATCACTTTGATGCAGCAATATTACAATTAAAGGAATATATTGATAATATATTATGTTAGTGGTATTTTTTAACTAGAATGTAAGCTTTATCGAAGCGCATTCTAACAAAACCTTTTGGGAGGGATAATTTATGAAGCTTAGCAAGGTAAGCAAGACCATTTTATCACTATCATTGGCTGTCTCAACACTTTTATCTGTCAATGTCATTTCAGCACACGCCAATGGAGGGGTCGTTAAGCCATCTGAATGCACAAAAAGTATTTATATTCCTGTCAAGCATGAGTTTAACTTAAAAGTAGGCGATACAGGATCATCGCGGTTCTATTGCGGATCCCCTCAAGGGGACCAAGTCGAGTTTTCGTCGGAGGACATTGGAATTGGAGTTGACGAGCCATCCGTTGTGAACAATCTAAGAGTTAAGGATAACGTTTTATATTTTGATGCCGTTGGCGAAGGATTTGCAGAGGTCACGATTTACTGGAAAACAAAAAAAGAAGGAACCAGATACACGTTTTTATTGATGAATGTCACGAAATAATCATGTGTGAAATAAAACGGCCGGACCGCCTGGTCCGGCTCTTGGCTTTACTCAACTTCCTGACGCCATTCATTCACCGCTGTCAGCTTAAACCATACGCTCTTATAATCGCCGTCAAGCGGCGGAATCGGCAGCCCGATTTGCATAAGTCGGTCACCGCGGTAATGGTCTTCAAACCCGCTGACCCGGTAATCCAATTCCGTTTGCAAGCCTTTTAGCCGCAATCGGCGCAATGGCCCGTTAGGAACCCCCAGTACTTGGAAATAAAATACCATGGCCTCCCTCCGGTCCTCCGAAACGAGCATCCACGCCGTTTCATTGCCGCTGAACGGGCTTTTCAAGCGATACAAGTCGCCGTTTTGAATCAGCCTGCGGTTTTCTTTATACAGGGCCACCTGTTGCTTAATGATGTCCTTCTCCTCCGCCGGAAGCTTGGTGAGATCCAGCTCATAGCCGAAATTGCCGGACATGGCCACGTCTCCCCGCGTGGTAAGCGGCGTGATCCGGCCGACTTGATGGTTCGGCACGGCCGAGACGTGCGCTCCCATGGAGCTGACGGGGTAAACCATGCTTGTGCCGTATTGGATTTTCAACCGTTCCACCGCATCCGTATCGTCGCTGGTCCACGTTTGCGGCATGTAATACAGCATCCCCGGATCGAAACGTCCGCCGCCGCCGGAGCAGCTTTCGAACAAAATATGAGGAAACCTCGTAACAAGCTTGTCCATCAACTCATAAAGCCCCAGCATGTAGCGGTGCGCCGTTTCGGTTTGCCGTGCGGCCGCAAGTTCAGCGGAGCCGATTTCCGTCATGTTCCGGTTCATATCCCATTTGACGTAAGAGACGGGAACCGTACTAAAAATGCCGCTTAACGCCTCGAACAAGTAGGTGCGAACATCCTCCCGCGACAGATCCAGAATCAATTGATTGCGCGCTTCCGTCCGGCGGCGATGCGGAACATGAAGGCACCAGTCCGGATGACGCCGGTATAAATCGCTGTCCGGAGAGACCATCTCCGGCTCGACCCAAAGCCCGAACTCCATGCCATGACTCTTGACACGAGCCGCCAAATCCTCAAGTCCGTCCGGAAGCTTATTGCGGTCAACCGTCCAGTCTCCCAAGGAGCTCGTATCGCTATCCCGCTTGCCGAACCATCCGTCATCGAGCACAAACAGCTCGATGCCAAGCTCCGCCGCATCTTTCGCAATCGCCTCGATCTTGTCGGCGTTAAAATCAAAATACGTCGCTTCCCAGTTGTTGACCAGAATAGGGCGTTCCTTGTCGCGATGCGCCCCCCGGCATAAACGGGTACGATACAGCCGATGGTAAGTCCTTGACATTCCGCCCAAGCCTTCGGAGGAATACACCATCACCGCCTCCGGCGTTTGGAACGACTCGCCGGGCTCCAGCAGCCAGCCGAAGTCAAACGGATTGATCCCCATCGATACCCGTGTCATCCCGAATTGGTCCACCTCCGCCTCGGCGGCAAAGTTCCCGCTGTACACCAGGCTGAAGCCGAATACTTCGCCTTGGTCTTCGTCCGCGGCGGGCCGCAGCAAGGCCATAAACGGATTCATTTGATGGCTGCTTGAGCCTCTCCGGCTTTCGACCCGAACGGCTCCCGGACTTAAAGGCTTTCTTTGCACATGCCGTTCCCTTGTCCAAGTGCCGGACAAATACAAGCAGTCGTAGTCGGAATCGAAAAAGTCGACGCTTGCGCTTAACGCGCGGTTCAACCGCAAGGCCTGCTTTCCTTCGTTCACAAACCTGACAGAGCGTGTCATGGCGTCAAAATACTCAAACACCGTGTAGCTCAAAATAACGGTCAGCCCCGAATATGCGTCAAACAGCTCCAATTCCAACGTTTGCGCCTCGTCTTCGTTCTCCGTATAAATGGCGGGCAGCCCTTCGAGCGCCGGCTTGCCGTTAACTATGCGATGCGATCTATAAGTAAGTTCCGTGATCCGGCTGCCGTCCTCCAGCTGAACCTGATAGGCCGGATGACGGAAATCGCTTGTTCCATATTGCGGGTATTCCTGTGGAAGCGTGTCGAGCGAAATGCTCTTATCCTCAGGAACCGGATTGGGACTGAATGAACAGCGTTCCTGAAACATCAGGATATCGGTTAAATTTCCATCCTCGCTCAGCTTCGGCCCCCAATATACATGGGCCGGGTAGCCATGCACCAATTGAATCATGTAGCTCGTGTCTTTCGACTGCAGATGAAACCGTTGCTCGCTTTCCCGAAAATGTATCGTCATGCTCCTGCTCCTTCTCTATCCGATTCGTATTCGTATGGAGATTTATCTGTCTATTTTTCGCGTAATGATTTCCCAAGGCCGCACGGGTTCATGGTCCATCCGTCGAAAGCATGGGCAAACACCTTGCCCTGCCCGGCGAAGGCACGCACATGAACGCTGTCCGGCCGGGTCGGATAGACGCGCGCGGACAATGCGCTCTCGTCTTGAATGAACACTTCCACCGTCGAATGGTCGACGTAAACATTCAGCTTGAGGCGCTCCCCTATGTTCGAAGGCAGGTCTGCGGCGAGCGCATGCTTATGCACATCCGGGTCCAGACTTGAGCGCGACCGGTCCAGCACAAACGTACGATGCGCAAGGTCGATCAAGAGCAGCGTTTCTTCCTGCCCGTCCGGCGAGCCGAGCACGGCCATGCCGAACGATCCGCCCGCATCCTTCAGATCGAGCTCGACGGAAAGCTCCAGCGCCTTCCCCTGGACCGGCAATTCGACGCTGCCTTCGATCCACCCGGGCTGCAGCGAACCATGCTCGCCCCGCAGCGCGCGCAGCTCCGGAACCGGCCGGATGAGGAGACGGCCGGACGCTTCGTCCAACGACAATACCCGCGGAACCGTAAGGGCTCCCGACCAGCCGCTGATCGCCTTGCTGCTTCCCCTCGCGCTGTCCGGCATCCAGCTGAACAAAAGCCTTCTTCCCGCCTCGTCCGGGCAAGTCGTCGCCGCGTAGAAGCCTTCCCGGCCGCCGTAATCCAGAATGCCGGAAGCTTCCTCGACAAAGCGAAATTGATTCGTCAAGCTCCCGACTTTATACCGGACCCGCTTATCCTCGTCGTCCGGCGAATACGTGAGCACCCATTTGTTTCCTAATTGAAACAGATTCGGACACTCCCATACTTTTTCCGGCCCGTCCGCAACGATGCCTAGAAATTCCCAAGTAAGCAGGTCGGGAGAGCGGTAAAGTACGGCGCAGCCTTTGCCGCGGTGTGTCCCCCCGCAAACCATATACCAGGCTCCGTCCATTTCCCAAACGTACGGGTCCCGCCATTCCTCAATCACGGCATCGCCATGAATTTGCGGTGTCAGAACGGGATTAATGCCGGGCTTCACCCAACGCATCAGATCCTCGCTGCCGAAGGCGATCCACTGCTGCGCTCCCGTCCGGGCATTGCGCTCCCCCGGTCCGATACTGGTATAAAATATCACCGGGCTGCCGTCCGCAAGCACCGTGCACCCCGAGAAGCAGTGCTCTTCTCCGCGCTCCTGCGAAGGGTACAATGCAAGCGGCAGCCGCTCCCAATGCGCCAGGTCCTTGCTCTTCGCATGGCCCCAATGAATCGTTCCCCATTCGTCCCCATAGGGATTGTGCTGGTAAAATACATGGTACTCGCCATTCACTTGGATAGGGCCGTTCGGATCGTTAATCCAGCCTTTGTCGGCCGTGAAATGAAATACCGGTTTGTAGACGTTCACGTCAGGATTTCACCGCTCCCCGGATGACGCCGCTAATGATCCAGCGCTGCGCGACCAAATAGATCACGATCATCGGCAGCAAGGCCATAAGATAAGAAGCGAACGCCAAATTATAATTGATGCTGAATTTGGACTGGAAGACGTACTGCGCCAGCGGCAGCGTCGCCATGCTCGGCTTGCTCAAAATAATGAGCGGCAGCAAAAAGTCGTTCCACGCCCAAATGCTGGTCAGAATACCGACCGTGGCATTGATCGGACTGAGCAGCGGGAAAATGACCTTCCAGAATCTGCCCCAAATGGTCGCTCCGTCCATCGTCGCCGCTTCTTCCAGCTCGTACGGCAAGCTTTTCAGATAACCGACATACAAGAACATGTTAAACGCGATACCGTACACTACATACAGAATAATAAGCCCCACGTGATTGTTCATCCCGAGCTTGGCCGTTTCCTTGACGATCGGCAGCATAATAATCGGGAACGGCACGAACAACGCGCTGACAAAATAGTAGTAAAGCATTTTGAAAAACGGCTTATCCATATTGCGCGAAACGGCATAGGCAACAAGCGAATTGGTAAGCAGCGTAAATACAACCGAGCAGGCGGTTACGATAAGGCTGTTCGTAAACGCTCGCGTGAAATTCGTCGCCTTCATCGCCTGGGAGAAGTTCTCCCAATGCCATTCGGTCGGCCAAGCCAAGACGGAAGCTGCGATTTGCTCCGGACTCTTGACCGCGATCATCACCGTAATATAAAGCGGGAACAGCACAATCAGCGATCCCAGAGCGATCAGCAAGGTAACGATCCAGTTGGTGCGGTTGGCGCTCATTGCAGGCTCATCTCCCTTCTCTGCAAGAACCTAAGCTGCAGGGCGGATATGATCACAATCACGACAAAATAAATGACCGCGTTGGCCGATTGATAAGCGAACGATCCGCCTTGAAAGCCGTCGCTGAAGATCAGCAGCGAAATCGAAGTCGTAGATTGCGCCGGACCGCCTGCCGTCAGGGCCACAATCTGATCGAACACCATGAGGAAATTTTTCATGGCGAGCACCATATTGATGGTGAAGAAAGGCGCGATGAGCGGAAACGTGATATGCTTGAACTCTTTCCATTTTCCGGCGCCGTCCAGACTGGAAGCCTCGTACAGATCGGCCGGGATGGTCTGCAGTCCCGCCAAATACAAAATAATATTAAAAGCCGTCGCCTGCCACACCGTGACAATCAGAATGCCGACCCAGGCCCATTCCCGGCTTCCCAAAATATTAAACGCCAAGCTGTCCATATGCATTTTGGCGAAGATGTCCGGCAGCATATTGGAAAAAATATAGTTAAAAATGTAACCGACAATCAGCAAGCTAAGAATATTCGGGAGAAAATAGACGGCCCGGAACATATTTTTCAGCTTGATGCGGGAATTGAGCCCCAAGGCTACCGCAAGGCTGATGACGTTCACGATGATCGTGGTCAAAACGGCAAATTTGAACGTAAACCAATAAGCGCGATAGACGACCGGATCTTGAAACACGCTGATATAATTTTTCAACCCTACCATCTGATACGTTTTCGAAAGTCCGTCCCAATTCGTAAAGCTATAGAAAATCCCCATCAAGACAGGGAAGGTGTGGAAGGCGAAAAACAGAAGAAGGGCCGGCACCACCATCAGATAATACGGGGTCATGTTCTTTCTCATCGGGTAAAGACTCCTCTCCGGAATAAAGGGATGAAACGGAAAACGCCGTTCCCTGTTTCATCCCCCCAAGGTGTCCGATTATTTTCGGCTTTGCGCTTTGGACCACTCGTCATCCAATCTTTGCAGGAAAGCGCCGACATCCTTCTTCATGATCAAATCCTGAAGGATTTGGTCCAGCTTCAAGCTGCTTGGCACATAGTGATCCACAAAGTCGGCCACCTGGCCTTTTTCGAAATACGGCTTAAGCTCCGCTACGGAAGCATCGTCCTGCGTAACCCCTTTAACTGCGGAGAAGGTGTTTACGCCGGTTGTGTATTCCTTGGCATTCTCCGAATCCAGCAGGAAGCTGATAAATTTTTTCGCTTCTTCCGGGTGCTTGGTCTCCGCCGATATGGCAAGCAGCTGGTCGACGCCGGAGACAAGCATATTTTTGTTCGGGTCGTTCGTCACCGGATACGGGAAGACGCCCAGCTCGATGTTCGGGTTCGCTTTCTTGATCTCGGCAATCGCCCATACGCCCTGTGCATACATCAACGACTCGCCATTGGCAAAAGCGACGTTGCCGTCATTGTAGCCCTTGCCGAAATTATCCTTTTGCCCGAAGGAAAGAAATTGCAGGTACTTTTCGGCGGCCACTTTGTAGCTGCTTGTGTAAGTCGCTTGGCCCGCGTTATGTTTAGCATAGAAATCGTCGCCCTGCGTACTGGCGGCAAAAGCGTTGAAGGACGGAAGCGTCGTCCAGGAATCCTTGAAGGTGAAATAGAACGGAAGCTTGCCCGCTTCTTGAATCTTCTTGCAAAGCGCCGTGAACTCGTCCCAGGTCTTGGGCACCGTCAGATTCATCTCTTTGAACAATTTTTTGTTGTAAATGATGCCGTCTGCATTGACGCCATAAGGAATGGCGTAAACTTTGTCGCTTCCCGAAATATCTTTAAGCATCTTGACGTAAGCGTCCGGTATGTTTTTCAGCTCCGGAGCGTTCGTGAAATCGGTCAGCACCCCGGCTTTAACCAGAGAGGCGTACACATTGTCGCCCCCGTTGGCGACGATATCCGGCACTTCTCCCGCAGCCACCTTGGTCTTCAACACCGTAGACGCATCCGGCGGGTTGTCTTGAACGATATGAATATTCGGATTTTGCTGCTCGAATTTCGCGATTAATTTGTCGAACGTGGCTCGCGCCTCCGGCTTATATTGCAGGAATTGGAGCTCGATCTTGCCGTTCTTTGCCGCGGAATCGGAAGAGGCCCCCTGGTTGCCGGTATCGCTTCCGCAAGCGCTTAACATGGAAATGGCAGCTACGCCAACGGCCGTTGCTTTAAGTACGTTTTTCATTCGGGATTCCCCCAGAACCTAAATTTGTTTTGAAACCGTTCTTTCTTTGGGATACAATAGAAATAGCTGTTTTTTCTTCGGCCCTCCATTTATTGTGGACGGGTCCTTTTTTTTCTCTTTCTTTCCAGATTGCTTGCTCGTATGTCTCCGGGCACACCTCTTTTCATGGATCACCTCCTTCAAATCGTCTCCTTCGGCCCTTACTTCTTTCCGCCGCAGCTTTCCCTGACGACCATCTCCGTGCCGATCGTCACATGCATCGTAGGCTCGCGCCCTTCCAGCCGCTCCACAAGCAGCTGTACGGCCGTCTTGCCGATGAGCTCGGGAAACACTTTAACCGTCGAGAGCGGCGGGTTGACAAAGGCCGACACCTCGATAGCGTCGAAGCCGACGATCGCCATCTCCTCCGGCACCTTGACCCCGGCCTCATGAAGCGCGCGAATCGCGCCGATGGCCATCGGATCGCTGCTGACGAAACAAGCGGTCGGCCGGTCCGGCTTGCTCAGCAGCTCCTTCATCTTTTCGTAACCGCTTGCCGTGGTCCAGTCGCCGTTATATATATAGTCGGGATGGTAATAGCCTTGTTCCTTCATGATCCGCTCGAAGTGCAGCTGCCGCAGGTCGGGAATCGTTCGGCCTCTCTTCTCGGGGCCAAGCTTGTATAAATATTCGCATCCGCTAATAAGTCCGATCTTATGATGCCCCAGCTTAAACAAATGCCGCAGCACTTCTTCGATCGCTTTATGGAAATTGATCTTGACCGAATCGTACTCCAGGTTATCCAGCAGATGATTCACGAGAACGACGGCATTGGAATTCGGATAAATTTTTTGGATATCGTCCACGTCAACGGAGCCGACAACAATGAGACCGTCCATTTGCTGCAGCGTGATTTGGTCGACGTTACTGCCGCGAAACACCTTGCCAATGGAGACGCCCATGGCTTCGCAATGCTTCTCGATGCTAAGACGCACGGAGCTAAAATAAGGGTCTTCTTTTTCATCGTCGCTCGAAATCCACAGCAGCAAGCCGATCTGCTTGTACGATAAAACGTTTTCTTTCTTCAACCGCTTGATGCGCTCAGGTTTATAGCCGATCTCTTCGGCAATCGCGAATATCCGCTCTCGCGTATCTTCGCTTACCGAAAGGCTCGGATCATTATTAAGAACACGGGATACCGTCGCCGTAGACACTTTTGCCCGTTCCGCAATATCTTTAATTGTAGCCATGAAGCCCACCAACTTTTAGTTAATATTTTTACTTAACGTGATTTTATTTTAACAGTGAAAATAGACATGTGCAACCCCTTTCAAGCGGCATTTCTCGTCATTTAGTGTCTAAAAATGAAACATTTTAGTAAAATATTCAGTGGCCAAACCATATTTCGAAGAGAATTTCACTTGGTTGAAGCTCAACGTTCTATTGGATGGCGCCGGTCCCGGACATTTCCGTTCGAACGTTTACGTCAAAAGTCAATCTCGGATAAAGCTCCTGCCAGATCTTCCAGCCTTTCTCCCCGTTATAATGGGTGGCCCGGTACATGAGCCCGAAGCCAACCGGGTCCACTCCGTTTGCTTGCAGCTTGCGGAGCAATTGCAGGACATGCTCCCTTATCGCTTTCCCCGTTTCCTGTTCGTATGTCGACCAATCCTCATAAAAAAGCGGCTTCCTGGATTGTTCCGCGATTCCCTGCATCGAGATGTTCACAAGCAGCTTCCGGGCATCCTTGCGGTCGAAGGAGAACGACCGGTTGAATTTTTTAACCAGCATCGTAAAGTTCGCCTTAGCGGTCCGGACTGACACCTCAAACTGCCGAGGGTTATGTACCAATGCGTTAAACATTGCGGTTTCACTAGGTGAAAGCATGAGCTTGACCCGCTTTTTGTCCAATATGGCCACTTGCTTGATGACGAATTCATCGCCGTAGGCTTTGATCACCGGCAGAAAAGGGTCTAACCCGGGCTCCGTCATTCTCCGGTAGAAATCAAACAAATATTCGGTCACAATAAACGGGGATTCGGTTCCGGTCCCGCCGAAGCTCAAGAATAAGGCATCGGCTGGTAATCGCTCGGATCTCGGCGAAGCTTTCAGAACTTCGGCCGCATTGGGAGAACCGATTGCCAGATTGGCGATTCTTTGGATCTCGCTTTTCCGGACCAGAAAATCGATGGATTCCGTTATGTCCTCTTGGGCCAACGCCTCGCCAAACACAAGCACTTTGGCATGACTGAAATCGAGCTCTTTGTCGGCCTTCGATTTGATTAAAGATATCGCCTCCGGGATGGAGGATGCGTCCTGACTGACAATTTGCGAGTTGGTCTGGCCCGTTTCCTGCCTGGCCTGAGGAATCGCCAGCTTTAACGTGACGCGGTACTTATCGTCACCCGCGCCGGCGGGGTCGATGCCCATGGATAGGACAAAAGAACGTTTGTCGATATCCTTAAACGCTCTGGTCGTGCAGCCTGTTGTCAGCAGAAGCAATGCGAGGAAAAACAACCCTGGCTTCTTCATGTCAAATTCGTTCCTTTTCGGCTCAAATAATAAACGAGCACTACGAAAGCGAGCTCGCTCCAAAAACGGATGCTTAACCAAGCGGTGGCCAAGGATAACGTTTGCTTTTCGTTGAAAAGGGTCAAATAGCCGTAGGTGACTGCGGCAAAAAGCCCAAAAATAAGAACCGGTTTCAGCTGAATCGAATTAACGACCCATTTGCCGGGCAGCGCCCCTTGAATTATTTCATATCCGACATGCCAAACCACGGACGCAAACAGCAGGGAAAGACTCAAAAAAAGCATCAGGTACAAATAAATCACGCGTTCGACAAAGCCCAGCTCCATCTGCATCGAATCTGAAGTAGACACCCAGACCGTGACGTAATGTTCGGCACCGACCGTTCCGTGAAACCCGACAGGGATAAACACCGTTGTGCACAGGACGCCGAGGCCCAAAAAGGGAATCGCCCACAACAATTTCGGGCGAAATTGCCGGAACTCGCGATTCAAGATCCCCATATTGATGTAACCGGTAAAAAGATAAGAAGCCGCCGCGATAAATTCCATCTTCGGCAGTTTCAGCGCATTCTCGGTGGCCGTCTCCCATACGGCATACCAATTCATATACTCGCTGGTGACGGCTTTGATAAAAATGACCGCAGCCAGCGGCACATTGATTAACATGATGATCTCCAGCAAGTACAAAATGGTTTTTGTAGATCTGGAGGCCCACCAGCACACCGTGATCAAGAACAGAATCAGGAAAACCTCGGGCTGGCTGGTCGTGCCCATGCTGCGGCTAATAATGCCGGAATAAGATACCAGAACGACTGTGCCCGCGGCAAAAAACATCGACCCGACATAAAGCAAAAGCGGCACCCCGAATGCCGGGTGCAGATGCGCCAACACAATTTCCGGAAGCCCCCGGCTTTTAAAGGTCATCATCGCTTTCGAAAACATCCAAGAGAGAAGAGAGCCGACCACGATGGTCAGCCCAAAGCCCAGCATCGCCCCTTCCCTCCGATGGGCAATCAGAATGGTGGGAACATAAATAATGGTGTTTATCAACATGCACATCAGGATGGAGTAATAAAAATAGCGGTTCAACGATGTTTTTCTCCTTTGGGCACAGGGGTATTGAAAGTTTTGGAAGGTTCGCCTGAGAAGATCTTAAAGTACGGTTTTCCGAAGCTTCGTTGATCCACAAGGAAACCGGCAACCCAAAACAATCCGACGATCAGCCCGACTAACCCGTACAGGGTAGACAGCAAAATCAACGGATACCGCACCACCCTTACGGCAAAGCTCATTGTGCTGATCGGAATGACAAAATTCGAGATGGTTACCGCCGACGTCACAATAATCATGATGCTGCTGACAAGCCCGGCCTGCTCCGCCGCTTGACCGAGAATGAGCCCGCCGACCGTCGTTGCCGTTCCGCCGATAAATTTGGGCAGCCGAATGCTGGCCTCCGTCAACGCCTCCGTCATAAACAGCATAAATATGACTTCGATATACGAAGGATACGGTACATCGGCCCGGCTTCCGGCAATGGACAGCGTGAGCTGGACGCGGAAAAAACCCGGATTGAACGAAATCACGGCAATGTAAAGAGCCGGAAGCGTAATCGTCAGAAAAAGAGAGACATACCGTAGAAACTGGAGACCTTTCGAGACCCAGTACGGCAAATACAAATCGTCCATGGAAGACATGAAATCAAAAAAGACGGCGGGCAAAATTAAGGCAAACGGCGTGCCTTGAATGACGATCACGATTTTGCCTTGGGACAAATTCAATGCAATGCGGTCCGCCCGGTTGGTCAGCATCATGGTCGGGAACAGGCTGCGCCTCGTCGTATTCAGCATATTCTCCAGTTGGCCCGTAGACAGCACCATAGAGGCGTCAATCAGGGACAAGCGCCGCTGCAGCTCGGACAACACGGCGCTATCCACCAAAGCCGCATCGTACAGCAGGTAAGCTGGCGTTTTCGAAACGCGGCCAAGCTCGTACGGTTCGATGGTAAAGTCTTGGCTCTTGTAGCGGTGACGAATCAAATTGAGATTTGAGCCGATATCCTCGGTTAAAGAAGATTGCGGCCCTTGAATCGTCGTTTCGATTTCCGCATCGCCCGGCTTATTGTTTAAAATTTGATTCGCTTCGAAGAAGTAATAGTCCGACGGAGAAAAGACTAAGACATTTCCCTTTACCAAATAGGAATGCAGCTCGTCAACGGAGGCCGGCCTATACCGTTTGCACAAGGACCGAACGTAGAGCTCCGGTTCCGGAAGGGCAAACAGCGGCCGAATCAGCTCCTTTTCAATTTTATTTTGATCGCAAACGGATTGATAATAGTACAGCTTGAATTCCGCGGCCGCTTTTATTTCTTGAACCAAAAGCTCCTTCGAGGAGGCTTGGATGATCTGGATTAAAGCTTGCATGCGTTCCATGAAGGCCCACCTCTCCGGATAAAGGAATCGATGTTATTTTTTCCTAAAACCCGGTTTTCTAACATAAAAAATACAATCGAAAAAGGGCAGCACGAATGCAACTTCGTCTGCCCTTCTACTGCAGTTGAACGATGTTGGTATGTGTCAGTTACCGGTATGCCTGTAATTCTCCGATTCAAGTCCCGGGTGCTTAGCGGCTCTTAAGGATTTACCGCTTCTGCTTATAAAACTCGTGGTACAGCTTCATCAGCGCCCGCTTCTCGATCCGCGACACGTAAGAGCGCGAGATGCCGAGCTCTTTGGCGATTTCCCGCTGTGTTCGCTCCTCCCCGCCGTGTTCGAGCCCGAAGCGGCCCACCACGACCTCCTTTTCCCGCTCGTCGAGAATATCCAGATTTTTGTAAATCTTGCTCTTCTCGATCTTGAGCTGCACCTTATCCACCACCTCGTCGGAGTCCGTGCCGAGGATATCGATTAACGTAATCTCATTTCCCTCCTTGTCCGTCCCGATCGGGTCGTGCAGCGATACGTCCTTGCGCGTCTTTTTCAGCGAGCGGAGATGCATCAGGATTTCAAGTCTAATTACAGTAGTGTAGCTAAAAAGAATAGATATCGATCCGATCTTTGAAAACTTGTACTTCTCGAACTACCATACGGATAAGTTCCTTTTTGTCATCAAAAGTTAGAGCATCTTTCTTCTCCAAATAATGCTTTACCGCATCTTGTGCCGTCACCCTACTGAACTCTATTTTTTTTGATCGATCTAAAATTTCCTGTATGTTTGCAAGCTTATCGTTAAGTGCATTCTCCTTATCAGACAATTCCCTTAGCTGCTCTCGAACCTCGTTCTGGCCGCTTTCGTCGATGTCTTCGGACGCGAACAGTTTAACCAGTCGCTTTCTTGCAAGGCGGACATTATCTATTTCTTGTTTTATTCGGTCATACTCTACTTCTTCTAACATCTTCTGTTCCCGCTGTTCCTCTTCAAATTCATCTGCCCCGCCAGCGGAAAGGAACTTTGAAACTCTTTCCCATACTTGCTCGTCCAACATGTCGCAGCGGATGCGCATTCCACATCCTTTGTTCTTGGCTCCAGATGTATTTTTTTTATCAGTATATTCAAACACAGTTTTGCCCCAGTTTCTTGACTTCCGTCCGGTCATCGTATTTCCGCAGATTCCACAACGCATCAATCCTGAAAGTAAATATTGATTTAAAGAAGCTTTGGCAAACCTCCGTTTGGAGTCTGCTATCAATTTTTGCGCGTGTTCAAACTGATAATCGCTAATAATTCTAGGGCATTCGGTGCGTATCCATTCTTCTTTAGGACGCAATCGCATTTGTATCTTATCTTCTGGCGGTCGTTGTTTATTTCCGTGCATACCTTCTGTATCCCATTTGTTTTGGTAAAACTCACCAGTATAAGTGCGATTCATTAAAATCTGCCGTACTACTTGTCTATGCCATACTTTTCCTCCGCGTTTGGTCGGCACACCTGATTCGGTTAGGTATTTAGCAATACCGTTAATACCTTCTGCTAAGTTATTAGGCTGGGTGAATAAATCGAATATTAACTTGACGATTGCAGCTTCTGCTTGGTTTATAAATAACTGTTCTGTTTCACGGTCAAAAGAGTAGCCGTATATCCTAAAATCACGGAGTACACGGCCCTGACGCGCTTTTTCCCTCCTTCCTCTACTCGTGCGTTCGTTAATTTTCGCTTTCTCGTACTCCGAAATAGCCCCTCGCATTTGGTAAAATAGACGGCCTTCGGGTGTTTTTGCATACTCACCATTCACGAATTCGATAGTTGCTTTTTTTTCAATCTCTTCGGTAATAATGAGCTGGTTCATAAGATTTCTGCTCCAGCGGTCAGCATCAAATACAATGACTTTTTTTATGATGCCGTCTCTTACGTCTTGGCGCAGCCGTTCAAGTCCGGGTCGGGCCAAGAACTCGCCCGAATACCCATCGTCTATATATTCCCGGATATCAGCCGTCCCGGCCTTTTTCCTGCATTGTCTGATCTGATCTTGGAGACTGTATCCATGCTTCGCTTGCTCTTCCGTCGAGACTCTCGCGTATATTGCAATCAATGTGCTCCCTCCTAAATTTTTCTAATAAATAACTATAGCACTGACGGCGTATTTTGTCATTAGAGTCTCCGATAATAAAGTTTATATGCATCTTAGTATCACACTCCCCATATCGAGGATATGCGGATACAGCTTGTTCGATTGCCTTATTCGTCAAGGTTGGTCGCTCCTTTCTCCACGGCAATATCAAGAATGAACGCGAGCTTGTAAAAGGCCTTCCAACGTATCTTGGTATACTTTCTCTCGCTGATCGGTGGCTGAAACTTAAATCCGTATACGTTGTAGTCCGTGATGTAATCTGCATCTTCGGAGAGGTAGCGTTCTCTGATCAAGAATCGTTCCATCGGCGGCAGCTTGGAGACGGCCCGCTCGACCCGTTCGCAGTACCTCTTTCGATATTCCCGGGCATCCACGTTGTGCGTGGCAATACTGGCCGTTTGGTCGCTGATTCTTCCAGAGGAGCCGCCTTCCCGAAGCTCATAGCTGGCCGTGATGGTGGCCTCTCTTTCTTCAAAAGTCAAATACTTGTACAGGCGGTATTTTTCCAGCGCCTCCTCAACGGCCTTCTGTGTGCGCCTCCGATCTAATTCAGGTAGGAAATCAAAAGAAAGCTGCTTTCCCATGGTTCACCTCTGTTTGGAGGATTGCCCCGCCGAAGCGGGGCGCTATGCTTAAAACGGTAGGTCGTCGTCGCTAACTGGCTGTTCTTCCTTTGCCTCGGCCTCTGCTTGTGCTGCTGCTTCGGCTTCCGCCTTGGCCTGCTCCTCTTTCTCCTTTTTCGTCAGGCGTCTGGAACGGCCTTTTCCGGTGCTGGGAGCCTCTTCTGGCTTGGCCTCCTCCTGCGGTTGTTCATGGCCTTCTGCGGATTCCTGTGGCGTCTCCTGCTGCTCCTTGGGCACTTGCTCGCCTGCTTGCTCCTCCACTTCGCCAGCTTCATCGATCGTCATTTGATCCTCGTCGTCTTCTCCATCCTCGATATTGTGGTCGCCCTCGTAAAACTCATCGATGCTCATTTGCGCCGGTTGTAGCGAGAGCTGTACCGTTCTGCCGGACATGGAGTAGATTTTCCCGGCTGCCGCATCGTTCACGTCGCCCCGAATGCGGAACTGGCTGACAAAGCCTTGATGTGTCTTCTTGTGCTCGAAAAAGTCCCCATTGAAGTTACCAATGCCGCAGCCCTCCAGCGCCATGACAACTATGCTTCCGCTCATCCGATAGAGCAATTCGCCTTTGCCCTCTGTGTCTTCGCCCTTGAAGGTGAATTTCATGACTTGGTGCTTGCTGTTCTTCTTCATTTCGGTAAAGTCGATGTTCAAAGTGATTGGTTTCATGGTTAATTCGCCCCTTTGATCATTGGTTTGATTGCTTCAATTTGGTATTTTGGCAGATCGTCCATGTCAATATGGCCGGTTCTGATGCCGTGAACGACGCGCATGATTTGCGCCAAAACGAATGCATCCCGGATATTGTCACTCCGATTCTCGAAGCCCCAGCGCTTGTAAATTGGCATGATCATATTTTCCTTCTTGGTGTTTCCCTTGCCCGTAGCGAATTTTTTCACGGTAGATGGGGCCGCTTCAATGTATGAGGTTTGACGCCGGAACAATGCCATCCGAAGCCCCCATCCAATGCCGCCGAGCTGTATAGCTTGCTGTGATGCGAAGCCGAATCCCTCTATGCAAATGGCATCCTCCGGCCTAACATGAGCGACAACCTCATCTATCAGCGTAGTCATGCGCTTAGGGTCAAAATTGCCTACCCCGGTTAGCTCCTTCTGGACGACTACTTTCCCGCTTTCATCCAGCGCCACGAATCCTGTCTTGGTGCTTGGGTCAATCCCGACGTATCTCATTTCCAATCATCCTCCATGTTTACCCGGCTCCATGGTATCCGGTGTGAAATTCTGTGGTACGCTTTGCGATCTTCGTACGTGATTCTCTTTTTGTAGTAGTCCATAGTTTCGGACCGTATCTCCTGATAGTGGGGTTCACACAACGGTATGAGCGCCCATGTTTTGGTTGCATCCTCAGCCGGTCCAGAGTAGCAATACTGACATTTCATTCGATGCTCACCTCGTGTATGCCGTCCCATTCTTCGCGGATGCGTTTTGCCCGATCTATCACGGCATTTCGTTGTTTTGGCTGTAGTTCGATCTCCATTGCCTCGATGAAATGCTTCTCGGCCAGTTTGTAGGCCCTTGTATGGAGAATGTTCATTTCCTCGACAAACTGTTTCGGAGACATCTTGAGCAGTCGCTTTTGGTAGGACCTGATTGTATCGCGGTTCATCCCCTCACCCTTTCTCTTGGGATACCGGATCGGATGTCTCGCTTCCTCCGCTCTCCTCAAAAAATCCGTCTTTCTTTTTGTGAGTGTCACACGCATCAACTTTTACTGGAGCAAGACTTTCGCCGTCTCTTGCAAATACATATCCACTTACAGTTGCTTCTTTCTCGCATTTTCTGTAATCGCATTTAGCCATGTTCATTTACCTCCGCTCTCTGGCTTCAATATCAACTTCAGAGCTTCACTTGCAGCCCTTGCGGATTCCCTGTCTGTACTGTAGTCTCTGATTGATTTCAGTGTTTCGATGGCTATTTCTAACCATGACTTTTCTTTCATCCATATACACCGCCTATTCCTTGTATTTCTGTATCAAATCTGTCCATTACCAATCGTTTCGCTCGCGGACAATCGCAAGCTGCTCGTCAGTCAATTCGACTTCCACCGGATCATAATTCCGCTTAATAAAATCAACATCGTTGCTCATAGGCAGCGCAGCTACAAATTTATAAAAGTCCTCAATATCCGACTCATCCGGCTTGGATAAATCATTACGGATAATCAGCGTAGCGTCCGAAAGAACCAGGGTATCCAGCCACTCATCGTCCCAATCGCCGCACTCGATCCCGTCACACAAATAGCGACCTTCCTTGTTTTTAGCCTTGAAAGCAATTGCACTTACTCCCATCTAAATCCCTCCTATTCAGTTTCTTGTGATGCTAACCGGAAAATGATCCATTCGCCGATATCGATTTTGCGTTGCGCCTCTTCGACCGTAACTGCTCTGTGGGAAGCATCCGGGTATACGACATGAACTTTCCCAGTTTCATAGCCATCGAAATCACGGTGCCAAGAGATCAACATTTTTCCCAATCTGGTGCTTCTGACGAACTCGCAGCCGTCAATATCCTCGATTTGAAATGTCATTGGTTTCAATTTGGATCCTCCTAGTCTCTCCGATTTTTCCTTCCGCTTCAGTTCAGCCCCCAGCGCCTCCATCTCAGCTTTAAGGTTGTCGTATGCCTTCCATGCTTCGGCAGCGCTGACTTCGGCCTTAATTAATCTTTCTTGCAGCGAATAACGCTCTTCTTCCCATCCGTTCTGTTGTTCTGTATAGGTCATTGGCTTTTGGCCTCCTCTACCTTTTGGAGTGAAGATGGTTCGTAATATGCGGAGAACCAACAATCTGGCCAGTGTACTTTCAACTTCTTGCCTGACTTCGATAGACCGCGCACTTCTCCAACGCCATAATTTTCATATTTCGCATGCCGCACCTTGTCGCCCTCTTTCAAGATCATTGATCAAGCCCTCCCTGCCAGCAGTTCCGGGTATTCGTAGATGTTGCCGATGACTTCAAGCAAACTATCGTGTTCATCGACATAATGATCAAGAGGAAACGTGAGATTACGGACTAATACACATTCGCTTCTTATTACTTTGGCTCCGAATTTAGCCCTATTTTCCATCCACACAATTTGGTAAGTGGTTTCCCCACGTCTGGTTACATCCCCTTCATAAATTTCCTGCCCGTTCGGGTATTCCTTGGTTCGCTTGCTGTCTCGTAGTCCGATGTATTGGCCTACTGTTTCGGGATCAACCTTATACCAAAACTCTGTACAAAAAAATTCACTATCCCATTCCACTATTTTTCCGACAATTACGTCATTACCTATCAGATATCCGTAAACCCATTCATCGTTATCGATTCGCTTGCCGCGAAACTTAATTTCTCGCACCGTTCCATTCCTCCCTCAAGTTATCTTTCATCCGTTTTTCCATTTCATCGAACCGTTTTGAAATGTGGTCTATTCTCATATCATCGCATCTTTGGCACCAATGCGCCGTTCTTTCCGTGCCTGCTTCATTTTCACAATTTCCTTCATGTTGACCGAAGCCAATGCATCGCATCCGTTCCATTCCTCCCATGGGGAGAAGGCTTATTGACCTTCTCCGGTTATCGAATTCATTCACACAATCCGTACTGGCTGGAGCAAACAGGCACATTGTCAAACTCTATTGCCTTGATCAAGTCATACTGTTTGCCGCCATGTGCTGTTTTCGACCATTCCACCCAATCGTATATATTTTTTTTGTCATCAGACGCAAGGGCCGGAAGGAAAGAACTATTCTGAAGTTTGGATGCTGCGGAAACGATTCTTTCCCACTCTGCTATGCGTTCAATTTCTTCTGGGAACCGTCTTGATATTTCAAATAACTCGTCTTTGTTAACATTGATGCAAGGCATACATCCCACCCTCCCCATTCCCTGAAGGTATAACGGGTTGGGTTCAATCCCATGCTTCTTATGCATTGCAAAAACATCCCTTGCACTCCATTGAAGAAGTGGCCTATATATTTCATACCCTTCTGGCGTCATTTCCCGTTCCTGGAGCTTTGCCCTTGCCGGGCTTTCTGCGGCACGGACTCCTTGCCAACTGACAACATGATAGCCTTGTTCAAGAAGCGGAGCGTAAACCTCGTCAAAGATCGGATATGCCTTTAGGTATTGGGTACAGAAGCGAACTTTTGTTGATGGAAACCTACTCTTCCATATGCAAAGGTCTAAGAATGGGTTGCCTGTTGGCTTTAGGTGATCAATGGCCCGCTGGGTAGCCGCTTCCGCCTCTTCTGGGGTCATTCCCTTTCTTCCCGGTACCCATTCCCAACCATAAACACCACGGTACGACTTGCTAGGATCAGGTGGTTCGCTAGTAGGCATTTCAGCCTCTTCAGAATCTAGTTCGAACGTCGGCATCCAACAGCCCGGAACATCTTGCTGTAATTTTTTCGGCCAATGTTTCCGGACATACTCAGCCTTTTTTGCGATTCGCTCTGTAAAGTCAGGCTTAATTCGTTTTACTGGCCCGAGTTCTTTTTCGAGATAGTTTATATATTGATATGTGATATGGTGCTCGTTTCCAGTATCGCAGAACACTGGAAGCACCTCGATTCCTAGTTCCTTTACAGCACAAATCCACATCGCTGTACTATCCTTGCCGCCTGAAACGGTTAGGACGTTCACGGTTTGCTTCATCCGGTATCATCCTCTCCTCAATAGGCTTATTGACCTTCTCCGGTATCCTTCAATAGATCATCGATCTGTTTTATGGCCGCTAAGATGGGGTATACCTGGTATGGATTCACCGCGTTGCCTAAGGCTTTAACACGGTCCACCCCGTTGGGAAGCCCATGAAGGCTTCGGCATAATCTGGATTCAAATGTGTTAAATCGTCCTTCATTTTCCTGAAACGACTTGCTAATTTGTCCGATCTGTAAGCTGGACTTCCCCAGTATCTGTTTCGTGCGACACCTTTCCATTCCGAAGCTACCAGAGTGGGCCACAACGAATACCCTGTCTCTTCGGTGAAAGGCTCCGACAGCTGCAGCTGGAATAACAAACGATTGCCAGGTGTAGCCGTGACGCTCCAAGTCAGTAAGCACACCATCGAGGCCCAATGTGATGTTTCCAGTAACATTTTCGCGCAATACCCAGCGGGGTCTGATGGTTTCCAATAAGCGGTCAACTTCCGGCCAGAGGAAACGGTCATCTTCCTCGCCTTGTCGCTCCCCGGAATGACTGTAAGGTTGGCAAGGGTCTCCTGAGAGAACAATGTCAATTGTCCCGATTCCATCGGCATCTAACCTCTCTTTCGTGAGTGTACATACATCGTCGTATATGGGGACATTCGGCCAGTGTTTACGTAGCACTCTTTGGCAAAATGGCTCCCGTTCGCAGAAGGCTACAGTTTCAATGCCTGCCCATTCGCAAGCCAGATCAATACCGCCTATTCCGCTGAATAGGCTGAGTGCCTTCATCTGGTATCATCCTCTCCTCAAAATAGTGTCAACTGCCTTCCTAAACTAAAAAGTGATAGCCTTCAACAACTTCCGCTGCCTTCTGTTCTCTCGTTTCCCCGGTAAAAACAAGCGCCGTCTCCGATATACGGCCCCAACTGTCGTATTCCACCTTTACCAACTTGACAGGACCGTTACCCCAATCCTTTTCTTCGTATCCAAGCACCCTTGTTACATAGGCGTCTAGAAGGTTCATCCGTTTCATCCTCTCCTTGGGCCTAAACTGAGTTCGTAATCACGATACGTGAACAATTCGCCGGCATATTCTTCGATCAATTTTTCAACTTTGATTTTCTTTGCAAACATACCCCTGAATACATAGCATTTTTTCAATGATTCAACGTCATTGACGGTCACAGAGATGATTTCCTCGTTCAGAACTTTCTCTGCTTCTCTTCGTCCGCCATGCCAGTATTGTCCATTGCAATGAATGACTTCTCCGTTTTCCAGTGTGATGTCAAACTCACGTCCGCCGAATGCCTTGAACCCTGAATTTGGCGCTTCATAATAGAGCAGATTCATGAAAGTTCCAGATTCATCCATGCCAATGAGTAAATCACCGTATTTTCTATAGGTCAGTTGAAGTGAATCTCTTAAAACAAGCGCTTTTTCGCTGTTGAACTTCACCAGTGCTAGCAACTCGCTCATTCGTTTCATCCTCTCCTTGGGGAGCTAGGCTCCCCGGCTTTCAACTGCTTCCTGTAATTTGCGGCCCATTGCCTGCCTTCGCGGGTGTAATCAACCTTGTTATGACACGTTCCGCTATTCACGGACGGGCCGCAGAGCATCGCTATGTCTTGTGCCGTCGTTTCATCGCAATTCCGTCTGCGGATCAAATGAGCAGCTTCTAGGCCCCATCTGCGCCCCGTTGGATCGAAGCACCCGGCAGCCCATCCGCACCATTCGCAACGTCCCTGTGAGCGCGCTGCGGCCTCGTCGTACACCTCTTTCGTAATGCGTCCGCGTTCCTTTGCCGTCTTTTTGGAGCGCCCATGCTGCGGCTTGGGGGCCGGATTCCACTCGTTTGCGAGGTTACGCGCCATTGCTCGTGCCTCCCGGGTCGTCTATCTCCCATCCCAATTGCCGATATACCTTGCGCAGTCCGGGGAACATGCGAGCCATTTCGGAGCGCCGATACCTCCGCACATGCTCGGATGTCCGTTCATATACGGCTATTTTCTTTTCCCGTTCACGCTTGGTTGTATTGTCGGCCAGCGGGTCAGCGAGCGGTCCGGCCAGTTCCGCAGCCGTGGTAATCAGCCAGTCAAGCGCCTTTTTGTACTGCTCATCGTTTTCGATTCGTTTTCCCATTTGCAGCAGACTCCTTTTTGTCCAAGTCCTTGAACGTCTGCACCCATCCTTGGAAGAGATAGCGGAATCGGTTCGTGCCGATGTTCCGGCCCTTCGCAATCGTGGATTGGATCACCTTGCCCCCGGACTCCGTATCGTTGGGGTCGTGCCAAAGGAATTCAACCACGTCCGCGTCCTGCTCAATGGCCCCGGACTCCCGGAGGTGGGACAGCAGCGGTTCGCCTGCCGTCTCGCTCTCCCGTTTCATCTGCGAGAGCATGACGAATACGCAATCGAACTGCCGTGCCATCTGCTTCGCTGCGCCGGTCACCCGGCCTATTGCTTGGTCCCGCTGTTCGCCCTTCTGCTGCACAATCCGCATGATCTGGAGATAGTCCACGAAGATAGCAGCTATCTTGCCGTGCTTCCGCTCGAACCGCCTTGCAATGGACCGCACTTCCTCTATCGTGATTGCAGCTTTGTCCATGATGAACAATGGCAAGCCTGCAAGCTCGTCATACGCTTTGTTGATCCGTTCCCATTCCTCGGGTTCGAAACCACCCTCGCCGCCCTTGCTGATAATCCGGTTGTAGGAGATGCCGGACATGTTGGATATCAGCCGGTCCGTCAGCTCTTTCTCGCCCATCTCCTGCGAGAAGAAGAGCACGCAACCGGCATCCTTCATGTTTTTCAATACTCCGTCAACTGCTCGCTTCTGCCGGGCAATGCCGAGCGCCATTTGCAGCGCCTTTGCCGTTTTCCCTACGGATGGTCTCCCGGCCAGTACATACAGCCACCCCCGCCACATCGACGCCCATTGGTCAAACTTGCCAAAGCCGGAAAGGAATTTCGCTGCTTTCGACTTCAAATGCTCGATATATTCGTCGCGGGCCTCTGCAAAGCTCCGCATGAGCGCCAGCCGCCCTGGTCGCAAGGAGTCCACAACAGCCTCAAGCGCCGAGAAATATTCCTCGTCCGTCTCGTAGTCTTCATGGGACATGGTCGCAATCTTGTGTCCGGCCTCCGCCCCGCGCCGCCTGAACGCCATCGACCGAAGCAGGTTTGCGTAGTATTCCACGTTGGCCGCCGATGCTACGTTTGCAACGAGTCCAGACAAGTAGGACACGCCGCCGTATTCCTCCAACTTCCCCCGCTTGTGGAAATGCTCCGCAATAGAGGCAATCTCCACGGGCCGGTCCTGATCGTACAGCCAGCGCATGACCTGAAAAATCATCCGATTCCGGGACGATACAAAATCCCTTGGCTCTAGAAAAGCAACTTCGTCCAGAACATCGGCCCGCAGCAGCACCGACCCGAGCACGTACCGTTCCGCCTCGTCAACTCCAATCGAATTCATTCGGGTCGTTCCCCTCCTCAATCCATTGTTGGAAAGCGACGTCCTTATCTCGAGAGTTTGCAACGGTTGCCTTTTTGTCGCTCGGCATTCGTTCATTTAAATAGTTTTCAAAATTAGAAGGCCGAAATAATGTACTTGGCCGCAAATATTGCTCCATATCACCGTTCCCCAACCACTGGGAGCACTTCACGTCGATCACGTATAAAAAATCATCAAGGGTCCTACCCTCTGCCAACCTGCCGTTGATTAGATCACGATTACTCTTTACCTTGGGAGAAAATCTCTTGCCGGTTTTCATGTTGAGATAATCGATAATCTCGACATATATATTTTTATTTAAATCTTTCTTTAAATACTTTATTTCTTGGGGGTCAAATCCACCCTCTCCAGAGAGGTCAGATTCACCCCCTCCAGAGAGGTCAAAATAACCCTCTCCAAATTCGATTTGAGAGGTCAAATTCGCCCTCTCCAGACCTTTGCCAGAGTCGCGCATTTCGATCACCCAATCATTGTAATTTTGATTAATTCCAATCCTCCGGGCCTGCTTATTCGTTTGCTGTTGTGTAACTAGGAGCACCCTTGCATCCAGCAAGCCGTTTAGTTCGCGCCGCACGTTTCGTCCGTCCATCCCCGTTGCTTGCGCTAGAAACGATATGGCGAAATCGTGGTCGTCCCGATGGAATCCGTACGTGTACCGCCATATTACGAGGAGAATAGAGAACTGCGCAGCCGAAAATTTAAAGCGCGGTGCAACCTCCAATATGCTGTTCGGTACCTGTGTGAACTCACTGGACACTCCACACCACCCGCGCTTATTCGGTTGTCAATGAGCCAATATATTCGCCAATCTTCCCGGCAAGCTCCAAACGGTGGTCAAAATTTCGTACATCCCGGTCGCCGTCTTTGTTCCATTCCTTGACGATTTCAAGGATTCCGCCTCTCAAATTGTCACGTTCGCCTCTCATTTCCTTAAAATTTCTCATTTCTTTCCTTTTGATTAACTTCCATAGCGATTTTTTTTCATACCTCAACTCACTAAGTAGTCGTGATAAACTTGTGTTATCGTTATCACATGTTTCAAACATCTTGGTTGCAATTTTTCCCTTTAACACTTCAATTCGCGCTTGGGATCGTTTAATCTCTGCGTATAAATCATCATCATTGTTGAAGCACTCGGCAAGAGTAGCCTTTAGTTGCTCATTCTCATGTTTCAATTTTTCGTAAGTCTCAAAGGGAATTATCGCCATATCGCTCATATGCTACCTCCCGATTAAGTCCGTATAGTGGACAATTTGATTTAGCTGTTTTGTGGCCCGGCAGTAGTCGCAGCGCTCGCAGCGCGTCGGCTCCACCATGCCGGACTTAACCTCTATAATCCGCTGCATGTTGCTTCGGATGCCGTCCAGCTCCCGCTCGATGTCGTACGCCTT
This sequence comes from Paenibacillus ehimensis NBRC 15659, assembly GCF_004000785.1. Taxonomy (GTDB): domain Bacteria; phylum Bacillota; class Bacilli; order Paenibacillales; family NBRC-103111; genus Paenibacillus_G; species Paenibacillus_G ehimensis. The sequence continues at coordinate 28,196 of NZ_BILX01000004.1, read as the reverse complement.
GAAGCCGATCACCGCTTTGTCCGGGCGCTCTTCCTTCGACACGGCGACGATGATAGGTTCAATCCATCCGTCACGGCCAGCATGCAGGCGCTCGATCTCCGCATATAGCGCCATCTGCGTTAGGTATCCCATTGCCTCGACAAAGCTGACGTAACCAAGTCCGGGGTGCCATATTTCCTTATGGATGCGGTCCGTGGTCTTGATGTCCGCAAAACGGTTGTTCTCGACGTTGTAGCAGTCCATTTTGATCTTCCACGGGGCACCCGCGAATTCGGCCGTCATGATGACTTCCTTCCGGCCTTGCAACACGAACATGCAGAGCGGATCGTTTTCGATAGTCTCGATCATGGTGTTTGCATACCGGAATTCGGCTTTAAGCTCGCCTTTCGTCGCGCCCCGGCTGGATATGATCTCCGGGTGTGAGGCCTTGAACAGTTCGAAAGCTTCCGGCCCTTCAAAGTAGGCGTGAACGTACGAGCCAACAAGCATAGCGACCGAATGTTCCCGCTGCCACTCCCCCCGCAGGTAGGCCATGGACTCGGCCTCGCATTCGAGGAATCCTTTGTACTGGGAATTGCTCATATAGTACCGGTCAGCCTCAAGGGAATGATAATTCTCATTTGTCAGCTGCATTGCCGTCGCCGTCTCCCTTCTTCTTGGCTCCGGCCTTCTGCTGCTCGGCAAATTGGGCGGCTGCCTCGGATTCGAAATCAGCGGAGGTTTTCATGGTGAAGTAGTCCTCGCGCTTCGCCATGCCGTCCCGCAGCGCCCTCCAAACACCGCTCAGTCGCAGAAAGTCGTTTTCTGTGAAGGATTCCGCAGCGCAGCCGAGATATTTTTCGATCATGTCCGTTGTGACACCATACTTTTCCTTGAACTGGTGCAATGCCTCTCTGATCCGATCCGAGAGCGGTTTGTCGTACCCCTCCTTGAGCGTCTTCCGGCATCGCTCCAGCGCAGCGTCAACAATGTCGCCGGGGATTACACCGAGGATGCAGGCCCGCACTCTTCTGGCCCCCAGGTTTGCTACCATCTCGTACACGTCCCGCGAGTCTTCAAGCTTCTTAATCGTTTTTCCAGCCGTGCGCTCATGACGGACGGTAAACCGCATAGAACGGCGCGTATTTGTCTCGATATCCCACGCATACGCTTCGACAAGCGACGATCCGGGGCGCTGCTCCAGCTCATTTACGCCGTAGTCGATATTGCCCCAGCATTGCGCGAGCACTTCGGCCAGCCGGATAGACGGGCCGTTTATCTTTGATCCACCGCGTGGGAATTCGTATTCAGCTTCCACAGCAAGCGTTTTGCGCTGACATGCCGTCATGATCCTGCTGAATGCCGCCTTTTCGTCGCGCGGGAACTGCTTAGCCATGAAGATAGCAGCCTTGACTTCCTCGGATTGCCGTGTCTTGGACGCCTCGATAGAAACGGAAGGCTGCGGCGATGCTGCGGGCATAAAGCCGTTGAAGTCCGGGCCGGATTCGTTTTCAAAGACCATTTGCTGATACCCCTTTCGGAAAGTGTTCGTTCAGAAAGTCCCGCAGCTCTTCGATTTTTGCGCGACCGTTGATCGTGATGCTATGAGCTGGGAGGTATACCCCGTCTTCGACGCCGTCGTCTTCAAAAATCTTGAGCGTTTGTGTGCTTGGAATGGCAACTATCATGTGGGCCGAATCCAGAACTACCGATTCGTATCTTGGCTTCACGGGTTTCATTGTTCATCAACCTTTCATTTGCATTTTGCTTCAAGCTCGTCGATTTTCGCGCAAATATCCTGCTGCCAATCCATGTCGCCCATCTGGTGAGCGTGAAAGGCGAGGGCTTTCAAAGAATCAAGCCGGGCGATGAAATCCAAATTCACGGTCAGGCAATGCAATAGTTCTTGCTGCTCCCGGCCAGAGAGAGTTAGAAACCCGCCTCCCCGCTGCGCCTCAAGAGTCAATTCGGCCATACGACGGTGTACAGGGTGGACAAGTGCATTCATCCTATCAAGCCTCCTGTCTGTTCTGGAGATACCGTTCAAATTGAGCGTGGTATAGTTTGTTGGCAATTCGCGCTACTCTCGGGCTTGCCATGTGCGCCAATTCCCGCAGCGTAGCGCAGTTCATGAGCCGCTTTTGTTGGGTCACTGTTGACCGCCTCCATTCTTAACGTAGTCCCATCTTCGACATTCAACTCTGCGTGATCTGTATTTTCGGAGATAAGCAGCATTTCGCCAAAGCTTGAGATAGTTGCGTGGCTCTAACCGCTGCTTTTCCCGCATGAGTTTCAAGCATATATAGCGGGTGTCAAGATCAACGTCCGGGTCAACGGCCATCTCGTATAGATCGATCATCCTGATATGAAGCATGATAAGTACCTCCGTGATCGAACAAAGGTTCCCAATTCTCTTTTTTCCTTAATCTGCTAAACTGGTAGTTGTCCAGACTGACCAAATCTTACAAATAAGGAGAGATAAAGATGTCTTTAAAGGATATTGATCAAATTGCCGCTCATCTTTCCGTTGACTTAGATGAGCAGTATCGTGAAGAACTTCGATGTGCATTGTATGAGCATGATCCGTTTTTAGTTGAAATGGGGTTTGTGAATAAAGATGATCCGATGCCAAACCCGACTATCGAAGATAAATTGCGAATTGTCAGCCTCCAGCTAAAAAAACACTCGGAGCGGTTTACTGTTGAATTAATCAAACGTCTCTTTTCCGACCAAACCACAGACCATTCTTGATTAGCCACCGATGCCGAAGGCGGTCAATTTCCAATTCTCTTTCAAATGATTCCCTAGAAGCCGCCAAATCCGTGGCTTCTTTCTCATTTTGCAATGTAGAAATCTCTTCCCGTACAACCTCACGAATGCGCTGTTCGTCCATTTTGGCCAACGACCTCCTCGCGTTCGATCACCGGCAGAATACCGCGACGGGACTTCAAAAGTTCGTAGATGAACAGCCGACCCTTCTGTGTCCAATAGGTATGCATTCTGCTGCGTTCGTCGTCAATAACCTGCGTCCGGCTTTGCGTATATCCCTTGTCAGCAAACCGTTGATACAGCAGCCAGCAATCGCCTTGTTTAAACTGCACACCAAGATCATGAAGGAGTGCATTCATAGACTTGGCCGACATTCCGTAGTCTTTGGCTATCTTGCTGATTGCCAGCACCGATTTGTTTTGCAGGATCAAATCATAGTACGTGGCCTTCGGTTGAAGTTCGCTGATGATCTGGTCCTTCTGTGCGCTTTGGAGCCGCAGCGATTCGTTTTTCTCCGCCAAGTCCGCTGCCATTCGTAGAGCTTCCGGCAGGGTTTGCGGTACAGTAGGAGCTTGCAAAGCTTCACGCATCCGCTTGAATTCTTCCAGAAAACGGACTTTCATTCTCATTGCTTCCGGCGTCACATACGACATAGCGACGATTGCAAATGCGTCTTCGGTTAGGTTTATTTTGGGGTAAGCTCTACCGCGGTCATTTGTATAAGTTGACTCCGCAAAGTTGCGGAGTGAAAATTCCATTTCGCCAGCCGCATGAAGTTTTTCAATTTGCTTTCTTACATCGCGAAGAACATCGTCGTGCTGCTTCCCAAACACTTCCGCTACCGTCAGGCTATCCGTAACTGGACAGTTGTTTTCAATGAACACAAGTTTATTCATTTGGAACCTCCTCGCGGATATATTCGAGGGCTGCAAGCTCTGCTTCAAGGCTCTTTCGTTCAATGATGACAGCGTCATAATCGGCTTTGAATTGCTTGATACGCTCCAAACAACGGTCGTCGATTGGTTTTTGAATCTCGGGGAATAGCCGCTTCATCAGTTCACGTTTTTCCAATAAAAATCTAATGCGGCTTTTCAATTCAATAATCTTAAACATGTCCATATTCAGGGATTTTCCGGTCTCCATGGCATACCTCCTCATATTTGGTATTAGATTAACCGGGATGAGCTACTACAAGTAGCCAGCTTGTCGCATAAGCTCCTCATATGGAACTTCTAGTGCCAAGGCAAGGCTTTTTATATTTTCCGGTTTCGGAACCCCCCTCTTACCGTTCTCGATTCGAGAAATTTGGGCGGCACTCATACCCGATGTTTCAGAAAGCTGGACAATGTTTAATCCTTTTTCAATTCGCTTATCCTTGAGGTAAGAACCGAAATTCGTCGGGGTGCTGCACTCCATTAGCTGACACCTCCTTTCATTTTCCCTTGAGGTAAATTTACCTTGTGGGAAAATAATAACCCGAATTTCCCCAAAGGTAAACCAGCAAAAAACCTTGTATTTAGGCGTCTTTTCGTGTATTAGTTCAAATTTCCCAACTGGTAAATGTTTATCTTAAAATTCCTTTACCTCGCGGTAAATTTGGTGTATATTTATTACTTGGGACAGTTAATAAAAGTAAATTTCAGTTTCTCGGCATCGGTACTAAATGTTCAGTCGGTGCAAGAGAAGCGAAAAAATAAAGTTTTGAGTGAGAGGAGCTTTACTTGTGAACGAGAATTTTGGTTCTTTTTTGAAGAGAAAAAGAGAGGATCGAGGCTACACCTTAGTTCAACTTGCCGAGGCATCCGGAATAAGCATCGCTCAATTGTCGCGGCTGGAGAACGGTTTGAGGGATACGCCAAAGCCTGAAACGGTGAAAAAATTAGCTCATGCGCTTGAAGTTTCCCTCGTTGAAATGATGGTTCTGGCGGGATATTGGGATCAAGAGGAGCTTTTGCACCCCATTGAAGGGGGCAAGGTGAAAGGAGATTCTGCTGCGCAAAACGCAAAAGACCCCGATCCAATTACGGATTCGGAGCCTTATCATGACATTCATATAGAGGATTTGGTCAAACATAACCTTTCATATAACGGTCATCAACTGACCGAGGAGCAGAAACAACATTTGATGAAGATTCTTTTGGCGGCTGCGGAGCTGCTTGGCGAGAAGAAATAAGCTCAAGATATTGCTTTGCTGCTGACACATCGATCCCTTTTTCTTGCAACATATCAAGATACTTTTCTAACTCTATTCTGTCGATGATACTCACCCGCCCCGTTGATTGAAAAATATTGTGAAAGGAATTGCACCGATGCCCCTAATTCGGGGGAGGTGCCGCTTGTCCGAATTGCTGGGAAATCAAATGTCGCCTGCTGAATTCGCGCGGCGCATGAAAGTCGAACGTTCGACCGTATCCCGATGGATATCCAAAGATCGAGACATGACATACGAACATGCGGTCATGGCTGCAAGAATTCTCGGGTGCCATGCGGAAGATATGTACGAATGGATCGAAACGGACAAGCGGTAGAGTGGGGAATTTCCGCTCCCTCCCGCGGGGTAATTGTTGCCATATAGACAACAAAATCATGAAAAAAATCAACCTGTCCGCTTTGGTCTGGTTGTTTTTTTATGTCGGCTCAATCGGACGTTTTCCATTATGTTCCCATTATATACGAACGGGCGTTCGCAATTCAAGACACAATTTTTCTTTTCATGAAGCAAGCCTCCTTTTGTGGGAATATTATCCTAGCATATTTTGTTGTACGCTTCCATTTGCGAAAAAGTTTCGAAATGCAAAAAATCCCACCAGCCGCAGCCAGTGGGAAAGTGTTCATTCGTCCGGGCATAAACCGGGAGCGTCCTGAAGGTTACTATGCATTTCTAATACGCACTGATCTATAGGTTTCCTTTGCAACAAGTCTATAGTCGGCCATAAGCTCGTTCAGGATTTTTTTTGCAATATAATCGATTTGCTTCATATCCCTTATCAACTCTTCGTATTTTGCTGGGAAAGTTTCAACAACTTTTAGGCATAAAGATGGGATTTTAAAAATCAAAATAAGTCTAGTTAAAATTGTAATTTTAACTTCTTTCTCATCATCCAAGTTATTTAACTTATTGGACATGAAAAAATATAGAAAAATAAAAGGTAATATTGGTAACATGAATATTAATCGGTTAAAAATAATTATAACTTTGGCAATCAAATATTTGGAATAGATGCCCTCATAAATAAGTCTAATGAGTAGTCCGATATTTGCAACTAGTATCATTGATGAAAATGTAACTAATAAACACAATAAGAACATCTTCATTAAGTTGATACCTCCTTTTGCTCTTTACCATCTACTGGTAACATATTCTGAATCGCTATTAGAGCTGGGTAGATAAATAAAAGGCATGAAATATTAAATCTGGATATCGTCCAATTTAAAAAATCAGGAAAGATAATAACTTCACCAAAATTGTCACTCAATGAAACTGCACCAAATAATCCACCAACACCAATAAATACAAAAAATATGCTATAAAAAATACACGCGCCGATAATCAATGAATATCTTCTCTTGCCTTTTTCTTTTGCCTCTACGTACTCCTTATAAAAATCATAAGTCATGGCAAGTGTGAAAACCGCAAGTGCTCTATAATAATCCTCTTTTGATTTTGGAGGAGGAGTAACTATTATGGAGGCACTAAAGAAAACAATCAGAATTCGAACTAACCACATGCAACATACCACCCATATTATTTATATGGATTAATCATAATACATTGCTTGTACTATTTCCATTATTTTCTCCAAATTAGCAAAAAATAGCCCCGCCAGCCTAAGCCAACGGGGACGGGCGATCCATAAGTAATCACCTCCGGTCGGGAGCAACGGAAGCTGGGTTATCTGCATCCACATCAATGCCTTGTGCCCGCGCATTGATCACAGCCAACAGATGAGTATACTCTCCGGCCGTCAACGTTCTGTCCAGAACCTTCTGGCACCATTGCCAGTCGATTTTCCCTTCGTTATATGCTTTACCAAGAATGTTGTATGCTTGTTTCCAAAACCAATCCTCCGCTTTGATTGCCATATCGTCTTCATCCTCCTCATTTTTCAATGCTTTGTATAACCGGCTCCATGGGAACTTTGGACCGGGGCAATTCGGTTTCCGTACCGGGTCAATCTGAAAATGGCCGATCACGTGATATTCATCGAAAGGAATCTCTTTCCCCCACGTCTCCCGGACGTACTGGCGAATGTACCGATGCAGCCAAACGGAAGCTTGGAACTGCTCCTCCGTCAGCTCGCCGTCCGTGCCTTCATGCTCAATCGATACCGTATACAGGTTCGGGTTGATGCCAATGTCTTTCACAATCGGTGCCGTGGCAAAGGGAATTCGGTCTGTCTTGAGGCCGTTTGCCCATGCCATTCGCTCAATCTTCACATACTGGTGAATGCGCCCGTCCTTCGCCACTCCAAAATGTGCGGAGCTAACTTGGTTTCCGGGTGAGCGAAACCAGTTATCCATGCTGCTCATCGTACCGGCGGATATGTGGTTCACGATAGCAACCGGGACGATGCCGCCCCGATCGTTTGAGTTTGTATGCTCATTTCCCTTCCAGATGATTTCTCTCGTCTCTTTCATGTGCCTGTTACCCCCTATGGTATCATCATAGTTTCCGATGCTGGATTCGTCGCCTGCGGGGTCGCTGCCTCTGTCGGCGGCACACTATTCCCCTGCCCTTCCGCCATTGCAAAGGCGCTCACAGCCGCCAGCAATTGTTGTACATGATCCGGCAGCGGCGCAGACTGTTGCTGATCTGTTGGAGCCTCCGTCTTTGCCCCCTGCCCCGTCGCCGCCTTGTGTAACAGCACAGCCTTTTCAATCGCGGCGCGGATTGCAGCCGGGTCCATTTTGATACCCATTTCGCCCAAGTGCGTGCTTGCGTATTGAATGGCTACGTTCAGCTTTTCCGCCCCCTTCTGCCCCGTCATAGTGGTTTCCACGAAGGCAAATGCTTCCTCTGCTACCTTGTGAAGCGTCTCCCGCTGCTGGCCGGTTGTTTTGGAATCAATCCAATTTATGAAATGCTTCTTCAACCAAAAGAACGCTGTGATTGCTACAGCAGAAAGAAGCCCGACAAAGGCTTGGGCTATGTCAGAAATATACGGTTGAAAATCCATAGACTATACACTCTCCTTTTCATTTTCCTTCTGTTCTTCCTTTGATCGCGGCAATGACATTTTTCAGCGGTCCAAGCGGTACGCCGAGCTTTCCGCCGTTTTCCACTATGCTTAGAAACTCAATAACGCTATACGCAATAACGACGCCGTCCCCGATCACTCCGTCTGACTTCAAAACTGATATTTCCACCAAATACACGCAGCCAACAAGGATAATGATGTACGTCTTCCGGATAAGCCCCGTGATGCCTATCCGGCTGCTGAGCTCCTTCCGGACGTAGCCGGCCATAAGTCCGGTGATGTAGTCAACAAGCATAAGGCCCAAAAGAATCGTGAAGGCGAGTCCAAGCCCGCCGACGACCCAAGAGATGAAGGCCCCGGCGACACCGAAGCCTGTCTTGAAAAACATTGGTTTGTCCATATACCGCACTCCTCCCTATCCGCCAAATTCCCAAACGCTTGGGAAAATGCAAATAGCCCCGATTTCTCGGAGCATCATAAATCGTTCAATCCAGCAGCCGTCAGGTTGCGGAACGTCATTTGGCCGAGCCAAACGGTTCCCGCGCCTGAAAAGTTGCAGTCCACTTGCAAGCCGGTTACACCAACAGGGGTCAAGAATTCGCCGTATATGGTACAAAGCTGCGTATCGCGGTCCCAATCATGGAGGAGGCCGAGCAGCGGCGTGTTGACATCCTTATCTTTGAAAATCATCAGCCCAAACTTCCCGGCTGGAGAACCTTCCAATGTGGCCTTGAACTTGAAGGAAGCCGCAACCCTGTCGCCCGGCTGGACGCCTGCCAACGTAGCCACACGATAGGTTGTCGTCGCGCCCGAGTCCGTCGCCCGGGTGCATTTGAACCATTTTCCGGCGACCGGCTCGCCTCCTGCCGGGTCTTCCAGGGAAAATGTAGCGCCAGAAGCTGCATGAACCGTCCAACGATCCGGCACGCCGTCTGAATTTGAATCCAGCGTGAATAAAGGATTCGACAGGAAGTTTGCTGGATCGTTCGCGGCTACAGAAAGAGGAGCCCTCCACGGAGCCGTAGCGCCGATGCCTGTCATGGTATCCGCAAACATTTTCCCCATGACTCGCGCCCCTAACGAATTTGGGTGAATTTGGTCCGCGTTGTACCCGGCAGTATAGTCCGCCGTCGTGGGGTTCACCAGCGCCGCATGGAAATCAACAAGCGGAATACCGAGCTTTGCAGCAAGCATTTTTATGCCTGTGTTCGTGTTCATGATGTTCCCTTGCTGGAATGCGCTGGCTCCGTTCCGAGGTGGCAACGTACACGCAACCGGCACCCGTCCGGCCGCTATGATCGTTTTGTAAGTCTTCGAAAGGTTGCGGATAATCGTCGGAACCGGGACGGCGTTGCCGACATCGTTCGTACCGGCCAACACCGCACAATAGTCCCATTTATCTTTGACGGCCAGCAGCGCCGGAAGATGTACCGTGTTGATCTGTTCGGTCGTATACCCTCCGGTCGCAAAATGTACGGCGTATCGAATTTGTTGGTTCAGGTACGCCGCAGCCCAATGGAAGTATCCCTTTGCATTGCGTCTGATCGCATCACCATGCTGCGCCGTGATTGAGTCGCCAAGAAGCGCAAAGCGGTTTCCACGAGGGCGTGACATGGACGGTCCGCTACTCGCGCCAACATATCCCGGGTTTCCTGTTCCGTATCGAGCCATCGAAAAAAAATCCTCCTTCACAAAATAAAATTAGTCCCGCAGAGAACGGGACTTCGAAACTAATCTATCCCTACCTCCGTAGATTGGTGTATAATTCCAATAAAGGAGGATTGATAGAGCATGAAAAAACTCGTGATCGGTCTTACATTAGGCATGCTGCTCGGATCGGCTGCTACGGCGCTGGCCGCAACAAACGAGACTGTCCAAGCTACCTTCGCAAAATTCGTCTTCAAGGTGAACGGCCAAGAACGGCAACTCCAAACTACCCCGCTTGTCGTGGATGGCACGTCCTATCTTCCGGTCCGTGAGGTCGCTGGGCTGCTTGGTTACGAGCTTAAGTATGACGAAGCAACCCGGGAAATCAGTCTGACCGGCGAGCCGACAAAAACAACTGAACCCCAACCTGCTGTATCAGAACCAAAGGATGGTGAAAATATGAATACTACTGCGCCAAAAGCTGACGAATGGATAGAAATCAAAGAACTTACTGAAAAATATGGAGTAAAAGCTACTTATGGAGAAAAAGGAACTATCACTAACGGTAACGCTACTCTGACATTCCCTTTAAAAGCCATCACAGTAGAAGATTCTTCTGCCACTATTTATCTGAAAAGTGACACCGATAGCGATGTAGAGCTAAAGATTACAAGCGGCAGGGCTTATCTCAGATACTCGGACGCTGTAAAGCTTGGTTTTATTCCCGCTCAATAATCCCCGCCACCGCGAGACTGTACAAATAATTGGGCTACTACAGTAGCCACGACACGCCCGAGATTATTGGGCGTGATTTTTATTTCGTGCCATCCACGACGAACTTTACCGCCCTCATCTTTTGCAAGAAAGGGGATGATATCCACATCCGCTGCGCCCGTCCCTAAGCCATGGATAGCGTTGCCGTCGACTTGAACCATTAGTGCCGATGGGGTGGGACCTTCGAAAATACCATGTACTATTTCATGAGTATGGTTCGGTATATCGACTTGGTGGCTATGATCCGGTATAGTTACATCGTGTGTGTGACTTGGAATCGTCACATCATGACTGTGGCTCTGTATCGTTACAGTATGGTTATGTGCTGGTATCGTCACATTATGGCTATGCGCAGGTACTGTTACAGTATGATCATGTGTTGAAACAATGTTATGCGCATGCTCTCCAGATTCCACGAAGACTCTGTATGTTCCATCCGCAAGAACAAAAACATCCCCATTGTTAAAACCGTGATTATGTCTACCCTCAACACTCAGAGCAGAAGGAACCAACGTTTGGCCGATCCCCCACATTCCTTGGTTAGACGATACAATTTTTTGACTATCTACTGTAGTTGTCGGCGTTTGCATTGGTTGGGTCGATGTTGTCGGCGTACTCCCTCCACCAGAAGTCGTGGTCGTCGTCGTGCCACCTCCCGCAGATGACGTTTGTACCCCGCCGCCGCCACTGCTTGTAGTCCGAGTCGTTGCACCGCCTGCAGCGTTTCCTTTTGAATATCCCCGGAACGGCTCAACTTGATAGGAGAGCCTTACCTTGTTAATCCTTGCGGTTTCTTCCGGCACATAGAACCGCATGATTGCCGGATGCTGTGGATCGCAGTTGTCCGCGAAGTCGTGCGAATCAAGGTTCGTCGCACCCTGAGCGTACACCTCATTGATTCGCTGCCGGTTTGCCAAGTCCGCGATGGTTTTCGATATATCCTGCGAGCGGTTGGCAATTTCTATTTCAACGTCTCCCGGCGCTCCGTACAGGTCCCCTTTTCGCACGTTCACAACTCGGGCCGTGACGTCGACGCCCAGCTCAGCGTCTTGAATTCGGATCATAGATCCCGTTCGAAACCGGTCAATCGGATCTTTCGTCAACCTGTACAACTCCGCCGCTTGAACCCGGTATGTGGTCCGTGGCGTCTTCATTTCGTTGAGCAGCGCTTGGCAGCGCGCAAGTAGCGTGTCCGGGAACTCGAATCGGCGGTCTACGAAGATCCGGGAAATCACGCCATACTGGGCCTGCGTATCCGCGTCGATATACGGCTTCCCAGCGTTCAATTCCGCGAACGTAAGCTGATTAACGCCCTCACCGTACCCGAGTCCGTACAGCCGTGTGCATAGGTTCGTCGGGTCCACCGTCTTCTCGATCCCTTTCAGATTCACGCCGTATCGGATGCGAGCCTCAATCTGGTCTGACGGGGCAATAAGGTTCAACCGCCAAGGATAAACCGTCGTGTCCCATGTCCATTGATACGTCTCCACGAACGGCTTCGGCACTGAGAAAAGCGCGCCGAGCAGGTTTTCATTTTCCCAGTTGTATTCAAACTGCCTTGCGAAAGCGACCGTCCCGAGCTGCCAGCGCTGCGTCGATTGGCGCTGCAGGATGTAGCGCAGCACGTCGGCCGTGTATACGCCCAGGTTCCCGACGGTATGGTATTGGAACATCACGTCATCAAGCAGCGTAGCAAGCACGTGCTCGCATTGGTACGTGATCGTCTGGCCGTCGTTGCTGCGCCGGGCCGTGTTCGGCGTGATCCTGAAAAGATCGATCCTGATATCATCCTCGAAGATTTCAACGAAGTACAGCGGCCTGCATTCGGTATTCTTTTCGTCGTTCGCTGGCAGGGTGAAGGATGCGGTCCACAAGGCATTGAGCGGCATCTCGTATCCAATCGAAAAGGCGTTCTCCAGCAGCGCCACGCGGCGCATATTCGTGTCATATATCGTTACAGCTGCTTTTGGCATGCGGTCCTCCTATACAAATTTGTCTCGATAGGTGATCCGGATCAGGACCGATCTGCCTGTTTCCGAATCGGTATACGTCAGGTCGTTCTCACCAAGATTCAGGTCAAAAAAATCGCCCTGCATCATGTGCAGAGCGTTGGCGCCGTTGAGCGTCATTTTCAGCTTTTTCGAGTCGATGATGATCCGATCCCCGGGCCGGAACTCACCGGAGAACTGGACGTAATCGACATGATAGCGGCTGCCGAGCGCGGTCAGCGTGCCGACGCCGTTCATGATGGCAGCGGTAATACGTTCCCGGATCGCGTCAGCAGAAAGCGTGCCTACGCCCTCCAACGCCGCTGAAAAGAAAAGCTCCCGAATGGCATTGGCTTCAAGGGTCCCGACGCCGGATAGGCCGATCTGCGCGTACACCTCGATATTCCCCGTCGCTTCAAGGCCGCCGACACCGTTCATGATGATGCTGCCAAAGATGTCTACCGAGAATGGCCGATTGAACGGCGTTCTGTTGAAAGGCGTTCTATTGAACATAGGCTTCTCCGGTGATCACTTTGTATTCCTCCGGTGTGATCACATTGAATTGAACATATTTTTGCAGTTGCTCCTTCGTCGCCCACTTCAATTCGTAGTACAGCCTGATTCTCTCGAAATCAGTCATGGCTACTGCCTCCCCTCAAGTTGGCGCAACTCCAAAGCGACCAATTGACGGCCGAGCAGTTCAAGCGCCGAAGGAGGTTCCGCCGGGCGGGTATTCCACTCCGCGTCTAGTTCGGCTTGCGTTCGCTCGACCAATTTCCCTTTTTGCATCTTGTATCTCAGTTGGCCGCGCTCGTTTCGGAGTTGAAGCGTAAAATGCCGTCCCGCGTTTTCGTCGATGCAAATATCCGTCGGCTCCGGCGATTCGAACGCGGACGAAAAGCCGTGAACGACAACCCCGGCCGCGTCGGTCCGTACGTAATGTTTGTATCCGTCCATGGTTTTCCTCCTTAGAGCTCGCTGTCCGCAGTCCATTGGAATGAAATACCCGCAACCGCGCCCTGGTGTTTGACTTTAAAAGCGGATGTCCCAACATTGGTAGCCCCAATACTTGGTGTTACGTTATGTGTTGGGTTATCCGAAACATCCCTTGTTGTTATTTTCCCAATGTTTCCAGCGGTATCATAAATGGTTATTGTCGGTGTAATCCGTTTTTTTACGCTGAACCCAACGGTTGGTATAACAAACTTTGTATTAGCATTATCGCTTGCGAGAAGGTGTATAGATCCCTCAGGAACTGCTGAACCCGGGAGCACATCATAGTTGTAGCTCTTTTCGAAATACCGCTGACACAGCGCTAACTCCTCCGCAAAACTCCGTGGCTGAAACGGAAGGGCAACGTCACCGGCGCAAAGCTGGACTTGGGCGAAGTCAAAATCACCAGTAGCGAATGTGCCGACCTCACCGGAAGGTATGGAGACGACGCTGTCATCCTGTTTGTAAGGAATGAAATAAAGCCCTAAGTAGTCATTCTTATTAGTGCCTAGAGTTTTTCCAGCAATAGATGGAACGTCGAAGGTAATCGTAAAAAACTGCCACGATGTCGTCAGGTTGATCGTTCTACCTCCGGGACAAGATACTGCCGGCGACGCGCTTCCGCCATCGCCGTAGTACTGATGTAAAGAGACAGCGATTTGCCGGGCGCTGCTTGATTTCGCCCAAAAGCTCGCCGTACATTTTTGCCCGGCGAAAGTATACACGGACTCAATAAATTGGGAAAATCTAATGAATCCGGACGACGTGCCCTTATTGCCTAACGCCACTACACTCAGCCTTCCGAAATATTTGGGATTTCCCGGTACCGCGGTTTGTCCTGCCGCAAATTGTTGCTGCGACATGGTAAAGCTAGCTGTCCCTGTGCCGCCAACCCCCGCGTAAACCTGACCTATCCATCTATCCAATCCATACCCATAAGCGTTTTCAGGACCGAAACTGCCCCCATTTTGCGTGACGGATACCCCGCGTTGTGCCACGTCGAATCCGCCGTTGATAATCGCTTGTCGTGAAATAGAGCGCAGCGGAAGTGCGGATTCAGTGGCATCCATACGCGCCCCAAGGTCCTGTATATTCCCGCGAAATGTATCGTGGTCATAGGCCGTGAAGTACCTCGCAACCTTTATGCCAGCGCTCCATCCCTTTGCAGTGCCTTGGAATCCTCGTGTGATCCCCGTCAGGCTGTTCCCGCTCTTCCCCGTATACAGAATCGTTTCTGCCGTCTCATCGCTGCCGATCACCGCGAGGTTCGGCGCGGCCGGCAACAGAGAGGCGTCAGCGACCGCGATAGTCGTCTGTGTAGCATCGACAGCGGCGGCCAGCTCGGTTTGAAGGCTATTGACCGCTGCAGGGTACATCGTTTGTTGTGGCATCGTCCTCTCCCTCCTATCGCAGCGTCAGCACGAGGCTATTTGTAAGCAGTTTGAACCGGTCGCCGGAGAGGATCGTCCGTGGAGCGGTCAGCGCGCCGAAGTACAGCAGATTCCCGCCCGTGGCGGCGTCTCGTATCCCAATGTGTGTGACGGTCCCCCAATCGGCCGTAGCAACCGGAAACTCAATGTCGGCCGAGTTTTTGATGGTTTGCTTTCCGTTTTCAAGCGCCGACGCCGTAAAAGTAACAGTTTTCCGTACGTAAGCCCCGCCGCTCACTTCCTGCCCCGTATCTGCAGCCATCGGGTCCGACGTGTACAGGGCGATATAGACCGTGTCCGGGAAAGTATAGGCTGTGTTGCGGAAGACTCCATTAAGCAACCTTGAGGCTAAATAATCGCTTACGTTCAAGTTGGCCCCTCCTCCTATTCAACCAAGTATTCATTGACAATTTTGAAAGTCCTAATCGTGGACGTCCCCACATTTGTAAGAACAATGACCGGCTGCGTCCGAACATTCCCGCCTGAATCGATTTCAAACGAAAACGGCGATGTCGTAATGGTTGTTTCGTATATCTTTTCGGGTCCGTATGCAAACGGATCATAGGCAGTGAAGGGAAGCGAGAATACGCCGGTACCGATGATACGATCAATGTCGAACGAGCCGACAAAACGGGCAATAAAATACTGATCAGGACGTTCCCGAAAGCGTAGCTCCATGTCACGCGGCCGACCGTAGCTATCGACCAGATGCGCTGCCAGAGCGACCACCTTCTGCTGGAGCACGAACGCATCGCGAGTCAAAAATGCACACTCAAGCACAAATTGACGCGGACTAAGATCAGCCCCGTAATCCCAAGCTCCATGTCGCCCGGGGATGGTGACGGTGCGGTCCACGGTACCCGGTAGCGCCGGACGCTTGGACGTGCCTTTCACGACAAACCCTAAATCATCGTTCGACTTGCTGCCAAGCCAGACCATGGACGTCATACCGTCGCACCTCCCATCCCGCGCTGTGCTTGACCGGCCAAGCTCCAAATTTCGCGCATCATCTTCCTGATATCGTCATCGCTCCGAATGTTGATATTAGCCCCTGCAAACATTCCTTCGAAGTTGATAATGCTTCCTCCTCCGCCCGCTGTGGATGCGCCAGCGGCTTGCACTGACGGGGCCGATACACCAGCCAATACCCCAGAGGCGGCGGCAGCCATATCGGAAGCTCGTTGTCGTACGTCAGACACCGTATTGCCTATTCCTATCGCAAAACCCTCTCCGGTGTACTCGCCCAGAGTTTCCATCACTCGCGACGGAGAATGGATGTCCAATGCTTTGCGGATTCCGCTGGTGATCTGATCCGCGATACCCCTGATTGCATCTCCGACTTTGCCCGTCATATTTTTGATTCCGTCTATCAGTCCTTGAATCATGTCTTTCCCGAACTGGACCATGGTGGAAGGTAAATTCTTGATCCATTCAATCGCTTTTTCTATTCCCCCAACGATTGCATCCCAGATCGTGGTAGATACCGTCTTCATGGCGTTCCAAGCGGTCGTGACATGCCCCTCAATCACGCTGAGCGCCCCTGAAAATACCTTCTTGATGCCTTCCCATATTTGCCCAAGAGCAGCCTTGAGGTTGTTCCAAATTGCCTCAGAATCGGACTTTAACTTTTCAAAATCGCCAGTAACGAGGTCAACAATCAGCAGGATTGCGCCGCCGAATATGTTCTTGATCAGATCCCATACGCCGCTGAAATATGTCTTGATGCCGTCCCAAATCTGCACGAAACCTTCTTTTGTGCGATTGAACCACTCGACACCGGTATCCTTGATCCATTTCCAGACCGCTTCAAGGCCAACTTTGATATCTTCCCAATGCCTGACGACCATTAACGGGATGGCTAGAAATGGAGCAAGTAAAGGAATGAGCAAGTCTCCCCATTTGGAAAAGAAATCTTTGATCCAGTCCCAAAGAACGGATAACCCTTCTTTGATCGCATCCCAATGTTTCGCGATAACGAGTGGTATACCCAGAAAAGGGAACAAGGCAGCCGTGACTTCTGCGCCCCATCCGCCGAAAAAATTGTCGATCCAGTCCCAAAGACCAGTGAAAAACTCTTTGATCGTGTCCCAATTCTTGATGACGAGATATGCTCCTGCAGCCAAGGCCCCAATAGCGGCGATTGCAATGCCGATTGGACCAGTCAGTGCAGCCATGACACCGCCCGCCGCCGCTATAGCACCAGATGCAGCAGAAAATGCACTCATGATCGATCCGACCGCGCTGACGAGTTGGCCGATAATGACCAATGCGGGGCCTATCGCCGCAGCTATGCTGGCAATCACAGCCACAACGCTTTGCGCTGCCGGTGACAGGCCGGAAAACCAGTTTGCCAGCTGCTGAATGGCCGCAATCAGGGGTGGGAGAATGATTTGGGCCATATCAAGCATCGATTTCCCGAGGGGAACGAGGTCAGCTTGCAGGTCCCGCCAGAATTTTGCAAGCTCGGTGCCAAAGTTATCCCGGGCGGCCTGTCCGGCTTTTTCAGTCGCTCCCTGAAATTCCCCAAGCGCGCCGATCCCGCCGTCCAGAGCAAGAACGACATCTTTTTCGAGGTCTTCCCACTGCGTCCCAAAAAGGGCCACGCCGATCGTGTTTTGCTGAATCGGGTCTTCAATCTCTCGCAGTTTCTGGATCACGCTGACGAGTGCGTCCCGCCCTTTTATTGAGCCGTTGGACAGGCCGGTCAGGATCTTGGTCCCATCCCCCATGATGCTTTGCAGCGCCAGGTAGGCATCTTCCGACTTTTTACCTCCGCTTTGCAAGTCCGCCACCAATTGAGCTGCAGTCTCAGAGGATACTCTCTGCAGTAGTTCCATGTATTCCGCAGAATTCTTGGATCCGGTCATGAGGGCTTGGGTAAACTCTTCGATGTTATCCGGGGCAAAAAGCATTGAGAGCGCCTCAGACGTGCTGTCGCTGCCGTCTTTGATTCGGATGTTGAACTCTTTCAGGGCATCCCCGACCTTGTCGAGGTTGAATGCGCCGGACTCGGTTCCCTTGATCAGAATCCCAAGCGCATCGTCAGCCGATATCCCCAATGCCTTGAATTGTGGCGCGTATTCCCTAAGGGTATCCAGCAACTCCCCTGAGAAATCCCCGCCTTTCTGGAATCCCAACGTGATCAGGTCCATGGCGGACTGACCATCAACGCCGAAGTTTTTCATCAGGACGGAGGCCGTCCGCGTTGTCTCGTTTACGTCAGCGTCAAATACTTGCTGCAGCGTGAGTGCGCTTTGGGTCAACTGGGATAGCGAAGCGTTGTCCAACCCCTGAATATTCTGGCCGGTCGTCGCTAGCGCGTGGTTGACTTCCTCCAGCGATTCCCCGAAGCCGTTCTTCCAAATATTCAAGCCAGCTTGTGAGAGCTCTGCGGCTTTTTCTGCCGTCAGTCCAAGACGGGCCTGCATCTTGCCTGCGGCAGCGTCAACATCAGCGGCCGTTTTCCCTGCTGCAATTCCAATTCCGGCTATGGGGGCCGTCAAGCCAAGAGACAATTTTTCCCCGATACCACTGAATTTTTCGGAGCTTTCTTTCAGCTTGGTCCCCACTTCACCAGCTTTGTCTCCGAATGACTTCAACTCGGGTCCGGCCGCTTTCAGACGATTCTCTAAAGACTGCAACTCTTGCGTTGTTTTGGCAATCTCACGTTGAAACGCCCGGTACTGCCCTTCGGATATCT
Organism: Paenibacillus ehimensis NBRC 15659; assembly: GCF_004000785.1. Lineage (GTDB taxonomy): Bacteria > Bacillota > Bacilli > Paenibacillales > NBRC-103111 > Paenibacillus_G > Paenibacillus_G ehimensis. The sequence continues at coordinate 9,718 of NZ_BILX01000004.1, read as the reverse complement.
CGCCTCTTGCAAATTGATCGGCCACCTGTTGTTGCGCTGCTTTCAGGCGGTCCAGTTTTTCACTTGTATTCGAGACCGCATCGCTCAGAAGTTTTTGCTTCTGCGCAACCAGTTCGGTGTTTGTCGGGTCCAGTCTGAGCAGTTGCTCCACTTGTTTCAGCTCGGATTGAATGTCCTTGCTCTTTTTGTTCACATCGGATAGGGCAGCGGATAGCCCGGTCGTGTCCGATCCGATGACGACGTTAATCCCTTTGATTGTTTCGGCCATGGTCCCGCCCCCTATCCTCCGTAAAATGCGTCTATGTCCGCTTGCGTGGCCTCTCTCGGTCCCTTGTCTCGATTGCCAGCATACGCCTTTGCAAGTGCAAGCAAATCCCTGACGCGAAGCTCATTCATTTCACCGAAACTTAGACCAACCTTTTTGCCGATAGCGAGAAGGTCGATCTCAATTTGATCACTTACTTCATCGTCGCTTGGCTGCTCCGGACTTGACTCCGGAACGAAAAAAGCCCGATGTTGCCTCCTCCATGGCCGCAGCAAGGACATCTTGATCCGAAAGGTCGAAAGAATCCAGCGAAGCAATCCACTCCACAAACGAAGGAAAAGACTTTCCGTAAGCATCTGCTTTCGCCATTGCCCAAATGAGCTGCAAGAACGATACGGAATCCAATTGACTAGGATCACGCCGGACTTTATCCAGCTTCAGCAGATCGCCAATAAGGTCCGACTTGAATTCCTGCTTGTAAAAAAGAAGAGCCAGAGGGGTCGCCCTGACTCTGACCGTTTTTTCACCAATATTCAATTCGCGCATTAGGTTCCGCTCCCTCCACCAAATGTTGGCATGTAGACAGCATTGAAAAAGCTGTTATATGCTGTCGCATTTGTGTCGCTTAGTTCCAAATCACCCTTAACGATCATCTTACCGCCGATCTCAATCGGGGAAATAGTCGTATTCAGGACGTCCGTGGTCACCTCAAGGTTCTCCGCTTTCGTTTTCCTCTCCTTCGCCGGGCGGGACGCTTGGCAGTCGTAGTATACGAATCGGCGGTTCTTCTTGTCGCCTTGAATCTGCCCGAGTAAGGCAAATTTTTTCGGCATCGCATCCGCAATTTCGACCAACATACCGTTGCTGTCGATCTCCCACCCGAGCATTTCGGCCAAGACCGCATCCGGTACAAGTGCCATCTCAAGCTCGGCAGTATACCCGTTGTTGGCGGTCGCCACGAAATATTTTGTGTTGTCCGCGTAGAACGCGGTTTCTTCGCCAACCGTCGACGGCGTCCAGCGCACAGCTCCTGGAATCGGGGTCGGCGTCTTCCATGCCGGTTGAGTCGTGGCCGAGGGGTCCACAAATGCGACATGAACCTTCTCAAGGCCGAATGTTACCTTGTTTTGAGACATGCTGTCACCCTCCTATGAGTTGGATTTCGTAAATGATTTGCCGGATACCCTCTTCATCTAGCCATGCTTCCACTTTGGAATATGGCAGACGCAGCTCCTTAAGCTTGTCTTGCACTCGCTTCTCGATAGCCGGCTCCTTCTTGGTCGTGTATAGCTCGACCTGAAAATTGCCGATCTCCATATAGTTCTGATTATCTGCCACTATGTCGCTTGAATACGCGAATTGGTATGTGATGAACGGCGGCGTCGGAGCCGGTTCTTCAAAGCCGCCGTACGCTACAGGCATGCCGAGCAACTTCAAGGATTGGTATAATTCCGCTTGCGTCATGTCCCGCCTCCGTTGCGTATAATCCGCTTAACGCCGTCCTCCAGTTCGCCGACGTGCTTGTCATAGGCTGGCCGCAAATGAGGATACGCCTGAACACGCCCGCCGCCGAGCTTGGCATGTCCGAATTCAAGTAGATGCACCCGACGGTGGTCCTTCTTGTTCCACACATACCGGCGGTTGCCCTGCTTCGTGACCTTGAAGCCTTTCGCGTATTTCCCCGACCTCTTCGGCGCTTCTGCCGTTGTGGTCGCCCGTATGTTCTCCGCAACCTCGTCGACTTTGCGGTCGATCGCTTCGCTTACGTCCTCCGTATACTCCCGGACAGCTTTTGTGATCGCGTCGGCCAGCTGGTCAACCGATATGTCAGCCATTTCCGATCACCCTCTCGCAGGTAAGTTCCAGTTCCTCAAAGCCGGTCGCATACGTGCGAATGACGCGGTAACGGCTCCCCTCGAATTCGACTACCTGTTCGCCGCTGTATTCGTATGCATGGACGACCAGCACGAATTCCGGCCGCAAGCCAGCAGCAGCCGCATTGTAGAACTCGCTCCGGCTGGCTGACTTCTTGTCGCACAAGATTGCCATCTTTGTCTCGACCGGAATCTGGTTGCCGATCTCGTCCTCTTCGAACGTCTGCCCGATCAGCGTAACCTCATAGTCGTAGGTCATGGTGTAGCACCGCCCGTTCCTGAATGGATGATCAGGTTATGGAGGCGATACTGCAGGTGTCGCGGCATCGCGCCGGTGCTGTCCCGGCTTTGATACCGCCATGTGGCCAAGTCCACACAAAACATGAGATGGTTGGCATTGTCAGGCTGCAGGACGATCCCTTTTTCGTCTTCAAGCTCTCGAACAACCCCATTGACAATATAGGTCAAGTATCCGTCACGGATCGCCATGCGGATACCAAGACGTTCTTTCACGATAGATACGATCAAAGCTACGTCCATCCCATCGCCCCCTTGATGGTCGAAATGATGTCTGCTTTCAGCATGGTAGACGACACCCCTGTGACGCCATGGTCCTCGGCGAATTTCAAGAGCTCGGCCTTCGTCATGGCGTCAAGATCGGGCTGTGTCTCGGGGCTGCTGAAAGCCATTAGGGGTTTGTCGGCTCTGTGATCGTGACAAGGGCGAACGCTTCTGGGCGCACTGGCTTGCCGTCGAACCGCCCCTTGCCACGGAATGCCATTTGGTCCTCGACGAATTTGACGTGTTCGGACCGATCAATGCTGATATCTTCGCGCTCAACGAGTGTATACTGTTCAAATTCGCCGAAAATAACTTCGTCTAGCGGCATGTTTTGGTTAAACTTGACACGCAAACCACAAAGATCTGGTTGTTGCAGATTCGGCAATTTCCCGACTACATTACCTTCGCTATTGACGTTGATCGAATACTCCAGCAGGCGATTGTAATACGTTTGCCGTTTCATCACAGCAACGATTTCCCCCACACTATCATCGCCCGTATCAACCAACGATACCTGTTTGAGAAGGTTAACCAACAGTTTTGCATCAGCTTCGACGGTTACCTTGTTCCCAGCTGGGATGGCCGGGATGATGCCGGTAGGTTGCTTATTCGCCGACCCTTCGCCTTTCAAAATTGCCAGATCCAGCGCCTTGGCAATAGCGCGAGCGATCTTGCGAACGACATAATCGTCAAGATTGATGATGCTGTCCTGCAACAGGTAATTATCGACGAACGTCACCTTGCCAACTTTAAATCCGTCGAAGTCGACATTTGTAATCGTTCCGACGTCGCCCGTTGGAAGCGACGATTTCATTTCCATCCATGTCGCCGGAGCAGTATCGGTATCAATCAAAATACGAGCGGTACCACTCACGCGGATTTTATCGACCAGCGGATACAGCGTCGTGTAGTCGCCGACGATATCCATGATCCGATTAATGACGATATTAGGAATCGTGAGCTCTCCGCCGGTAACAACGCGCAGATTCTTGAATTTCTCGTAGAAATCGCGGACCTCTGGAAGGTGATAATATTCCCCAGTTTCAAGCATTTTGCGGACTTGTGCGATGTGGTATTCTTTCGTCATTTCGTTCCCACCTCTTCTTTGAGTATTTGCAGAGCGTTGCTGATCTCTAGGGTCATTCGCATTGAGTTGCTCAAGCTCGCCTTCAAGTTCGGCAATCTCGCCCTCAAGCTTGGACTTCTTTTCGTCCAGCTCGGCCTTCTGAGCTTCGAGTGCCGTTACTTCTTCTTCAACGGCGGCGATTTCCTCGTCGGTCTTCGCCTCCTCGACGGCAGCCTCCAGTTCGGCCGAACGGGTGTTCAGTCCGTTCTCCTGCTCCAGTAGTTCGGCAAGCACCGCCTTCCGCTGTTCGATTTTCTTCCCCAGCATCAATTGTTTAAGAGCCATTTCCTTTTAACCTCGCTTTCAAGTTGTGTTTTCGCTGCTCCAGTTGCCGCTCGCGGTGTTGTGCAACCTCGGCCTTCCGGGCCTGAACGCCAGTGTCGGCATACGCCGGGAACGTGACGACGCTGACCTCATGTAGGTCGATCTCGCGAATCGTCCACTTCACGGTACCATCGTCGCGCCAGTCCGTTTCTTCTCGAACGATGTTGAAGCCGAAGCTGCATTGGTCCACATCGCCGCGTTTCACCCGCGCGTACAGGTTCATGGCATCTACGTCGTCTGGGTTGATCTTGATCCGGCCCCAAAGGCCGTGACTGTCCGTTTTCAACTCCAGCGTTCCCGCCTTGTTCCTGCCGAGGACGAACATCGTTTCATGATTCGCGAGAGCCCGGATATCGTTGCCGAGCGTCCGCTCGAATGCTTCTGGCGCGATTTCCTCGAAGGCTCCCGGCCATAGTTCCGTTTGCCGGTTGAAAACGGCGAAGTAACCCTCGATGACCATGTCGTCGCCATCGGCCGCGCGCGTCTCTAACTTTGTCCGCAAGCTGCGAGTCTGGCGTATTTCCCTATCCATTGCCATCACCTCCCCCTTGGTTTAATTTTTTCTGATCGCCAAGTTGACCCGCAGGAACATAGTTTTCCAGTACGATCAACTCATGCATCTCCGGGTCTGGGCTCATGCCGATCCAGTCGCGCAGCTCGTTGCGACGGAGCGTGTTCCGATCGACAAGCGACGTTCCAGCCGTCACCAGATCTATCAAACTGTACGAATAAAGCGACCGCGCATTAAACCGGAAGAACAAGTCCGGAGCGAACAGCAATTTCCGCGTCAACTCCTGCGCTATACCAAGAGCTAGCGGGCCGATCCGCGTTTGAATGAACGCGTTGTACTCTTCCTTATCGAAATTTCCGACGCCAACAAAAAAGGCCGGAACGCCAAGCATAGCGGCGACCGTCCTTTTGTCGATTTGAACCGATTCGTGTATGGCTATGTCCTGCAGGCTGAGCGGCCGTATCTGGTCAATCTTGATTATCGCTTCCGGGATGATCCACGGTTTTCCGCTTTTGCCGTCGCCAAGGTATTGCTCGATCAGTTTGTCGCGTGCTGCTTGGTCCCGAAACTCCGACGTATCCGCGTCGACACTTACGATGATGGACGGCCGCCATTTATCGCCCATAAACGCCTTCTTGGTTGTTGCGGCCTGTTTGAGATTGCCGACCACGTCCTTGAGAATCAGGCGATACCCTCGGCCAATCCAAGGCCGGTCCGGGTCCGGGTTGATTCGGAAATGTAAGATCTCATCATGATTGTACAGACGCCCTTGGATCGATACTTGATAGCGCGTTGTCAGGCCAAGGTCGTTTTCAGGTAGAGTGGGGAATGTCACCCTACTTGGCGGAACCGGAATCAGTTCGTCAATCAGCCCGTCGCGGGTCGTCGGATAGACGACACTGTTACCGTCGCCTTCGAGCAGCATCGTGTGGACGATGTAATACATCCATTCTTTGCGGCTCATCAAGCTGTACGGATTGATGTCGATCTTTCGCGACAACTCATTTCGCACCCGGATGTCGCCCTCGTCAGTGTTACGCATCAGGTGAATCGTCATGCTGCTGACCAAGTCCGCAATACGATCGATGGCCATGCGCACCTCGGGATTGTCTGAAAGTCGTACATATCCTTCCGGGACCAAGATGGATGGATCGCCTCCCGCCATAAAAATCCCGATTGGCGTCGGATCGGACCGTGTTTGTCTCCGTTTTTTGCTCACTCTGTCGTGTCACCTCCTTTGAGCCAATCATCCTTGGCTTTCCCTTTGTCTGTATCCTCGATATACCGGACGCAGGCAAACACGGACGCATCAAAAAGGTCGATGCGCTTTTTCTCATCGACCTTTTCGTATTGGATCATGTCATCGGTTTTTTCAATTGCATGGACGTTTTGAACACAGTATTCGTATGCCTCACTGTTCAAATAGTACAACTTCCCAGACTTCACTTTTTGTTCGATCCTGCGGAAGCCTTGGCTTTTCCTCCAAAAGTACTGCGGCTCGTCTACTAGCTTGAAGCCCGCCTTCTTGGCGTCGCGGAAGAACTCGGCTGAGAATTTCCTGTCAAAGCCAATCTGCCGGATCTTGAAGCCTTTCCGCTTCATCGCCACGAACCAGTTGACAACCTCCGCATGGTTCGTGATAGGCGTGTTGGTCATCGTCAGCCAACCGTCGTCCATCCAGCCGAAGAGCGGTATGCCGTCTTCCTCCGCCTTGGCCGTCGCCGCGACGATCGGGAACCAAGCGTGCGTGATGACGATTGCGATATCCTCGTATTCGCCATAGAGCGCCGCCGCCGTCAAGTCATGCAGCTTCGCCATGTCCGCGCCGCCGTACCAGTTGATCGGCAGCCGCGCCAGCTCCTCCAGCGTCCATGTATGCTTCTTGTTGCTCAGCCGGAACTCGTGAATGTCGAAGTACGCAAGCATCGCAGACGTGTAGATATTGAGCGACTTGGCAAGGAAGTCCTTCCGCTGTTGTGGATCGTTCTGCGCCTGCAGCGCGTCGTTCATGATGTCTTCGGGCCGGATCGTGACGCCGTAGTTTGGATTCGCCTTTTCGTGCTGTTCTGCACTGGTATAATCCACGTTCCCGCGCTCGTCCTGATCCGCCTTAGCGATGAAGATGAAATAGGCCTCATCCCGGTTCGTGCCGTCCATAATCTTCTGGCAGTACTGCAGCCGCTGGTAGCAGAAGCTGCTCATGTCGTCCCCGGCCGTCGTGATACCGATCATGAGCTTATTGGTGTATGCCTTCATCGACTCTTTGATGATGTTGTATTGCTTCGGACGTGTGTAGGCGTGAAGTTCGTCCGCTATGGCGATGTTGCAATTGAGCGAGTCCTGCCGGTCCGGGTTAGCTGCAAGGGCCTCAATGTATATCGATCCGTCGCCCAGGTCGCCGGTGATGCTGTGTTCTTGGTTGTTGTTCAGGATTCGGAAATTTTCTTCTTCGCCCATCCTCTTGAGATTGAAAAGGATGAACTCGAAAGCCTGCTTGGACTGTTTCAAGGCGTGCGCCGTGATGTAGATCGTGGCACCGGATCGGCGACTTAGTAACGCGAGCGCCCAAGCCAGCGCGGCGACAAGCCGGGTTTTCCCGTTTTTCCGGGGAATAAAAATAAACGCCTCTTTGTATCGGCGTTCGTTGGTCCCGGCCTTGAAGAAGCCCAGTAGGTTGTAGATGATGAATTTTTGCCACGGTTCGAGCAGGAACGGTTTCCCGCGCAGCGGCGTGCCGTCCAACGTTTCGCCCTTGTCATGGACGAACGTGCGCTCGATGATGCCGACAACAAACTCCGGGTCCTTGGTCCGAAACTCATATTCCGGGTTCTCAAGATCCTTCAAGAATCGTCGGCATGCTTGGACCAATTCTTTCCCAGCGATCTTCCGGCCCTCGACAATGCTTCTGGCGTACTCCAGCACAACATCGAGGTTGGGGGATTCATTTTTCAATGGCACTCAGCGCTGCAGCCAGCGCGGATTTCTTTTTCGTCTCGACAGTGATTCCGTCGATGATCTTCGGATTCAGGCAAAGCCGGTCTGCGTACGCCAGTATGTCTTTTCGGAGGGATTCGAGCGTCGCAACGATCGGGGCTTTCTTTGCTCCCCCCTGCATTGTCTCGACTTCGAAAGCATATCCGCTATTCTCAAACTGCTTCGTGAGTGCCGCATATTGTTCCCGGAGCTCAGCGTAAATTTCGATGATCGGATCATACTGCTCCTTGTATACGCCGAGCGTTTTCATGAGTGCAATCGTTTCGCGTTTAATCCCCGATTTCTTTTTCGCCGCCAACTCTCTCACCTCCCGAAAAAAGTTTTCCAGACCTCGCACTATTGGAAGAGGGGCCCCAGCCCGGTCCCCACGGCCCTCCAAAATCAGCCTTGAGGGTGGGGGGGTACCTGCTGGAAAATGGTTCGATCCTGTTCTCTCCACAGATCGATGGTGATTCTTTCTTTTCCAAATCGCTGATCTTCCAATAAAGTCATATGTTTTAAAATTCGTTCCAACTGCCTTTCTATCGTTGATTCGTAGTTATTTTGTGCTTCAACTAATTCAAGCTTGATGAACCTTCTTAATAACTCCCACTTATCCATGATCATTGCCTTCTCCCTGTTTTTCATCCATGCTGCTCCCTCCATTCCTCGAACTTGTCCCTTGCCTTCTCCTGCCACTTCCTGCCTAGCTCCGTCAATTCCCCTGTCGTCCGGTCATGCATGGCATTGTGCTGCTTCTCGCAAAGGGAAAGCAGATTCCAGTCCACCAGCGCCAGCTCCGGATATTGCTCCAAAGGATAGATATGATGCACCGTTGTCGCCGGTTCAGTCTTACCGTACCTTTTGCTCTCTTGGCACATATATTCATCACGTCTCAGTATCTTCTCTCGCTTTCGTTTCCAGCGTGTCGACTTATAGAATGGATCGGCTGTCTTTATCTCGATCACCCCTTAAAGTTGCCGAATTCATTAATAAGCGCTTTTTGGTCAGTTTCGTATGCCTCCAGCAATTTCGCCAGCGCCAGTTTCGTAATCGTTGCTATATTGACCTTTTTGTCTGGATAGCTTTCATCTAGTTTGTTCATGATGTCTTGTAGCCGGTTATCATCCGTCTCCGGCAAATGAATGATGATATTGTACCTTACCTCCATAATGCCACCCCTAGTTGGCGATGGTAGGCCTACAAAATGCCCGTATAAAGACGTTAGAAACACCGTACCAACCCGTACCATTAAATCAGGTCCTAGCGTCCCTTACGTGTCAATCTGGACGGCAATAAGGTGTATCACATGAACCGCATGACATGCAATCCGTTTCGGTGTCGGCTTCGTCCACCTTCACGGCCAGCCCGATACTTTCGAGATATTCCATCTCCAGTTGAAGAACGCGCTCAATTACTTCCCTAAGCTCCAATTCTTCATCCACCATTTGGTCGTAGATGTAATCGACCAGTGCTGCAGAGTCAACGAGTACATATTCATCTTTATTCATTGCGCGGCACCCTTTCACATTTGTGGTAAAAGAAAACGCCACGACATACCGTTTCCGGCGCTCCGTGGCGTTTCTCAATTCTTCGATGATATAAATATAGCATGTCTAAAACCAAGCAACACATCTTATTCCCGTTTTTTTTCCTTCTTTTTTTCTTCAAAAGTGAGAAATTGGCAAACCGGCAGCATGACCGGTAGGTTTCGGCCTGCTAGGGCCACGTCAGGCGGTTCCCAAATCCTTAATTATTCACTTTGTTGCCTTTCCAATCCGTTCACTCAAAGCTGAGTATTCTTCCACTCTCGATGTGTAAGAGGCTATGAGTCTTTCCTTATCTTCGATTGTAAGATTCATGGCCTTCGACTCAGAAATATCTTTAATGCTTTTTTTTAAACTCTTTTATAGATTCTTCGAGTGCCATTTTAAGAATGACAACTTCTTCTAAACTAAACGTGCCTGTCCAGAAATCTTTCCACATCCCCATACCACCGCTTACCTCCCGCATTATTTGGGGGCCGAAGCCCCGTTTTTGAACATCTTCATTGCTTAACCCTATGCTACACTACTGTTATTTAG
>NZ_BILX01000003.1 GCF_004000785.1 Paenibacillus ehimensis NBRC 15659 | reverse complement strand
TTCGGGCAGTACGCTTTATCCGTTTCGGCTTTTATCGGCTCGTTGATTGCTATTGTGCTGGTGTACATGCTGGCCCGCGTAGGAGGCGCGCTGTCGAATACCCGCTTGCTGCTCGCCGGTATTGCGGTATCGATGATGCTGTCGGCCTTGACCAGCTTCATTGTCACAATGGCTCCCAAGGAAGAAGGCATCCGCTCGGCGATGTTCTGGATGATGGGAAGCCTGACCGGAGCCAAATGGAGCTACTTGACGTTTCCGTCCTGTATTGTCGTCGCCGGTACGCTGTATTTGCTGCTCCAATACCGTTCGCTGAACGCGCTGCTCATGGGGGAAGAGACGGCCGTGACCTTGGGGGTGAACATGGACCGCTTCCGTAAAGTTCTCGTTATTCTGACCTCGCTGCTGACCGGGGTGATCGTTGCCGTGAGCGGGGCGATCGGGTTTATCGGGTTGATGATCCCGCATTTGGTCCGGCTGATGGTCGGCTCCGATCACCGTCGTGTTCTGCCGGTCAGCGTATTGCTGGGAGCATCGTTCATGATCTGGGCCGACGTGTTCGCCCGGCTCGTCATCGCGCCGGAGGAGCTGCCGGTCGGGATCGTGACGGCGCTGTGCGGGGGACCGTTCTTCATTTGGCTGCTGCGCCGCAGCTCATACTCGTTCTAGAGGGGAGGGGACCAAGAAGATGAAGGTGGAAGTTCAGGGGCTCTCCTATGGCGTGAAGGGAGTGCCTATCATTGAAGGAGTGGACCTGCGGATCCATCCCGGTGAATTTGTCGGCATTATCGGTCCGAACGGGAGCGGCAAATCGACGCTGCTCAAAAATATATACCGCGTGCTGGAGCCCCAAGCGGGGTGGATTTCCTTGGACGGGCGGCCGCTGGCCGAGCTGACCCACAAGGAAACCGCGCAGCGGATGGCCGTCGTCAGTCAAGAGACGTCGTCCGCGTTTGATTTTACGGTACGGGATATCGTGCTTATGGGACGCCATCCGCACAAACGGATGTTTGCCGCAGATACGCGGGAAGACGAAGCCTTGGTCAGCCAGTCGCTGGAGCGCGTGGGGATGGAAACGTATGCGCGGCGGGGCTTTTCCAGCCTGTCCGGGGGAGAGAAGCAGCGTGTGCTGATCGCCCGGGCGTTGGCGCAGCAGTCGCAATTTTTGATCATGGACGAGCCGACGAACCACTTGGACGTCCGGTACCAGCTGCAAATGATGGACTTGGTCAAAACGCTCGGGATTACCGCCTTATCCGCGCTGCACGACTTGAACATGGCCTGTTTTTTCTGCGACCGGCTCATTGTGATGCATGCGGGCCAAGTGCACGCTTCGGGCACGCCCGAGGAAGTGATGTCGGCGGGGCTGCTGCGCCAGGTGTTCGGCGTGAACGCGCAGCTGGCCGTGCATCCGGTGACCCGAAAGCTCAACATTACGTATTTTCCCGAATCGCTGCAACTTCATTTATCGCCAAAAGGAGCTTTAATTTCATGAAACGCATCTCTATGCTTGCTATACCTCTGCTGCTCGTCCTCTCGCTAGGTTTAGCAGCCGCTTGCGGTCAAACTCCGCCCAAGAGCCCGGCGGCAAACGGGGACAACCCGCAGAACGGAAAAACGCCCCAGACGGCCTACAGCCCCGTGACCATAGAAAACATGGGCCGCACGCTCACCTTCAAGGAAGCACCCAAGCGGGCCGTCAGCTTAAACCAGCACACGACGGAAATTATGCTGTCGCTTGGCCTGGAGAAGTCGATGGTCGGTACCGCGTATAGGGACGACGAAATTCTCCCGGATTTAAAGGAGAAGTACGCCGCCATTCCGGTGTTGGCCGCGAAATATCCTTCGCTGGAAGTGCTGCTCGGAGCGGAGCCGGATTTCGTCTACGGGCGCAAAAGCGCTTTCGCCGAAAACGGCGTTGGTACTGTCGAAGCCTTAAAGGATAAAGGAATCGAGGCCTATGTGGCCAAAGGGACGTATGTGCCGTTCGGCACGCTGGAGGACGTCTATGAGGATATTGCGAATATCGGGCGGATCTTTGGCGTGCAGGCCAAAGCCGACGCGCTGATCGAGTCGATGAAAGCGAAAGTGAAGGAGATTCAAACGAAGGTGGGGCAGCCCGAGAAGCCGCTGCGGGTGTTTGCTTTTGACAGCGGGCAGGACACGGCCTATACGGCGGGCAAGTCGTTGTCGACTGAGCTGATCCGGCTTGCCGGCGGCAAAAATATTTTCGACGATGTCGAAAAGGGCTGGGCGAAGGTCAGCTGGGAGGAAGTCGTCAAGCGCGATCCCGAGGTCATTCTGATATTCGACTACGACAAGCCGTCGGCCGCGGAGAAGATTAAGTTTCTGCAGAGTCTTCCGGCCTTGGCGAACGTAACCGCGATCAAGAGCAACAGGTTCGTCATCATGCCGCTTTCCGACGTGTTCGAGGGGGTACGGAACACGACGGCTTTGGAAAAAATGGCGAAGGGCTTTTATCCCGGGAAGTTTAACTAAAAAGCGTCAGGAGGAGCGGCGTTGACCACAACGGAATGTTCATTTTGCCATTATATTTATGACGAATGGTTCGGCGATTGCCGCAACGGCGTGCCGGCGGGCCTGGCGATCGGGGCTTTGGCCGGAACGGTCTGCTCGCGGTGCGGCCTTCAGGGCGTGCGGCACGAGCCGCGGGCCAATGCGCCGTATGCGGGGCTGGAAGCGGAGCTGTACGACCAGTTTGCGGGGAAAGCCGGCATCGTTTTTGCCCGCGATTGGATTGTGGGCACCGCCGCCGGGTTCTCCGGGCCGCCCAACGTGCTTGAACTGGGCGCCGGCACCGGCCGAATCGCCGTCGAGCTGGCGCAGCACGGCATCCGGGTATGCGGCGTGGACCGGAGTCCGGACATGCTGAAGCTCGCGGAAGCAAAGCGTCCACGCGTGCTTAAGGATCGTGCGGAAACGCTGAAGCTGGTGGAGCAGGACATGCTGGAGCTGGAGCTTGCGGAGACGTTCACGCACGTTCTATGCCCCGAGGGGATTATCCAGCATGTGACCCGGATGAGCGAGCACCGGGCTGTGCTTGGGAACATCCGGAAGCATCTGGTTCCCCAAGGGCTGCTTGCCGTGGAGCTGCTACTGCCGCCTGCCCAGGCAAGCTGGAAGACGGTGCAGCGCAAGGTGCTGCCGAAGGACAAAATCGTTTACAAGCACGTGGAAGGGGAAACGTCGCTGCGGCGTCAAACGTACCGGCTGACCGCGACCTACGAAACGTTCGTGCAGGGCTTGGAGCAGCCCCGATACCGGGTGGAGCGGGAGCTGGCCCTAATGACGCCGAAGGAGCTTGTGCTGCTGCTGGAGTCGGAGGGCTTCGAGGTTGTCGGTCTCGTGGAAAACGAAGGCGGCAGCAAGCCGTGGAGCACCGTGCTTCCGAGCGGGCTTGAGCGGATCGTGTCCGATCTGAGGCCGGACGAAACCTTGGAGTCCCTCGAGTCCGAAGGACGTCTCGGCACGGCGACGCTGCCCTACACGCCGGAAGCGTGGCGTGCAGGAAGCTTTCCGGTCGGAACCGACGTCGGAATGACCGCGCACGCGGCGGCCGCATCCTTCACGATCCTGGCGAAAAAGCGTTGATCGGGCAGCGCAGTCATTTGAACCGCAATCCTTGTCGAAGGCGGCAGGGATTATTTTTTTTGCGGACGTTTTTTCGTAAGAAAAGATAGCCCCGGCGAGTCATAGGCACAAGGTGCTTAATTGTGTTTAGATGAGAGGAGCGTGGTTATGCGCGGAGTTCATCCCCGGGAGGATTTTTCGCATTGTATAAACATTTGAAAAGCTTAATTTTGATTATTCCTACGCTGACGATCGGGATATGGGAATATACCCGGCATGCGTTTTTGCTTCCTTACATTTCGATGGATTTGGGCAACTGGCTGGCGCCTCTGATCGTTTACCTCGTCACCATGACGCTGCTTCGGAAGCTGTTTGCGCTAATGGAGCAATTGCAGGAGCAGCTGCAGCAGGAACGGGCCGCGAAGGCGGCTTTGGAGGAGCGGGAGAAAGTGGCCTCCGAGCTTCATGACGGCATCGCCCAATCGTTGTTTCTGTTATCGGTCCGCGTGGACCGGATGGAGCAAAGCCATGCGGTTCCGATGGGGGAGCTGTATCAAAGCCTGCGGAAAACCGTGCACGAAGTGAACGACTATGTCCGCCAGGCCATCGACGGCTTGCGGTATCCGGCCGTGCCGCAAGCGCAGCCGTGGATGGAATCCGTTCAGCACCTGATCGCGGATTTCAGGAAGGATACCGGCATTGCCGTCCACTTGGAATGGGAGCTGTCCGAGGAGCGCATGACCGTGAAAGAAAAGGTGGAGCTGTACGCTACGCTACGCGAGGCTTTAATCAATGTCTTCAAGCATGCGGCGGCGGAGAATGTCTGGATTGAGGGCAAGGACGCCCCCGAAGCGGGTGACGGCTGGACGTGCATGGTTGCGGACGACGGACGGGGCTTCGCCTCCGATCCGTTGTCGAAGAAGAACGGCTACGGCTTGAAAATCATCAAAGACCGTGCGGCCAAGATGGGCTGGAAGATCGCTCTCCGCAGAGAGAACGGGCGCACCGTGCTGACCGTGGAAAAGCCGTATGGTGCAGAATTCGAGCATAAGGGACAAGAAAACCAAATACGTATTTGAGTAAGCCGCACAGTTTCCTTGGAAATGGAGCAAGAAACGGAGGGAGCTTATTGAAGCACAAGTATGCTTTTTTGCTTTCCTTGCAGCTGCTTGAATACGAGATCCGCCAATTAACCGATTATTCCAGACAATGCTCGGATTGCTTTGACTTGCTTCAAACCAAATTGGAGGATCTTTGCCGGTTTATGGTCTGCGAAGAGAACGAACGACAGTGGCTCTTATGGAGCGATCAGGAAGAAATAAGACAGCATGGCGAGCGACTGCGGGAGACGTCGGCCCAGGCGCTGTGCGACATGGAGAAATATCAGTCCATCCGTATGCTCGAGCGGCAGATGGATATGGGGCGGTATTTATCCGCTTTGTCGGATGCGGTCTATGATGAGCTTCGGCATTTTCGGATCGGCCGTACGTCGAAGGTGCTGTTCGTCGGTGCGGGCGCATTCCCGCTGACGGCGCTGACCGTTGCGAAGGAGACGAGGGCGGATGTGCTGTGTCTGGATATCGATGCCGAAGCCCTCGATCTGGGAAGCAGGATGGCAGAAGCCTCAGGCTTGCACGATAAGGTGCAATTCTCGGGCCATGGTCTGAAGGAGCTGCCTTTTGTCAAAGAAGCTACACATGTCATGGTTGCGTCGCTGGTCAAAAACAAGCTTGAAGTGCTGGAGGACTTGAGGCAGGCCGTGCCTCCGGATACGAGCATCATTGTGCGTTACGGCAACGGGCTGAAATCGATTTTCAATTACCCGCTGGAAAAGGATTTGTCGCAGGAATGGGAGCTGTTACCAGTCGTTCGGAGCAGGAGCATTTATGATACCCTCATGATCAAGCCCAAATGATGAAAGGACGCTGAAGCCGGGCATCCATACTTTGTTCATAAAAAAGGCGGAAAATTGACTCAAAGGGGTCATTTTTCGCCTTTTATCGTTCGTTATAATAAGGACGAGGTTTCGTGAAAAGAACAGAACGCAGGGAGGCAGCCTTATGCAGCGTAGAAATGTCGAAGGGATTAAAAAATTCAGCGAGCAGAAGACGGTTGAGGCGTACCGCAAGGCCGAATCGGCCATTGAACGGTTGAGGAAGGAAAAGCTGAAGATTAATTTCAATACGGTATCGATCGAAGCCGGCGTGTCCAAGCCGTTCCTGTATACCCATCCTGAGCTACGCGACAAAATCGAGCGGCTTCGCAAGCAAGAACAGACGGAAGCGGGCGAGAAATGCAGGCTTACGCACCGGCTGGAGGAAGAGAACGCGAGGTTGAGACAAGAAGTACGAAGATTGCAAGAAATTCTGAGAAAATCGAAGATACCCGTTATTATTTAAAGTAAATAACGTGTTTGTTCATTTTTTTATCAATAAATTAGCCCTGGCGAGTCATTTTGAACGAAAACGACTTCTATAAAATAATCCTTGTCGCTTGCGGCAAGGATTATTTTTTTACGGAAAGGGAGTGCGGGAAGGTGGAATTTCCGACGATCGATTTCGGCTGGGTCGGCAACGGCAACTTGATCGGCATGATGGCGGTGCTGCACGTCATGATCAACCATGCCGTAGCCATCGGCGGGTCCGTTCTTATGGTCTCCATGGAGTATGCCGCTTTCAAAAGAGGAAACGAAAGGCTCGAGGCGTGCGCCAGATGGCTGAGCAAATGGATTCTGATCATTACGACGACGGCGGGAGCGATGACCGGAGTAGGCATTTGGTTTACAACGACCGTTATTCTGCCCAATGCGATCGGCTCGCTGCTGCGTATTTTTCATTGGGCCTGGTTTACGGAATGGCTGGTGTTCGTGTCGGAAGTCGTTTTGCTGTTAACGTATTTCTACACGTGGGACCGCTGGAAGGGAGAGAAGAAGAAGCTGCATTTGCGGACCGGTCTGGCGCTGTGCATCATGTCCTGGTTCACGATGGTGATCATTACCGGCATTTTGGCCGCGCAGATCAATCCGGGCGACTGGGTGGAAACGCTGTCGTTTTGGAGCGCGTTTCTGAATACCACCTGGGTGCCTTCGACGCTGTTTCGCACCTTCGCCGCCATTACGCTGGGCGTTGCGGTATTGACGCCGCTCAACCGATGGTTTGTGAAAGACAAGCTTGACCGTCACATCGTTCTGAGGCTGTACGGCAAATGGCTGGTCGTTTCCGTGCCGCTGATGCTCGCATCCGGGTGGTGGTATTTAAAGACGCTGCCCGATCAAGCGCAAAAGCTGGTCGTCTGGGCATCGGGCATGAGCGACTTCACGTTCGCCTTTATCAACGTGCTCGGCCTGCTTCTCATGTTCGTGCTCGGCGTCATGCTGATGGACGGCCGAACGAAGTACCCGGTCGTGCTCACCGTATTCACCGCGGCCTTCTCGCTGCTGCTGATTACCGAATTCGAGATCGTCCGGGAAAATATTCGCAAGCCTTATGTCATTTACAATTACATGTACGCCAACGGCGTGCTGAAAACGGATGTCGAGCGGTTTCGCAAGGACGGCGCTTTGGCGCAAGCGAAGCTTTCTCCGGTCCGGGAGGTGACGGAGGCGAACAAGCTTCAGGCAGGGGAAGAGCTGTTCCGCATGCAGTGCATCGCCTGTCACAGCATCGACGGTCCCCGGCGCAGCCGGGTCCTGACGGAAAGGGCCAAAGGCTGGAGCGAGGAAGCGCTCGCCGCCTTCATTCCTCAAATGCACAATATCCGCCCGGTCATGCCGCCGTTTGCGGGAACGGACGAGGAGGTTAAGGCGCTGGCCGCCTATATTCACAAGATGGTTTCGGAGAGGAACGGTGCAGAGTGAACACCTATTTGACCGCCAAATCGCCGGTGCCCAACGATCTGGGGCTGGCCATTCCGGGCAACCTGCCTTTTTTCGAAGTGCTGATCGTCGTCGGATTCATTCTTCATCTCATTTTCGTCAATATTCTGGTAGCCGGCTCCGTGTCCGCGGTGTACAACGAGCTGCAGGGCATCGTCCGCAAGGACGCGGTTCTGGACCGCCTGGCGCAGCATATGGCAACGCATGTGTCGATTGTCAAAAGCATCGCCGTCGTGCTAGGCATTGCGCCGCTGCTGATCATCAGCACTATTTATACCCAGTTTTTTTATCCGTCGACGATTCTGATCGGCAAAATGTGGCTGCTGCTCATCCCGCTGCTGACCGTTGCGTTTCTCGCGCTGTACGTCTATAAATTCACATGGGAGCGCTGGCAGAAGCGCAAGGCGCTGCACCTCGGCTTCGGCATAGTCGGCACGCTGATCCTGCTATTTGTACCGCTGCTCTTCATCACCAACGTGACCTCGATGCTACATCCCGGGCTGTGGGACCCGGAGCGCGGCTTCTGGCGATCGCTGTTCGCGTACCCGACCATCTGGCAGCGCTACCTTCACTTTATGGCGGCGAGCTTCACGATGCTCGGCCTGTTCCTGTACGGATGGGCGAGACGCCGCGAGCGGAACGGCACCGGGGCGGTCACGGAGGCGGCCAAGCGCTACGGCAAAACGATGGCGGCGGGCTTCACGCTGCTTCAACTGTTTGCAGGACCGCTGCTGCTGCTTAGCATGGACGGACGCGTCCGCCATGCGTTTATGGGCGGCTCCGCGTTCCATACCGCGCTTCTCGCGGCCGCGGTGCTGCTCGCTGTCGGCTTGTGCTGGCTGCTGGTCCGCCTCGTCAGGCAGGACGGGCGGCGGCTGTTCGCCGCCACGGTGGGCGTGCTGCTGATCGTGTTGACGCTGATGAGCTGGATCCGGCACGAGGTGAGGGAAATCTACTTGCAGCCGTACATGGAGGAATCGCCGCGCACCGTGCAAAAGTAATGTCGGGAAGGGCTGCCGTGTGTATCCATTAATCCGTTTCATGAGCTGCATAAATCAATTGGATTCCAGACGCCGTTGAAAGAGCTCGTCATCCAAGGTCTGCAAGCGCTGGATCGTTGATCTTCCGCTGAATTTAAGCTATCGGAAAAGGGCCTGCGTCAGCCCTTTTCCATCATAACCTCCGAATATCTGTAAAAAATAAATGGCGCAGGGTTGTATAAAATTGCCAACGTGCTATAATAATATTGTTTCGAGCGAAACAAAAACACCTATATTGTTTTGTCTGAAACAAAAATATAGCCATAACGGCATATAGAGAAAAGGAGAGGATACGAATGGATTATGAAGTGATCGTTGTCGGCGGAGGTCCGGTCGGCATGATGCTGGCGGCGGAGCTGGCTTTGGCGAAAGTGAAGGTATGCCTGCTTGAGCGTTTGAAGGAGACGACGCCGTATTCCCGGGCGCTGACCCTTCATCCCCGCTCGCTTGAACTGTTCGATTTGCGCGGCTTGAAAACGAAGCTGCTGCGCATCGGAAAGCCGCTCCCGACAGGACATTTTGCTGCGCTCGATACCCGCTTGGATTTCTCGGTGTTGGATTCTTCCTCCAATTACACCCTGTATATTTCGCAGCACGATACCGAGAAAGTGCTGGAGGCGTGGGCGCAAAGTGTTGGTGTGGAAATTCGCCGTGAGACGGAGGTCGTGTCGGTGCGCCAGGATGCGCAAGGCGTCGAGGTCACCGCCTTCGGCAAGAATGGGGAAGCTGTATTGACCGCAGCCTATGTTGTCGGCGCAGACGGGGCAGGCAGCCTTGTCCGCAAGCAGGCGGGCATTCCGTTTGAAGGTACGGACACGACCTTGACCGCGATGCTAGGGGATGTCGTTCTCGCGAATCCTCCGGAAACGAACACGCTTTCCCGCTTCACCGAGCACGGGCTGGTCATGATTGTCCCCGTAACGGACCGGCTCCACCGGGTCGTGATGATCGATCCCGTGAGGAAGGAGGTGCCGAAGGAAGAGCCGGTTACGCTGGAGGAGCTGCGTTCGGGACTGCAGCGTATTCTCGGAAGCGATCTCGGCATCTGCGAGCCGTTCTGGCTGTCCCGCTACGGCAATGCGACACGTCAAGCGAAGCGTTACCGGGAGGGACGGATTTTTCTCGCGGGGGATGCGGCGCATATTCATTTCCCGGCCGGCGGACAGGGGCTGAACGTAGGGCTGCAGGAAGCGATGAATCTGGGCTGGAAGCTGGCCGCAGAGCTGAAGGGACGGGCTCCCGATTGGCTTCTGGACAGCTATCATTCGGAACGGTTCCCCGTAAATACGGCGCTGCTTCGCAATACCCAGGCGCAAACGATGCTGATGGGCATGGAATTCTCGCCGAGAATGATGGGACTGCGCAGCATGCTGTCGGACTTGCTCCGCATCCCCGAGGCGAATAAGGAATTAGCGGCGCAGCTCGCGGCGTTCGATGTCCGGTATGCGCCGGATGAGGAGGCATTGCCGCACGCGTTGAACGGACGCCGCTTTACGGAATTGAAGCTGCGGCTGGATAACGGCACCGTCTTGAATGCTTATGAGCTGTTTCACTCCGGCTGCTTCGTTCTGCTCCATCTCGCTTCCGATGACCGGCTGAACGACAATGTCCAATGGGCAGGGGACGGGCATATCCGGGTGGTTCGCGCCTCGATCGCCGGGCAGGAAGCCGAATGGGACGACGTGCATACGGCGTTGATTCGCCCGGATGGACATATCGCATGGGCGGTACCACGATCGGAGCCTCAACCTTTGGAGGCCATCAAGCAGGGAGTCGTACGCTGGTGCGGAAGCCGACCTATTTAACAATCTTATTGTTTTGTACAAAACAATCGGTGTATAATGAGAAGGAGATGATGTTTGAAGAGGGGACCCTAGACCGATGTCCAAAACCGAGCTTAACAAGCAGTGGATTTTTAAGCTTTTCTTAGAGCTAATCACGCAGCAGGAGACGAGAGACGGCAAATTTGCCGTCCGATTCGGAGAAGAGAAGCGGAAGGTGGAATCCGAGCTGGGCCTGAAGCTAAATCTCAACTTGTCCGAGATTCACATGATCGCCTGCATTGGCGATCATGGCCCCATTAACGTGACGACCATTTCGGAGAAAACGGATTTGACAAAAGGGTCCGTCACGCGGATCACCCAAAAGCTGTTAGCCTTGGAGTTGATCAAAAAACAGCAGCTCCATGACAACAAGAAAGAGGTTTATTTCCGGTTAACGGCCAAAGGCCAGAAGCTGCACGCGATTCACGATCGCCTTCATCAGGAGATCGAGCGGCGGTTTATGCTCTTATTGGATAAATATACGCCGGAGCAGTTGACCTTTGCCCGGGAGCTGCTGCAGGATTTGCTGGAATGGGATTACTGAGCGGTCAACGATTTGAAAGTCTCGTCGACACGGGAAAGGAGACTGGCGCAATGAGCATCGCCCAAACGATCAGGGAGAGACGAAGTATCCGGACGTTCAACCAGACTCCCGTTCCCCGGGAGCTGGTTCTGCAGCTGCTGAATGACGCGGTATGGGCGCCTAATCACGGCCTTCGGGAGCCATGGCGGTTTATTTATGTGGGAAGCCCCGAGGGGAGGGAAAGATTGGCCGCCCTTACGCTTGAAGCCTCCGCCCACATGAAACGGGTCAAGCTGCTGCCATCCAAATTAAAGGAATTGATGCGAAAAAAACTGGCCGAAATTCCGGCCAACCTGATCGTCGTCATGACGGAAGACAAAAACGAGCATAGAAGAGACGAAGATTTCGCCGCCGTCTGCTGCCTCATGCAAAATATGCAGCTGCTCGGATGGGAGCAAAAGCTTGGCATGATCTGGTCGACGGTTGAATTTATTCATTCTCCTGTGTTTCGCAGCGGACTGGGTGTCCGGGAAGGCGAACGGATCGTCGGTATCCTGCACATGGGATATTTCGATAAGACTCCCAAGCCGAAACCCCGCACGCCCGCGGAAGCCAAACTTGTTATATGGTAAGGATCGTTCAAGAGGGGGGAGAGCCCCCTCTTGTTATATAAATTTTTTCAATACGGCCTTCACCTTCGACGGCTTCGACTTGAAATTTTTCTTGGACAGCAGCCTTTGATTCAGTGTATTGCGCTCGTGCACGACAACCATATAGTTCCGTTTTCCTTTTTTGGTCAAAATTTCATGCTTGTGCTGAATGACGGAAGAATGTCCGCGCGGGGTGGCGTACCGTTTTCCGTTGAAATACTCGCTTGTCTTATAAATAAAGGTGTAGAACGGAGGGGAAGACTTCTTGACCGTGGCGATGCGACGGCGCAAGCTGTCGTAAATATATCCCTTCTGGTTGATGAGCGCGCGCGTCCCCCGCTTCGGTTTGTAATTATGCAGCTGCCGGATGAACGATTTATGATACGTATCATCGCAATCCAGCCGAACCAGGTACAACAATTTGTATCCGTCGGCTAATTTTTTTTGCGTTTGGAGGTAGAGGGATTCGGGTACGAACCGTATGTTTTTGGGCAGCGGGGCATACTTGGCGAGCGTCTGGCGGATCAACGGTTCCGATTCGTCCGCATACCGGATCAGGGCCGTGAAGTTTTGGTGGGTTTGTTTTTTTAGACTTTGCAGCGTGTATTTCATAAAGATAGACATCCGGTATTCAATCCACGATTTCGTTAAACCGACCTTCCAGCGGTTATTGGGCTTGGAGCGGTTATTAAATTCGATCCCGACAATAATTTTCTTGTTGGGCATCTCTCATACGTCCTTTCGAGGATGTCTTTTTGATGACACCCGGAGGACAGCCTCCGGGTGGTACGCATCAATCCGGCGATGAACGGGATCGGATACGGGAGAGCCGTTCAAGGGTACCGGGACAAACTGCGAATTGCTGGGAAAGGGCACGGTAATCCTCCTTCTTTGGGTGATAACGCTATCGTTACCAGCATATGCGAACGTCCCGACTTTGCCCCACGTTTCCCTTTAATTAAGACATGGTCGCGGCAGGATCGCCCAGCGGTTGCACAGATCCTTTAGCTGAATAATTTATGAATTAATTCTTAATTTGTAATTAATTGGGTTGACTTCTTTATATTCTATTTTATAATCTATCATAAAATATGTAATATATTTAATTATTACATGAATCAAGTTTTAATAGAAATTAATGGTTTGATTTTGAGAGCATGCATCCTCTATAACTCACTCCTCGGCTTCGTGACTTCTTTGTACGGTATTTCCTGTTTCGTTTCCATTTGTAAATCAATCATCCTACCGCT
The DNA here is from genome assembly GCF_004000785.1 of Paenibacillus ehimensis NBRC 15659. Lineage (GTDB taxonomy): Bacteria > Bacillota > Bacilli > Paenibacillales > NBRC-103111 > Paenibacillus_G > Paenibacillus_G ehimensis. Next base: position 219,027 of record NZ_BILX01000003.1, on the reverse strand, counting down.
TTGTTAACGGCTTCCTGTGGAAACATTCCGTTTTTCTTATGTCGGTGCTCGGAAAGGGGTTAGACATGAAGCGTGTCGCCTTACTATTTCCAGGTCAAGGGTCCCAGTATGAAGGAATGGGCAAGATTTGGTCCAACAAATTTCAAGGCGCCGGCCGATGGTTCGAGGAAGCGAATGACATCCTCGGGTATGACTTGAAGTCGATCTGCACCGAAGGCAGCGCCGCCATGCTGTCGAGAACGAAGTATACGCAGCCGGCCCTGCTGGTGATCAGCGTCATTGCCTTGGAACACTTCAGGCAAGAGATTGGCATCGTCCCCGTGTTTTCCGCCGGGCATAGTCTCGGGGAATACTCCGCGTTGGTGAGCAGCGGCGTTCTCTCGTTTGCGGACGCCTTGCGTTTGGTGCAGCAGCGGGGAATCGTCATGCAGGAGGCTGCCGATGCCGGTCTGGGCGAAATGGCCGCCGTGCGGGGCGTGGAGCTCGAGGCGCTGGAGGCATGGTGCGAAAAGCATTCGTCGCCGGATCGGCCCGTTGCCATCGGGTGCTATAATTCTCCACGGCAGTATGTGCTGACAGGCCATCAAGCAGCCGTTGCCCGGGTAACGATCGCAGCGGAGCTGAGAGGCGCTCAAGTTACCCGTCTGCAGGTCAGCGGCCCGTTTCACAGTCCGCTGATGTCGCAAGCTGCGGAGCGACTGTCCGGCGTTATGCGGAAGTATACGTTCCGGCAAAGCCGATGGCCGGTCATCTCCAACGTGACGGCGCTGCCGTATGCCAATGCGGAGCAGATCCGGGACGGCTTGATTTTACAAATGACGCATCCTGTCAAATGGCTGCAAACGATGCGGTATTTAGTGGGACAAAAGGTGGAGCTGGCCGTCGAATTAGGTCCCCGTTCCGTCTTGAGAAATTTGGCGAATGAGATGGAGGACAAACTCCGGACGTTCGCTTTCGAGCGGGAGGAGGACGCCGTCCAACTGGCCAAGCGATTTCCGCTGCATGATTTTATAGCGGGCTGTCTGTCGGCGGCGGTAGCTGCACCCAATGCCAATTGGAACGAGGAAGAATACCGTACCGGCGTCATCCAGCCTATCCGTAAGCTGAAGGAAATGCTGCAAAGCGCAAAAGAAAGCGGTATCATGGGAGATCAAGCGCGTGTGCAAAGAAAGGAAGCATTGGATTGGTTGCGGCTTGTGCTGAAGACCAAGCGGGGTCCGGAAAGCAAAGAGCGTTCTCGATGACTTAATCTGGTTGCGGAGGGATAGGATGAATCGGTTTCTAACGTTAGTCGACGTCCTGCAAGACAGAGGCAGGCTGGCAGCAAGGGGGATCACTTACATTTCCGGAGACCGGCATGAAGAGTACGAGTCTTACGGAGCCTTGTTTGACCGGGCGCTCTGCGTGCTGCACGAGCTGCAGAGCAGCGGCATGAAGCCCGGGGATGAGTTGCTGATGCAGATTGACGATAACCGCACTTTTCTAGGCGTGTTCTGGGGCTGCCTGCTCGGAGGCATCGTACCGGTGCCCGTCACGGTAGGCAACAACGACGAGCACAGAATGAAGCTGTTCAAAATATGGAGGACGCTGAACCGTCCTTATCTGATGAGCGATGCCAAAGCGCTCGACCATTTGGAGAAATACGCCGGGGCCGGGCACAGCGAACTGCGCAATTTGTTCGAAGCGATGAAGCAAACGGTTTTATTTACGGATAAACTTGATTTTTCCTCTATGAATAGAGGGATTATATATCCGGCCAAACCGGAACAGCTTGCCTTCATCCAGTACTCCTCCGGATCGACCGGCGACCCGAAAGGGGTTATGCTGACGCATGAAAATCTGGTCCACAATATTCGCGATTGTGCGTCAGGGGCGCGCATGGACGAGAATGACAGCTACCTCGGCTGGATGCCCTTGACGCATGATTTAGGCTTGATCGCTTTTCACTTGACCTGCGTTATCGCCAATGCCGACCAGTTCATTATGCCGACAGCGCTATTTATCCGGCGTCCGACCTTATGGCTGAAAAAAGCGTCCGAGCACCGGGTGACCCAAATCTGCTCTCCGAATTTCGGCTATAAATTTTTCCTGGCCCAATATAAACCGGAGGCGGCCGCAGACTGGGATTTGTCGCACATCCGCCTCGTTTACAATGGCGCCGAGCCGATTTCCACCGAAATTTGCGATCAGTTCCTTGATGCGATGGAGAAGCACGGGCTTCGGAGATCGGCGATGCTGTGCGTCTACGGGATGGCGGAAGCCTGTGTCGGTGTTTCCCATCCACCGCTCGAAGAAATGTATCTTCCCGTACATTTGAACCGGGAGCTGCTGAACATCGGCGAAGCGGTAGTGCCCGTCGAGCCTTCAGACAATCGCTGCGTAACCTTCGTCGATGTCGGCTATCCGCTCGCCAGCTGCCATATCCGTATCTGCGACGAAGACGATACGGTGCTGGCCGACAACGTGGTCGGACACATTCAAATTAGCGGAAAAAACGTGACCGCCGGCTATTACAATAACCCGCAGGCGACGGCCAAAGTGAAGACGGCGGACGGCTGGCTCAAGACCGGCGATCTGGGCTTTATGCGCAGCGGGCGGCTAGTCATCACCGGCCGGGTGAAGGATATTATTTTCGTGAACGGGCAGAACGTTTACCCTCACGATATCGAGCGGGTGGCCGAGGAAGTCGACGGCGTGGAGCTTGGCAAGGTAGCGGTGTGCGGCGTTCATGATGCCGGGGCCCGGCAGGACCGCATTGTCGTCTTCGTGATGCATACGAAGAAGGTCGAGGATTTTGTTCCGGTCGCCCAACGGCTAAGGAAGCATCTGAACTATCGGGGCGGCTGGGAGGTCCACGATATCGTGCCGATCCGGCGTATCCCCAAAACAACGAGCGGCAAGGTGCAGCGCTTCAAGCTGGCGCAGGAGTACGAGGAAGGCTGGTTTCAACCGGTCTCGGAGCACTTGGCGGAGCTGCTGCGGAAGGAAAAAGAGGCCATGCCTGTCGCGATTCCGCAGAACGAAGCGGAGCAAAAGCTGCTTGACATCTGCAAGCAGATTTTGCAGACCGATACGATCGGCACCGACGAAAGCTACTTCGAGCTCGGCGCGAATTCATTGCAGCTGACGCAAATGGCGGAGCAGCTGGAAAGCCGACTCGGCGTGAAAGTCGCCGTGACCGATTTCTTTTCGTATCCGACGATCGCGAAGCTGGCCGCCTTTATCGCCGAAGGAGAGCGGGAGTCGGCCGTGGAGCATGATCCTGAAGCAGACAACCCGGCGGAACGGGATATTGCGATCATCGGCATGTCCGGCAAGTTTCCCCAAGCCGATACGCTGGAGCAGTTCTGGACGAATCTGGCGGAAGGCAGAGACTGCATCGGGCCCTTTAACGAAAAAAGAAATAAGGATGCCGAAGCCTATCTCGCGCATCTATATACCGGGGACCGGAATCTTCAACCGGTAGAGGGCGGTTATTTGGATGAAATCGATACGTTCGACTATTCGTTCTTCCGGCTGACGCCACGCGAAGCGTCGCTGATGGACCCGAACCAGCGCCTTTTTCTCCAGACAGCGTGGAGCGCCATCGAAGATGCGGGATACGGCGGAACTTCGTTGTCCGGCAAACAAGTCGGCGTATACGTCGGCTTTTCCAAAACGAGCTTCGAATACGAGCGCCTGCTGACGGAAGTCGCGCCGGAAGCGCTGCCTCATTTTGTGATCGGCAACCTGCCGTCGATACTTTCGAGCCGCATCGCTTACCTGCTCGATCTGAAAGGGCCTGCGGTTACGGTCGACACCGCCTGCTCCTCTTCGCTCGTCGCGGTGCATCTCGCATGCCAGGCGATTCTCGGCGGGGACTGCGAGATGGCGCTGGCGGGCGGCGTCAAGACCATTCTGCTGCCGCACAAGGCAGGCATCGGCATGGAATCTTCCGACGACCGGGCCAGAGCGTTCGACGACAATTCGGACGGAACGGGTTGGGGTGAGGGGGTCGGGGCCGTGCTTCTGAAGCCTCTGCGCCAAGCCATGCAGGATAGGGACCATATTCTCGCCGTTATTAAAGGGAGCGCAATCAACCAGGACGGAAGCACGGTCGGCATCTCCGCCCCGAACGCCTCATCGCAAGCGGAAGTGATTGCGCAGGCTTGGCGCAGCGCGCGTGTCGATCCGGAAACGATCACGTACATCGAAGCGCACGGGACGGGGACGAAGCTGGGCGATCCCGTCGAAATCGACGGCCTGACGAAAGCGTTCCGCAAAAAAACGCAGCGCAAGCAGTTTTGCGCCCTCAGCACGGTAAAAACGAACATCGGGCATTTATACGAAGCAGCGGGGATCGCCGGTTTGATCAAAGCGGTGCTGTCGCTTCAGCATCGGCAAATTGCCCCTCTGGTGCATTTCCGCCAGCCGAACCGCAGGATCGGCTTCGAGGCATCGCCGGTTTACCCCAATACGGAGCTGGCGGACTGGCAGCCGAACGGGATTCCGCGAAGATGCGGCGTCAGCTCGTTCGGCTTCAGCGGGACGAACTGCCATATGGTGCTGGAAGAGTATATTCCCGAAGATACGGTGGCGGCTCTTCCGAATCCGCCCGACAGCGGACCGCTGCTGCTGACCTTGTCGGCGCGCAGCGAGCCTGCGCTGCGGACGATGGTCGGGCGGTATGCGGAGCTGTTCGAACGCCGGCCGGAGCTGGATATGCGCAGCGTCTGCTTTACGGCGAATACGGGGCGGAGCCACTTGACGCACCGGTTAGCGGTGATCGCCGCCGGACCCGCCGAGCTGCGGGCGAAAGTCATCCGGCTGCACGGCGAAGGCTTCGCGGGTGAAGGCGTATACCGGAGCGGAGCCGATGTAATGAACTCGAATCCGTCCGGGGAGACTTCGTTCCTGCGCATCGATACGGAAGAGGGAGTGGCACAAGTAGCGCTCCAGTATGTGCAAGGAGCGAAGATTGACTGGAGCTCGCTGTACGCAGACCGGCGTTATCCGAAAGTGTCGCTGCCGACGTACCCGTTCGAACGGAAACGATGCTGGATCGATGTACCCGCAGTACGACCCGGGCGCATCGCCAAAATGGCCGCCTTGGCTTCGATAGGAGAGAGAGCAGAGGAGCGTGTTAAACCGATGAACGACTATTCCGGTACAGGGGCGGTTTCCGATCTCCATCGGCAATCGGTCAGAATTTCCCTGATGCAGATGATCCGTAACGTATCGCAGCTTGACATGGACGAGCTTCAACCGCAAACGCACTTTCTGGAGCTTGGACTGGACTCGATCATCTTGACTCAGGTACGGCACGGCATTAAAGATACGTTCGGACTGGATATTCCGATGAACAGCTTCTTCGAATCGTTAACAAATCTGGAATTGTTGACGGATTATATCGCGCAGCATCCGGCGCCGACGCAGCCTCTGGCCCCGCAAGACCGGGAGGAGGGGAACAGGCTCGCCGAAGTCGGGGGGCCGGTTGCACAGCCGCCAATCTACGCTCCGGTCATGCCGGTACCGGCGTCCGCACCTGCATCCGGCTATGGGGAAGCGCCTCCTGCTGCAGCGGAATCGCATATGCCGCTTGCGGGAAGCGCCGCCTCTGCCGGGGTGGAACGCATCTTGGAGCAGCAGCTCCGCCTGATGTCCCGGCAGCTCGATGTGCTGCGGCCGCATCCGGCGCCTGTGCTGGCCGAACAGCGCGAGCAGGCCGTATTGTCTGCGCCTGGCGTTGTTTCCCGGCCGGACAGCCTCGTTCATACCGATGCGAGCAGAGAGGTGGCGGCGACCGCATCAAGCGTTTCCGTCGTCCGCCAACCGGACAGCGCCGAGGCGAAACCGTTCACGCCCTTCAAGACGATGGATGTCAAGGCGCGAGACTCGCTGCCGTTCCGGCAAGAGAAGCATCTGCGCGATTTGATCGAACGCTACACGGCCCGCACCCGCCGGACGAAGGAATATACGCAGAAATACCGCTCGGTCTATGCGAACAACCGCAATGTGGCCGGATTCCGGCCGGTGCTGAAGGAAATGGTGTACCAGATCGTAGCGGAACGTGCCGAGGGGGCCAAAATTTGGGACCTGGACGGCAACGAATATATCGATCTGACCATGGGCTTCGGCGTCAATCTGTTCGGACACAACCCGGATTTTATTCGGGAGCGCATTGAGACCGGACTGCAAAACGGCATGTGCGTCGGTCCGATGTCCAATCTGGCCGGACAGGTAGCCGAAGGCATATGCAAAATGACGGGCGTAGAGCGCATCGCGCTGTTCAACACCGGTACGGAAGCCGTGATGGTGGCGCTTCGTTTGGCCCGGGCGGCAACCGGACGGGCGAAAGTCGTCCTCTTTGCCGGATCGTACCACGGCACGTTCGACGGCGTGCTGGCGCTCGGCAGCGCCGGAGCCGATCAAGAGCATTCCGTGCCATTGGCGCCGGGCGTCCTGCAGCATATGATCGACGATGTGGTCGTGCTGAATTATGGCACGGAAGAGGCGCTGGCCTACCTTCGTGCGCATGCGCATGAGCTGGCGGCCGTGCTCGTGGAACCGGTGCAGAGCCGACGGCCCGATTTTCAGCCTCAGGCGTTTCTGACGGAAGTCCGCCGGATTACGGCGCAATCGGGTACCGCGTTTATTTTCGACGAGGTGATTACGGGCTTTCGTGTGCATCCCGGAGGCGCGCAGGCGTGGTTCGGCATCCAGGCCGATCTTGTGACCTACGGCAAAATCATCGGAGGCGGCATGCCGATCGGCATCGTGGGCGGGAAGGCGGCGTTCATGGACGGGATCGACGGCGGCTTCTGGCGGTTCGGCGACGATTCGTATCCGCAGCAGGAGCAGCGACGGACGTTCGTTGCCGGCACCTTCTGCCATCATCCGTTGGCAATGGCTGCCGCCTTGGCCGTGCTGGAACGGCTTGAGCAAAGCGAAGGGAAGCTGCAAACCGAGTTGAACGCGAGAACGGCAGCCTTGGCGTCGGAGCTGAACGACTATTTCGTCCAAGGCAATGTACCGATGAAAGTGGTTCATTTCGGTTCCTTGTTCCGCTTTGTGCTTAAAGGCGATTTGGAGCTGTTCTTCTATCATATGCTCGGTCAAGGGGTCTATATCTGGGAGGGCCGCAACTGCTTCCTCTCGACGGCCCACACGGAATCGGATATCCGGCGGATCGTACAGGCGGTGAAAGACAGCATCCGGGAGCTGCGCGACGGCGGTTTTTTGCCGGAGTTGCCTCCAGACGGGGACGGTCCGGGGAAGCGTCCCGTGCCCTCAGCAGAATCAAGGGATCAAGGGCCGGCTGCCGTCATTTCCTTGACGCCGGAGCAGAAGCAGCTGTGGTTCGCCTCGATGTCCGGCCGGAGCGAAGCGCAATCGCTGCACGAGACTGCCCTGCTTCGGCTGTGCGGGCCTCTGCGCATCGAGGCGTGGAGCGAAGCGGTCGACGCCGTCGTCCGGCGGCACGAAGCGCTGCGCACCTATATGAGCGGAGACGGGGAGACGCAGGTGGTCGCACCCGAGCTGAAGATCCGCATTCCGCTGCTCGATGTGAGCGACTGCACCGCCGACGCGCAAGAGCAGCGCCAGCGCGAATGGCTGGACCGGAATGCGGAAGCGCCGTTCAGCATGGCGGCGGGCGAGCCGTTGTTCCGCATCGGCCTGCTGAAAAAATCCGAGGACGAGCATGTCGCGCTGTTTACTTTTCATCATTTGATCGCTGACGGCTGGTCCATGGGCATATTCATCCAAGAGCTGGAGCGTGTTTACTCCGCGCTTGTACGACGGGAGAGCTGGACGCTCCCTGACCCGGCCGCTTTCCGGGACTATGCCGCTTGGCAGCGCCAAAAGCTTGAGCAGCCGGAAAGCCGGGAAGCCGCAGCGTACTGGGCGGCATTGTCCGACAGACGGCTTCCGGCGCTGGAGCTGCCGTCGCTACGGCGGGGAACGTCGGTGCCAACCTCCCGTGGAGGCCGGCATACGGTCATGCTGGACAGCGGGCTTGCGAAAGAGCTTAAAGCGGCCAGCATCCGGCTGGGCAGCAGCTTGTTTGTGACGCTGCTGTCCGCGTTCCAGCTGTTTTTGCACCGGCTGACCGGGCAGCAGCAGATCACGGTGGGCATACCGACGGCCGGACAAGCGCATATGGAGGCTTTCTCGCTCATTGGCAATTGCGTCAATCTGCTGCCGGTAGCGGGCGAGATCAAGCCTGAGCTTACGTTTGCCGAATATGCGCAAGCCGTCAAAAACGGAATGAACGAAATCGAACCGTTTCAGCCCTACAGCTTTGCCGCCTTGGCGGAAGGGGGGCTCGGGCAGTTCCCGCCGATCACGGCCGTTTTCAATATGGACCGTCTGCCGAAGCTCCGCTTCCACGGGCTGGATGCCGCCCTGCTGCCAAACCCGATTTCGTACAGCAAATACGAGCTTTTCCTGAATGCGATCGAGATCGGAAGCGAGCTGCGGCTTGATTTCGATTACAGCGCCGATTTGTTCCCGGAGGATACGATCCGGGCATGGGCGCGGTATTATGTGCATTTGCTGCAAACGGTCGCACGGGAGCAAACGCTGCGCATTTCCGGGCTTTCCTTGCTGAGCGCCGGGGAAATCGCGCAAAGGTGGGCGGCGTGGGCGGCTCTTGCCGATATGGAAGGCAGCTATCCTTGCGTGCTGGATGCGTACCTTCAGCCGGTTCCGGCAGGAACGATGGGGGAGCTGTATGTCGTGCAGCCTGCGGATGAAGGCTCCGGGAACTCCCGAAACGGCTTCCTCCGCACCGGAGAATGGGTGCATTGCGCGGAAGACGGGCAGCTGACGCTTGTCGGGAAAACGTCCCGTTTTATCCGGATTCGGGGACATCGGATCAACCTTCAGCAGTTGGAGGAGCACGTAAGGCGCACGTTCGGTCTTCGCGCATGCGCCTTCACCGCTCGCTCCGATGCAGATACGGATACCGCTGTCAATCTGACCGCATACATCGTTGCCGATCCGTCCCGCCCTTGGGAGGAGTCCGAACTCAAGCGAGCGATGGGCGCAGCGCTTCCCGATTACACGCAGCCCCGCTATGTGATCAAGATGGCGAGTCTCCCGCATACGCCGAGCGGAGAACCGGACTGGTCGCAGCTGCCGGAGCCCGGGGCAGGGGGCGGCTTCGCCGCAACGCCCGATATTCACGGCGGAGACGCTGCGGAGGAGGCGCTGATCCGCATCTGGAAGGAAGTGCTTGGAGCGCCGAGGGTGGGACGTCGCGACAACTTTTTCCAGCTGGGCGGGGATTCCCTGAAAGCAACGGTGATTTTGTCCAGAGTCAACAAGGAATTCCAGGTGCATATTCCGCTCGCCCACCTGTTCGAGCTTCAGACGATTGACGAACTGGCTCACTATATCCGGGGCGGGGAAAAGAACGCCTACGCGCCGATTGTGCCGGTAGAGCGCCGGGATGCGTATCCCGTCTCGTCTTCGCAAAAGCGCATGTACGTGCTGCAGCAGCAAGGCGACGGCATCACATACAACGTTTCCGGGCAGCTCAAGATCGAAGGGCAGCTCGACACGGCGCGTTTTATCGCAGCGCTCCGGGAGGTATTCGGGAGGCATGAGTCGCTGCGCACGTATTTTGCGCTGGAGGATGGCGAGATCGTCCAGAAAATCAGCCCGGATGCCGACCTGAACGTCCGGGTGACACACATTGGCGAAGAAGAGGCGGATGAAGTGCGGGCGCGCTTCGTCCGACCGTTCGATCTTGGTCACGCTCCGTTGTTCCGCGCCGAGCTGCTGCAGTTTGCAGCGGACCGCTTTATGCTCCTGGTCGATATGCATCATGCCGTGGCTGACGGATTTTCGATGGCCGTGCTGCTGGACGAGCTGCTTCAAACGTATCAGGGAAGGCAGCTGGCGCCAAGAAGCGTGCATTACAAAGACTATGCCGTCTGGCAGAAGAGCCGCATTGCCGAAGGCGCTTTGCAGCAGCAGGAGACGTATTGGTTAAGCGAGCTTGGCGGCGAGCTTCCGGTGCTGAACATGCCGACCGATTTTCCGCGCCCGCAGCTGCAAAGCTTTGATGGAGACGCTTTCTCCCGGAAGCTGGACCCCGGGCTGACGGCATCGCTGTACAAGCTGGCGCAGGAGTCGGGAACGACGCTGTATATGGTGCTGCTGGCGGCTTACAATGTCCTGCTTGCCAAGTATTCGGGACAAGACGATATTATCGTCGGGTCACCGGTATCCGGCAGAAGACATGCGGACACCGAAGCCGTTATCGGTATGTTCGTCGGTACGCTGGCCATGCGGAATCGTCCGAAATCGGAACAAACGTTCGTGGAGTTTTTGCAGGACGTCAAGCGGCAGGCGCTGCTCGCCTTCGAGCATCAAGACTATCCGTTTGACGAGCTGGCGGATAAGCTCGGCGTGAGGGATTTGAGCCGCAACCCGATTTTCGACACGATGTTTATGCTGCAAAACGAAACGGTTCACACGCTTGAAGCCGGCGGTCTGACGTTCAATTCGGAAGAGATCCATTCGGGCGTGTCGAAATTTGACTTCTCTTTAAGCGTCACGGCGGGCGAGGCAGGACTTTCCTGCACTTGGGAATACGCGACGAAGCTGTTCAAGCCGGAAACGATACGCCGGATGGCGGAGCATTACGTCCGCGTGCTGGAGGTCGTCGTTGCCGGGCAAGAGCTTCGGCTCTCCGATCTCGATATGCTGACGGAAGCGGAAAAACGCCAGCTTCATTGCGTTTCCGGTGAGACGGCGCTGCCCTACCCGGCGGCGATGACGGTCTGCGAGCGGTTCGAGCAGCAGGCCGCCCGCACGCCGGAGCGGATGGCGCTTGTGTTCGGCGGGCGGACGATTTCGTACAGGGAGCTGAACCGTCAAGCCAATCGGTTGGCGCATCGGCTGCAAGCGCTCGGCGTCGGGCCGGATACGCCGGTCGGCGTCTGCTTGGACCGCAGCCCGGAGCTGGTAGCGGGATTGCTTGCCGTGCTGAAAGCGGGCGGCGCTTATGTGCCGCTGGATCCGGCGCTGCCGCCGGAGCGGCTTGGCTACATGACGGAGCGCGCGGGAGTGAAGGCGCTTGTAACGAAGCTTGCGTGGGCGGAAGGGCTCGCGGGAAGCCCTGGATTGACGGTCGTATGCCTCGATGACGGGACGGCGGGACTGGAGGCGGGACCCGAGCATAACCCGCACAGCAAGGCGGAAGCCGGGCATCTGATGTATGTGATCTATACGTCCGGCTCTACCGGGACACCAAAAGGGGCGAGCGTCTACCGGTCCGGCTTCGAAAACTTGCTGCAATGGTACACTTGCGAATTCGCCATGACGGAAGAGGACCGGGTGCTGATGATCTCGTCGCCCAGCTTCGACCTCACGCAGAAGAATATATTTGCCCCGCTCGTCACCGGAGGCCAACTGGTGCTGCTGCCGTCCGGTCCGTATGATGCGGGTGAAGTGGTATCGCTGATCGAGCGGCATGGGATTACGCTCTTGAACGGGACGCCGAGCGCGTTTTATCCGCTGTTGGACATTACCGCGTCATCGGGTTTCGGTCCGCTTGCGACGCTGCGGCACGTCTTCCTCGGCGGGGAGCCGATTGCGGCCGACCGCCTCGCGGCATGGACGGCGTCGGAAGCGTGCCGGGCCGAGGTGGTCAATACGTACGGCCCGACGGAGTGTACCGATGTGACGGTGTACGGCCGCTTGACGAATATGCCCTCTCTGGTCGGCAAGCCGGTGCCGATCGGCCGCCCGGTGGCTGGCACACGCGTGTATATTTTGAACCGGGAGCTGGCCTTGCAGCCGATGGGTCTGCCGGGCGAGCTGTGTATCGCCGGGGCGCAGGTCGGCGGCGGTTATGTCGGCGACCCGGAGCAGACGGCGGACAAGTTCGTGGCGAACCCGTATGGGGACGAGCTGGCGCCGGTCTTGTACCGCACGGGGGATCTGGCGCGCTATTTGCCGGACGGAACGATTGAATATTTGGGCCGGATCGACCATCAGGTCAAGCTTCGGGGCTACCGGATCGAGCCGGGCGAGATTGAAGCGGCGCTGCGGGAATGCGAAGGCGTCAAAGATGCGTTCGTGATGACCCGGGAGGACCGGCCGGGGGACATCCGGCTCGTCGCCTATGCCGTGCCGGAAGAGGCGGCGAAGGAGCGGGCGGCGTCTCCTGCGTTATGGCGCAGCGAGCTGCGCCGCAAGCTGCCGGACTACATGGTGCCGGCGGCGATTGTTGTCATGGCGGAGCTGCCGCTATCGCCCAACGGCAAAGTCGACCGCAAAGCGCTGCCGGCGCCGGAGGTGGGAACGGTTACGGACGCCGGCTGCGCCGCTCCGCGCACACCGGCAGAGGCGAAGCTGGCGGAGCTGTGGAAGGAAGTGCTTGGCCTGTCCGACGCCGTTGGCGTCAAGGACAACTTTTTTGATCTCGGCGGCCACTCGCTGCGGGCGACCACGTTGGGGGCGAAAATTCACCAGACGCTGAACGTATCGCTGTCGCTGCGGCAAATGTTTGAGCATCCGACGCTCGAGCTTATGGCGCAGACGATCGAACAATTGCAGCCCAGCCCTTATGCGGATATTCCTGTCGCCGCGCAGCAGGACACGTATCCGCTCTCCTCGGCGCAAAAACGGTTGTACATTTTGAGCCAACTGGAAGGAGCGGCGACCAGCTACAACATGCCGGGCGTATTGCTGATGGAAGGCGAGCTGGATGCGGCGCGGCTTGAAGCGGCGTTTCACGGGCTGCTTCGCCGCCACGCGACGCTGCGCACCTCCTTTGAGACGGGAGCGGACGGCGAGCCGGTCCAGCGCATTGCGGAGAAGGCGGATTTTATGCTGGAGCATATCCGGGTGAACGGGGAAGCGGAGGCCGAAGCGGCGATGGCCGGGTTCATCCGGCCGTTTGATCTGGGGAAAGCGCCGCTCCTGCGGGCGGCTTTGGTGGAAGAAGCGCCGCAGCGCCACCGGCTGCTGTTTGATATGCACCATCTGATTTCCGACGGGGTGTCGATGAACATCCTGCTGGAGGAGCTTGCGCAGCTGTACGAAGGTACCGCATTGTCTCCGCTGCGCATTCAATACAAGGATTACGCGGTGTGGCAGCAGGCGGACAGCGAACGGATGAGCAAGCAGGAAGCGTATTGGCTGGAGCAATTGGGCGGGGAGCTTCCGATTCTCAATATGCCGACCGATTATTCAAGACCGCCGGTCCGCAGCTTTTCCGGCAGTACGCTGTCTTTCGCGATCGATTCGCGGCAGGCGGACGGGTTGAAGCGGCTCGGCTTGCAGACGGGAGCGACCTTATTCATGGTGCTGCTCGCCGCCTATACGACGCTGCTGTCCAAATACAGCGGGCAGGAGGATATTATCGTCGGAACGCCGATCGCAGGCAGGCCGCATGCCGACCTGCAGCCGATGATCGGGATGTTTGCGGGCACGCTGGCGCTACGGAGTTACCCTGACGGAGAGAAGACGTTCCTTGGCTATTTGCAGGAGGTGAAGGAGCTCGCGCTGAGAGCGTACGGGCATCAGGACTATCCGTTCGAAACGCTGGTGGAGAAACTGAACGTGAAGCGGGACATGAGCCGCAATCCGGTCTTCGATACGATGTTTGTTTTGCAAAATACGGAGACGGCCGCGCCCGGTTTTACATCGTTACGCGTAAGTCCGCACGAGAGCAAGCATCCTGTGGTGAAGTTCGACTTGACCTTTACGGCTGCCGAGGAAGCGGGCGGCATTGCGTGCGGCATCGAATATGGCGACCGGTTGTTTAAACGGGATACGATCTCGCGCATGGCGCAGCATTTTCTTCAGCTGATCGAGGAAATTATTCAGACTCCCGAAGCGAAGCTGTCGTCCTTGAACATTCTTACCGCCCATGAGCGGAGGCAAATTATAGAGACGTTCAACGAAACGGCGGCGCCGTATCCTGCGGAAATGACGGTCCACGGCCTGTTCGAACGGCAGGCGGCGCTGACGCCGGACCGGGTTGCGGTGGTGTTTGAGGGCCGCCGGCTCACGTACCGGGAGCTGGACGAGCGGGCGAACCGGCTGGCGCGCACGCTTTTGGCCAAAGGGGTGGAGGCTGAGCAGCTGGTTGCCATTATGACCGAGCGGTCATTGGACATGGTTACTGCCGTACTCGGCGTCATGAAAGCGGGCGGCGCCTACGTCCCGGTCGATCCCGAATACCCGGAGGAACGCATCCGCTATATGCTTGGCGACTCCGGCGCACGGCTGCTGCTAACGCAATCGCATTTGCGGGAGCGTACGGCGTTCGGAGGAGAGCTGCTTCTGCTGGACGATGAGCGAAGCTATAGCGGCGATGGGTCTAATCCCGGAGTGGCTGTCGGTCCGCATCAGCTGGCCTATGTCATCTATACGTCAGGTACGACCGGCAAGCCGAAAGGCGTGCTGATCGAGCATCAGGGCGTGTGCAACTTCAAGCTTTTTTGCGAGCACACTTTGCAAATCAGCGAGCGGGATCGCGTCGTACAATTTGCGAGCTTCTCGTTCGATGCGTGGTGCTCGGAGCTGATAATGAGCTTGTTTTTCGGGGCAACGCTGTATGTGCCGGACGCTTCCGTCATTTTGGATTCCCGTTTGTTCGAACGGTATGTGAACGACAACGGCATCACCGTGGCGACGCTGCCTCCTGCGTATGCCGTTTACTTAAGCCCGGACCGGGTCCCGGGTCTGCAAAAGCTGATCACAGCAGGCTCCGCGTCGTCCGCCGAGCTTTTCCGGCAGTGGAAGGATCATGTTCGATATTTCAACAATTATGGTCCGACCGAGGACTCGATCTGTTCCACGGCGTGGTCTTACGCCGAGGATAAACCGATGGGGACAACGGTGCCGATAGGCCGGCCGATTGCGAATCATCAGGTATATATTTTCGATGCGCATAACGCGCTGGCGCCTGTCGGCGTAGCCGGAGAGCTTTGTGTCGCCGGCGTCGGGCTGGCCCGCGGCTATTGGAACCGTCCCGAGTTGACGGCGGACAAGTTTGTGCCGGTTCCGTTCGCCCCTGAACGGCGGATGTACCGGACGGGCGATTTGGCCCGCTGGCTGCCGGACGGCAGTATCGAATATTTGGGCCGGATCGATCACCAGGTCAAAATCCGCGGCTACCGCATCGAGCTGGGCGAGATTGAAGCGCAGCTGCTGAACGTGGGGCCGGTGCAGGAGGCGATCATTCTGGCGCGAACAGACGATACCGGACAATCGTATTTGTGCGCCTATTTTACCGCCGATGGGGAGCAGACGGCCGGTGCGCTGCGCAGCGAGCTGGCGCGGAAGCTTCCGGGCTATATGCTGCCGGACTTCTTTGTTCAGCTCAAGCAGATGCCGCTGACGCCGAACGGCAAAATCGACCGCCAAGCGCTCCCTGCGCCGGAGGGGATCGCGCATACAGGCTCGGAGTATGTCGCTCCGCGGACGCCGGTGGAGGCGAAGCTGGCGGAGCTGTGGCAAGAGGTGCTTGGGGTGCCAGGCGTCGGAATCAGGGATCATTTCTTCGAGCTCGGAGGGCATTCGCTGCGTGCGACGAGGCTGGCGGCACGCATCCATCAAGAGCTGAACACGCAAGTGCCGCTGCAGGAGCTGTTTGCCGCCCCGACTATCGAACAGCTCGCGAGTGTGATCGGAGGACTTCAGCAGTACGCATTTGCGACCATACCGGTTGCTCCGGTGCAGGAGCACTATCCCTTATCTTCGGCACAAAAGCGGCTGTACGTCTTGCAGCAGTTCGAAGGCGTAGAAACAAGCTACAACATGCCGGGGGTGATGCTGCTTGAAGGCGCGCTGGACCGGGAACGGTTCGAGGAGGCGTTCCGCGGGCTCATCCGGCGTCACGAGACGCTGCGTACCGGCTTTGAGCTGGTGGACGGCGAACCGTTCCAGCGGGTGTACCCCGAATCCGAGGTGGACTTTGCCGTAGATTACGCCGAGTGCAGCGGCGGGGAAACGGATACGCTGGAGCGCATCCGCCGCTTCGTCCGGCCGTTTGATTTGCGGCAGCCGCCGCTACTGCGGGTGGGCTTGGTCCGGTTGGATCAGGACGAACCGGGTACGAAGCCGGAGCCGGAGCGTCATCTGCTGCTGTTCGATATGCATCATATCGTGTCGGATGCCTTGTCGATGAGCATTTTAATAAACGAGTTTGGCCGGTTATACGCCGGGGAGAAGTTGCCGCCGCTGCGCATCCATTACAAGGATTACGCGGCTTGGCAGCAGGCGGAGCTGACCGGGCAGCGGATGAGCAGGCTGGAGGCGTATTGGCTGAATGTTTTCCAAGGCGAGCTCCCTGTGCTCGATATGCCGACGGATTACGCGCGTCCGGCGGTCCGCCGCTTCGAAGGAGGCGCCGTAACGTTCGGTATCGGGCAACCCGAAAGCGGGCGCCTTAGACAAATTGCCGCGCAAACGGGTTCGACGTTGTATATGGTGCTGTTGGCGGCGTACACGACGCTGCTGCATAAATATACGGGACAGGAAGACATCGTTGTAGGAACGCCGATTGCAGGCCGGCCGCATGCGGATCTGGAGCCGATGATCGGGATGTTCGTGAACACGTTGGCGCTGCGCAGCTACCCTTCCGGAGACAAGACGTTTCTTGATTACCTGAAGGAAATCAGGGAGCATGCGCTCAAGGCGTACGAGCATCAGGACTACCGTTCGAAGAATTGGTCGAGAAGCTGAACGTGAAGCGAGATAGGAGCCGCAGCCCGCTGTTCGATACGATGTTTTCGCTGGAAAATGCGGAGCAAGGCGACCTGAGCATCGAAGGGTTGACCGTTGGCTCTTATCCGTCCGGGCATGATGCCGTAAAATTTGATCTGGCGCTTCACGCCGCCGAGGTCGGGGACGAATTGGAATGCAGCCTGCGGTATGCAAGCTCGCTTTACAAGCGCGAGACGATCGAGCGGATGGCGAATCACTTCGTGCGATTGGTTGAGGCCATTGCGGACAGCCCGCAAGCGCAACTGGCGGAGCTGGAAATGATCACGGCCGCGGAAATCGTACAGATTCGCGAAACGTTTAACGCTACGGCGTTGGATCGCTATCCGCGGAACAAAACCCTGTATGCGGCTTTTGAAGAACAGGCGGAGCGCTCGAAGGATCGCGTGGCGGTTGTCTTTGAAGGCGCGCAGCTGACGTACGGCGAGCTAAACGAGCGGGCGAACCGGATGGC
This sequence comes from Paenibacillus ehimensis NBRC 15659, assembly GCF_004000785.1. Classification (GTDB taxonomy): domain Bacteria; phylum Bacillota; class Bacilli; order Paenibacillales; family NBRC-103111; genus Paenibacillus_G; species Paenibacillus_G ehimensis. Next base: position 201,842 of record NZ_BILX01000003.1, on the reverse strand, counting down.
ACGGGTGCTCCGGGCGCATGGCGTCACGGCGGATCAGCCGGTAGCGATGCTGGTGGAGCGCTCGTTGGAAATGATTGTCGGTATGCTGGCGGTCTTGAAGGCCGGCGGAGCTTATGTGCCGATCGATCCGCGATATCCCGAAGACCGCATCCGCTTTGTGCTGGAAGACAGCGGGGCCAGCCTCTTGCTGACGCAGGCCCGTTGGGCCGATAAAGCCGGCTTTGCCGGTCAAGTGCTGAAGCTGGATGACGCTGCACTGTATGCGGGCCCGCCGGAAAACGGCTTGAATCTGGAGCCGGTATCTACGGCCAGCCACTTGGCTTACTTGATCTATACGTCCGGTACGACCGGCAAGCCCAAAGGGGTGATGATCGAGCAGCGCAGCGTAGTGAATTTCACGTTTAGCCTGTTCGAGCCGATTTATGCAGCGCATCCGGAATACCGGAATATGGCCCAATTGGCGCCCTACGTATTCGATATGTCGGTTAAACCGATCTATGGGGCGCTTCTACTGGGGCTGACCCTGCATATCGTGCCGGAAGAGACCCGCCTGGATGGCGGGAAGCTGCCGGGCTTTTTCCGCGATCATGCGATCGATGTGACGGATGCAACCCCGACGTTCCTGTCGATCTTGGTGCAAAGCGCTCAAGCCGGCGAGGATGTGGGCGTGAAACATTTCATCGTCGGCGGGGAAGCATTGACGACGAAAATGGTTCAGTCGGTATGGACGACATTCGGCGAGCAAGTGAAAATAACGAACGTATACGGACCGACGGAATGTACGGTAGACTCCACGATTTACGAAGCGGAGCAGGAACGTGCGGCTGCATTGGCGGATACGGTGCCGATCGGGCGGCCGATGCCGAACCAATCCGTATGGATTTTGGACGCGCGACAGCGGCTGCTGCCGGTTGGCGTGGCAGGCGAAATCCATATCGGCGGTGCTGGTGTAGCGCGGGGATACCATCGGCGTCCGGAGTTGACGGCGGAGAAATTTGTACCGAATCCGTATGCATCCGGATCCGGTGAGCGGATGTACAAGACAGGCGATTTGGCCCGTTGGCTGCCTGATGGGACGATCGAATACTTGGGACGGATCGATCATCAAGTGAAAATCCGCGGCTACCGGATCGAGCTGGGCGAGGTGGAAGCGCAGCTGCGGAAAATGGAAGCTGTGCAGGAAGCGGTCGTTACCGCACGGGAAGACGAAGCCGGGCAGAAGCAGCTGTGCGCGTATTTGGTGGCGGACCGGGAGCTGGCGACAGGAGAATTCAGGAAGGCGTTGTCGCAAACGCTACCCGAGTATATGATTCCATCGTATTTCGTACAGCTTCCGCAGCTGCCGCTGACGCCAAACGGGAAGGTAGACCGCAAAGCGCTGCCTGTTCCGAGGAAAGGCAGGGCTTCGGAAACGGACTATGTCGCTCCGCGCACGGCAGTGGAGCAGGCGCTGGCTTCCGCCTGGCAGGCGGTGCTCGGGATCAAGAAGGTCGGGGTGAATGACAGTTTCTTTGCGCTGGGAGGCGACTCGATCAAAGCGATTCAAGTGGCGGCGAAGCTGCATCAAGCCGGGTACAAGATGGAAATGAGACATTTGTTCGCTAACCCCGCGATTGCGGAACTGAGCGCGCATGTCCAGCCGATGACCTGGACGGCGGATCAGCGGGAGGTGAAGGGCCGGGTGCGGCTGACGCCGATCCAAGCATGGTTTTTCCGGCATCACGATGCGGCACCGCACCATTATAACCAAGCGGTCATGCTGTACCGGGAGCAGGGCTACGACGAGGCGGCGCTTCGGAAGACCATGCAGAAGCTGGCGGAGCATCATGATGCGCTGCGCACGGTATTCCGGCGGACGGAAGGCGGCTATGCGGCATGGACTCGCGGTATCGACGAGGGCGAGTTGTACAGTATGGAAGTCGTGGACTTCCGGCCGGCAGCCGAAAACGCCGCTCAAGCGATCGAAGCGAAAGCAAATGACATCCAAAGCAGCATCGAGCTTAGTACGGGACCGCTCATGAAGCTGGGGCTGTTCCGCTGCGCGGACGGAGACCATCTGCTGATCGTGGTTCACCATCTGGTTGTCGACGGGGTATCGTGGCGTATTTTGCTGGAAGACTTGGCTTCTGGCTATGAGCAAGCAGCAAGTGGTCAGGCGATCCGGCTTCCGGACAAGACGGATGCGTTCCGGACGTGGGCGGAGCAGCTTGCGGGTTATGCGAACAGTCCGGCGATGGAGGCGGAGCGGACGTACTGGCAGCAGCTCGAACAGCTCGAAAGCAAGCCGCTCCCCCGGGATTTTGCGCAAGCCGGGCAGGAGCAGGCACACGGGCTGATGCGGGACAGCGAAACGGTAACAGTGCAGTGGACGCAGGAGGAAACGGAGCTGCTGCTGAAGCGGACGCACCGGGCCTACAATACGGACATCAACGACCTGCTGCTGACCGCGCTGGGGATGGCGGTGTACCGCTGGACCGGAATCGAGCGGGTATGGGTCAGTCTGGAAGGGCATGGGAGAGAATCCATCCTTCCGGACATCGACATCACGCGTACCGTCGGCTGGTTTACGAGCGAGTATCCCGTCGCGCTGGAGATGGGAACAGGCGGCAGCTCGTGCGTCTCCGATACGCTCGCTTACCGGATCAAACGGGTAAAAGACGGCTTGCGCCAAATCCCGCACAAAGGAATCGGCTACGGCATCCTGAAATACTTGTCCGATACGTCGAAGAACGCACGGTTCGCAGCCAAGCCGGAAATCCGATTTAACTATTTGGGCCAGTTCGATCAGGATCTAACCCATAATGCGCTGCAAGTATCGCCTTATGCATACGGCGCAGAGATCGGCGGGCAGACCGCAAGGTCGTATGCGCTCTATATTAGCGGCAGTATCGCAGACGGAGAACTGGCGCTTACGGTCGGCTACAGCGGCAAGCAATACCGGCGGGAAACGATGGAACGCTTGGCCGGGCTATTTCATAGCAGCCTTCAAGAGATCATCGCACACTGCGCAGCGAAAGAGCGGCCGGAGCTGACGCCAAGCGACGTCGTTTTTAAAGGGCTTGCTTTGACGGAGCGGATGCGTCGGATCGGCGAGATCGAAAGCGTGCATCGGTTAACGCCCTTGCAGCAAGGAATGCTGTACCACCGGCTGCTTGACCCGGAATCGGAAGCGTATTTCGGACAAACGGCGTTTACCGTGCACGGAAGCTTGGATATCCAAGCGTTCAAGCAAAGCTTGGACGCCGTCGTACAGCGGCATGATGCACTGAGAACAAACTTGTATAGCGGTTGGAACGGTCAGCCTTTGCAGGCAGTGTACCGCAGCAAACCGGCCGATTTTGTGTATGAAGACATACGGGAGCGGGAGGAAAGCGAGCAAGAGGCACATATCAATGCCCTTATGAAAGCGGACAAGGTCCGCGGCTTCGAGCTAGGCGAAGAATCGTTATTGCGCGTTTCGATTGTGCAGACCGGCGACAAAACTTACCGTTTCTTGTGCAGTTTCTGCCAGATCGTGATTGATGGCCGGGATATGGCACGGATCATCGAAGAGGTGTTCGCCGCGTATTCCGCCTTCCGGAAGCAAGCCCGGCCGGAGCTTGGCCCGGCCACGCCTTACAGGCGGTATATCGAGTGGCTGGAGGGGCAGGACCCTGCCGCGGCATCCGCCTACTGGAGCCAGTATTTAGCAGGCTACGGCCACCAAGCCGTGCTGCCGCGGATCAAGGCTCGGGAACAGCAGGCGACAAGGTATGCGGCGGAACGGTTGACAACCAGCCTAGGAAAGCGGCTGATCCGGCAAATGCGCGCTACGGCGAAGCGGCAGCAGGTGTCTGTGAATACGTTGATTCAAACGGCGTGGGGACTGCTGCTGCAAGCCTATAACGGCACGGACGACGTTGTGTTTGGAACCGTCGTGCCCGTCAGACCGGCGCATGTGCCGGTGATGGAAGCGATGATCGGGGTATGCGGCAATACGATCCCGGTCCGTATCCGCAGCGGGGACGGAGCGACACTGGCGGACGTTATGCGAGGGGCCCAAGAGCAGGCGGCGGCATCCGAAAAGTACGCTATGCATCCGCTGTACGAAATCCAGGCGCTTGCCGTGCGAAAACGGGAGCTGATCAACCACATTCTGGTGCTTGAGACCGATAGTTCGCCTTCGGCCGCGGCCGAAGCGGCGGCAAAGGCGGCCGGGCTCGAAATGAACGGGTTCCGGACCGAGGGACACACGAGCTATGATCTGACTGTGATCCTACAGCAGGGCGATGACATGCGCATCCAATTCGATTACAATGCACAGGTATATGAGCGGGAAGCGATGGAACGCTTGCTGGGACATTGGATGCGAATCATGGAACAGCTCGCCGCGAATCCGGACGTCCGGGTGCAGGAGCTTCGGCTGCCGTCCCCTGCCGAACGGAAACGACTGCCAACAGGATTGGGCGGTTCAACGGCGAAGCCGCCGCAAGGAGCGGCCGGGCATTCGCTTTCCACGGAAGGCGTCGCGAGCGCTTCAGCAGAGTTCGTGCCGCCGCGAACGCCGGTTGAAGCGAAGCTGGCGGAGCTGTGGCAAGAGGTGCTCGGAGCCCCGCGTATCGGGGTGAGGGATCATTTCTTCGAGCTCGGCGGGCATTCGATCAAAGCGATGCAGCTGACCGAAAAGGTTAACACCGTCATGGGGGCAGCGCTGTCTCTGCGTGCCGTCCTTGCCGCGCCGACGATTGAAGAAATGGCGGGGCTGCTTTCTTCCGGACTTCTGCAGGCTGACGGCGATGGCCCGATGAAGCTGAACGAGCGGGGACGGATGAACGTCTTCTGCTTCCCTCCGTCAGCAGGCTACGGGATCGTGTATGCCGAAATGGCCAGAATGCTGGAAGAGCAATATGTCGTCTATGCATTCGATTTCATCGAAGGATGGCGCGATTACGAGGAGATGTTAAACCGGTACGTCGATGCGATTGTAAGCGTTCAACGCGAAGCGCCTTATGTTCTGCTTGGCTACTCCCTGGGCGGCAGTTTGGCCTTTGAGGTCGCCAAGACGATGGAGCGCAGGGGATATGCGGTATCGGATATTTTGTTAATCGATGCCGACAGAAGGGACAGGACAGAGAAAAAACTTTCCGACGAAGAACTGGAACGAGGCGTCGATGACATGCTCCGAATTGTCGCCGAACGGGATGCGTCTTTTTTGGCAAATCAAGCCGACCGGGAAAAGGCCAGAACTAAAATTTTGGCTTATGCCACCTATAGCGTTCAACTCGTCAATGAAGGCGTGGTCCAGGCCAACCTGCACGCTTTCGTTACGGAAATGAAAAACGCCAGAGCCGCGGATTGGAAGGAGGCAACGACAGAGCAGGCCTTGGACTATGACCTGATTGGCGGTCACCTTGACATTTTTGAACCGGCCCATATTGAGCATAATGTTCATCTGATCCGGCTCGTCTTGCAGGATATCGTTCGGGGCAAATCTCTCACTGCGGACTCCGCAAGCTAACGGAAAGCCCTCTTGTTTCAGCCTATTTGGCAAAACAAGAGGGCGCTTTTTTTACAAGACAGGAACACTAGTTTGCATTATGGGTTACTTTTTAAACGTAATGATCTGGACTAATTTTCTTGAATCGCCGGTCAAGGATACTTTGTTCCCTTTAGAGTCTCTGCCTGCCATCTGGGAAGAACCGCTGCCATCCAGAAAAATTCCTTTATACTTACTCGTGCCGTTGTCTGTTTCCGTAATTTTAAAGCGATCTTGGATTGCGGCCCTGAAATTGCTTGCGGAAGTTGCATTATTCGTGACAATGAGGTATACGTCCTTTTCGTAGCCTACAATTGCTGACCTTTGGGCATCTCCGTTCGGATTCGGGAGTTTTTCTCCTTCGATTTTGGTTTTCCACTTCGAGTCACCCAGATTCATGGACACACCGCCCTGGGCCCACCACGGCTTGTTTTTGTTGGTGCCTGTGATTTCGGTGTAAAACTTCACCTTTTGCACGGAGAAGCTGTCTCCATTCCATACAAGCGTTCCCCGGGGGTCTGTGGAGCTCAGATTGCTTCGGCCGTCCGAGTATCCCGGCTTTTCGGAAGCGGGAATCAGCGGCACCCCGTTTTCGATCGCGATGGAAAACGTCTTATTCTCGCCGTTCATCGGGAAATATCCGCCGTTGATTCCTTCATAGCCGGAGCCTTTCAGATTTTTTTTGTTGGCAAGGCTTTTAAATGTAATGTTGTCGGCTCGCGTTTGCATGATATGAAGCTCGATGCCTTTGGCTTTATGGGTTGAGTACGAATACGATGCGCTTGCTGCGGCCTGCATCCCTTCACTTGCTGTTTCTGCCACTTCGGAGCTTCCATTTGCCATAACGGCTTGTCCCGTGAAAACGGCAGTCAACAGCATAGTGGCAAACGATAAAGAAAAACGGCGTTTTAATTTTTGCATACAATACGATCCCCTTACGTTTTGGATTTGAAGTGCGGTGTTAAAAATACTATACAGCAGGAAATGGATCTTGAAGGAATCCGAAGGATCTCGCAGAAAAACGGCAATCTCTTGCACGAAAGTTGTCGAATGAAGTTGGATTGTCTGGTACAATATGGATAACCCTGCGGTAAGGAGTGAGAGAGATGCCTGACGAAACCTATGCCTTGCAAGTACGGATTGAGCCTTGGGCGGAAGCTGATCTTGATCTGCTGTATCGCTTGAATACACGGGAGATGCTGGAGCATCTCGGAGGCCCGGAGACGGAGGAGCGGCTTCTCGCGCGCCACAAGCGGTACGTTGAGATCGAACGGAAAGGGACTGGCCGCATGTTCGGCATCGTCCTGCTGCCAAGTCACGAAGCGGTCGGCAATATCGGGTACTGGGAGCGGAGCTGGCAAGGAGAGACCGTGTACGAGACCGGATGGGGCGTTCTGCCGGCATACCAGGGCAAAGGCATTGCGACCATGGCAGCCGCCGCCGCCATAGCCAGCGCCAAGGCCGAGCGGAAGCACAGGTACATGCATGCTTTCCCATCCGTCGATAACCCCGCTTCAAACGCGATCTGCCGGAAGCTTGGTTTCCTGTTCGTCGCCGAATGCAGCATCGAATACCCGCCGGGGAGCACCATGCGATGCAACGACTGGCGCTTGGATCTTGACGCAAGTTAGTTCCTGAAATGGGGTGAATTCCAAAAGTGGAAGCGTTGATTGAGGAATACGGCCGCGGTTATAAGTTGCTGCGGGAAGCCGTCGAGGGATTGACGGTAGAAGAGCTTCGTTTTAAACCGGGGCCGGACAAATGGAGCATTCATGAAATTCTCATTCATCTTGCAGATTCCGAGCTGGTCTCGACACAGAGGCTGAAAAAAGTGTTGGCGGAGGACGAGCCGCTTATCATGTCGTGGGAACAAGACGTATGGGCAAAAAGCCTCGGATATGAAGCTGGACCGCGAGCAGCATCTGCTGCTGTTTCAATTGCTGCGTGCCCATATGCAGCCTATGCTGATCCATCTGACAGCCGAGCAAGGCGACCGGGTAGGGGTGTATGAAGACGGAGGGAGGTTCACCTTTCGTCAAATGTTGGAATACCGCGTCAAGCATGTTCGTATACACCTTGCGCAGATGGAGCGAGTGAAAGAGGAGTATTGTCACAGCCGGGTATAAGCTTTTTTTGAGGCCATCCCAGCGGTTGGGCATGGCCTCATGCTATCGTTTCCGCCAGATTACCCTTCCAGCACATCCGCGCCCAATTCGCCCGCAATCTCCATCATTTTGGGGATCACCGCTTCATTGGTGCCGGATACGTAAATATCCCCCTGGTAATGCCGGAAGGGGATCTTGATCTCGCCGCAGCTCCACATGAAAAAATCTCCCTCAATGGACATGGTCGTAGCCCCTGTCACCGTAAACACCGAGGTATAGACAAAGTCGGGCTTGGACGAAAAATACCGTTTGCACTCTTCCAAAGAAATGCCCCGCTCCGAAGCTCCATTTTCCTTAAATTCTCTTGTAATCCGATATCGTTTGCTCATTGAAATCCTCCCGTTTCGTTCGATTATCTGCCATTTCGCCCATGCAACCTGCTTCTGTGTTACCCCGGCGCAAGCGCATTGTTCAAATAGTTATTCCCGATGAGGATGTCATGGACTCGTTGGAGCGTGCTCCCGGTTCTCGGGACGTCTGCGGTTCTATAGAGCAGCAGCCACCGGAGACATGCAATCGCTTCAAATCTTAGCATTTCATCGGCATCGAATGCGCTGTTCGATAAATACGCATTCCGAAAAGCAGCGGCCAGTTGTTCGCCATGGTAAATATGGATTAAAAAGCTCGACCAAGCCAAATCGTACCTGGCGTCCCCCAGTTGCGCATTGGTCCAGTCGATGATGGTGTACCTTCCTTGGTTGTCCAGAATGTTGCCTAGGTTAAAGTCGCCGTGAATCAGCTTGTTTTGTTTCAGTCCGGACCTCGCGACCAACCGGAGGAGTTCGTCCCGGATGTCCGGATGCTCTTCAATTCCCGGATAGAAATAGGGAATGAAATCGTATGTTTTAAGGTGCTTCGTCTCCAGCTCCTCAACCGGTAATTGGTGTAGTGCTAACAATAAGTCAGCGAAATCCATTGCATGTTGGCCCGTCATTGTTGTCGGCGGACTGCCGTCGTAGCTCGTTAACAATACCTTATGCCGGGAAGGGGTGTATCCCCATCCGTAAGACGTGGAGACGGAAATCCCTTTGTCCCGGAGTACGGCCAGCAGGCCATGTTGAAAACGGACATCGGGATTTGAATCCTTATTCCACAGTTTCAGCACAACGCTGTCGGTGCGGGAACAACATTTGAATACGCTGGCTTCCAATCCGGCCGGTATCGGGCTAACGGCTAGTTCTTGACCCAGCAATTCGTCAACGTAGCTCGTTTTCTCGACCCAAACCACTTCACTCAGGCGCTCCACATCCGATCTCCTTTCTTGTAGAGACGAATATATTCATGCTAAGCATGAGATTCCGGAGATCTCCCGATCAAGCCGTAATAAAAAAGCCGGTTCAAGTCTTGAAGCATGGAGGGATTGGCTTGCTGCATAAATCCGGGGCGCGCCAAAGCCTCTTTGAACAGCCGGATATACAGCAGAGCGGCTTCCATTGAAAGCCCCGGGTCAATGTAGCCTTCCTTTTTTCCTTGATTAATCAATTTTTCGAAAAAAGGCAAGGATTTGTTTTGGTAGAATTGTTCCAGGTATTCGCGGATCGCCGGATCGCCGGCCGTTGCCCGAATGAGGTTCACATTTAATTGGTTGGCCATTTCCGTGCGGTCGCACAGGATCAGATCCATTTTTTGCTGGAACGGAATCGTTCTTCCTAAGATGTCTTCGTATTTTTCCAGCGACTTATCCATGTAATGGATGAATGTCATTCGTATGAGCTCATCCCGGCTGCCAAAATAATTATAGATGGTGACCGGAGAGACGTTGGCCTTTTTGGCGATATCGGCGATACTCAGCTTATCGAGCTCGTAAGTGAAAATTAAATCGAAGGTCGTTTTGAGAATTTGTTCTTTCTTCTTTTCCGTACGAAGCCGGTACCCGTTCATGTGTTCACCTCGCAATTACTATACTAAATGATGGGTAGCGAATCAATTTGTGAAAGGAAAAAAACGGTTGAGTCCGGTCCTCTTTTTGTATATTATGAATAATATGAATTAAATTTATTCATAATGTACAAAAAAAGAGGTGCTCAAAGATGAGACTCCCAAACGGTACCGGTCCGATCGGATCAAAGCCGGGCATACCGGGTCCGCGGTCAGTGTCAGGCTGGAAAATGAATATGCTGCGCTTTTTCCGCAGCCCGTTTGCTTACCAGCGCCTGTTGTACGATACGTATGGCAACCTGGTCGCCTTGAACCAAGGCGATAAACCTTCCGTGGTTTTTGCCTTCGGACCCGAGCATAACCAACAAATCGTTACGAATCCGGATTTCTTCGAGATCAGCTCCGAACTGGTCAAGGTGCCGAAGGAAACCGTCTTGGGGCAACTGTTTTATCATAACCTTCCCCTCATGTCCGGAGAAAAGCACAAGCAGCACCGCTGTCTGATGCTGCCTGCCTTTCATCATGAACGGGTCATGCGCTACGGCGCGGAAATGGTTCGGCTGACCGAGCGATTGACGGACGAGTGGCAGGGGCGGGCCGAGATCGAGCTTAATCAAGAAATGAAGAAATTGACGCAGCGGATTGCGTTGAAGACGCTGTTTGGCGTCGCGAACGAAGAAGAACTGGATGAGATGGGGACGTTGATCACGCAAATGACGAAGTCGATACTGTGGGTCACTCTCGCACCCGTGAATCTGCCTTATTCGCCGTATCGCCGGGCTTTGCGTGTTGCCGAACGGTTGAATGTCCACATTCGTTCCATGATCAAGCGGAAAAGATCCGAGCCGGATGCGGCCGATGTCCTTGCCTCTCTGGTTCACGCTCACGATGAGGACGGCGCGAGGCTTACGGATGAAGAATTGGTCGGACACACGTTTACTTTGTTTGTCGCAGGACATGAGACGACGGCCAATGCGCTGACTTGGACGATTTTTCTGTTGAGCCAGCATCCTGACGTGATGTCCGACCTGCTGGAGGAGCTGCATGGGGCAGTGGGGGAGGGCGAGCCGGCTCTGGAAAAACTGAATAGTTTGCCTTTGCTCGAAGGCGTGGTGAAGGAAAGCCTGCGCTTGATGCCGCCTGCGCAGATCGGAGCCCGGGTGACGACGGCATCGTGTGAGCTGGGAGGCGTTACGATACCGCCGAACACGAATGTTTACTTCAGTCAATTCATCACGCACCGGCTGCCCGAGCTTTATGAAGAGCCGAATCGTTTTGAACCCGGGCGCTGGAGCACGATGAGGCGAACTCCGTACGAATACCTGCCGTTTAGCGCGGGGCCGCACATGTGTATCGGCTGGGGCTTCGCCATGCAGGAGATGAAAGTGGTGCTTTCGATCCTCCTGCGCCGCTTCCGGTTTTCCGTTGTTCCCCGCGCCGTAATTAGCCCGAATCTGGTCATGCGTCCTGTGAACGGAATGCCGATGCGCAGCGTTCCCCAAGACGGCAAATTCGGACGAGAGCCGGTTCGGGGAACCATCCGGCAACTGGTCGATTGGTAGATCCTATTGCAGCCCAAGCTCTTTGCAAAGCTCGACCAATTGATGCACGCCATAAAACTGTTGGCGATTGCGCTGATGAATGCTGACCAGCGCATTTTCCGTGATCTTCTTCGCTTGTTCGATGCTGTGATGCTCCACGGCCTGGACGATTTCTTTCATATTCTCCAAAAAATAGACAGTTCTGCGCAGTGTGCGGATGAGCAGGATTTGCCGTACATGCATCGGCGTGAAAATCCGGTAGCCGTTCTCGGGGTCGCGCTCCGGCGAGATGAGTCCTTCCTTTTCCCAATGCCGGATGGCCGAATCCTGCACACCTGTGAACGCGGCGGCTTCACCAATGCTCATGTGGGTTTTCGGCTTTTTATTCGCGGCGAGCGGGAGCTCCGGATTTTGCAGCAGCTCCAGCGTCTGGTCGGCAACGGCCTTTTCGTGATGCAGGTTCGCCTGCTCTTTATTCACGAGCCAGAAAGCGGTGTCCACATCTCCGCTTTGCACGAGGCGGAGCACTTTGCAGGTGAGCCCGACGCCAAAGGCGGGAAACATCGCGCGCAGGCAGCGAAAGTAAGCCAAATGCACCTTGGTATACAGGCGGTACCCGTTCGGAGCGCGGTCGGGGGCCGGAACGACGCCCCAAGACTCGTAATGCCGCAAAGCGCTCGTACTAATGTGCAGTTCTCTGGCAATCTCAATCGGCTTGTAATACCGCATCTCCGGTCCTCCTTCGTGAACGAAGCAAAGGTAGATTTTTACTATACCAGAAGCGTCCCGCTTAAGCAAACCTTGAATTAAAAGATTGAAGTGATGAGATAAACTATATGTCCTACATGTCGCTATCTGAAAGGTTGGTGAGAACCTACCTTCGCACTTGCATGAATGTTATACAATGGATGATGAAGGTGAATTTTTACGATGAGTGGAAAAGGAGAGCGGTATGAATATTGTACATGAGCTGCCTGATTTAGAGGAGTATTGCGAATTAAGGAGCACCGCGGGTCTGGGCGCAACCGATGCTTCCGCAGCCCGGACGGCCTTGCGGCATTCGATCTTCTCGGTGGTTGCAAGAGACGAAAGTTTGAAGCTTATCGGCATGGGAAGAATCATTGGCGATGGAGGGTGTTTTTTTCAAATCGTCGATGTCGTTGTCGATCCTTCCCTCGAGCGCGAACCATTAACCCGGCTTCTAATGAACGAGCTGACGGATTACTTGGAGCGCCACGCCCCCAAAGGCGCCGATGTTCTTCTGATGGCCGATGTGCCGGCTGTCGGCTTGTATCAGGAATATGGCTTTGGGTTCACCTACCCGCAATCCATCAGCTTGCGCAGAACGCTGTAAAGCGATCCCAATCTCTCATGATCTTATTTCCTGAGAGGTTGGGATTTTTTCTATGCTTAACTCTGCGGCGTAGGAATTTCGCCGTTAACCGCGAAATTAATAATTTGGAAAATTACATCAACATCGGGGCTATGCCCGTACAACCTTAAAGGAGTCGGATTCCCAATGAACGAACCGGACTGGAAAGAAGTAGAGGAAAGGCTTTACCATGAGAGTGTTTCTGCTATAAAACAGTTTTCGGTTGAGCATGCAAACGAAGAAATCTGTTACTTCGCCTTTGATTCTGAACCATACTATGGTTACGTGCTCCTATGCTTTGACACGACAGAGAACTCTGTTAAGGAGGCGAAACGTTCTGCCGAGTGGGCGCTTAACTTTACTGCTAAATCCATCGAGACAGGCATGAAGTGGCAAATGGCGAATTCTTACATGACCGGCGCCAATGTACTGCCATTTACCAACAATACCGGCGATTTTAAATATCAGGGCTACACGCAGGTCGATTTTGAGGGCTGGCATGAATTTGCAGACAGTGACGCTTACCCTGAGGGATACTCGGAAGAGCAGGATTATTTGGAAGGTAATCTGTCCATTGTTTTCTGGAAAGTCATTGACCGGCTGATCCGGGAGAATCATTTTTCCGTTCTGAAAATGGCCTCCCCGTTTTTCTTAGGTTACGGGTTTCATGATCAGGACCCGGTTCTGCTCAGAATTATCAATTGGGGCAATGAAGAGGGAAAGATGTGACGCAGGAATCCATATTTTTTTAATATAAGACTAAGACCTTCAAGCCCCTTGAAGGTCTCTTTTGCCTTATCCGGTCGTCGGTCCCGCGGCAAGATGCCGAATTCAGGACATATGTCCTTTTCGAATCCTCCGAACTATCATTTAATAATGGAAAAATGTATAGTTGGGGAGAGGGAAGACATGCGAGGGAGCTTATTTGCGTTTTTAGGCGGGGGCTTTATTACCCTGCAAGGAGTAGCCAACTCCCGGATTAGTCAGGATATCGGCACATGGCAAGCGGCAACGCTTACCCAGTTCACCGGATTCGTCGCGGCGCTGCTGATTCTGCTCTTCGTCCGCGACGGAAGTTGGCGGGGGTTCAAGCAAGTAAAGCCGATGTATTTGACCGGCGGCGCTTTCGGCGCGGTCGTTATTTTCAGCAACGTCACGGCGATTCATCAGATCGGCGTCACGCTGACGATTGCCGTTCTGCTGATCGCACAGCTGGGACTGACCTTCATCATTGACTGTAAAGGGTGGTTCGGCGTGGCCAAGCAGAAGATGGGGCTGCCGCAGTTCATCGGGATCGCCATGATGATCGCCGGTGTGGTCATCCTAAAATTTTGATCGCTGCAAGTTGAGGTGGAGGCCGGAGCATGAAAGAAATTCAAGATCGTGAGCAATTGAAGCATTATTTGCGCGCATTTCAGCTCGAATCCGTATTTCACGAGCCATTGCGGCCGCATTTGTCGCTGTACGGCTTCGAGCCGGGGGATCTCATCTGTACCCAAGGACAAGCTGCGGAGTATCTGTACGTGCTGGTTCACGGGAAATTAAAGATTTATACGACCTCATCGGAAGGCAAAACGCTAGTTCTCTCCTTCAAGACGCCGCTTGAGGTGATCGGGGATGTCGAATACGTACGCGGGACGCCCATCCTCAATACGGTCGAGGCTGTGACGTCGGTCTGTATGATTGGCGTCCATTACCGCTGGCTGCACAACTACGGAAAAGACCATGCGCCGCTGCTGCAGTTTTTGCTGGAAATCATTACGCAGAAGTTTTACGTCAAATCCAATTCGCTCAGCTTCAATTTGATGCATCCGGTGGAAGTGCGGTTGGCCAGCTATCTGTTGTCTGTCACGTCCGAAGAATCCGATTCCCGGTTGGAGGGTCAGGGAAGCGCGGTCAGCCTGTCGGACGCGGCGAATTTCATAGGAACCAGCTACAGGCACCTGAACCGGGTCATCCGGCAGTTCTGTATCCAAGGTCTCGTTGAGCGTCACAAAGGGATTATCGTGGTCAAAGACAGGAATGGGCTAAGCGCGTTGGCAGGCCATAATATTTATGAGAATCATCGGGGAAAAGGAGAGACGCGGTCATGATTGCAGGTTTGTCCCTGGCGCTTATCGCAGGCTCGCTGGTCGGGTTGCAAAATATTTTTAACAGCAAGGTGAACGAACGGGCAGGCTCATGGGCCACGACGACATTGGTATTAGGTCTGGGCTTTCTGGCTTCGCTGGCGCTCGGTCTAATCGTGGAGGGAAAGCAGCTATTCGCCCCGCATCCGATGCAGCTCTGGTACTGGTTTAGCGGCTTGATCGGCGTAGGGGTGGTCACCTGTCTGGTGCAGGGGATAAGGCTGCTTGGCCCTACGTATGCCGTCTCGATCGTGCTGACGGCGCAGCTCGGGTTTGCTTTATTGTGGGACTCTCTGGGGTGGATGGGTTTGGATAAGGTTCCTTTTACATTCAGCAAGCTGATCGGGGTGCTTGTCATCGTCGGCGGTATCGTTGTGTTTAAATTGGGCGGCAAGCGCGGGCGGGCGCGGGAAGCGTCCAAGATACCCGCGGGCTTTTCTTGACAAGGGCAGGCTTACATTATAAAATGGCTCCGAAACGAAAGGGTGTATTCCAGATGATTCGCATGGAAACAGTAAAATTATATCCGAAACGCTGCTCCGAACAAATGGATAAAAATCGATGAAACGTTGTCCGGAGCTTAATCGAAAAGCGTCATGCTTTTTATTCATCGGCCGATAGCCTTCCAATTTTTGGCGTGAAATCCCACGCTTATTTGGTTATGCCGCTGTCGGACGATAAATGATTAAGGGCTGTGGACGATGTTTCGTCTACAGCCTTTTGTTATACGAGGTTTGGATGGACCGTGAAGCAGAGGGCTTGTGCCGATTGGCGCAATATCTCTGCTTTTTTTTGCCGTTATTTCGGCACAAACTTCCTATCCGTGAGATCGAGGAGTGGATTACATTGAATCAAGAAAATGAATACGGCTGGAAAAGAAAGACGGTCTTGTTCCTGGCCGCGCAAACGATATCCTTATTCGGCTCGTCCTTAGTGCAATATGCCATCATTTGGTATATTACCCTGACGACGTCTTCTGGACTCATGATGACGATTTCCACAGTCTGCGGATTTGTGCCGCAAATCGCCATATCCCTGTTTGCCGGAGTATGGATCGACCGTTATCACCGCAAGAGCATGATCATGCTGGCTGACGGGATGATCGCGGCAGCGACCCTGGTCGTGGCCGTGTTGTTTTGGATGGGGCACCAGCCTGTCTGGCTGCTGTTTATGCTGCTGCTTATCCGTTCGGCAGGAACCGGAATCCAGACACCGGCTGTCAATGCGCTGATTCCCCAGCTCGTGCCCAAAGCTAAGCTTATGAAAGTGAATGGCGTGAACAGCAGCATTTCGTCCGCGATGATGTTTCTTTCCCCGGCGGCAAGCGGGGCGGTTCTCTCGATCGCTTCGCTTGAAGCGACGTTTTGGATAGACGTCATTACGGCAGTCGTCGGGATTAGCATCATGCTGACCCTTTCGGTACCGGCTTATTCTAACGCGGCCGCTACGTACCAATCCAATTTGCAGGGCATGATCCAAGGATGGGACTACGTGAAAACTCATGCCTTTATCCGGCGGCTGCTCCTATTTCTGTTTATCGTGATGATCTTGATCAGTCCTGCCGCTTTTTTAACGCCGCTTATGGTCAGCCGCTCCTTTGGAGAGGAGGTGTGGAGGCTGACGGCCAGCGAGATGACCTTCAGCGCCGGAGCCATAGCGGGCGGCCTTGTGGTGGCGGCTTGGGGAGGCTTCCGCAACCGCATGCATACCACGATGCTGGCGTGCGCGCTATACGGCCTGCTGATGGTTGGGCTGGGTACCGCTCCGGGGTTTGCCGCGTATTTATGCTTTAACTTTTTCATTGGAATAACCATGCCCTTATTCAACGCGCCGATCACGGTATTATTGCAAGAAAAAGCGGAGCCGTACATGCACGGCAGAGTGTTCAGTCTTGTGCAGGTCTCCAATTCCTGCGCCCTGCCGCTAGGGATGGTTCTGTTCGGTCCGCTGGGGGACTGGGTGCGGGTGGAAACCATCCTCGTCTTTGCCGGAATCCTGGTGATGGCCTGCGCGCTTTACGCGTTTTTCGGCAAACATTTTATCCATGCGGAATAGCGGAGGGGCGAGCTTATCAATCGGCCGCCTCCGGCTGCTCCACATAGATTCGAAATAACTGAATGTACAGCGCGATACTTAGGAATGCAACCGCCAAAATGATGCTGAATATGCCCATCGGAGGGACCCAGCCGGACAGGAAAACCGTGACCGGGGCCAAAAATCTGCCGATCGTCGCCTGCAGGCTGTCGGCTCCCATGTATTGTCCTCTTGCATGCTCCGGGGCATAGCGGCTGATAAAGCTCTGGGTGACCGGAGAGCGTACGATCTCGCCAAAGGTGAAGATGACCGTAATGAAAAACAGGTACCATAGGTTGGTGCTCAATCCAAGGGCGAATGTGCCCAATCCGGACAATAGCGAGGATAGAATGAATACATTGCGCTCCTTCCAATGGCGGAACCATTTCGTCACCGGCAATACAAACAGGACAAACAAAAGACCGTTTAACCCCAGCAACCAGCCAAAGATCTCTGTACCGGAGAGCACAAGGGAACCGCCATTCCATGCGAACAAAGGCTGGGCAGGGACCTCGTTGATCACGTATACCGCCAAATACAGATCCAATTGCATAATGGGGATCAGCGCAAAGATACCGGCCAAAATATAAATCAGGAACACCTTATCCCGAAAAATGATGCCGTATCCCTTCAACTGATCCTTGAATACGCGGGTAAGCGGAAGGGAGCTTCCGGGGTGCTTTTTCGCCGATTGCGGCAATGTTTCATGAACTATGAAGTAAATTGCGATCAAGTACAACAGCAGGACCGCGGCGCAGGTCCACAACAGCTCCTGCCGGTAATGGAAGAAGAACACGGCTCCGATTGCAGGTCCAAGCACCGCCCCAATGTTATTGGCCGTCATGAACGTTGCGAAGATCTGGCGACGGTTTTGCGCGGGAACCAGATCGGCAACCATCGCGGAGCTTGCAGGCCTGTAGACGGCTCCGCCCACCCCAATGCCGATAAACGCGATGTAATCCGTCCAATGGGAGGACGACACCGCAAATAAGGCAAACATCACCGTCTGAAGCGAAGCGCCCAGCAGCATCACGGGACGCCGTCCTAACCGATCGGCCAGAGCTCCTCCGAGCAGACTTCCGATCATGCCGAATAGAGGAGGGACGGCCATCAACAAGCCTGCCATATGGCTGCCTAATGCCGCGCCAAAATATACGGTGATAAACGGAAAGTACATCCAAAACAGCAGGTTAAACAGCGCTTCGCCGAGTAACCGGACCTTCAAATTGGGATTCCATAAACGGATTTGCACAAGACCTTATCCTTTCCACAACGACACTTGGTAGGTTCCCCGGCCGGGTATACAAACTATAGAATGTTATCCAGAAAAAGTATAGACTTATAATTTCGGATGATAATGAAGTTCAAGTATACCCGGCTTTAGTTTAACTGCTTCAAAAAACGAACACTTGTTCTGAGACGTAAAAGACGCTTCCATCGGAAGCGTCTTTTTTGATGTGGAGCGTTGGCTGCACGGTCTTGGTCGCGTTTTATCAATGCCGGGCTTTCCGGAGCATTCAGCAATTCGGAAAGAAGTTGAATTAGTGGGGTGATATGTTAAAATTAGGATTATATTGGTTTGATTGTTCTATATCCAGGCATTAAGGGGGAACGTTAATGACAGCGGGAGTCTGGAACTTTGTGTTTTCATGTTCCGGGCTGCCGCTGCTTTTATTTATGCCATGCATGGAGCGAGGTGATCCGGCGCGTGCGGAGCATTCCGGCCAATCCTTTGACCGAAATAAGCGTGAATTACCAGCTGATATTGCTGTTTTTGCTCATGGTTAGTCCTGTTTTTATGCTCCAATGGTACGGAAACATGAAGGCCGAACAAATCTTGAAGCGGAACGTGACGAACGCCTACCTGGAATTAAACAAGCAGAATCTGAGTCTGCTTAATCGGGACATGGATTCGATTAATCGAATCACCCTGACCATTATCCAAAATCCGCTCACGCAGCAAATGCTTCCGGACGGTACGGAATCGGTTGTGACGCGGGTCGGTAAATACGAAGCATTGGACAAGCTGCTCAAAAGCTACTCGATCGGGGGAGACGACGGCGGAGCCGTATATTTTTCTTTATACGTCAATGATCCCAACGACGATTATTCGTTTGCCCCGAAAGTCAGGCAGGCGGCGCAAGCAGGCGTTTTTTTCGTTTCGGACCGGAATCAGCCGGAATGGTTTCGGGAAGCGCTTCAAAAGCAAGGCAAGGGCGAGCTCAAAATTATCGACAATTTCGATCCGTCGTCCGATCAAGGAACGCTGAGCTACGTTCGTGCCGTGAACAACATCGATCAGGGGAATGGCGTTATCGGCGTTTTGGTGGTGACCAAGCTTGAAAATATGATTGAAAACGATTTTCGCAGCGTACAGTTACCGGACGGAGAAATTTACTTAACCGACTGGTCCGGCCGGATTCTTGCGTCAACGACGAAAGGCGCGGGAAGCCTGCTTCCGCTTCCGCCCGCCGCCAAAGACCCGGATGCCATGGAAGGCATACTGGACACCGTGCATTCGGGTTATATTTACGTCGTCAACTACAGCCGTTTGCTCCAGCAAAAGCTGATTTACCGCATTCCCATCCACTCCTTGCTTCAGCAGCAAAACGAGCTGAAACGGGTGATTCAATTCATTTCCGTCGTTTATTCGGTACTGGCGTTTGTCGTCGTGATGTATTTCTGGAGATCGTTAATGAATCCGATACAGAAGCTGGTCCATTTTATAAAGAGCTACGTACCGGGCAAGCCGGTGCGGAAGACGGCCGGGCGCAGGAGAAACGACGAGCTCGGCGTGCTGATATCCTCCGTCTATGACATGGCCGACCGGCTGAATCATCTCGTGAACGACAAGTATCAGCATGAAATCAGACAAAAGGAAGCGCAGCTGCAAATTTTGTACCAGCAAATTAATCCTCACTTGCTGTATAACACGCTGGAAAGCATTTATTGGAAAAGCACGCTGGAAGGCAAGAGCGAATCCGCGGAGATGATCAAAGAATTGTCCAAACTTATGAAGATCGGATTAAGCAGGGGAAGAGAGCTGATCACGATCGGCGAAGAGATGGAGCATGCCGCCGCCTATATCAGCCTGCAGCAGCGAAGATATGAGCATAAGTTTCGCGTGAAATGGAATATCGTGGAGGACGTGCGTCCTCTGCTGATTCCGAAGATTACGCTTCAGCCGTTAATTGAAAACGCTATGATCCACGGCGTGAAAAATATGGGGGAAGACGGGGAAATCGTCATATCGGCCGTGCGGCAGGACGACAAGGTGATGATCCGCGTGGAAGATAACGGCTTTAGGGAAGCGGATCTTGCCGCGATCCGCCGATCGCTGCACGAAGAGCATCCGGACCCGTCCTTGGGATACGGCATACGCAACATTCATCAGCGGGTCCGTCTTCATTTCGGCGCTGCTTACGGACTCGACTATATGAGAAATCAACCGCACGGCACGGTCGTAACGATTACTTTGCCTAAGCGCGAAGCCGTTCCGGCCGGACAATAAACTCGCGAGGTGACTTGGAATGTACACTATTTTGCTTGTGGACGACGAACCGCTGATCTGTCAAGGCTTAAGCCGGCTTTTGGCCTCTTCGGGCTTGAATATCCATCAGCTCTTTATTGCGCACAGCGGCTATGAAGCGATGGACTATATCCGGATGGAAGAAGTCGACCTGCTGATCACGGACATCCAGATGGGTGAAATGAGCGGCATCGAATTGATGCATCAAGCGAAAATGGCCAGGCCGTCGGTACAATCGATTGTCGTTTCCGCTTACGAGACGTTTCAGTATGCGCAATTGGCGATGAGATTGGGAGCGAAGGATTACTTGATCAAGCCGCTGAACGGCAGCCATTTTTTGGATAGCGTGCGCAATGTATTGCTCAAAATGGACAAAGCGGCTGTAACCCACGATGAATTGATCGCCGAGCTGAGCGGCCGGTTCCGGATAGAAGAGCCCGACCGGGCGAAAACCGAGGCGCTGAACCGGCTGCTTGCCGATCCCGCCAGCGTCATGGCGGATCCTTCGGCGGAGCGGCTTGTCCCGCTTGCCTCCTTGAAAGGGCCGTATTTTGCCGTTCTTAAAATGAAGCTGAATATCCAACCCTCCCAGGCCGGGAGCCGGTTTCTCGATAAAGATTCCGACTTCATGCAGTATGCCGTATTGAACGCGGCGAGCGAGCTGCTCGGCGGGCAGTGGAATCATCTCGCCTTTTATTCCCCCGATCATGAGATTTCGATCATTCTTCAGTGGGACGACGAAGCCTACGGAGATAAGAGCATCAACAAAATCAGCCAATTGGACATGATTGGCAGATCGCTGCATGCGAATATCCGGAAGCATTTATCGCTGCCATGCGTTGTGGGCATCAGTCAGATTATGAAAGGAATCGAGTTTATAGGCGCTCTGAACGAGCAGGCGAGGAAAGCGATCCGCTTTCACCGGGAGCATCAGGATCATTACGTGTTTTATTACGGCGACTTTAGCTGGAATCCGGCTTCCCATGAGGCGACCGAAGAGGAGCTGATCGTTCATCACAATCAAATTGTGGATACGGCCAAGCAATACATCCATCGGCACTTTGGCCAAAAAGGGCTCACGCTCCAGGAGGTCGCTCACCAAAGTCACGTGAGTCCCAATTACTTGAGCTATTTGTTCAAGAAAAAAACCGGCTACAACCTTTGGGATTATGTCGTGAAATTGAGAATGGAAGAAAGCCGGAGGCTCATTACAAGCACGGACATGCGCCGCTACGAAATTGCCGATAAGGTAGGGTATGAATCGCCGGAGCATTTCAGCAAAATATTTAAAAAATATTACGGAATCAGTCCGAGCGAATTGAAGAAGTAAAATCGCCAATGATCCCGATAGGATTGCACATGTTCAATTTCCCTTCACCTTTCTACAATGAAGTCAAGACCTGTGAGAAATGAGGGAAATCCGCTGTGTATCAAGTCGTGAAAAGGCATCTGTGGGGTTATCTGTTTCTTTTGCCGGCTGCGGTTATTTTCGGGTTGTTCTTATGGACGCCGATTGTCAAAGGCTTCGTCTACAGCCTGTACCACGTTGATTTTATGAAAGGCAACGCTTTCGTCGGCTTCGACAATTATGTAAAAGTGCTCCGCGATCCCGACATCGGGCGCGCGGTGATAAACACGTTATATTATATGTTTCTGGGTCTTGTCATCGGCTTCTGGGTGCCGATCGTCTTTGCGGTTGCCATCTCCGAGCTGAGGAGGTTCCAAGGGTTCGTCCGCATCGCCGCTTACTTGCCGAACGTGCTTCCTGTAGTCGTCTTGTACGGGCTGTGGCGATGGATTTTCGACCCGGTCGGTCCGATCAATGCGGTGCTGGACAAGCTGGGCTTCGAGCCCGTATCGTTTATGACCGATACGAGCTGGTCGATGGCATCGCTGGTCATTATGGAAACCTGGCAGCAATTCGGCGGCGCGCTGCTGATTTATTTGGCCGGCTTGCTGAGCATTCCCCGGGATTGGTATGAGGCGGCGGAAATGGATGGGGCCGGTGTCTGGCAGCGGATACGCTACATTACGCTTCCTTCGATGAAAAGCCTGATTCTGCTTTTATTGATTCTGCAAATCATCTCGACCTCGCAGGGATATCAATCCCAGTATGCCATGCTTGACGGCGGTCCTAACAAAGCGACGCTCACTTATGTTCTGCTTATCGTGAAGTATGCGTTTACGAGCCAGGATTACGGCGCAGCGTCCGCCTTGGGCGTGCTGATGTTTTTCGTGCTCGGCGGATTGGCCCTTGCTCAATCCAAGCTTGCCGGCAAGGAGGGGGCTTGAGCATGAACAAGCACGAGCGCGGCATTCTTTCGAGCTACGATTTGCGGCACAGCTCCACCCGGTTCTGCTACGCGATCATGATCGCGGCGATCCTCGTTATGGTCTGTTCCATGATCTATCCGATTCTTATTACGTTTTTTAACGGGGTCAGGCCCAATGCGGAGATGAACTCGTTTCCGCCCCGGTTTTTCCCTTCGGAGTGGCATTTCGAAAATTTCCGGCAGGGCTGGAATTATATTGATCTGCTTCTTTTCCTTCGCAATACGTTTATCATTTTCACGGGCAACTTGATCGTGACGGTCGTCGTGCTTGGTTTGGCGGCGTTCAGCTTGACGCATTTGAACGTGCCTTACCGGAGACAGATCGGCGCCTTTTTTTGGATTACGCTCTTTATCCCGCCGACGACCTATATTATTCCGAACTTTATGAATTTGAAGGAGCTCGGACTGCTGAACCAGTTTGCGGCGTTCTGGCTGCCTGCGGCGGCAAACGCTTTTTACTTGCTGCTGCTGAAAAATTTTTTCGGCAGCCTGCACCCGGAAATCTTCGAGGCGGCGAGAATGGACGGCGCGTCCGACGGGACCTGCTTCTTCCGGATTGCGTTTCCTTTGTCCGTGCCGATTTTTGCGACGTTGTCGATCTTTATTTTTTCGGCGGTATGGAACGATTGGTTCTGGCCGTCGATCGTGATGCACAGCGACAACGGCTATCCTCTGGCCACGTCCATCTACAAGTATGTGCTGCAAGCCCGCAGAATGAATTTAAACCTGCGGTTTGCGATCTTGTTCCTGGTGATGCTCCCTCCGGTCGTCGTGTTTCTCCTTTTCCAGAAGTTCATTTTGCGCGGCGTGCAGTTGGGAGGCGTTAAAGGCTAGCGGGCGGCCTTAGCGTAAACCTGCGCATAATCCGGATAGGAATACGCCTCGTTTCGGCAGAAGGGTCAGATTAAGATGGGGGTTAGATACACATTCATCATTTGGAAAGGGGAATTCCAATGCGCGAGCGCAACGCTCTACTCGCATCGTCGATGTCTCTCTTTATGCTCGGGTTCTTGTTGACCGCATGCAGCCCGGACGCCAGCCCCGCCACCGAAGGCGGGAACAATTCAGCTTCGCCCGGCAAGAAAGAAATCACCATCAGCGTCTACTATCCGACGCCTGATCTCGTGGAGAAGCGGGCGCTGGAGGACGATAAAATCCGCCGGTTTACGGAGAAGTATCCGAATGTGGAAATCGTAAAAAGCGATTGGCACTACGATCCGAACCAAATCGGCATTAAGATGGGCGCCAATGAAGCCCCGACCCTATTCAACACGTATGCCACGGAAGGGAAGTTTTTGGCGGAAAAAGGATGGGCGGCCGACCTTACGAGCCTGTTCCAGGCCTATGAATTCAAAGATCAGATGAACCCGATTTTGCAGCAGCAATTCGTCATCGGCGGCAAAATTTACGGGATCGCCCAGCAAGGCTATGTGACCGGCACCATTATCAATAAAAAGATGCTGGAGGATAAAAAGATCGCGGTACCGCCGCTCGATTGGACGTGGGACGATATGTACAACACGGCCAAGGCGGCAGCCGATCCTGCCAAAGGCATCTCCGGCATTGCTCCCATGGGGAAAGGGAACGAAGCCGGATGGAACTGGACCAACTTCCTGTTTGAAGCGGGGGGAGACATTCAGAAGGTAGAGGGCGGCAAGGTCACGGCGCTCTTTCATTCCGAGGCGGGGGTAAGAGCGCTGCAATTTTACCGAAGCCTGGCTTGGGATGCGAAAGCGATACCGAAAGACTGGGCGCTCGGGTGGGGGGACGCCGTAGGCGCTTTTGCCCAGAGCCGGACGGCCATGGTGATCGCGGGACCGGACGGTCCGATCGATCAGGCGCTCAACCAGGGCGGCATGAAGCCTGCCGATGTGCTCTTTTACCCGATGCCGGCTGCGGTCAAGGGCGGCAAGCATACCGGCGTGCTCG
This sequence comes from Paenibacillus ehimensis NBRC 15659, assembly GCF_004000785.1. GTDB lineage: Bacteria > Bacillota > Bacilli > Paenibacillales > NBRC-103111 > Paenibacillus_G > Paenibacillus_G ehimensis. The sequence continues at coordinate 177,378 of NZ_BILX01000003.1, read as the reverse complement.
GCGGCGATTATCTCGTCATCAATCCGAAAGCCACGCAGGAGGAGCAAGAGGCGGCATTCCGTTACGCAACGTTCGACTACTTCTCGGACAAAGGGCTGGCTTCCATCGAAGCGAGCATCCAGCAGCGTAAGCAGGACAACAAATATTTTGTGCCCCCGGTGATCGAGTACTTCACTTCCGATTCCGATTACGGCAAAAGGGTGAAGGCCGTCTACGACAAATACGACAACGTCTATCAATACCTGCCCGACATCATGAAGTACCTTGACGGGAAACCGGAAGCGCAGTTCAATACGCAGGATTACTACGCGGCCATGACAAGTGTCGTACAGGATGTTTTTTCGCGCAAAGACGCCGATCCGAAAACGGTGCTGGATGCGGCGGCGAAGCTGGTTCAGGAAAAATATTACAACCCGATTAAGGTGGAATAGCAAGCCGCTGCCCGATAGGAGGAGGTTGGCCGGGATTGATTTCCGGTCAGCCTTTTTGCTTTAGCCTGCGGCAGCCGTGCCGGACACCTTCGGATGAATCGGACGCGAGGTCCGTAAGATTGCGCCTGATCTTCATAACATACAACATTGAAACGAAGGCTCGAAGCATTAGAATGGTAATCAGCACAACCGCATCTTGTACAGCCGGCAGGCTCTGTATCCTGGGGGAGGGGAGGTACGGACGGTAAGCTAAGCATGAATCCGTTGATAGGAGGCGATAAAACGCATTGAAGCAGGCGATGCGAAATCCGCGCAAGCTGGTTCTGGATATTGAACAAGGAGGCAGGCTTATGATTATGCCGTTTCGCTTAAAGAGAAAGCCAAATGTTCCGATGTGGATACTTGTTTTTTGTTTGGTGCTTACTCAGGTCGGATGGGTTCCGGAGAAGGCGCAGGCCGCAACGAATTTGGCTGCAGGCAAACCGATTACTGCGAGCAGCGCCGTCGATGTCTATCATGCGGCGAACGCGAACGACGGCAATCCCGCGACCTATTGGGAAAGCGCGAACAATGCTTTTCCGCAGTGGCTGCGTGTCGATCTCGGCGCCGTCAGCGCGATCAATCAAGTCGTTCTCCGTCTGCCGCCCGGTTGGGAGCAGCGCTCTCAAACCTTATCCGTTATGGGCAGTACGGACGATGTCAACTACGGCACGTTGACCGCTTCCTCCGCGTATTCGTTCGATCCTGCCGGCGGAAACGCCGTAACGATCTCCTTCGCGAAGGCCGACGCAAGATACGTGAAGCTGCATTTTACCGCGAATACCGGCTGGCCGGCGGCGCAAGTATCCGAGCTGGAAGTATACGGCCAAACGACACCGCCACCGCCGGGCACCTATGAAGCGGAGTCGGCCCAATTGTCGGACGGAGCCAAAGTCAACACCGATCATGCCGGCTATACCGGGAGCGGATTTGTCGACGGCTACGGGAATCAGGGAGCAGCGACGCAGTTTACGGTAACCGTAAGCTCCGCAGGCAGCTACAACGCCAAGTTGAGATATGCGAACGCCATGGGCGGAAACCGCACGCTCAGCCTGTACGTCAATGGAACGAAAATCAAGCAAACGACGCTGCCTTCCTTGGCAAACTGGGACACCTGGTCGACCAAGTCGGAGAGCGTAAAATTAAACGCCGGCAGCAATACGATAACGTACAAATATGATCCCGGCGATTCGGGTAACGTGAACCTGGATCAGCTTCAGATCACCGAAGGCACCGGATCGGAGCCAAGGTCCGCTTTTGCCGCCATCGAGGCTGAAAGCTACGACGGTCAATCCGGCGTCGAGACCGAAAGCTCCGGCGAAGGCGGATTGAGTATCAGCCATATCGACGAAGGGGATTACGTCGTCTATAAAAACATCGACTTCGGAACCAGAGCCTCGATTTTCGAGGCCAGAGCGGCGAGCAATACCGCGGGAGGAACGGTCGAGGTTCGCTTGGACAGCCTCACAGGCACGCTCGCCGGTACGTGCGTCTTGCCGGGCACGGGCGGATGGCAGACCTGGATCACGAAATCATGCGGAATCAACTCCATCAGCGGGGTACACGACCTTTATCTCAAGTTTACGGGCGGCTCCAACCTGTTCAATCTGAATTGGTTTAAGTTCTCCAATCCGACGACTCCGATTCCGACAAGAGGCGCAACCATGCCTTACGATATTTATGAAGCGGAGGACGGCGAGATCGGCGGCGGGGCGGCCATCGCAGGTCCGAACCGCAATGTCGGCGATTTGGCCGGCGAGGCTTCCGGACGGAAGGCGGTGACCTTGAATACGACGGGCAGCTTCGTGCAGTTCACGACGAAAGCCGACACGAATACGCTGGTGATGCGCTTTTCCATTCCCGACGCCCCTGGCGGCGGCGGAATCCATTCCACACTCAATATTTATGTCAATGGCAGCTATGCCAAATCGATCGACCTGACTTCCAAGTATATGTGGCTTTACGGCAGCGAAACCTCGCCGGACAATTCGCCCGGCTCTGGCGCTCCAAGGCATATTTATGACGAAGCGAATATCATGTTCGATCAAACGATTCCCAAAGGAAGCACGATCAAGCTGCAAAAGGACCCTGCCAACACAACGACGTACGCCATCGATTTTATCAGCTTGGAGCAGGTATCGCCTCTTGCCAATCCCGACCCGGCCAAATACGTCACGCCGGCCAACACGTCGCACCAAGCTGTCCAAGATGCGTTGGATCGCGTGCGTATGGACCCGGCCAGCAAGCTGGTCGGCGTGTATCTTCCTGCGGGCACCTACGAAACGGGTTCCAAGTTTCAGGTCTACGGCAAACCGGTAAAGGTTATCGGCGCCGGCCCCTGGTATACGAAATTCGTAGCTCCGGCGAATCAGACGAACACCGATATCGGCTTTCATGCAGGCTCCGGCGCCAACGGCTCCACCTTTGCGAACTTTGCGTATTTCGGCAACTATGTTGCGCGGATTGACGGTCCGGGGAAAGTATTCGGCTTCACGAACGTCGCCGACATGACGATCGACAACGTTTGGGTGGAGCACCAGATTTGTATGTTCTGGGGGCAAAATGTCGACCGTACGGTAATCAAAAACGCCCGAATCCGCAACGTATTCGCCGATGGCATCAATTTTACGAACGGAAGCACGAACAATCTCGTCACCAACGTCGAGACCCGCGGAACAGGGGACGACAGCTTCGCTTTATTTAACGCCGTAGATGCGGGAGCGCCGGATGACAATGCAGGCAACGTATTCGAAAACTTAACCTCGCTCGTCACCTGGCGTGCGGCCGGTCTGGCCGTCTACGGGGGCACCGGCAATACGTTCCGGAACATTTATATCGCGGACACGTTGGTTTATTCCGGCGTGACGGTTAGCTCCTTGGATTTTGGCTACCCGTTCCGGGGATTCGGCGCTTCGCCGCAAACGACCATCGAGAATATATCGCTGGTCCGCACGGGCGGGCACTTCTGGGGCAATCAAACGTTCCCGGCGATCTGGTTGTTCTCGGCCTCGAAGGAGTTCCGCGGCATCCGCATACGTGATATGGATATCGTCGATCCGACCTATCACGGGATCATGTTCCAAACGAAGTACAACGGAGCTTCTCCCGAAAATCCCGTCACCGACACGGTCTTTTCCAACGTGACGATTTCGGGCGTCCGCAAGAGCGGGGATGCGTATGACGCCAAATCGGGCTTCGGCATCTGGGCCAACGAAATCGAAGGAGGACCGGCGGTAGGCTCAGCCGTATTCAACAATCTGAAGTTCTTGAATATGGGGCCCGGAACAACGAACATCAAAAATACGACTTCCACCTTCACGGTGACAGTCAAGCCTTAACCGGGAAACAGACCTTTGCCGCCGCCCGCGGGCGAGGGTCTGTTTTTTCGCTGGCAAACGATGCAGTCTGGTATGGGAAAATAAAGTTCTTTCATCCAGTCCAACTCAGTGATACGCCAATACAAAAGGCGAGTGATCTGTATCCATGGATACATTTCTCTTTGAAACCCTGTAGAACTGCCATGATCCCTGAGTGTTTCAATATAAACATGAGGCACCTGCCCAGGTTCGTTTATACGAAAGGTCAAATTTTAATCGTTTTGTGATCCATTTGAGCTTCAAGAACATCGTATAATGCCAATTTATAATTGATTTTATCTAAATTGTAGTAAAGTTCTTTTATTTTTTTCTCTATTTCTGATTTATGAGTTAACATCATTTTTTTACGTATTGAAATCGTGTGATCTCCCTCTTTATATAAGTTTACATATTCCTGGATTTGAGCGATTGGCATTCCTGTTGCTCGAAGCGCGGTAGTAAAATGAATCCACTCTAAATCTTCTTGGTCATATATGCGTTTTCCATTTTCGTTACGCTTTACATAAGGGAGAAGTCCCTCGCTTTCATAGTATCGAAGTGCGGCGGGTGGACGGAACGAAGTTGAAGCCGAAATTGATTCGGTGTCGTGCGATTTCTCAACGAACAAAGACGAGTCAGCTTAATAAAGCAGCGGCAATCTAGAACGTAATTTTCCAGTCCAAGGCTGCCGCTGCTTTCGATTTTCGAGTCATTCTAGATTTAAGGCCAATATGAACCATAGTCACGTCCGTGTTTATCGAATTACGATAGCATCCACTTTAAACGGCCAATCGCAACAAATAGGGCAAACGCTAAGAAAATGATATTCACGACAATTTCTCCATACTCGCCGCGCATCATATGGAATACGGCACCGAAAAGCACGATGGCAGCAAGTCCGGCCGCGGCAAGCGGCGCCAAAACAGGGACGATTTTTGTAGCTTGAGGCAAAATTAAACCTATTGCTCCAAGCAATTCCACTAATCCAATAAAGAAAACAAGATCTTTGGGAACATCGCTTACCCATGTCCAGGACGTTTTTGCTGCTTCATACTGAAACGCCTTCAACCAACCAGAATAAACAAATCCTAATGCTAATATCCCTTGTGCGATCCATAACACGACATTCATGAATTACGCCAACTCCTTATCAATTTCATCTATTGCTATCCCAACCTAACGAACGATAATCCATACTGCTTTTTCTTTAATCGCCTCCTCTTGTGTCTATTGAGCTCTAGCTGCATAATAATCTATAGCAATCGCTTCAGGAAGTAGTTACTTAAAATAAACGTAGTATACAAAAAGAAACCTAAGGCCAGCAAAGAAGGGGAGGGTATAATCATGTCTACCTTTTGTAAATTCGAGACGGCGTTGGAGATCCTTGTCGGGAAATGGAAGCCAGTTATTCTGCTTCGCCTTTTTTCAAACGGAACCATGAGATTTAGCGAGCTTCAAAAAGCGATACCGGAGATAACCAAAAAAATGCTGACCCAACAATTACGGGAGTTGGAGTATCACGATATTGTTCATCGTGAGATCTATCGCCAAATTCCCCCCAAGGTGGAATACTCCATCACAGAATACGGTAAAGGGATGGAACCCATTTTGCAGGCGTTAAATGATTGGGGAGTAGCTCATATCGAACATTTAAATGAGTTATACGGTCCGAATCATTCCGTAGAACCGCACACAAATGATGCAATGGATGAATAGAATACGCGAACGGGTAACGTTAGTTGAATAAAGGAGCGGTAGTCTGGAACTTTATTTTCGTGTTCCGAGCTGCCGCTTTCCCTTTTCTCGAGGGTCAGTCTAAAACTTGCCGCCTTGAACAGTCAGGCGATTTCGTTTCGTTTGCAGAATGTTAACAAAGTTTGTGAAAACGATCACTACCAAAAATACCCAAAGTATATATAATATGTATCAAGGGCCCAGATATTGAGGTATTCGGAAGGAGGCTTTCGGTGAACATTGTAGTCTGCGTCAAACAAGTGATGCTGCACGATATGGCGGACGAAAGCAAAGAAACGGGCGGTACAAGCCGGGAAGCGAGCCAGCTCGTCAACAACGCGAACGATTATTATGCCGTGGAAGAAGCGCTGAAATTGAAGGACCGGTACGGTGGGACCGTAACGTGCCTGTCGATGGGACCGGAAAAATGCCACGAGCAGCTTCGCGACATCGCCGCTTTGGGCGTCGATCGGATCGTCCTGTTGTCGGGCCGGGAATTTGCCGGGGCGGATACATTGGCCACTTCGTATACGCTGGCGGCAGGGATTCGCAAATTGGGCGGCTTCCAACTCGTGTTGACCGGCGAGCAGTCGCTGGACGGGGAAACCGGCCAAGTCGGCCCGAGTCTGGCAGAGCAGCTCGGCATCGTGCATGTGGCGAACGTAAGCGAAATCTGCTCCGCGCATGACGACCGGGGAATGGTGGTCAAACGGGAGCTGGAGGACCGCGAAATCACGATCAAGCTGCCTTTGCCGGCGCTGCTGTGCATCCGCAAGCATATCAACCAACCGCGGATTCCTTCGGTTGTGGGCCTGATGAAGGCCAAGACAGCGAAGATCCCGGTTTGGGGCCCTGACGATTTGGGGATTGAGCAGGGACGGGTCGGTCTGGGCGGATCGCCTACCCGAGTCGTCGGCGTATACCACCCGGCCGGAAAGGAGAGGACGGCCAACGGGGAAATCATCCGCTATGCGGATGACCAACAATGCGCAGCCCATATTTTGTCCAAAATCGGGGCCTGCGACGACAAAAGAACGGGAGTTTTCACATGAGCCAAATTCGCATTCTTCCATCGAATTGCATCGGATGCGGAACCTGTGTGCAGCTTTGTCCCTTTGAAGCGTTGAGCTTGGTGGATGCCCAGGCGTATGTCGATCACGACCGGTGCGTCGTTTGCGGCTCCTGCGTGCCGGTATGCCCGGCGGATGCCATCGTCGACGATTCCATGCCGGATGGCTTTAGGCCCGGAGATTCCATGGACGACTGGTCTATGCCCGACGAACCGGGCATCAAGAGTAACGAAGCGTCGTTTAGCGGCATTTGCGTCTACGCGGAGCATGCCGACGGAGCGCTTGTTCCTTCGGTGGCGGAGGTGATCGGGGCTGCGAGGCAATTGACCGAAGGAACGGGACTGCCGGTATCGGCTGTTCTTATCGGCAGCGAAGTCGGCCATTTGACCGGCGAGCTGCTCGAGCTTGGCGTCGATGAGGTATGGCTGGTCGACAGCCCGAAGCTGCGGCTCTATGCGGAGGATGCGGAAGCGCGCTGCATGAGCGAGCTGCTTGCCGAGCTGAAGCCGGCCATCGTGCTCGGAAGCGGTACCCGGCGCGGCCGTTCGATCTTCCCGAGAGTCGCCGCACGGCTAAATACCGGGTTGTGCGCCGACTGTATCAGCCTATCGCTCGACATGGAAACGGGCAATCTGGTTGTCACGAGACCGGCTTACGGCGGAAGCATCGTCGCGAAAATTATCATTCCGCACCAAAGACCGCAAATGGCGACGATCAAGGAGCACGTATTCCGGCCGGCGTCGAAAGTAAGCGTGCCCAACGGCATCGTGAGGGATATGAGCTCGCAGATTCGCGTATCCAAGTCCGTGCTGGAAATTTTGGAAGTCGTGAAAGGAAGAGCGGACCCCGCCAATCTGCTGCAGGCCGATACGATCGTTGCGGTGGGGCGGGGGATCAAGAAGGCGGAGAACCTTCCGCTCATCTACGAATTCGCGGAAGCGATCGGGGCCAGTGTGGGCGCTACCCGGGCCGCCGTGGATCTGGGCTGGATTCACCCTTCCCATCAAATTGGCCAAACCGGAAGCATCGTCAAGCCCCGCGTCTATTTTGCCTGCGGGATTTCCGGGGCGCTCCAGCATACGGTGGGGATGGAGGAGGCCGAAACGATCATTGCGATCAATTCCGATCCGAATGCGCCCATATTCGATCTGGCCACCTACGGGATTGTAGGCGATCTGTTCGAAGTGATCCCGGCTTTTATCGAGACGCTGAAAGCGGAGAAGCAGCAGATGATGATGTAACCAAGCAGAGGGATTGTCCCATGATGGAAAATGGAAAAGTGCGGGAGGCGCAAACCGATGACGGTACGAGAACAAATTTCCGATTATATTCGCGAGCTAACCCATGAGCCTGTAACCGACCCTTCGCTGAATCTGTTCGAAGCAGGCTTGCTGACCTCGCTGGACGTGCTGGATTTGATTTCTTTTTTGGAAGAAACGTTTCGGGTGAGCATTTCCGAGGATGACGTGAACATGGAGAGCCTCGGAACGATGAACGGTGTCGTGTCGCTGGTCGAGCGGTTAAGGTCATGAAGGCGGGGAGCCGTATGCTGATTCCCGACATGTTGTTCAAGGCTGCGGCAGACGATCCGCACAAGGAAGCGTTCATCGAGAAGCACAGGCGGATGACCTTTCGCGAGGTTGACGAGGCCTCGACCCGGCTCGCGCAATTTTTGCTCTCCCAAGGCATTCGCAAAGGAGACCGGCTGGGCATTTTTTCGGCCAAATGCCTCGAAGAAATCGTCGTCATCCTGGCGGCAATGAAGATGGGGACGATCTTCGTCCATATCAATCCCCATTTCAAAAGCGAGCAGCTTCGCCATATCGCCATGGATTGCGGGATGCGGGCGCTGTTCGTTCATGACAGCCGGATCGGCGTGTTGAATCAAGCCGGTCTGGAGGAAAGTACCATCGAGTTGATCGTAAGATTATCTCAGGCGAAGGCGCAGCACAGCGACCGGTCGGAATATGAACATGATTATGCGCTGGAAGACATTTTGCAGTGTGCGGATTTCGCGGGCAGCCTTCAGGCGGCCGTGCAGGACGACGATCCGGCGGCGATTCTGTATACCTCCGGTTCCACCGGAAAGCCGAAGGGCATTGTGGTGACGCACCGGATTTTTAGCGAGGCGACGGTTACGTCCGCACAGGTTTTGGAAAACCGGGCGGCCGACCGGCTGATCAGCGTGACCCCGTTTTCGTTCGACGGCGCGCTCAGTCAATTGTTCACCATGCTGTATGCAGGCGGAACCTTGGTTTTGCAGGAATCTCTTTTCCCTCATGATATCGTGGAAACGATGCTTCGCGAGCAGATTACCGGCCTCCACGGCGTACCGTCGCTTTGGAGGATGCTCCTCCAAAAACATTCTCCATTGGCGAAGCACCAATACCCTCACCTCAGATACATCTCGGTTATCGGCGAACCTTTTCCCCATGATGAGCTAATGAAATTAAAGGCTCTGCTGAAGCAGACGAAATTTTACATGATGTACGGCATGACGGAGGCGTTTCGTTCCACCTGCCTGCTTCCCGAGGATTTTGAGCGCAAAATCCCGTCGGTGGGCAAGCCTTTGCCCGGCGTGGACATTACCGTCGAAGACGAGGACGGCCGCTTGTGCGGTCCGGGCGAGACCGGCGAAATCGTGCACCGGGGCGCGTTCGTGTCTCCGGGCTACTGGAACGACCCGGCGAAGACAAGCGAAATGTTCCGGGACGGGGCGCTGTATACCGGCGATCTCGGGAAGCTGGACGAGGAAGGCTACCTGTATTTTGTCGGACGCAAAGACAAGATGCTGAAAGCGCAAGGCTTCCGGTTCAGTCCGGAGGAGGTGGAGGAGCGCTTGTGTCAGATGCCCGGCGTCATTGAGGCTGCGGTGATCGGCAGGCACGATCCGGACAAGGTCAGCAGCTTGAAGGCTCTAGTGGTCATGGAAGAGGGGCTTGCTTTGACGGAAAAGGATGTCATCCGTTACTGTAAATCCGTTCTGCCCTATTACATGATTCCAGACACCGTCGAATTTCGCCAGCCGCTGCCCAAGACCGCCAATCTCAAAATCAACCGGTCCGAATTAAGCTAATTCAGAAAGGGGAACCCAACCGTGAAACGGTGCACCTTATGCGTGATGCCCGAAACCTACCCCGGAATCGCGTTCGATTCCGAAGGTGTCTGCTCCTTCTGCCGCAAGGAGAACGGGAAACATCTCGTTCCGTCGCTCCCCAAGCTTCAGGCGAAGCTGGATGAAATCATCCGCGAATGCAAAGCGCAGAACCGGAAGTACGATGCGCTGGTCGCCTACAGCGGGGGCAAGGACAGCACGTTCCTGATTCATACATTAAAGGAAAAGTACGGGCTTCGCATGCTGGCTGTGACGCTCGACAACGGCTTCATGTCGGAATATTCGTTTGTGAACATGCGCAAGGTGCTGAACCGCTTGAATGTGGATCATACGATTGTCCGGCCCCGGTACGACCTGATGAAGCACATTTTTCTGCAAAGCTCTGCGCCCGAAGTTTACCCCACTCATCTGACGCAATATGGAAGCGGCATCTGCATCTCGTGCATCCGCATCGTCACGAACATGTGTTTGCGGGTCGCCATCGAAAAAGGAATTCCGATGGTCATGCTGGGCAACAGCCCGGGGCAGCTGATCCAATCCGAGAACGAAATCCTGTTTCAGGACAACAAAATTCCGTACGAGCTGCGCAAAAATTTGTTCAAGCCGCTTGCGGAGCGCGTGGGGGACGAGGTATATACGTATCTCATGCTGGATAAGGACGAGTACAAAACGAACCCGTTTCCTTATACGATCAACGCCTTCCCGATCATCGGGTACCGGGAGGACGAAATTTACCGTACGATCCGGGAGCTTGGATGGACCAAGCCGGAGGACGTCGATCCGAATTCGACGAATTGCCGGTTGAATTCGCTGGGGATCGTGAAGCACAAGCAGTACCATCGTTTTCATCCGTACGATTTTGAAATGAGCTTGCTGGTGCGGCAGGGCATCATTACCCGGGAAGAGGCGCTGAAGCGCGTCGAGGACCCGGAGGAAAAAGCGCTGCGGCTCGCCGAGCAGGTGGAGGAGCAATTGCTGAGCTAAGCGTGGCCAATTCACGTTATGGGGCGGAGGCTGCATATGGCTACTCATGAGAAAATTTCCGAGCTGCTGGACGCCAATCCGGATATTTTGCGATTGCTCGTCGCCAGCGAGACGTTATCCGACGCCCGCAGCCGGATGTTCGGCTACTTGAATCAGTGCGAGGACAAGGTGCGGCGAGCGGACTGCCCGCTGCATCCGCTGGAAAAGAAAAACACCCGGGACTGCATCACGGTATTCAAAAGCATTATTTCGGAAAGCAACGAGCACAAAACGAAGCACAGCTGCTTGGATACCCTATGGAAGCTGGCGGCCGAGCATTGGCGGCGGCAGGAGTGGCCCGAGGTGACGGACGCGTTTCTTGTGGAAATGAAGCATTTGTTCAAGGGGGTGATCGGTCTTTCGGGCATTTATTCGAAATCGGGCATTTGCAAGCGCGAGGTTCCCGCCTTCATGCATCTGGAAGGGCGCGAGGCGGCCGTCGTCCGATCGGAGCTGCTTAACATGAAAGCGGACCAGTATGCAGGATTCATCCGCAAGAACGGTTATAAAACCGGGCTGGACGATGAGGTCATCCGGCGCAGGCAGGAGCATCGGCAGCGGATTTTGCAGGCGTTGGGAGCGACGGAGCAGGACTGGGCAGATTACCGCTGGCAGTTCAAGCACCGCTTCCGCGATGCCGGCAAGATCGGCGAAATCATCGAGCTGTCCGCCGAAGAGAAGGCGTGCATCGATGCGGCGATGGCGCAAGGAATTCCTTGCGAGATCACACCGTTTTACCTGTCTTTGATGGAACCCGATTCCAAGGCGGATCGCCATCGGCACGACCGGAGTTTGCGGGCACAGGTCATTCCGAACCGGATCTATCTGGACAAAATGCTGGAAGCCAGGCTGCTGCCGAAGGAAGAGCTGGATTTCATGCACGAGATGGATACCTCGCCTACCGATTTTGTGACGAGAAGATATTCGCAGATTGCGATCGTCAAGCCTTACCTATGGTGTCCGCAAATCTGCATCTACTGCCAAAGAAACTGGGAGCTGGCGGAGGATTCCTGCGGCAAAGCCGATCCGGCGATTCATAATTTGGCGGAAGCGTACGAATGGTTCCGGGCGAACCCGGGCATTAGCGAGGTGCTGATTACAGGCGGGGACCCGCTGGCCGTCAGCAACGACAAAATCGCATCGATTTTGCAGACCTTCACGGAAATGAAGCACATCAAACGCATCCGCATCGGCACGCGGACGCTCGTCACGGCGCCCATGCGCTTCGACGAGGAGCTGCTGGCGATTCTGCGGACGTACCACCGGCCTCCCGAGCAGACGATTACGCTAGTCACCCATGTGCAGCATCCGTATGAAATTTCGCAAGAAATGGCGGAAGCGATGCGGAAAATCAAGTCGCTCGGCATCGACGTGTATAACCAGCAGGTGTTCACCATGCAAAATTGCCGGAAGTTTGAGACCTGCTTTTTGCGGGAATCGCTGAAGGGGATCGGCATATCGCCCTACTATTTGTTCAATCTGAAGGGGAAAGAGGAAACGGCGGACTTCAAGGTGCCCGTGGCCCGGCTGCTTCAGGAGCAGAAGGAGGAGGCGCGGTTAATGCCGGGGCTGGTGCGGACCGACAAACCGGTGTTTAACGTGCCTACGCTCGGGAAGAACGAGCTGAACGCTTGGCAGGACCATGAGATCATTATGATTTTGAACGACGGGAGCCGGATTTACGAATTTTACCCTTGGGAAAAATATATGGCCCCGGTCAATACGTACGTGTACAAGGATACGCCGATTTACGATTTCTTGCGCCGATTGGAAGCCTTGGGGGAAAATCCGGACGATTACAAGACGATCTGGTATTACTTCTGATTTCTGATCCGCCACACGGAACCGAAAGGAGGGAACCCCAATGTGCGGCATTTGCGGAGCGTACCACTATGGGAAGGAATCGCCCGTCTCGGAAGCGGTGCTGAACCGGATGAACGAGGCGCTGGCGCATCGCGGTCCGGACGGCCAGGGCGTGTTCGTCGATACGTTTATCGGGCTTGGGCACCGGCGGCTGTCGGTCATCGATCTTCAAAACGGCAAGCAGCCGATGACGAACGAGGACCATACCGTCTGGGTCACCTACAACGGCGAGATTTACAATTTCCGCGAGCTGAAGCGCGATCTGGAAAACAAAGGCCACCGCTTCGCGACGGATTGCGACACCGAGGTTATCGTGCACAGCTATGAGGAGTACGGACCAGACTGCGTGCGCAGGTTCAACGGCATGTTTGCTTTTGCGATCTGGGACGAGAAGACAGAAACGCTTTTTCTGGCCCGCGACCGGCTGGGGGTCAAGCCGCTCTACTACAGCTTGTCCGATAAAACGCTGCTGTTCGCGTCGGAGGTGAAAGCGATCCTGCAGCATCCGGATATCCGGGCGGAGGCGGAACCGGCGGCCATCCCCGAATATTTATTCTGCACTGCGCTTTTGAACGGACACACGATGTTCAAGCACATTCAATCCGTTCCGCCGGGCCATACGCTGCTGTTCCGCAACAAGACGAAGCGGCTTATTCCGTATTGGGATATTGTTTTGCACCAGACACCGGAAGAGCCCCGGACGTTCGGCGATTTCAAAGAGCACACGCTCGCGCTCCTTCAAGAGTCGGTGCGCATGCGGCTGATGAGCGACGTTCCGTTCGGCTCCCTGCTCAGCGGAGGGCTGGACTCCAGTTTAATTACCGCCCTCGCTGCGGGGCATGCGTCCCACCGGCTGAAAACATTTTCGATGGAATACGGCAAGAACAGCGAGGTGGCGGGGGCCAACTCGGATACGATCTACGCCCGGCTGATGGCGGACGCTTTGCAAACCGACCATAAGGAATTTATTTTCCGGCCGGAGGACTACCACGACATGCTGGAAAAGACGACCTGGCACGTGGAGAAGCCGGTCGACCTGACGACCCCTTCCGTGTACCTGCTTTATCAAAGATTAAAAAGCGACGTCACGGTCGTCCTGTCGGGCGAAGGGTCGGATGAGCTGTTCGGCGGCTATTTCTTTTTCTTGAATCACAAACCGGCAAGCGAGCTGTCGGAATTCCCTTGGGCGCCGTATCTCCAAGAGGTGTCCGGCCTGTTGAATCCCGACGTAGCCAGACAAACCCGGTTCCAGGAAAACGTGTCCACGGCCTTGCGCGACATGACCTCCCGGTTCGAGACCGACGACGAGCTGAACAAAGTGCTGTACTTGTTCATCAAGCTCTATTTGCTGGAAATGCTGGAGAGGCAGGACAAAACGAGCATGGCTTGGGGCATCGAGGCGAGAGTTCCTTTTCTCGACTACCGCATCGTCGACTATGTGGCGAATATTCCTTCGGCCTACAAGCTTAAGGACGGCAAGGAGAAAATCATCCTGAAAGAAATCGCCAGAGAGCTGCTGCCGAGGGAAATCGTCGAGCGGAAGAAACGGCCGTTTCCGTTCCCGGTCGATCCGAAATCGGTCGTCGTCCAGAAAAACATCGCCAACGAGCTGATCCAATCGGGCAATTCCAAAATTTCCGCTTACTTCGACAAACGGGCGGCGAACGATTTTTTCAACAAAAAGAACGGGTATAAGCATATGGACAATCTGGCGATTTTCAGAACGTCGCACGCCTTGATCACGCTTGAATGCTGGCACAAAACGTTTGGAGTGTGAGGATATGGAACTGGAATACGGGGAAGTGCGGAAGGCGGTTTTTGAGACGGCCGAAACGTTCATTAAGCGGAAGGTCCGGCCCATCGCCGGCGAAACGGATGAGCGCGAGCAATTTCCGCTGGACAATATTCGGGAGATGGGGCGCCTCGGCCTGCTGGGCATTCCGTATCCGAAGGAATACGGAGGCTTGGAGCTGGACTATGCAACGTATACCGGCTTCGTGAAGGAGCTGGCCAAGGCCTGTGCCTCCACCGCTATGACCGTCGTCGCGCACACCAGCTTAACCTGCAACCCGGTCAACGCCTTCGGCACGGAGGAGCAGAAAACGAGCTATTTGCAGCCCATGCTCTCCGGGGACAAAATCGGCGCCTTTGCGCTCACGGAGCCCGGCAGCGGCTCGGATATGTCGTCGATGCAGACGAAGGCGGTCGAAGCGGACGATCATTATGTGCTCGACGGCGCGAAAATTTTTGTGACGAACGGCAATTATGCGGATTATTACATCGTGCCCGCCAAGACGGCGCCGGAGAAGAAGCTGCTGGGCATCAGCGTATTTTTGCTGGAAAAAGGGATGAAGGGCCTGTCCACCTCCGGCAAAAAAGAGCGGAAGCTCGGGATGCGGAGCTCGGATACGGGCGAGCTGATCCTGGACGGCGTCAAGGTTCCGAAGACCAGCCTCATCGGGCGCAAAAATTTCGGTCTGGACATTCTGCACCAGACGCTGGTTAGCGCCAGGCTGGGGATGGCGGCGATCGCTATCGGCATCGCGGAGGAAGCCAAGCGGCACTGTATCGGTTACGTCAAGCAAAGAAAGCAGTTCGATCAATATCTGTACCATTTTCAGTCGGTGAAAAATATGCTGGCCGATATGGAGATGCATATCAATGCCGCCGATCTGCTGCTGCAAAAGGCGGCCCGGATGAAAGACAGCGGGGAGAAATACGCGAAGGAGGCGTCGGAGGCCAAGCTGTTCGCCTCGGAGACGGCGACCCGGGTAACGAAGGATGCGATCCAGCTGTTTGGCGGATACGGCTATTCCAGAGACCTGCCGCTCGAGCGCTTTTTCCGGGATGCGAAGCTGACGGAGATCGGAGACGGAACGTCGGAAATTCAGCGGTTGATCATTGCGGACGAACTCATCAAGCGAGGAAGCCGAAGCTCTTAAGGAAACCTAGACGAAAGGATGAATCTCATGACGAAACGGGCAAAACGGAAGTACCCGGCGATCGCGCGTCAAAGCGGGCAGCGGACCTATCCGCTCTCCTTCCAGCAGGAGCGGGTGCTGTATCTCTCCGAGCTGCTGCCGGGCAGCACGCTGTGGAACAAAATTTCCTGCAAGCGGGTAACGGGCGACATCGATCCCGAGGCCTTGCGTCAAGCGGTAGGCGACTTGATCGGCCGGCATACGGCGCTGCGGACGAGAGTGAGCTATGAGAACGGCGTTCCGGTTCAAACGTTTGATCAGACGCTGGAAGCGATTTTCCAACGGATCGACGGTTCGTCGGAGGAGGCGGAACTGCGGGATGAAGCGGCGCTGCGGAAGCTGGCTGAAGTGTGCAGGGACCCCATTGAAGTGAGCCGCGATCCGCTGTTCCAAGTGGTCGTCGTGCCGACGGGCGGCGCGGGTGCAGGCGAATGTCTCGTCATTTTGAAGCTGCATCATATCATTTCCGACGAGACGACGTTCCAGCTCCTCTGGCGCGATTTGAAAGCATTCTACAACGCGCGCATGGGCGTGACCGGCGGAGAAGAGCTCAAGCCGCTCGCGGTCGATTACGCGGATTACGTGCGCTGGCAGCGGGCGGCCTTCGACGAGGCGCATACGCAGGAGCAGGAGGCTTATTGGCTCGGACAGTTTCAAGGCGATCTGCCGGTGCTCGATCTGCCGACGGATTATTCGGAGCCGGCGCAGCTCAGCTTCCGCGGAGCGCTTGAAATCCGGGCGCTGCCGGCCGATCTGGTGAAAAAGCTGCGGTCGCTTTGCGTGCGGCATAAGGTAATTCCTTTCTCGGCGTTGCTGTGCGCTTATTACGTGCTATTGCAGAAGTGCTCCCGCCAGCACGATGTCGTGGTCGGGACGGTATTTTCGGGAAGGCATTACAGCTCCAGTCTGGCCCAGGCCGTCGGCTTCTTCGTCAATACCGTGGCGATCCGGATGGAGGTGGATGGGGAAGCGACCTTTGAGGAGCTGCTGAAGCGCGTGCACGACAAAGTCGACGAAGCGTACTATATGCAGGACTATCCGTTCGAACGGCTGATCCAGAAGCTCAACCCGGAGCGGCGCAGCGTGCGCAATCCGTTGTTTCGCGCCATGTTCAATCTCGTCAGCTCCGCCAAGGAAAAAGCGACGTTCGCCGGAGCGGAGGAGGCTTGGGAGGAGCCGGTGCTGGATGCGACCCAGGTGGACCTGCTGTTAAACATCCATCAGCAGGATGACGCGATGGAAATGCGGCTGGAATACAATACGGACCTGTTCCGACGGGAAACCGTCCGGCACTTGATGGAGCTATACGTGAACCTGCTGAGGAAGCTGGTGGAGCATCCCGAGGTGCAAGTGAAGGAGCTGGATATGCTGGACCCGCAGGAGCGCAAGCGACTGCTGAGCGAGTGGACCCGGACCGAGGCGGATGTCCCCCGCGAAGTCTGCGTTCACGAGCTGTTCGAAGCGCAGGCGGAGAAGACGCCGGAACGCGTCGCCCTGGCCTTCGGAGAGCGGACGATGACCTACGGGGAGCTGAACGGTCAGGCGAACCGGCTGGCTCGTACGCTGCGGGAACGCGGAGTCGCCGCCGAAAGCGTCGTCGGGGTGATGACGGAGCGGTCGTTTGCCATGATGATCGGCATCCTCGCGGTGCTCAAAGCTGGGGGAGCCTATCTTCCCATCGATCCCGGATTCCCGGAGGAGCGCAAGCGGTTCATGCTGGAAGATAGCGGAGCCCGCGTCCTGCTTGTTCCGGCGGGCGTGGGCGAAACGGCGGAAGGCCTGCCTGTTCCGACGCTCGCGATCGACGAAACGGCGGCAGGGGATGGTTCGAACCTTGGCCGTGTGAGCGTTCCGAGCGGTCTGGCGTATATCCTGTATACCTCGGGCTCGACTGGAAAGCCCAAGGGAGTGATGGTGGAGCACGGCTCGCTCGTCAATACGCTGGCCCATTTGCAGAGATCGTTTCCTTTGGAGCAAGAAGACGCGTACCTGCTCAAAACGTCGTTTACCTTCGACGTGTCCATGAGCGAATTGTTCGGCTGCTTTTTTGCGGGCGGCAAGCTCGTCATTCTGGAGGCGGGAGCCGAGAAGGAACCGTCGAGAATGATCGAGACCATCCGGCGTCATCAAGTGACCCATATCAATTTCGCGCCGTCCATGCTGCAATCGTTTATGGATGTGGCCGAGAGCAAGGAAGCCGCTCCGGCGCTGCAAAGCTTGAAATATGTGTTTGCCGCAGGAGAGGCGCTAGGAGCGCATACGGTCGGGAAGTTTTATGCCCTGGGCTTGCAGGCGAAGCTGGTCAATCTGTACGGTCCGACGGAAGCGACTATCTATGCCACAGGGTTTGTATTCAACGGCGGCGAAGAGCTGCAGCGGGTGCCCATCGGGAAGCCGATCGGCAACATGCGGGCGTACATTGTCGACGAGCACATGAACCTGCAGCCGGTCGGGGTGGACGGCGAGCTCTGTCTAGCCGGCAAAGGGCTGGCGAGAGGCTATTTGAACCAGCCGGAGCTGACGGTGCAAGCCTTCGTAGACCATCCGTTCTGCCCGGGCGAGAAGCTGTACCGGACAGGGGATTTGGCCCGCTGGCAGGAGGATGGAAATATCGTCTTCCGGGGGCGGATCGACCAGCAGGTGAAGCTGCGGGGCTTCCGGATCGAGCTGGAGGAAATCGAGAAGACGCTGCTGCTGCATCCGTCGGTAAGGGGGGCCGCCGTTGCGGTGAAAGAAGATTCGGCCGGTCTCGAATGTCTCGTCGCTTATGTGGTGACGGACGGCGAGCTGGCCGAAGAGGAGCTGGCGGGGCATCTTGGGCAATGGCTGCCTTCCTATATGCTTCCGTCCCGCTACATGAGATTGGAAAAGCTGCCTTTAAGCACCAGCGGCAAAGTGGACCGCAAAGCGCTGCTCGCGCCGGAAGCCGCTGTGCAAACCCAACCGGCGGGCGATGCGCCTGTGACGGAGATCGAGCGGAAGCTGATCGAAATTACGGAAAACATCCTGAACATGCAGGGCATCGGCGTGAATGACAATTTCTTCCGTCTGGGCGGGAATTCCTTGTTAACCATTCGGTTCGTTACCGAAATCGAGAGCGCGTTCCAGATTAGCTTGACCTTGATGGATTTTATCGATTTGCCGGTGATTAAGGACATTGCCAAAATCATCGAGCCTATGCTTCCCAAGGCCGTACCGCAAGCTTAACGACAGGGAAGCGAGAAAGGTTGGTTGCCATGGGCAAACGCCTACGAAAATATCCGGACATCCCCCGCCAAAGGGCAAGACCGCATTATCCGCTTTCGTTCCAGCAGGAACGGGTGCTGTACTTGTCCGAGCTGCTGCCGGACAGCGCCGTCTGGAATTTAATTTCCTGCAAACGGCTGACGGGTCCCGTCGATGCGGACGCCTTATTGTGGGCGGCCGGCGATCTGGCCGAACGGCACCCTGCGCTGCGGACGAAAGTGAGCTATGTGAACGGTGCTCCCGTTCAATCCTTTGACGAAACGATCGACCGCATTTACCGCTGCGTGGACTTGTCGGCGGAGCCGGAGGAGGAGCGGGAAGCGAAGGCCCTGCGTCTGCTGTCCGAAGCGAGCCTGAAGCCGATCGACCTGCGCCGGGGGCCGCTGTTTCAGATCATTTGGATCCGCATGGGCGAAGCGGAGAGCATGCTGATTCTGAGGCTGCATCATATCATCTCCGATGCCACGACCTTTCAGCGGATTTGGCACGACTTCAAATGGTTCTATAACGCGCATGCGGGCGTACCGAATGGAGAGGAGCTGCCTTCGCCGGGAATCCGGTATGCGGACTATGTCCTGTGGCAGCGGGAAACGTTCGATGAAGCGCATACCCGGGAGCAGGAACAATACTGGCTGGAGCAGTTCCAGGGAGAACTGCCCGCGCTTGAGCTGCCGACAGATTTCCCTGTCCGACCCGGGCTCAGCTTCGCAGGAGCGCTCGAAATTCAGCCGATTCCCCGCGAGGTGGTACAGGGATTGCGGACGCTGTGCATGCAGAAGCGGGTGATCCCGTTTTCCGCGCTGCTTTGCGCTTACTATGTGCTGCTGCACAAATGCTCGCGCCAGCGCGATGTGGTGGTGGGCACGGTATTTGCGGGAAGGCATTACAGTCCGGAGCTGCAGCAGGCAGTCGGTTTTTTCGTGAACACCGTCGCCATCCGGATGGAGGTGAACGGGGAGGACGCCTTCGACGAGCTGCTCAGCCGGGTGCACAACCAAGTGGACGAAGCCTACGATATGCAGGATTATCCGTTCGAGCGGCTCATTCATAAGCTGAACCCCGACCGCAGCAGCAGCCGGAATCCGTTGTTCCGGGCCATGTTTAACATGGTCGTTGCGGGGAAGGAAGAAGCGGCGTTCGCCGGGGCGAAGGAAGCTTGGATCGAGCCGGCCATGGACGCGACCCAGGTCGATCTGCTATTCGATATCCATCAAGAGGATAACGAGATGGAAATCCGGGTGGAGTACAATACCGACTTGTTTCGCCGGGAAACGGTACGGCGGCTGATCGGCTGTTACGTGAACCTGCTTCGATCTGCGATTGAGCAGCCCGAGGCCCGGGTGAAGGAGCTTCGGATGCTTGATCCGACGGAACGGAACCGGCTGCTTGCGGACTGGAACCGTACGGAGGCGGAGTATCCGCGTAAGGCATGCATCCATGAGCTGTTTGAGGCGCAGGCGTGGAAGACCCCGGAACGGGTCGCACTATGGCATGAAGGCATGGAGCTGACCTACCGGGAACTGAACGAGCGGGCGAACAAGCTCGCCGCCATGATCCGCCTCCGCAAAGGGAGCGGTACGGAGCACATCATCGGCATTGCGGCCGAACGGTCCATTGAGATGGTGGTCGGAATGCTCGCGGTATTGAAAGCGGACGGCGCATATATGCCCATCGATCCCGGCTATCCCGAGGACCGAATCAAGTATATGCTGCACGATAGCGGGGCCAAGATCCTGCTTGTTCAACAGGGGAAGCTGAACACAGACAAGCTGGAAGCGGAGATCATCGCATTCGAAATCGGGGAGGAAGAACAGTCCCTACATAGCCCCGATAATTTGAAAAGCGATACACATGCGCGCAGCCTCGCCTACGTGATGTATACGTCCGGCTCGACCGGCCGGCCGAAAGGCGTCATGGTGGAGCACCGGAACGTCGTGAGGCTTGTCCAAAATACCGATTACGTCCGTTTCGAGGCCAACGACGCGATTTTGCAGACGGGAGCCCCGGCGTTTGACGCGACGACGTTCGAAATATGGGGCGCTCTCCTGAATGGAATCAAGCTGTATATGACAAGCGACAACGTTCTGCTCAACGCAGACAATCTCGGGCGTTTTATACAGGAGCACGGCATAAGCCATCTCTGGCTGACGGCACCGCTGTTCAACCAGCTTACGGACATGAAACCGGAGCTGTTCGCTCCGTTGAAGGCTTTGCTGATCGGGGGCGACGCCTTGTCCGTCCGGCATGTCAATAAGGTACTGGCGGCCGTCCCGGGCCTTCGCATCCAGAACATGTACGGCCCGACGGAAAACACGACGTTTTCCACCTATTTTCCAATCACCGGGCCTCAGGAAACGAACGTTCCTATCGGCAGGCCGATCCGGAATTCCAAGGCGTATATTGTCGACGCCTATGGGGAGCTGCTGCCTGTCGGCGTGCCCGGCGAATTGTGCGTCGGAGGAGACGGCGTCGCCCGAGGGTACTTGAACCAGCCGGAGCTGACGGCGCAGAGGTTCGTGGACAATCCGTTCGAGCCCGGGACGAAGATGTACCGGACGGGGGATCTGGCCCGCTGGCTGCCCGACGGCAATATCGAGTTCATGGGCCGGATGGATAACCAGATCAAGCTGCGGGGCTTCCGCATCGAGCTGGGGGAGATTGAGGCGAAGCTGGCGGAGCATCCGCAGGCGAAAGAAGTCGTCGTGACGGTCAGGGAAGATCGCCCGGGGAACAAAGCCTTATGCGCGTATTTCGTCGCAGACCGGGACATCCCGGCCTCCGAGTGGCGGGCCTGCCTTGCCAAGACGCTGCCGGAGTACATGATCCCGGCCGCCTTTGTCCGAATCGACAGGATGCCGCTCAAGGAAACCGGAAAAATTGACAAGAAGGCGCTTCCCGAGCCGAACGGAGCGGCGGATGCGGCAAGGGCCCGGCGACCTCCCGAAACCGAACTGGAGCGGGAACTGGCCGCCCTGTGGATGCAGACGCTAGGCTTGACTGAAGTGGGGATCGACGATCCGTTCTTCGAATTGGGCGGACATTCCTTGAAGGCGACGATGATCGTGTCCCAGCTCAACAAGCAGTTCCATACGGACCTGTCGCTTACGGAATTTTTCGGCGGACCCACGATCCGGGAGCTGGCTCTGAGGTTGTCCGCAACAGCGGGCGGCTTGTACTCCTCCATCGCCCCGGCAGGGAAGCGGGAAAGCTACCCCGTCTCGACGGCCCAGAAAAGGATGTATATCGTCAGTATGCTGACGCCCGGCGGGACGGGATACAATGTTCCGCTCGTGCTTAGCCTGGAAGGCCGATTGGACCGGGAACGGCTGGGATATGTGTTTCGCGAGCTGATCCGCAGACACGACTCCTTCCGAACCAGCTTTCATATCGTCAACCGGGAATTAGTGCAGCGAATTGACGAGGAAGCGAGGTTCGACCTGGTGTGCCTGAGCGTGGAGACGGAGGAGGAAGCGGACCGGATCATTCGGAACTTCATCCGGCCCTTCGACTTAAGCCGGGCGCCTTTAATCCGGGGATTGTTGCTGAAGCAGCGGGAAGACCGTCACCTGCTAGTGCTGGATATGCACCACATTATTTCGGACGGCGTCTCGCTCGACATTTTGTTCAGGGAGATCATCGCTCTGTACCAAGGCGAGTTTCTAAGTCCGCTCCGCGTTCAATACAAAGATTACGCCGTATGGCAGAACGATTTCTTGACTTCGGAGCGGGTCCGCAAGCAAGGGGACTATTGGGCGGACGTGTTGGCAGGCGAGCTTCCCGTGCTGCAGCTTGCCACCGATTATCCGAGACCGGCCACCCAGACGTTCGCCGGAAGCCATGTCTTCTGCCAGGTGTCCCCCGAGGTGCTGGCGGGCTTGAAGCGGATCGAAGCCGAATCGGGCGCGACCTTGTATATGATTTTGCTGGCGGCCTACAATGTGCTGCTGTTCCGGCGAACCGGGCAGGAGGATCTTGTAGTTGGCACGCCCATCGCCGGAAGAAACCACGCGGATACCCGGAACGTGATCGGCATGTTTGTCAATACGCTGGCGATGCGCAACAGGCCTTCCGGGGATATGACGTTCCGGGAATTTGCGGAGCAAGTGAAGATTCATGCGCTCGAGGCGTACGAAAATCAGGACTATCCGTTCGAAGACCTGCCGGAGCGAATCGGTTACGTCCGCGACGCCGGGCGTAATCCGATATTCGATACGATGTTCGTGCTGCAGCACTTCGACCCGCTGGAAGCGGAGCTCAAGCAGCTTAAGGTTCGCGAGTACCCGATCGACTACCCGGTTGCCAAATTCGATCTCACGCTGTTCGCGGTCAAGCGGGACGGGGGCTTGCGGCTGGAGCTGGAATACAATACGGACTTGTACCGCAAGGCAACGGCGGAACGGCTGGTACAGGATTACTTGGCGATTTTGAGGCAATTGACGGCGGAAGGAACGGACAAGAAGCTTGCGGACTTCGTTCTCGGCTCCGAACCTGAAACGGCGTCTCGACGAGGAGAGCCGTGCGACCGGAAGACCAGCCTCCAGCCTGCTCGCGACTGCTATCCGGCCGTACCAGCGTCCGCCACACGCATAGAAGAACAGCTGATCGGAATTGTGGAAAGCCTATTGCAGACGGAGGGGATCGGGCCGGACGATAATTTCTTCCTATGCGGCGGCAATTCGCTGGCGCTCATCCGCTTGGTGGCAGAAGTGGAGGCGGCTTTCGGCGTCGTTCCCTCCGTCATGGAAATCAGGGAAGCGCCTGTCATTTCCGCGTGGGCCAGGAAGGTGGAAAGCCTGCAGAAGCAGGCAGCGCTCTAACCCGACCGCCGGTTTGGGACCGTGGAAGGGAGGCATCGCCATAAGGGGAGAGCGCAGGAGGAGTCTTTCGGGAAAGGAGAGGAAGACCGTGAATATTCAATACCACTACAAAAAAGCGGCCGTTTTGTTGAAGCGGGGACCATCGCCCGGCGCAGCCCCTTTATTTTTCGTGCATGACGGAACGGGCCGGATCGAAGGGTACTTCAAGGTGGTTGAGCTTGTCGAACGTACGTTCTCCGTCTACGGCATTACGCTCGACGAACGGGTCGGGTACGCTCCGCAAACCATTTCGATTGAAGAGTTGGCCGTTAGTTATATCGAACAAATGAAGCATGTTCAGCCCGAAGGGCCGTATTGCATCGCCGGTTGGTCGATCGGGGGGACGATTGCGGCAGAGATGGCCCGGATTCTGGAAGCCGAAGGGGAGGAGGTGGGCTGCTGCGTCCTGGTGGACGCGCCGCCTCCGGGCTACTACCCGCCGCAAGACGCGGAGCCGTTCTCGACGGAGTCCGAGACAAGCTATATGCGTCCTTTTCTTCGCAACGAGGAGCTGCTCAAGCGTTGGAGCCGAAGCGGGAGCGTTCAAGCGTTCTGGACCGCCGTCGCCGACACGCTTCAGCCCCCGGACTTCGACCGGCCTTCCTTTCTCCGCTATGTCCGGGAGGAATGGGCCGACATCTTCCCGGACGGAAGCCGGCTGTCGCTGCATCAGCTATTTTGCGCGGTGAATATCGTCCGCACGCTGCACCGGGCGCGGTCAGCCTACGTTCCGCGGGGGAGCATCGATTCGCCGGTCCATGTGTTTCAGGCCACCGAGTCGCCGCTGGAGGGAATGGACCGATGGGGACGGTATTGCGCGCATCCGGTCTATATTGCGGCGGAGGGGAACCATTACACGCTGTTTGACGCAGAGCATGCGCCGGCTTTTGCCCGGCAATTCAACCGCATCCTGGAAGGTGTCGCCGCCCCAAAGAAATCTGGTTAAGAGGAGAGCTCTTATGAAAGAAATGGTGGAACGGATTGTCGAACTGAATGTTAGCCGGCTGGACGCCTTGAAAGCCGTAGATAAGCCCAAGATCGGCTGGACGTCGATCTATACGCCGGAAGAGATTTTATATGCGGCGGGCTTCATTCCTTTCCGGATCATGGGGAAGACCGCCAGCAACACGTCGGAGGCGGGCGCGCTGCTGGGCAACAACTATTGCTCTTATTTGCTCAATTGTCTGGGCGAAGGCATGGACGGCGTCTATGAATTTACGGACGGAATCGTGTTCGTCGACGAATGCGATTGGAGAAAACGGCTGCACGAAACGTGGACCCACCGGATTCAACCGAAATACAGCTTCTTCCTGGAGCTTCCCAAAGCTCTCACCCCGATCTCCAGGGACTATTTCCGGAGGCAGGTCCGCGGCATGATCGAATCGCTGGAGCAGCATTTCGGCTGCCGCATTACGGAGGAATCGCTGCGGGAGGCGATCCGCTTATTTAACGAAACGCGCCGGCTGCTGCAGCGGATGCACGAACTGCGGAAGCAGGACGTCATGTCGCTCACGGGGAGCGAATTGCTGAACATTGTGAAATCCAGCACGGCCGGTATGCGGGAGCAATACAATCATGAGCTGTCCCTGCTGCTCGGCGCCATGGAAGCCCAGCGGGAAACCAAAAAAAACAAGCCCCACAAAGTGCTGATCTGCGGCAGTTATTTCGATCACGATAACATCGTCGACGCTATCGAGCAGACCGGAGCGAAGGTCGTATGTATGGACATCACCAACGGCGTCAAATATTTCGAAGGACAGATCGACGAGCACCGCGATCCGGTCGAGGCCATCGCCGATTACTATTTTGACAAAGCGACCTGCGCCCGGATGTTCGAATCGGATATCCGACTGAACCATTTGGTCAAGCTGATCGACGAATACGATATCGATTCGGTCATCTACTTTTCGCTTAAATTTTGCGACATTTATTCGATGGATTACCCTTACATCCAAAGCAAGCTCAGCGAGAAAGGCACGCCCGTACTGTTGGTCGAAGGCGAATGCAGCATGACGAATATCGAAAGCATTCGCACCCGGATTCACACCTTCCTCGAAACGATGATGTATTAATAAAAAGGAGAAGAGCGATGAGCCAATTTAAAGTGGAAGCGAAAAGCCGCGAAGAGCAGTACAAAAAGATGATGTCCGTCCTCGAAACGTACCGGGCCGAGCCGTCCGATCCGTCCACGTCGCTGAAAGCGGCGCGGATGAGGTCTTTGTTCAACGGTTACCGTTTGACGCAAGCCTATAAAGAGGAAACGAAAGTAGCCTATGTTGTCGAGCAGTTTCCGAATGAAATTGTCTTTGGCTTCAATATGGTTTCCTGGAACATGGAGTCGATGGCGATCCTGCTCGCCCAAACCGTCAACGTGGACCCGTTCATTAATTTGACGCAGGAGAAAAGTCTTTCCCGGGACATTTGCTCGTTTCTGCGCGGGTCGCTGGGCGTCATGCTGGCGAACGGTTACCCGAATCCCGACCTGGTGCTGGTGAACGATCAGCCGTGCGATTGCCTGGCCAAAATGGGGAACATGTCGAGCAAGCTGTACGACTGTTCGTTCCTCTCGATCAATACGCCGAACCTCATCAACGAAGACACGCTGGCCTACCTTGTGGAGCAATTGAAAAAGCTTATCGCCGATATCGAAAGTACCTTGCAGATCCCGTTTGACGAAGAGCGGTTCCGGCAAGTCGTTCAATATTCGAACGAAGCGAGAGACTATTACTGCAAGACGATCGAGTTGAACAAAACCTATGAGCTGCCCGGCGTGTCCAGAGAATTGCTCGAAATTTTCGGGATGAACGGCTTCGGCTTGAAGGAAAACGTGCAAATCTGCAAAACCTTGTACGAAGAAGCGCTCGAAATAAGCAAGCAGTCCGACCCGAAGAAAAAGAAGAAGCGGATTCTGTGGGCAGGCCAGGCGCCACACAACGATCACGAATTGATCCGTTACTTCGAGCAGCAGGTCGAGATCGTCTACTGGGCGCCGCTGTGGGAAGCCAATCTGGTATCGCTGGACCCGGCAGACCCGTTAAAAAGCATTGCGGAACGGGCGATTTTGTATCACTGGAACTCCAAACGGTTAAAAGAAAATATTTCTCAGGTTTGTACTTCATTTCACATCGATGGTGTTGTAATATCTAATATATGGGGTTGTAGGAACATGATGGGAATTAGTTCGATGATTCGGGAGATGTCCGGCGAACAAGGACTGAAGTACTTGACGATCAACGTGGATTACGTAGACAAGAACAATTATGCGTTCAATCACGTGAAAAACCGCATCGACGCTTTTCTGGAAATTATGAGCGACTGAATCCTCAACTAATCCGGGATAAAGGAGAATAACCCTATGATAACCTTAGGAATTGATATCGGTTCTTTGTCGACCAAATCTGCGATTCTAAACGACGACAGCGTCGTTGCCTACGATGTCGTGTACACCGGAGGCGATAACCGGCAATCGGCGGAAACGACGTTCAACAATGTACTGGCGAAAGCCGGACTCACGAAAAAGGATATCGACGTCATCGTCACGACCGGCTACGGCCGGGAGAACGTGCCGTTTGCGGATAAGCACGTATCGGAGATTACCTGCCACGCCAAAGGAATGCATTTCTTGAACCCTTCGATCCGGACGGTTCTCGATATCGGCGGGCAGGACAGCAAGGCGATCCAGATTGGGGAAAAGGGCAACGTCGTCAACTTTATGATGAACGACAAGTGCGCGGCGGGCTGCGGCCGGTTCCTCGATATTATCGCCAGAGCGCTCGGGGTCAAGCTCGAAGAGCTGGGCGGGATTCATCAGACGGCCACCTCGACGGCCCGGATCAGCAGCATGTGCACGGTGTTCGCCGAAACGGAGGTCGTCTCTCTGGTCGCGGTCGGCACACCGACGCCCAGCATCATCAAGGGCGTGCACGAATCGATCGCGACCCGGGCGATCGCGCTGCTCAAGGCGGTGGGCATCAAGGAGCCGCTCGGCATGAGCGGCGGCGTCGCCAAAAATATCGGCATCGTCAGCGCGCTGCAGGATCTGTTAAACATGAAAGTGGAAGTGACGGATTACCCGCAAGTCACGGGAGCGATCGGGGCGGCTTATATCGGCCGGAGCGCGTAGCCGGCGGGTGCTGTAAATCGGGATACCATGAAAAGGGGAGTCGCTTGTGTCCATGTCACCGGAGACGGAAAAAGCGCACGATGCAGTTGTCATCGGGCCGGCAAGCCGGGAGCAGTCCATTTCGATCAAAACGATTTTGAAAATTACGCTGCCCGTCATTCTTTCGATGTTTTCGCTCAATTTGATGGTATTTGTCGACCGGGCCTTTGTCTCGATGTACGATCTGGGACAATTTGCGGCCGTCGTGCCGGCTGGTAACGTAGGGACGGCGATTTCGAGCATATTTATCGGCATCGTCGGCTTCGTCTCCACGCTGATCGCCCAATATTACGGGGCCGGCAAATACCCGAAATGCGCCTCATCGATGTGGCAGGGCGTCTATCTCAGCATCTTTTTTTCGGCGGTGCTGCTCCTGGTGTCTCCCCTTGCCGTCAATATTTTCGATTGGATGGGACATACGGGGGAGCTGTTGGCTTACGAACGGCAATTCTTCTACCTGATCATGGTTTCCAGCTGCGTCCAGCTGTTCATTACGGCGTTTTCCGGCTTGTTTCGAGGCGTTGCCAGCACGACGGTCATCATGATGGTCGGGATTCTGTCCAATTTGTTCAATGTGTTGTTCGACTGGCTGCTGATCTTCGGGAAGCTCGGTCTCCCGGAGCTTGGGGGAATCTGGGGCTCGGGCATTGCGACCATCGGCAGCTCCGTGCTCGCCGTGATCGTGTATATGATCTTATTGGGAAGACGGGGCGTTCAAACGAAGTATGAGATTTCGTCGCAGACGAAATGGGACGGCGCCTTGCTCCGCAAGCTGCTTCGCTTCGGGTTTCCCGCGGGCATTCAGGCGTTCCTAGGCACCGGGTATTTCAGCCTGCTGCTGCTGATCATCGGCAAGACCGGGGAGTTTCCGTTGTCCGCTTCCAATATCGCATTCACCATCGAAGGGGTATCGATCTTCCCCGTCTGGGGGCTGGGCGCAGCCATCGCCATTATTGCCGGCCAGGAGAAGGGAGCCGGACGCCTCGATAATGTCCGGAGAGCCGCGAAACTGGGGCTTGGGATCGGGCTTGTGTTCAACGTGCTGATCATCTTTATCTTCAATTTGTTCCCGCAGGCTTTAATCTCGATCTTCGGAGGCGGGAAGGAGCAGGAAACGTTCCTGAAGCTGATGGCGGTCACCGTCCCGCTCGTCCGGCTCACCTCGCTCTGGATCGTGTTCGACACGATGCAGATCATCATCGGCAATGTGCTGCGCGCGGTAGGCGACACGATGTTCATGATGGTCATCTATATCGTCGTTCCCATTCTCTTCTATATCGTCATTCCGTACCTGTTCAGCGTCGTCTGGGGGCTTTCGTTAATCTGGATCTGGGTCGCATTGGTCGTTTATTCCATGGTGATGCTGCTTCTGGTATCCGTCCGTTTTCTGGGCGGAAAATGGAAGCGGATTGAAGTCATCTGAACGGAGGCGGCCCATCGTCCATCACTATATTCCTATCGGGAGAGGTGCATGAGCACATGGAGTTTTCAAATGTATACGAGGACGCTGAACGGGCGGAAGCCTACGCTAAATTGGAGTTTCCAGGGACGTACTACTTGGCCTATCGGGATTTGCCGGAGATGCTGACCAAACATATTTCCGGTACGGGCGCTCTGGATTTCGGATGCGGAGCGGGGCGGTCGACCCGTTTTTTGCGGGATCGCGGCTTTGACGTGATCGGCATCGACATTTCGGCCGATATGCTTGGCAAAGCAAGAGAAATGGACGCGGCCGGCGATTACCGGCTCATTCCGGAAGGGGATTTGCGTCTGCTGGACGGGGCGACCTTCGATCTGGTGCTGTCCATGTTCACCTTCGATAACATCCCGACCTTGGAGAAAAAGCTGCAAAATTTCAGCCAGCTCGCCGCTTCGCTGAAGGATGGCGGGAAAATCGTGATGGTCGTTTCCTCACCTGAGATCTATCTTCACGAATGGGCTTCCTTCACGACTGCGGCTTTTCCGGAAAACCGGCATGCCCGAAGCGGGGATAAAGTGAAAATCATCATGAAGGATACGCACGACCAAAGGCCGGTAGAGGACGTCATGTGGTCGGACGCCGCTTACCGGGATATTTTCGACCGGACCGGGCTTCACGTGCTGGAAATGCATCAGCCGCTTGGCCGGGAGGAGGAACCCTACCCCTGGATTAACGAAACGCGCATTTCGCCATGGGTCATGTACGTACTTGGGAAGAAATAAGCGTTTTTGCAAGGCGGGGAATGTCCCGACGCGGCCGGAGCGATTTACTCTTCACGGGGGAAAAGGCAGCTCGGTTCGGGACATTTTCCCGATTTTTTTCTGCACACTCGATCGGGTGAAGGAGCCATGCTCTCTTCTAAAGTTTACATAATATATATTATGTTCACTTATTTCGCTGTGCTTGATTTGAAATAAATGGGACGAAAATTATTGACCAAACGGTCTGGAAATGATAATATTCCTTCATAGAGGGAAGGAGGTGTAACATTATGCCCATTCAGGACTGAATGGTCTGGAATCATGTTTTTTTACGTTTGTCGGGATGTCGGTCCAAATTTTTTTTCATCAAATCAGACTGTTTGGTCTGAAAAATTCAATTCGAGGTGATTGCGATGTCCATTCGGACGACAGATTACGAAACGAGGCTTGCCACGGCGCAAGCGATGATGGAGACGTTTATGAAATCCATGGTCGAGAAAGATATGGACCGCTGGATCGAGCTGTTCGACGACAATGTCGTGTTTGAATTTCCTTACGCTCCCGACGGGTATACCCGGAAGCTTGAAGGGAAGTCTGCGCTTTATCAATATGTTAAGGAGCTGCCCGGGATCATCGAAATCGATCTCTTTACGGCGCCCGCCATTCATCAGACCTTGGATCCGAATGTGTTCATTGCGGAATTTGGAGTCAAGGCAGGCCGGGCCGTCAAGACCGGCAAGCCTTACCTTCAGACGTACATCTCCGTGATTGAAACGAAAGACGGCAAAATCATGCATTACAAAGATTATTGGAACCCGCTGACGGTCCTTACAGCGCTTGACGAAGAAAGCGGTCAATAAGGATTCTTTACGATAAGGAGTTGGTCGTATGGCAGACGGCAAAAAAATTCTTGTTACAGGCGGAAGCGGCAAAACAGGAGGCCGAATCGCCAAGCGGCTGGCGGAGCTCGGGCATGAGGTACGCACGGCCGGCCGCGGCAAATCGATTTTCGGCAGCGCCATCGAGCATGCGCACTTCGACTGGTTCGATGAGAGCACCTTCGATCCGGCTTTAAAGAACGTGGACAACATTTATTTGGTCGGCCCTGTCGCCGTGATGGAACCGTTCGACATCATGCTTCCTTTTCTGGAGAAAGCCGTAAAAGCGGGGGTGCGCCGCATGGTCTTATTGAGCAGCGCTTCCGTGCCCGAAGCGGGGCCCGTGTTCGGCAAGGTACACCAGGAGCTGCGCCGGATGGTGCCGGAGTGGGCGGTTCTTCGGCCGTCGTACTTCATGCAAAATTTCACGGAGGGGCATCACGGGACAACCATTAAACGTGACGGAATCATCGTCACCGCAACGGGCAACGGCCGTGTCGGCTTCGTGGATGCCGACGATATTGCAGCGGTGGGGGTGCGGGCCTTAATCGACAAGCAGCCGCATAATACCGATCATATCATTACCGGTCCGCAGTCATTAAGCTATGCGGAGGCGGGGGAAATGATCGGCTCGGCCACAGGTCTGACGATCCGGCATGTGCATACGGACACCGAGAAGCTTGCAGCCGGATTCATCCAAGCCGGGATGCCTGAAAATTATGCTTTCTTCCTGGCGGGCTTGGATCAAGCGATTCACGAGGACGGAACGGAGGATCTGGTTACCGACGTGGTGGAGCGCCTGACCGGACGTCCGCCGAGATCGCTCGAAGATTTCGTCCGGCGTCACGCCGCTTTTTGGAAAAATCCCTAAACAGCCCGAAGGACAGAATTTGTTTGCACAGGAACTAAGATGTATAATGAGATAAACAAGTTGACAGGCCAAACCCTGATCAGGAGGTTGACTCAATGACAGAGAATCATGTGTTCCGTTAGGTCCGAGGGCCCCCGCCGCATCCTATTCGCCGCCATATCAAATTTTGGCTTGGGAGGACGAATATGGATATTTTGATTAGAGAACTGACGGCAGGGGACGGAGACCGCTGGATGGATATCGATGGCAGCTTTATCGTGGATTCTACCCTCGTCCTGTCATTGACGGGACAGCGCATCGGATATACGGTGAAAGAGGTACCCGCTTATAAGAAAAGCTACGACGACGAGCCGTTTGCGGAAGAGGTGGAGACGGATGATTCGGACTACATCGGCAACCCGGATCAAATCGTATATTTGGCGTTCGCAGACAATCAAGTCGCGGGGCAAATGATGTTGAAAAGAAACTGGAACAAGTATGCCTATATCGAAGACATCAAGGTAGACCCTCGTTACAGAGGCTGCGGCATTGGCCGCAAGCTAATCGAACGGGCGAAGCGCTGGGCAGTGGAAGGCGGCATGCCGGGAATCATGCTGGAGACGCAAAGCAGCAACGTCCGCGCATGCAAGTTCTATGAAAGCTGCGGCTTTGTCATCGGCGGGTTTGATTCTTACGTATACAAAGGCATAAATAAACAAAGCGATGAAATCGCGATTTATTGGTACCTGATGTTTGAATAAGGCGGTTAGCGCCTGCTTGCGAAGAGGGTATGGAACGCAAGGGAGGAAGGGAAGCTTGCGCAGAGCGGGCACGCCCCCCTTGCAGGGCATGCCCTCTTTCTCGTCGCTATGTAACAATCATCCGCTTAGTTCATTCAGTTCTTTGCTCAAATGGTTGAGTGTCGCCGCCCGTTCCTGCGCCTCCTGCCGGTCAAACAAGAGCTGCTCCATAAATTCCCAGATGTCCTCCAATTTGCGTCTGTACCGGTAAAATTGCAGCACATCAGGATTGATTGCAAAATCGCGGTGAACGTTCCGGTAGACGTCTGCAAAATCATCATAATAAGGTTCGTCAACGAAGGACATCAGATCGGCTTCAACGGGAGCCAGCTTCAACCCTTCCCAATCAATCAGCATCAGCTTCCGGCCGGATTGCATCAGATTCCAGGGGTGAACATCGGTATGGCACAGGGCCATTCTCAAATCCCGGTTCTTCAAATCGGCAGACAGCTTCCCGACAGTATCGATCCGTCCAATAATTTGTTCCAGATGAGGGGACATCAATTCCTTGACGTCAGGAGGAAGGTCGTTGATCTCCCGATTCAATGCCGTCCTTAGCTGCGGCAGGAACGGAACCGTAAAGTCTTCCTTAATCTCCTTCGTTTCCACCGGGATTTCTTCTCCATACAAATGAAGCTCCGCGATCATGCCCGAAAGCTCATGAACCTGCTCCGCGGTTAAAGCTTTCCTGCCGACCGTTTCTCCCTCGATATATTCGTACAGCAAATAAATCCCTTCGTCATCTTCACATTTGTAAGCGCCGGTGTTGGTCAGCACGGGGACGGGGAGCTTGCCTTTCAAGCCGCTATACTGCATAAGCCAAACCGTGATAGGCACATATTGATCAATGAGCGCGGTCCATTTCGGAGTCGATGCCCGGCTTTTCTCGTAGAGCTTCAAGAAGTAGGCATGCTTGCCGCTGTATATTTTAAAGGCCAGTGCCGACCAGCCGCCTCGTTGTGGCAAAATGTTAGCGGCATCCAGATGATAATGTTCTTTCAAAATGGCTTTAATCTTGTCCATAAGCTAGCTCCTCCTGCAAAAATTGGTAGCTTTATTATAAAACATGACACGGGACACGGTCCAAATTCATGCAGGACATTTACAAAATGATGCAATCAGTTTACAAAATTAGGTGACAAAATCCGATCTCAAATATTTGCTGGAGCGAAAATAGGTCTATGCGAAGCGGAGCGTTCGATCCTATTTGCTGCAGACTTGACGGGCAAGCTTATTGCCGTGTATCGTGGTCAAGAAGTGCGCATCGAGCATGTGAACGCACGAGCCGTGTGGCTATATCCTTTTCATTACGTTGAAAAGGAAAGGGGGGCTTACATTGATCACGGCGAGTGAGATTCTTTCGATCATAGGTGACGGCACGTTTCTGGAACGGGTTTTCAACAAAGAGGTGGATTGGGACGCTGAATTGGACGCCAGAGATGAAGCTGAATTCGCCGAAGCGTGGAGTTCCAGTTACGAGAAGCTGGAAGCAATGCATCCGTCTGAAGATACGGTGACCCGTGAAATTAGGGAGACTGTGTTCAAGCAAACATTTCGGATCACGCAAAGTCCGGAGCTGGCCGGGTATGCATCGGACGACTTCGGCCTGATTGCCAAGGCATTCGAAAACAAGCTCGATATCGAATTTGTCCATAACCTATGGGATTCCTACACGAAAGGAAGCTTTCCGAAGTAGGACAAAGCGGAGGATTGCCTACCGCATCCTGAATCATCGACCGGGTGATGTATAGACACGACCTTTAAGGCGCGTGTCTTTTTTGCATTTCAGGATGATTTTAAAAGTAAATGAAAAATCACTCTTCACAACGTAACAATGTTATGTTACATTATTTTGAAGGAGGTGCTGGCACTGATACGGGAGAGGATAAGGAGGGAAGCTTTAGCATACCGTATGGGCCGGGACGGG
Organism: Paenibacillus ehimensis NBRC 15659; assembly: GCF_004000785.1. Taxonomy (GTDB): domain Bacteria; phylum Bacillota; class Bacilli; order Paenibacillales; family NBRC-103111; genus Paenibacillus_G; species Paenibacillus_G ehimensis. Next base: position 142,866 of record NZ_BILX01000003.1, on the reverse strand, counting down.
GATTGGCCGAAGCTGAAAGACACTTTGTTTCTCGATGAAACGGCTGGTGTGCATTTATCCAGCTTTGGCAGAATCGATTCCGAGCAGCTCGCATCGAACACGGCTGCGCCTTGCGATATGTGTTATCCCGCCTGCATAAGGCTAAAACAACGAAACAATGTTTTATTTCAAAAAAAGGTGTTTTATATGGAGTAGACGGGTGGTCCGCTAATTTCGAAAGAGGGCCGCCGGAAATCACAAGGAGGTTGGAACATTTGGTTAAGGAAAATGCTAAAAACCCGAGTCTTTTTCGCAATCGTTTCATGCAGACGATTCTGCTGTCCAACATGCTGCTGCAGATCGGCATATGGGTGCGTAATTTCGCGATTCTTCTTTATGTTGCGGATAGGACGAACAACGATCCGAGTGCCATTTCGCTGATCAGCGTAGCGGAATTTGCGCCTATCTTCATTTTTTCGTTCATCGGGGGTACGTTTGCCGACCGCTGGCGGCCGAAGCGAACGATGATCTGGTGCGATCTGCTGTCCGCGGTTTCGGTTTTCGCCGTGCTTGCGACCGTTCACTACGGATCTTGGCAGTCCGTCTATCTGGTCACCTTCATCTCGGCCATTCTCTCGCAGTTTACCCAGCCTTCGGCCGTTCGGCTGTTCAAGGTTCATGTGCCTGAAGAGCAGCTGCAGCAAGGGATGGCGCTGTTCCAGACGCTGATGGCCATCTTCATGGTGCTCGGTCCCATGCTCGGCACCTTCGCCTACAGCACGTTTGGACTGGAAACGTCGATCGCGGTGATGGGCGTGGCTTTTCTGCTATCGGCGCTCATGCTAACCCGCTTGCCTAAGGATAAGACGGAAGCACAGACGGAAGCCGTAAAAGGCCAATTCCGCGAACAATTCGTCGAAGGCTTCCGTTACGTCTGGCAAAGTCAAGTGCTGCGGATGCTTGGAGCCGCGTTTATTCTGGCCGGTCTCTCCATGGGCATTACGCAAACGCTCGGCCTGTTCGTCGTCACGGAGCGGCTTGGAAGCGATGAGAAATTTCTTCAATATCTTATGATGGTGTACGGTACCGCTATGCTGATCGGCGGCGGGCTCGTATCCGTCTTTGCAAAGCGCGTCGCACCGCAGCTCTTGCTCGCCGTCGGCATGCTAATCGGCGCCATATGTACGGTGATTGTCGGATATTCGACAAGCATACCGATTACGCTCGGAGTGCAGTTTTTGAACGGGCTTGTATTTCCTTGCATTCATATTGGCATCAATACGATGATTCTGAAATGGTCGCCGGCATCCATTGTAGGAAGGGTTAACGGGGTGCTGAGTCCCATGTTCGTCGGGATGATGGTCATTTCGATGTCTTTCGCCGGCGCGCTAAAGGATGCATTTTCGCTGGTATCGATCTACACCGGCGCGGGACTGCTGCTTCTTCTCGGCGCCCTGGCCATGATGCCGATCATGAACAGCAAAGCGCCGAAGCATGCGCAGTCTGCATGACCGGCCGCCGTCGATTTGAACAAGAATGCGCATTGAACGGCATCCAATAATAACGTATAGCTTTCCGGGAATCCTGCCTGTCGGCAGGATTTTTTTCGTTCGGACACCGCCGTTCCGAAAAACAAAATGAATTTGTGATTGCAGTCACAAACTGGCGCTGCCGAATCCGCTACACTGTAGATACAGTGAAAACAATTCTCATTTGGACCGGACGTTCGCTCCGGCCAATGGATTGGGGGAAGAAGCATGAAGCGAGACGTAAACGTAGTGGAGCTGGATGTGCGGCCATTTTTGCGGAAAAAGCTGGAGCCGTTCAAGCAAATTATGGATGCGGTGGATGGGTTGGAGCCGGACGATGTGTTCGTGCTGCATGCGCTGTTTAAACCTACGCCGCTGCTCGGCATCATGAAGGCTAAAGGGTATGCCAACAAGGTCGAAAGCGTCGGAGACGATCATTGGATCACCGCTTTCGCCAGAGGAGCCGGGGCTCGGGCGAAGCTGGAAGCCATGTCGCTGCAATCCTTCAAAGATGAGGAGGCCGGGTCATGAGCAGCCGTGTCACGGAATTGGACAACCGGGGGCTGGAGCCCCCGCAGCCGATGCTGCGTACACTGAAGGCGCTGGAAGACATGGGGAACGGGGACATTCTCGTGATTCACAACGACCGGGTCCCTATGTTTTTGATCGAGGAGCTGCGGCGGCTCCAATATTCGTATGAAGTCGATCCGCAGCCGGACGGCACCGCCAAAGTCGCTATTACGAAAAAATAGCTTTCGGAAAAAGCTATCTGCATGGAGGTGCATGGTATGCTTCGACTGCCGCTGTTATTTATTGCCACCGGGATTGTCAGCTTTGTCCTGTTTCATGCAGGATCTCTGTTCACCGCCGGGGGCTGGGCGCTCGACCATCCCCGCAGCCCCGATGGCTGGTTTCGCGTTCATTTGCTGGTGCTGGACTGGGCGACAATGGTCGCGATGGGAGCGGTTTACCAGCTGATCGATGTCGTGCTTCAACGCCGTATTTTCAGCCGCATACTTGGCTATGTGCATTATGTATTTTTCACGGGAGGGACGGTCATCCTGCTGACCGGATTTTTACAAAGCCGGGTCGAATGGATCGCCGTCGGAGCCGTCGCCGCAGTCACCGGCATTCTGCTTTTTGTCTGGAATGTCGGACGGACGCTGTGGGAGGCGAAGCGCTGGAATCCGATCACTCTAAGCACCGCCTGCGCGCTGTTTTATTTGGCAGGGACCGGACTGCTCGGCTTGGCGATGGGCTTAAACTTTGCGTTTCCATGGTGGGCGGACGTGCACGAACGTTTGCTCGCCGCTCATATCTGGCTTGGGACGCTCGGCTGGTTCGGGCTGCTGATTACCGGATTCAGCTATAAAATGCTGCCGATGTTTTACTTGTCCCACGGCGCCTCCGACAGGCCCCAGTACATTATCCTCGGACTGTGGAATGCGGCGGTCATCGTGGGCGTGTGGGCTTCTCTGGGGCCGGGCGGGTCCTGGCCGTTGCTTGCGGGGATTTTGCTGCTCGCGGCGGCGCTGCTCGTATACGACCGGTTGATTCGTGACATCCGCAAGCACAGTCATAAAGCCTCGCCGGGGCGCGGGATTGTATGGACCGTTTGGAGCACCCGAGCTTTGCTCGTTTTTTGCATCCTGTCGCTTGGCATTGGGCTTGCGGCTCCTTCGCTGCTGACCAGCTTGTCCTGGATCATTATCGCCGGTTGGGTGTACCTGTGGGGATGGGTGGCGGTTACGGTTCTCGGATACATGTCGAAAATCGTGCCGTTCCTATGGTGGACGCACAAATACGGCGATCAAGCCGGGAGGCCCGGGGTGCCCGTCATGTCCGATCTCATCAGCGAACGCAGCATCGATGCAGGGATGTGGGTGATGGCTGCGGGGCTGCTGATTGCCTTGGCGGGCATGGGAGTCATGGAACCGCGAGCTGCCGTCACAGGCATAGCGGCGTTATCCGCCGGCGCTTTGTTTTATATCGGCGTGATCGCCAGAGTGTTTACCAAATAATAATGGTGCTTTTGCCTTTGTACACAAGAGAGGAGAGAATGCCATGACAACGCAAGTAAACGAAGAGACGGTGCGGCGGCAGCTGATGCTGGTGTTCGACCCGGAGCTCGGCGTCAATGTCGTAGACCTCGGTCTGATCTATGGCATTGACATCAAAGACGGGCACATCGCGGTTCGGATGACGTTAACGACGCCCGGCTGCCCGCTGCACGATACGATCATCGGCGGTGTGCGCCGTGCTTTGGAGGGAAAGCCCGGAGTTGCCAGCGTCAGCGTGGAGGTCGTATGGGAGCCGCAATGGACGCCGGACCGGATGTCGGACGAAGCAAAGCGTCAATTGGGCGCTTGGTAAGATCCACGGAGAAGGCGGCCCGGGAGCAACGCTGACAGGATGAAAAGGAGGGACTGCGGATGGACATCAAAAGGCTTGAGGCGCACCAATCGTTTCAGGAGGAGCGGTTTACGAAAAAAGTATTGTTCCAAGCGGACGGAAGCATCGTTTTTACGTTGAATTTTATGCCGGGCCAGCAGCTTCCTGTACACCGGCATCCGGGAACTCAAGTCTACGTATTGGTCGTTCAAGGCGGCGGCACGATGATCATAGACGGCGTGGAGACGGAAGTCCGGCAGGGGGATTGCGTGCGATGCGGAGGCGAGGAGTCGTTCGCTTTTGCCAATACCGGTCAAGAGCCTGCCACATTGTATGTAAACCTGAATAAAATTCCTGACGAACGCTTCGCACGGGAAATCTAAAGCGGTAACCGATTCGTGCATAAATTTGAAACAAAAGCCTGAGAAATCAGGCTTTTTTGCATTTATGCGGACGATATTGTAAGCTTCGGACGGTGGACATAAGGCAAATCAATGGTTGATGTCAGCCCGCTAAAGTAAGATGAGCATATCATTCGGTTTGCACGAAGGCAGGGGATGAAGATCCGGGTTTAAAACACTTCTTGATACCATTAAAATGAACGGGAGAGCTCCAAATGAGACTTTTTGAATGTTTGCCGACGTCCAGTTTCTTACCCCGCTTTTCCGGCAAATCGGAATGACTGGCAAGCTGAACCCGACTAGAGCCGCTCCATCGTGAATGCCTATACGCTGGACTTCTTCGACAAATATTTAAAAAACAGAGGCGGCAGCCTGCTTGGAGGTCCAAGCAGCGAATATCCGAGGTAAAGTTCGAGACTTCGACTGTTTGCCCAAGAGTGAAGCCAAGCGCTTGCGGTGCCGATAAACGGCAACTGTTCATCCAAGGGACAGGGCCGTTTTTTCGTTGGTTTAAGCTAAGCATCCCATTACCCCAACGATTGTCTGCTCACTGGGAGTTGTTTTTCTACGTTTTATATCATACAATTTTGTGGTATTGGAGGCGGCCGGGTCCTTTCGATGATCCGCTTTTAACGGAGCATACATAGAATGGGGGCGTTTTTTTGGAATCAAAGAAATTAGTCAGAGGATTGAAGCCCCGGCATATTGAGCTGATAGCGCTTGGGGGCACGATTGGCGTTGGCTTGTTCATGGGGTCGGCAAGCACGATCAAATGGGCCGGGCCTTCCGTATTGCTGGCCTATCTGTTAGCCGGGATCATTGTGTTTTTTGTCATGCGGATCATGGGGGAGATGTTGATTCTCGAACCGGTGACCGGATCTTTTGCCACGTTCGCTCATAAATATATCAGCCCTTTGGCCGGTTACTTAACGGCTTGGAGCTATTGGTTTTTGTGGGTAACGGTGGGCATGGCGGAAGTGACCGCCATCGGAATTTACGTCGGCTATTGGTTTCCCGACATTCCGCAATGGCTGCCGGCGTTGGCAGGCGTAGCAATCATTGCAGCGGCCAATTTAGCGGCCGTCAAATTTTACGGAGAATTTGAATTTTGGTTCGCCTTGATCAAAGTCGTCGCAATCGTCGCCATGATTGGGATTGGAACGGCCATGATCTTCTTCGGTTGGGGCAACGGAGGACAGCCCATCGGCCTGTCGAATCTTTATGCACACGGCGGTTTTTTCGCCGGCGGATTGAAAGGCTTTTTATTTGCCCTTTGCATCGTAACGGCCGCTTACCAAGGCGTTGAATTGGTTGGGATTACCGCCGGTGAAGCGGAAAATCCGAAATTCACCTTGCGCAAAGCGATCAAAAATATTGTCTGGCGCATTTTGATTTTTTACGCGGGCGCCGTCTTTGTCATCGTCACGCTTTATCCATGGAACCAAGTCGGCGAAAATCGGCAGCCCCTTCGTCATGACCTTTGCCAAAGTAGGAATTGTCGCCGCGGCGGGCATTATCAATTTCGTTGTTCTCACGGCGGCGATGTCCGGCTGCAACAGCGGGATCTACAGTGCGGGAAGAATGCTGTATACGTTGGCCTCTAACGGTCAGGCGCCTAAATTTTTCGGAAAAGTATCCCGGAGCGGCGTCCCGAGGAATAGTATCGCTTCAACGATCTCTTTGCTGCTGGTCGGGGTGCTGTTTAACTACCTGCTTCCCGATTCCAAATTGTTCCTGTACATTTACAGCGCCAGTGTTCTTCCGGGCATGGTGCCTTGGTTTGCGCTTGCCTTCAGCCAATTCAAATTCAGAAAAAAATGGAAGGACGGCTTGAAGGAACATCCGTTTAAGTCTGTTTTCTTTCCAATCAGCAATTATATCACGATCATTTTCTTGTCACTGGTGTTAATCGGAATGTGGTTCAACCCCGATACTCGCGTATCTTTGATTGTCGGAGCGTCATTCATTTCCATCGTCGTTGTGAGCTATTATGTCTTTGGCGTAGGAAAACGGCAAAGAGTCGAAGCAGAGGAAGAAGCATAGAAGGCCGCTATATCTCAAAAGGCCGCCGAGCGAGCTCAGGTCATGTCCCGGGTTCGCTCGGCCTTTTTTATATGAAATGGGGAACATCTCCGTATTGATAAAATTTCCAAGTGAGGTTAACATGGTAGAGGCGTTTCTTTACGGCAATGGCCACCCTCGTGGACTTTTTGCAGGATACAGCGATGAAAGCCTGACGGGTTACGGCTCCGAACGCCTGCTAAGGCAGCATGGACAGAAACTTATGGGAGGGAACGGTAATGAACGAGGAAGCAAACGCAGCGGGCTGGGATGCCATTGATCAGGAAATGACGAGGCTGTACGGGGATCAGGAGCCGAAGCATTACGGAACACTGCTTCCCTATGCCTTGGGGGGCCAAGACCCGCTGGACGGAATCAGTGCGTATAAGGCGGACGAGCCTGCACCGCATTGGCATTTCGTGACCTACGGATTTACGGAGTTATACGATAAGGAATCGGACAATCCCGACGATAGCGGATATGGGTTTGAATTGACGTTTCGGCTGGCGCGCGAGGAAGGGGAGGAAGAGCCTCCGGCGTGGGCGCTGAACCTGCTGCAAAATATGGGACGATACGTATTTAACAGCGGCAATATTTTTAGATCAGGCGATTATTTGGATGCCAACGGGCCGATCTGCCTGGGCGCGGATACGCTGCTGACCGCCTTGGCCTTCGTGGAGGACCCGGAGCTTCCGGCCATCGATACGCCGAACGGGCAGGTGCAATTTGTGCAGATGGTCGGCATCACGCGGGACGAGCTCGAAGCGATGCAAACGTGGAATACGCTTGGCGTGCTCTCCGCTTGCCTGGAACATATGCCTCGTTATATCACGGATCTGTCACGGGCTTCGCATCTTGGGATTCCGGCCATCTCCGAGGCCGTGCAGAAAGGAATGCGGGAGGAAGGCTCGAATACAGGCTTTTTATATGTCGATCAATTGGCTTGGGAGCCGGGTAAAAAAGGGTGGTTTAGCAAAACGCCTTCCACGCTGAAGCTGGGGGCCAAGCAGGCTGGAATCATCGGAAAATTGCTCCAAGGGCGCATCCTGAAAGGGAAAGATCTGACGCTGGTCGGTCCGGAGATCCGGGTCGTGTTTGAAGCGGGCGAGAAGCCGGAATGCGAAGCCGGAGAGGACGAGATCCGATTTACGCTGGATGAGGTGACGGCCGGGGAATTCAGCCGGAAATTGCTGCCCAAAGAAAGCATAATTGAGGTCTCCGCTTTACCGGGAATCGCGATTCAAATTGTACAAACGCAAATTAAGGATAACGAAGGAAACGTCGTAGAGGTTATCGGTTAAGCCTGCCTGCTCCTGGCGGCTGCATGATCGAAATGGCGTAGCGCAAACCGTCAGCGGGACAAATCCTGCCGGCGGTTTCTTTTTGCCGAACAGGAACCATCCTGACATAAGGTTGTCAGGGAGGATCGTTTAAGATAGAAATGCAGCCGATCGAACCAATAGAGGGGGAAGGGGTACATGCAAGAGTATATCGTCATAAAAGGTGCAAGAGAAAACAACTTAAAAAATGTGTCGCTCCGGATTCCGAAGCGGAAAATAACGATTTTTACCGGCGTGTCGGGCTCGGGCAAGTCGTCGATCGTCTTCGATACTGTCAGTGCCGAAGCCCAGCGCCAGCTCAACGAGACCTTTACGGCATTCATCCGTAACCGTCTCCCCCGGTACAGCCGGCCGGACGCGGATGCGATTGAAAACCTGTCGACGGCCATCGTCATCGATCAGAGGCGTCTCGGTGCCAATTCCCGCTCGACGGTCGGTACGATCACGGACATCTATTCGCTGCTCCGGCTGTTGTTCTCGCGGATCGGAAAGCCGTATATCGGGTATTCCCATGCGTTTTCTTTTAATGACCCGGCAGGGATGTGCCCGGAGTGCGACGGCATCGGCCGGAACGTCTCGCTTGACGTGCACCGGCTGTTTGACAAATCCCGGTCGCTGAACGAAGGGGCGATCCTGTTTCCCGTGTTCGCGGTGGGCACCTGGTACTGGAAAACGTACACCTTATCCGGGCTGTTCGATAACGATAAGAAGCTGGAGGATTACACGGAGGAAGAATGGCATACGCTTCTTTACGGCAAAGGCACAAAAATTGCCCTACCCTCCAAAGGCGGTCCCGTTCACTCCGACTTCGAAGGCGTAGTCGACAAGTTTACCCGCCTGTTCATCAAGCGGGACAGCAGCGAGCTGTCGGAGAAGACGCAACATCAAGTGCAGCGCTTCATCCGTCTGTCGACATGCCCGCTGTGTCAGGGTACCCGGCTCAGCCAAGCGGCCTTGAGCTGCAAGATCAACGGCTTCAGCATAGCCGAGCATGCCGCGATGGAGATCGGGGAGCTCATTCCGGTTCTCCGCGAAATCCGCGATCCGGTCGCGGCACCGATCATCTCCAGCCTGACGGAGCGGCTGCAGCATATGGTCGACATGGGGCTCGACTACCTTAGTCTGAATCGTGAAACGGCCACGCTGTCGGGAGGCGAATCGCAGCGGATCAAGATGGTCCGGCATCTGAGCAGCAGCTTGACCGACATGATTTATATTTTCGACGAGCCGAGCATCGGCCTGCACCCGCGCGACGTGTATCGCTTGAACGGATTGCTGCGGAAGCTGCGGGATAAGGGCAATACGGTTCTTGTCGTGGAACACGACCGGGATGTCATTCAAATTGCCGACCACATTATCGATGTCGGGCCGCGCGCCGGTGCCGACGGCGGGGAGATTGTATATGAAGGCGGATTGGAAGGATTGTTGCAATCGGATACGCTGACGGGACAAGCGATGAGGCAGGTCGTCCCGATGAAGGCCGAATACCGGAAGCCGGTCGGATTTATGAGGATTGCAGATGCCGCGCTGCACAATCTGAAAAACGTGACGGTCGACATTCCCGTTGGCGTTCTGACTGTCGTGACCGGTGTAGCAGGCTCGGGCAAAAGCACGCTTATCCATGGCGTATTCCTATCTGAACATCCTGATGCGATCGTCATCGATCAATCGTCCGTTAACACGTCCATCCGTTCCAATCCCGCGACCTATATGGGGATAATGGAGGAGATACGCAAATGCTTTGCACGGGCGAACAAGGTGAGTCCGTCGCTGTTCAGCTTCAATTCCAAAGGGGCATGTCCGGAATGCCAAGGGCTTGGCGTTATTTATACCGACCTCGCCTTTATGGAAGGCGTCGCGACCGTGTGCGAAATATGCGAAGGAAAGCGCTTTAATGACGAGGTGCTGCAATATACGTTTAAGGGCAAGTCCATTTCGGATGTGCTTGCCATGAGCGTCCGGCAGGCGCTTCATTTCTATCAGGATCACGCCATACGGCATACGCTGCAGGCACTCTACGACGTGGGGCTGGATTATTTGACGCTCGGCCAGCCGTTAAGCACGTTATCGGGCGGGGAATGCCAGCGTCTCAAGCTTGCCGGCGAGCTGCACAAGAAGGGGCGCATCTATGTGATGGACGAACCGACGACGGGGCTGCACATGTCGGACGTCAAGCATTTGCTGGCTATTCTAGAGCGTTTGGTAGACGGAGGAAGTACGGTTATCGTGATCGAACACAATCCGGATGTCATCAAGCAAGCCGACTGGATTATCGACATGGGGCCGGAAGGCGGACACAAAGGCGGGCAAGTGGTGTTTGCAGGCCCCCCGCGGCAAATACTTGACGCCGGCCAATCCGTAACCGGTACATATTTGCGCGAATCGTGAGGGAAGGGAGGAGGTTGGCTTGAGGCTGGATCGGCTGTTTTCGATTACGATGATGCTGCTGAACCGCAAAAGAATAAGCGCAGCGGACTTGGCCGCCCGGTTTGAAGTATCGCTGCGAACGATTTACCGAGACATGGAGACGATCAACCGGGCGGGCATTCCCGTTGTCTCCTTTTCCGGTTCGGACGGCGGGTACGAAATTATGCAAAGCTACCGGCTGGAGAGACAATATTTGTCGCTCGAGGATTTATATTCGATCTACAGTGCCTTGCGGGGGATGCAGTCTGCAACGGGCGATACGGGGATGGCGGAGCTTCTGGACCGGGTCGGCGCCCTGATCTCGGATAAGCTGCATGATCTGGATACGAGCGGAATGCTTCTTGATCTTGCCCCGGCAGCCGGCCCGAAGGAGCATCTTCATATGCTTCATCTAGCGATCAAGGAAAACCGGTTAATTGCGTTGGACTATATGGATATTCACGGTGCGGAAACGCAGCGCTTGGTCGAGCCGATGGGATTGTATTTGAAAAGCGACGTCTGGTACCTTTGGGGGTATTGCCGGGTTCGGTCCGCTTTGCGGGTGTTTCGGCTTTCCCGTATGAACCATGTGCGGATCATGTCCGAAACGTTCAGCCGCCGCGGGCTGTCGATAGAGGATATCGATGCCGACCGAGCCCGCAGCGGTAGGCCTCCGTGCATCCGTGTGCGCCTTCGTTTTCAAGCCGCGGTCAAAACGAGGGTAAAGGACGAATTTTTGCCGGACCAGCTTAAGAGCGGCCCGGACGGAACGATCTTGGCCGATGCCTGTTATTATACGAAAGAAAGCGCCATTCGGCATCTGATGAGCTATGGCGTGAACGTTACTTTGCTGGCGCCCCCCGAATTGGTCGATGGAAATTAGGTTTTCTGCTAACGGGCAAGATTCATTCATTCAGCAGCAGCGGGGATTTGGAAAGAAGACGAAATTGCCGCCCGCTTGGACTATCGATGGAGAACAGGGCCTTGACGATCGATCGTCAGGGCCCTGTTCTTGTCTATGTCAAACTTTCTCTTGCTGCTTTCATGGAATTCGGACAAGTACGTTGGAGTCCTTGATCGAACCACGAAGCTCTTGAACATCCAGCATCGGTGGCCGGCCATACAAACGGGCATATTCCCGGCTGAACTGGGACGGGCTCTCGTAACCGACGCGGAACGCCGCATCAGAGGCTTGCACGGATTCCGTCAACATTAACCGCCGGGCTTCTTGCAGACGCAGCGTTTTCTGGTATTGCAATGGGCTCATCGCCGTGACACGCTTAAAGTGCTTATGAAACGCCGACACGCTCATGTTCACGGACTTTGCGAGCTGCTCAACCGCCAGCGGGCGGTCGTATTGCCGATTGATTAACCGGATTGCTTGAGCGATGTTGTAGGCATGGCTGCCGCTGATCGCAAATTGATAAAGGGGCACGCCTTGTTCGCCCTGAAGCATTCGATACAGAACTTCGCGGATGACAAGCGGCGCCAGAACTGGAATGTCCTCAGGCGCGTCGAGCAGTTGCATGAGCCGCACGATGGCTTCAAGCAACGCGGGAGACGTTTGGTTCACGGTTATACCTCGGCCGGCTTCCGCGGGGACGGAAGTGGGAGAGGGGCGATTCGTTTTTTCCACGATCTCCAGGATGACGTCGGCGTCGAAGCTCAGTTTCAAACTTAAATAGGGAATTTCGGGCGAAGCCTCGACAATTCTGCCAATGATCGGCAATTCGACGGAAGTGACTAGGTAAGTTGAAGGATCGTATCGGTAGGTTTCATCAGCCAGCGTGGCGATCTTAGCTCCCTGCGCCACGATGCAAATGGATGGCTTGTAGACGGATTCCAGCGGTTCCGTCAAGTGAGTGGCATGCATCAGCGACAAAGAAGGAACGGCCGTCCGATGTGTTCCGCTAGCCGGGGCATGGCGACGTATTGCAAACGCCAATTGTTGCAAGGCTTGTTCTATGCGCTGCGATTCATCCATTGTGCCCATGTAGGCCGGCTCCTTTCCAGGAAGTATGTTTTTTACTTTTATTATATCGAGACGGAAGAGAATTAGGCAAGGATCGGACAGGATTGGTCTAACGGCGCGATGCTAACATTTACTATAATGAATATGCAAGGTCGAACTCGGCGAATGACCGATAGGCCCACAACAAGATAAAGGAGAGGAAAGGAAATGAGTTTGAATGGAAAAGTCGCGATCGTCACCGGGGCTTCGCGAGGCATCGGACGGCAAATGGCCATCCAATTAGCGCGATCCGGAGCGAAGGTGGCTGTCAATTATTCCTCGAGCCGGGGGAAAGCGGACGAGGTTGTAATGACGATTGAGCAATTCGGCGGCCAAGCGGCAGCAATCCAAGCCGACGTGAGCAAGGTGAGCGAAGTCGAAGCGTTGTTCTCGGAGACGCTCGAGCGATTCGGGCGCGTGGACATTCTGGTCAATAATGCTGGCATCTTGGAAAACAATGCGATCACGGACGTGACGGAGGAGATCTTCGATCGGCATTTCGCGATCAACGTGAAAGGGACTTATTTCGCTTGCCAACAAGCAATGAAGCATATGGCAAAAGGCGGGACAATCGTTAACTTCTCGACCTCCGTATCTGGCGCGATGCTCCCGACGTACAGCGTCTACGCCGCAACGAAAGGTGCGGTCGAGCAGTTGACACGCCAATTGGCAAAGGAATTCGGTCCTAAGGACATCGTCATCAATTGCATCGCGCCCGGGCAAGTGTCAACCGATTTGTTCCTGAACGGCAAATCGCCGGAGTTGGTCGATTCGTTCCGTCGAATGAATGCGTTCGGACGACTTGGCGAACCGGAGGACATCGCGAATGCTCTCGAGTTGCTCGTCAGCGACAAAGCCCGTTGGATCACGGGGCAGACGATTCGCGTAAACGGCGGGTTTATTTGAATATTGTGGAAAAGGTTCTTAGAAAGGGGGGACGAACAGACAGCAGGCTGTAGCATTGGCGGTTATCGCCCGGTGAGAGATCCATCAAAACAACTTTATTTCTAACCCGGCCCGGAAACCAGGCTGGGTTTTCTGCAGTTTTTAAACTGCGGTTTTTAACAACTTTATTATCAGGCAACAATATGCCTGAACGCACTGGAAAGTGTATAATAACCTGGTAGAAGTAAACACTAAAACGGCGGTTTGTATATATTTTTGAACGGTAAAAAGGAGATCCGATGACTGAGAATAAAGCGATCATAGATCCAGGATGGAATTTCGACAACAGCTATGCCCGTCTGCCCGAAACGTTTTTTTCCAGGCTCGACCCAACCCCTGTCCGCTCCCCGAAGCTGATCGTTCTGAATGACCGGCTAGCGGCATCACTAGGGTTGAAGGCCGAGGCGCTGCGAGGCAGCGAGAGCGTAGCAGTGTTTGCCGGCAACCGTATTCCCGAAGGGGCTGCGCCTCTTGCCCAGGCTTACGCAGGACATCAATTCGGGCATTTCACCATGCTGGGGGACGGTCGGGCATTGCTGCTTGGCGAACAGATCACCCCCGACAATACCCGGGTAGATATTCAGCTTAAGGGATCGGGCAGAACCCCGTATTCCCGCGGAGGCGACGGCCGGGCGGCGCTTGGACCGATGCTGCGCGAATACATCATCAGCGAAGCGATGCATGCGCTCGGCATTCCGACCACCCGCAGCTTGGCGGTGGTGACGACCGGCGAGGAAGTCATCCGCGAAACCGAGCTGCCCGGCTCGGTGCTGACCCGCGTGGCCGCCAGTCATATACGCGTTGGCACCTTCCAATACGCTGCCAATTGGGGCACGGTTGAAGACCTCCGGAGTCTGGCGGATTACACCATACAAAGGCATTATCCGGAAGCCGGCGCGGCGGAGAACCGCTATCTGGCTTTGCTTGAGGAAGTGATTCAGCGTCAGGCCGCGCTGATTGCCAAATGGCAGCTCGTCGGCTTTATTCACGGGGTGATGAATACCGACAACATGGCTCTGAGCGGAGAGACCATCGATTACGGTCCTTGCGCTTTCATGGATGCCTACGATCCGGCAACGGTATTCAGCTCCATTGACGTTCATGGCCGTTACGCCTACGGCAATCAACCGTCGATTGCCGCGTGGAATCTCGCGAGATTGGCCGAAGCCTTATTGCCGCTGCTGCATGACGATGAGGATCAGGCTATCCGGCTGGCCGAGGATGCTATTTCCAGTTTTGTCGAGCTGTTTGCCGGTCATTGGCTCGCGGGAATGAGGGCGAAGCTGGGCCTCTTTAACGAAGAGCCGGAGGATGAAGCCCTGTTTAAGGATCTCCTCGTGATGATGCAGAAGCATCGTGCGGACTATACCAATACCTTCCGCGCCCTAACGTTCGATAAGCACGAGGATTTGGCGTTCAACGGAACGGCGGAATTCGCGCGGTGGCATGAGCAGTGGCAGGCGAGAAGAGGCAGGCAGCAAGAGCCGGAAGCTTCCTCGCAGCGGTTGATGCGCAGCAGCAACCCCGCGCTCATTCCCCGCAACCACCGGGTCGAAGAAGCGCTGGACGCCGCGGTGAAGCAAGGAGATTACAGCGTGATGGAGCGGCTGCTCCAGGCTCTTTCGAATCCTTACGCGCACTCCCCCGAGCAGGCGGAATACTGCACACTGCCTGAGCCATCGGACCGTCCCTACCGCACCTTTTGCGGCACGTGACCGGTTCATCCGGAGCAGCTGTAAGGTCATATAAAGTTCTTGACAATACGTTCCAATTTAAGTATAAATACTTTTAAACATGATGCCACAAATTGAATAAGCCAACATAAATGAACGGGACAGTAGCTCAGGACGGACAGTTGCAGCGAGCCGGAGGCAGTGGAAGCCGGTACGTCGGTCTTGGATGAAGCGGACCCGGGATATGATTTGCCGAACCGAACCCGTTAGGCAGGCTCTAGCCTTCGGGACACGCAGTAGGCCGATCCGGTCGTAGACCGTTAAAGGAATAAGCGGCAAACCGACTTTTTGGCGGTTTGCACATAGAGTGGTACCGCGGGAAGCATCAGGCTCTCGTCTCTTTTTGGAGACGGGGCCTTTTTGTTTTATCCACATTTATACATCGGGAGGTTGGGAACATGATTCATAAGCAGCTTAGCCAAACACTTGAAGAGATTGCCGAGCAGCTTCTTCGGGAAGCGGGGCATGCCGTGCCGGAGAAACTGCCGGTCGTCATTGAACATCCGGCAAGCGACCGGTACGGGGAGTACAGCACGAATCTGGCCATGAAGCTGGTTCGGGTGCTCAAGAAGAACCCTTTGACGATCGCTGACGAAATCAAGGCGAGGCTGGTTCATCATCCGCGCTTTGCGGGATGGTTCGAACGGATCGAGGTCGCAGCGCCGGGTTTTGTGAATATGTTTATCCATTGGGAGCGCTGGATCGTGACTACGCATCACCAGGATGCCCTCCAGCCGGTAAATATCCGCCAAAAAGCAGTGATTGAGCATACGTCGATTAATCCGAATAAATCGGCGCATATCGGACATTTGCGAAATTCGTGCATTGGCGATACTTTGGCAAGAATGCTTAAGCGGGCGGGCCATGAAGTTGAAGTTCACAATTACATCGACGATTTGGGAAACCAACTGGCCGATACGGTGGTGGGAGTGATGCGAACGTCAGTTCGTAACTGGTATTCCCGGTTTGGCGATTTCTGTTGGGACGTCTATGCGGAAATCAACCGAAAGTACCGCGAACAACCCGAGCTGGAACAGGAACGGGCGAACGTCTTGCATCATTTGGAGTCAGGTCACAATAATATCGCCTGGCTCGGAATGCTGGTAGCGGAGCAACTGGTCAGGGAGCATCTGGATGATATGCGGCAATTCGGCATTGACTACGATGTATTGGTGTGGGAAAGCAGCATTGTCCGTGAAGGCTTCTGGGAGGAAACGTTTAAGATGCTGCAAAAAACCGGTCTGTTCCGGCAGGAAAGTGAAGGCAAGCTGGCCGGGTGTTGGGTGTTTAAGCAAACGGCGGACGAGACCGATCCGGCGGGAGAGACGGAATTTCAAAGCGACAAGGTGCTGGTACGATCGAACGGGATACTGACGTATACGGCCAAAGATATTGCCTATCACATGTGGAAGTTCGGTCTGCTCGATAAACAATTCCGCTATCAACCGTTCGGCCATGGGGTATGGTCCACGCATTCGCAAGGAGTGGAGCAAGACATTGGGCGAGCGGATATGGTCATCAACGTGATCGATCATCGCCAGGAGTACCCGCAGCAGATGGTGAAGCAGGCTTTGCAGGTATTGGGGTACGATCAACAAGCCGCTCAGCTGCGACATGTCAGCTACGGGGTGGTGTCACTGAGCCGGGCAACCGCCGAAAGTCTTGGCGTCGACACGTCCGACGGCAGGTCATCGTACCCCATGTCCGGGAGACAGGGGATTGGCATCAAAGTGGCGGATCTCGTCTCACACATGGAAGCCGTTATCGAAGCAAAGCGCTCGCAGCACGAAGGGTTGGACAGCCGCTCGATCGCAGCGGCCGCGATCAGGTATTATTTGCTTAAATTCCATCTGCAGACGGAAGTGGTGTTCGATTTAGAGCAAGCTACGGAGGTGTCCGGCAATACCGGGGTATATTTACTTTATTCCTATGCCAGAGCATGCAGCATTTTGGAAAAAGCCCGTTCCCTGGCGCACACAGCGAGGAGCGATATCACTGCAATAGCGGCATATCCGACCTCCGTGGGGCTTACGCCTCAGGAATATGCGGTTCTCAAGAAGCTCGCTTACTGGCCGGAGACATTGGAGGAAGTTGTTGCCGGCTTAACGCCAAATCTGCTTTGTACGTACTTGTATGAGCTGGCGTCCCTTTTCAACCATTTCTATACGTCATGCCGGATTCTTAAGACGGACGAAGGTACGCAGGGGTTCCGTCTGTGGCTGGCCGGACGGTATCGCGACACGATGCACGACGGGCTGTCCATCCTCGGCTTGCCCGCGCCGAACCGGATGTAGACGGCGGATTGACGCTCAAAAAATATTTCTTTCTTATGAGCTGTGCCAATGGGCCGTCCTTAAGACTAATCCAATTGGATTTATTTCGCGGAGTAAGAGGGAATTTGCAGCTTGACTTCCAAGAAAACCGCCAGCTTGGGTATCGCATTCGGTTTAAAGAATGGCTTGTGTAGCCGGAGGGATTTAAACCCTCCTCGCGAACTCCAAGGCATGTGCATAATATCATAGAACTGACGGGGGCGACAATTATATGATGGTTATGCACAAAGGGTTGAGAGGAGCGCTGTCCCATGAAGAAGCGAAAAATGGTGATTCCTCATGAACACGGCGGGTGGGCCATGGTCAGCGTTCCTTTTCTGCTCGGCATGTTCGCGGGGAAGCCGCAGTTGATGCATCTGCCATTATTTATGGGATGGCTGTTTCTCTATATGTCGTCTTATCCTTTTCTTCAATCGATGAAAAATAAGGCGAATCGACGGCACTGGATCACATGGGGGACGATCTACGGTTTACTTGCGGCTTGCTGTTTGGTTCCATCGCTTTTCAGCCATCCGGCATTGCTTTATTTCGGACCGCTTCTTCTTGCGCTGCTTTCGGTGAACATATGGCATACGAGACATAAATCGGAAAGGGCGCTGGTGAACGATCTTTGCGCCGTCCTCCTTTTCAGCATTGGGGGAGCAGCCGCTTACCTCGTGGGCGGGGGAGAATGGGACCGGATGATGGCATCGGTCGTTCTGTTCAGCTTCTTGTATTTTACAAGCAGCGTCTTTTTTGTGAAGGCCATATTTCGCGAAAGAGAGAACAGACGCTGGATCGCTTATACGCGAGCGTATCACAGCTTGCTCCCATTCGTTCTGTGGGCGGCAGGCCATCCGTGGATGATCCTTGCTTATGTGTACTCCGCTGTGCGGGCTTTCGCCTTCGCTGGCAAGCCGATGCGTCCCTGGAAGGCGGGAATTATTGAAATTGTGGGTGCGGTGCAGTTTGTAATTGTTTCCGCTATTTTCATTCAACGATGAAGGGTGATAAGGATTGGCCAAAGTGACAAACCGTTGGGTTTCTTCCCGTTATTCCAGAGTCGTGCGATGGGACGGTACAGGAGGAATGATCTACAACTCCTTTTCCGGCGCCATGGCCGCCTTCGAGCCGGACGAGGAGCCGGAAGTCCGGCGAATAATGGAGAGGGGAGCGCTCCATGAGGGAATGTGCGGAATGGCCTCCGATCTGCGCAATGCCGGATTTTTGGTGCCGGACGGGACGGATGAGCTTGCGCAGGCGCATAAGCTGCACACTGCGCTGATGGAAGCGACATCGATGCATCTTGTGATCATGCCTACGGAAGCTTGCAACTTTCGCTGCACGTACTGCTACCAGAGCTTCCCTCGGGGCGCCATGGCGCGGGGGACGATCGACGGCCTGAAAGCGTACGTCCGGCATGCCGCCGCAGGCCTCGATCATCTTGCCGTCAGCTGGTTCGGCGGCGAGCCGCTGCTTGTTCCCGATACAATCGCCGAATTGTCCGATTCTTTTCTGGAAAGCTGTGCGAAAAACGGCGTCCGCTATTCCGCGGACATGTCCACCAACGGATACTTTTTGACGAAAGAACGGTTGATGGAGCTGGTGGACCGAAATGTGCGCCGATTTATGGTGACGCTGGACGGAACGGGAGCGGTTCACGACAGGAGAAGGGGACTTCGCGGAGGCGGCGGAACGTTCGAAAGCATCATCGGAAATCTAAAGGAGCTTCGTCACGTCGATGAGTCGTTTGCTGTCGATATCCGAATCAATTTCGACGAGAATAACGCGGATGAAGTGCCGGATTTTCTCGTGAATCTTTTCACATGGTTCGGGGGAGATGAGCGGTTTCAGCTTCTGATCCGACCGGTCGGCCGGTGGGGCGGACGAAACGACGACCGGATTCCCGTGTGCGACCGGACCGCATCGGATGCGCGTCTATGGGAATTGACGGGCCTTGGGGTGGAACAAGGACTGGCGCTTAGCGAGACGATCATCGATACTCTGATGCCTTCCGGAGCCGTCTGTTATGCCGCCAAGCCCAATGCATTCGTGATTGGGGCGGACGGACGGCTGTACAAATGCTCGGTTGCGCTGGAAGACCCGGTAAATCATGTCGGACAGCTTCACGCAGACGGAAGCATGACTCTCGACGCGGACAAAATGGCAGGATGGACCGGCTCCGGCGAAGAGCGGGACCCGGTTTGCCGCGCTTGCTACTTCCGCCCCGCCTGCCAGGGCAACCATTGCCCGTTATACCGGATGAGAACGGGGATGCGTCCTTGTCCGCATGAGAAAAGAAAAATCAAGCGGGTGCTGGAATTGATCCGGAAATCCAACGATCTTGTCAAAGGAGGTGAAGAAGCACATGAAGTGGATTCGTCCGGCTATAACAACCGCTCAAGCGGTGAATACCGGTAAAATATTGAAGTCGGTGCCCGGAAATCTTGCATAAGGCAAGTTCAACCTCCTTCTGGAAAAAGTCCAAGTTTTGTTGCTTACCGGCAACGAACCTTGGATTTTTCGTTTTTGGGCTAGGAGAGCAGAAAAAAACGTGATTGCAAACACAGTCGGCTTGCGCTCATTGCATTACAATTTTAGACAAGAACATGATCATGAGGATCAACGGTCATGTCAAAAGGAGGTCAAACCAATGAGCATGGCTTTTAACGGTTCCGAAACGATTGGACAAATTGTGACCGCTTTTCCCGGGTCCAGCAACTTATTTCAGGAGCACGGCATCGACTTTTGCTGCGGCGGGGGCCGTTCCCTGATAACAGCGCTAAGACAGAAAAACATTGAGGCAGCAGCTTTCATCGAAAAACTGAACCGGTTCTACGCGGAAGCGAATAAAAAAACCGATCCCAACACGGACTGGCGCAAGCTCTCGTCGAGCCAGTTGATCGATCATATCGTCACCACGCATCACGCGTATTTGGAACGAGAGCTCCCTGTGTTAAGCGAATTCGTCACTAAAATTTTGCGGGTACACGGTCCGGGACGCCGTGAGCTGGCCAAGCTTCATATGCTTTTTCATCAGATGAAAATGGAGCTGGAGCAGCATTTGATTGCCGAAGAGGCGACTGTCTTTCCGTTAATCAGGGAATTGGAGAGCAATCCGGCCCCATTCCTTGCGGAAAAAACGGCGGATGCGATTAGGGAGCTAGAGGCGGATCACAGCGGAGTCGGCAATCTCCTGCACGAGATGAGAGCCGTAACAAGCGATTACGAGCTGCCCGCCGGCGCGTGCCGGACTTACACGCTAGCGTTCCACAAGCTGCAGGAGCTCGAATCGGATTTGTTCCAGCATATCCACTTGGAAAACAACATTCTTTTCCGGCGCGTGAGCAGTCCCGCCAACGAATCTTAAGGGAGTTAAGCTTGTAGCGCTGGAACAACGGGGGTTGAGCATGACGAAGTTCACAAGGTATGTGATTTTGTTATCGCTGAATTCTGGAAAGAGATTAACGGAAGACCTGATCCGAAAACATATTGCTTTTCTGCGCAAGCTGGAGCAAAACGGTCAATTGGAGCTTTGCGGACCGTTATCCGATTATGAGGGAGGAATGGTGATTATCCGTGCTTCTAGCTGCGAAGAAGCACGGAGCGTCGCCGAATCCGGTCCGTTTGTACCCACCGGCACGGAAAGCTATGAACTGCGCGCGTGGCAGCTTTCCTGCGAAGAAAACAACCACCTGGGCGCAGGATAACAGGATGCCGGTATTCGACTATTTTGTGTATATTGTGTGAAAATGAATCATTTTTCACTACATAAATGCGGTTTTTGATGATTTGTGTCACAGAGAGGAACTGATGAGAAATGCTATTTTCAGGATGATCCTGATTGAAAAGAACTTTCCGTAAAGGAGGCATCGTTACACTTGGGAAGAGGAGGCGGACCGGTAACCGGTTTGCACCGCAGCACGTTTCGTCCCCTAGGCATTAAGCCGAAGCGGACTTTATGAAATGGAAATGATGACGATGTACAAAAGAGTGGAGGGAAAAAGGATGGATGTTCGAAAGCTTCAATTGCCGTTGCAAACGGTAAGTCTAATTCTCGGTTTTGCGGTTTGGGTGATTCTGTCTTCGCTCATGCCTTTCATCAAGTCGGACATCCCGATGACCCCGGGCCAGCTGTCCTGGGTAACGGCCGTACCCGTGATTCTGGGTTCGGTCCTGCGCATTCCGATCGGTTTCTGGACGAATAAATACGGCGCACGAAAGCTGTTCGCCATCAGCTTTGTTCTGCTGCTGTTTCCCGTCTATTATGTAAGCCAGGCGACAACGTTCGTCGATCTGCTGATCGGCGGTTTCTTCCTCGGGATCGGCGGCGCCGTATTTTCGGTCGGCGTTACCTCGCTGCCGAAATATTATCCGAAGGAAAAGCACGGTTCCGTGAACGGACTTTACGGCATTGGTAACCTTGGGACGGCGGTGTCGGCGTTCGGCGCTCCCGTTGTCGCAAGCTCGATCGGATGGTCTGCCACCGTCCAGCTGTATTTGGTTCTGCTTGCCGTGTTTGTCCTCCTTCATGTGTTTCTCGGCGATCGGAAGGAGCCGAAGGTTGTGACCCCGGTACGGGAACAGATGAAGGAAATCTACCGCAACCCGAGGCTGTGGGCGATCAGTTTGTTTTATTTCATCACCTTCGGCTGCTTCGTCGCGTTCACCATCTATTTGCCGAATTTTCTCGTCAGCCACTTCCAATTGGCCAAGGCGGACGCGGGCTTCCGAACGGCTGTATTTATTGCGATCGCGACGGCGGCACGGCCGGTCGGCGGATGGCTGGGCGACAAGTTCAATTCTTTCGTCATTCTGATGTTCGTATTTGGCGGGCTGACCTTATCCGGCATCTTGCTTTCCTTTTCGCCGGACATTCAGCTTTATACCGTCGGTTGTCTGCTGATTGCGGTTTGCGCAGGGACGGGAAACGGTACGATTTTCAAGCTGGTGCCTCTCTATTTCCTGAAGCAGGCCGGGATTGTGAACGGAATCGTTTCTGCCATGGGCGGACTCGGGGGATTTTTCCCGCCATTGATTCTCGCGTCGTTACTCAGCTTGACAGGCCACTATGCCATCGGCTTCATGGCCTTGTCCGAGTTTGCTTTGGTCAGCCTTGTCCTTGTGTTTTGGATGTACTATCAAGACCGGCTCCATTTGGCTGCGGAAATTATTGAAAATACGGCGGAAGCCATTGTTATCACGGATTTGAAGGGGACGATCCGGCAGGTGAATCCGGCGTTCACCAAAGTGACCGGCTATACGCAGGAGGAAATCATCGGGGAGAATCCGCGCATTTTAAAATCAGGCAAGCAGCCGTCGGATTTTTATGCCGCGATGTGGAAAACGATCAAAGAGAAGGGCTTCTGGCAGGGAGAAATATGGAACCGGAGGAAAAACGGGGACGAATACCTTCAATGGCTGACGATCAGCGCCATCAAAAACGACGCCGGCGAAGTGAAGCATTATGCGGGGATGTTCAGCGACATTTCGGAGCTGAGAAATAAATAAAAAGAATTGAGAAAACTCCGGATCCGTTCAAGTCTTCGGTCTTTCTCAGTATTCTTATCCTGTTCTATTTGTACAAAATGTCGTCCTTAACTTCAGCGACATGAGATAAGGCTTGCTCGATTTCCGGTTCGCCAACGCCGAAATGTGCAAGTGCATCATGCAAATGCTTGACGATGGCATTAAAATGAACCGGCTGCAGGTTCATGCCCTCGTGAGCTTTGGCCATGGATTTTCCCGTGTATTGGTTCGGCCCCCCTAACGCAAAGCTGATAAATTTGGTCTGGTGGCGCCGTTGTTGCTCCATATCCGTGTTCTTAAAAAATTCGTTTACGGTATCGTCCGCCAACACAAGCTCGTAAAAATAGTCGACGACTTTGGAAATGGCCTGTTCTCCGCCTAATTTTTCGTAAAGGGTGTTCGTCGTTTCCATAACAGTCCTCCCGAGTCATTATATGACAAGTAGGATGCTTCCGATTAGTAAAAATATACATGCTTTCTTTTCGGAATTGTCGAAGATTCCTGCATCACATTGCCAAGAAGAAGAGGGGGATTTTAGTTTGTTGCCTATGATAAAAGAAAGGAATTACAACGACAATCCATTCATCGTCATCTGGGAAGTCACCCGCTCCTGCGCTTTGAAATGTCTGCACTGCCGTGCGGAGGCACAGTATAGGGCGGATCCCCGACAGCTGTCTTTCGAAGAGGGGAAGCAGCTCATCGACGAGATCGCGAGAATGGATAACCCGCTATTCGTCTTTACCGGCGGAGATCCGTTAATGCGCCCCGATCTGTTCGAGCTTGCCCGCTATGCGATCGAAGAGAGAGGCCTTTCCGTCTCCATGACGCCGAGCGCTACGCCGAAGGTGACGCGCGAAGCGGTCCGCAAGGCTAAGGAAGCCGGGCTGTCGCGATGGGCTTTCAGTCTCGACGGCTCCTGCGCGGAGATTCATGACCATTTTCGCGGAACGAAGGGATCTTACGATCTGACCATGAAAGGGATCGGGCACTTACAGGAGCAGCAAATCCCGATTCAGGTGAATACAACCGTATCCCGGTATAATCTTCATGATCTGGAAGCGGTTGCGGACAAGGTCAGGGAGATGGGGGCTGTGCTGTGGAGCGTATTTTTCCTTGTGCCTACCGGTCGGGGGATGGTGGAGGATGTCATCGACCCGGAGCAGCACGAAGAGGTGATGAAGTGGCTGTTTCGTATCCAGCACAAGATGCCGTATGGCGTCAAAGCAACGGAAGCGCCCCACTACCGGCGTGTTTTTCTGCAGGAAAAGCGGCGTTTGGGCGAGCATGCTGCGGCCGCCGGAACGAAACGCCTGGATCTTCTCGGACGCGCGCCAAAGGGAGTGAATGACGGGGACGGGTTTGTGTTTATCAGCCATATCGGGGAGGTGTACCCAAGCGGATTTTTGCCTGTCGGATGCGGCAATGTCCGGGAGCGGCCGCTAACGGACATTTATCGGAGCTCTCCGGTCCTGACCGCATTACGCGACAAGTCGCTGTTAAAGGGCAAGTGCGGGGCTTGTGAATTCAAGGAATTGTGCGGAGGCTCGAGGGCGAGAGCCTATGCCGTTACGGGAGATTATCTGGAAAGCGATCCCTACTGTGCTTACGTTCCAAAAGCCTATGCAGCGGAGTGATGTATGTTTTTTGAACAAAATCACCGTTTTGGGCCGGCGCACATCATCTTGTGACGATTGTCACAGTCAATGGGGAAAGGGCAGTGCTTTAATGAAAGTGACCAAAAACGAATTATGGAGGTCAAAACATGGACCGGGCGTTTGCATCGAAATTTGCCAAGATGTATTTCTTTACGGTTGTTTTTCTCATCATTCTGATGTATATCGGGTCCCGCTTTTTTACGCATATCGATTTGGCTTTATACGGTTACATGGTCGGTACGGTCGTATTTATCGGAGGCTTTTTCTACCGCTTTATCGCCTGGGGCGAACGTCCGCCGACGAAAATCATCATGAAAAAAGGCCTTCGGCTGCTGTTTCGCAGAAGCACTCCGCAAACGACCGTTGAGCATTTGGCCACCTACCGCTTTGTCTGGAATCGCGGTGTATACCGCTGGACGCAGCACATTTTGCTGGGGTGGGGCTGTATTCTCTCTTGCCTGGTTACGTTTCCGCTTGTGTTCGGTTGGATGTACTTTACGATGGACGATAACGGAATGTACACGGTTGTCGGCTTCGGCATCGATATCATGCGGGTCAAAGCGGACGGCTGGATTGCCTTTCTGTTTTACAACGCCCTGAACATTACGGCCTTCATGGTCATCGCCGGCGTGTGTATGGCGCTGTACCGGCGCATCAAAAACATGCAGGCGAGAGCGGAGCAAACCTTCGTATACGATTTTCTCCCTTTGTATCTGCTCCTGTTTATCAGCATTACGGGCTTGATGCTCACAGGGTCGAATATATTCCTGCATGGCTGGGGCCATCCGGTGATTACGCTGATTCATCAATGGTCCGTCATTATAACGCTCATTTATCTGCCTTTCGGCAAATTGGCCCATATTCCGTTCCGGCCGATGAGCGTGCTCGCCCGAAATTACCGGGAGCACTACGGGGAGAAAGAAATGAAAGCTTGCAAGGTGTGCGGCACCGGGTTTGTGTCGGCCGAGCAATCGAACGATGTCATCCAAGTGTTGAAGCAAAGCGGCGTAGAATTCAAGATGGACGAAGGCTTTCATCTGGCCGAGCTGTGCCTGCCTTGCCGGCGGAAGTATCGCATGTCGCGGTTTGCGGGTGTTCCGACCCACGAAGTGAAGTTCAAGGAGGCGAACCAGAATGCCAAAGGATAAATTTTACCGCGACATTGAGAATAAGCATCACCCGAAGGAAAAGCTGGTTCCGACCCACTGTTCTTACTGCGGCATGCAGTGCGGCATGAATTTAAGGGTGGATACGGATAGCAACAAGATTATCGGGGTAGAGCCAAGGTACGATTTTCCGGTGAATCTGGGTAAAATGTGCCCGAAAGGCGTGACCGCTTACCAGCAGACGAACCATGACGACCGGCTGCTCCGGCCGTTGATCCGGGACGACGCTTCGAAGAAAGGAACGAAGGAAGGCTTCCGGGAAGCGTCGTGGGACGAAGCCTATGACTTGATTGCGCGGAAGTTCAAGGAACTGCAGAACAATTACGGCAAGGATTCTTTGTCCGTGTTCAGCGGCGTGTCCATGACGAATGAAAAGTGCTATCTGACCGGCAAATTTGCCCGGGTCGCCCTGCAGACACGTTATATCGATTACAACGGCAGATTCTGCATGTCCAGCGCCGCAGCCGGATTCATGCGCAGCCTTGGGGTGGATCGCGGCTCTACGCTGCCATGGACGGATATTCACCAGACGGACTGCTTGTTTATTGCCGGAAGCAATACGGCCGAATGCCATCCGACCTCGATGTTCCGGGTGTGGGAGGTACAGAACCGCGGGGGATACCTGATCGTAGCGGACCCAAGGGAAACCCCGATTGCGAGACGCGCCGACGTCCATCTCGATCTCAAGCCCGGCACTGATCTCGCGCTCGCGAACTGCATGGTCAATTTGCTTGTTCAGCAAGGCTTTGCGGATGAAGCGTTTATTCGCGAGCATACGAACGGCTTTGAAGAAACGATGGAAGTCGTGAAGGCGTTTACCCCGGAGTATACGAGCGAAATTACAGGAGTGGCACCGGAGAAGCTGATCCGCGCCGCAGAAATCTACGGTAAAGCGCCGAATGCCGTCGTCATGTTCGCGCGCGGGATCGAGCAGCAGCATAAAGGAACGGACAACGTCTCGGCCTATACGAATATGTGTCTGGTCACCGGCAAAATCGGCCGGCCCAAATCCGGGGTAGCCACGTTTACAGGCCAAGGAAACGGCCAGGGCGGCCGGGAGCACGGACAGAAGGCGGATGCGCTTCCGGGCTACCGCAAAATCACGAATCCGAAGCACGTGCAGGAAGTGTGCAGCGTCTGGGGAATTACGCCGGAAGAGATGCCGCAGCCCGGCGTTTCGGCTTATGAAATGTTCGAATTGATGACCGAAAAAACGATCCGCGGCTTATATTTGTTGTGCTCCAATCCCGCAGTTTCCGCGCCGAATCAAAACTTCGTCCGCTCTGCGCTGAAAAGCTTGGATTTCATGGTTTGCTGCGATATGTTTTTGTCGGAATCGGCGGAATTTGCCGATGTCGTTCTTCCTTCCGTAACGTGGTCGGAGGATGAAGGCACCGTAACCAACCTGGAGGGCCGGATCATCAAGATCAATAAAGCCCAGGAGCCGCTTGGCGAGTCGAAGCCGGATTGGCAGATTCAGGTGGAGCTGTCCGAGCGTCTCGGCCGTGGCCAATATTTCCGGCATCTTACGACGGCCAGCAAGGTCGCGGAGGAATTCAGGCTGGCCTCCAAAGGCGGCTATGCGGATTATTACGGGGCCACATGGGATAAAATCGAGAAGCAAAACGGCGTTTTCTGGCCCTGCCGGGACGAGCAGGATCAAGGAACTCCCTATATGTTTTTGGACAAAAAGTTTTATCATCCGGACGGCAAAGCGAAAATATGCGCGCTTCCTTACCGGCCGCCTGCGGAAGAGCCGTGTGAACAGTATCCGCTCAGGCTGACAACCGGCAGGGTCGTCTATCATTACTTATCCGGAAACCAAACGCGAAGAATTCCGTTTTTGCGGGATATGTGTCCGGAGCCGTTCGTCGAGGTTCACCCGGAAACGGCTAAGCTGTACGGCATCGAACATGAAGAAATTGTTCGTTTGTATACTCGCCGAGGCGAAGCGTACTTTAAGGTGAAGATCATCGAAGCCATACGTCAAGATACCGTTTTCGTCCCTTATCATTTCGGGCATGAGCAGTCGATCAATCTGCTGACCATTGCCGCGCTTGACCCGATGTCGCGAATGCCGGAGTTTAAAGCTTGCGCAGCCCAGATTGAGAAGCTGGCGAACGGGACGAAGGGGGCACTGCTGTGAAAAAAATATTATATATCGAAATGGACAACTGCATCGGCTGCCGAAGCTGTCTCGCCGCTTGTACGCAATGCGGCGGTCACGAGGAACGCAACCGCAATTACGTATATGATGTCAACCCGTTTGTAGACCGGCAGACGATTCCGCTCATGTGTCTGCACTGCGTCAACCCGGCATGCGCCAGAAGCTGTCCGGCGCAAGCCATCCAAATAACGGAAGAAGGCGCGGTGCTGTCCGCTCTCGTCGAGAAATGCATCGGCTGCCAGAACTGCACGATTGCCTGCCCTTACGGAATTCCGAAATTCGATGAAGAGCAGAACCTGATGTATAAATGCGATCTTTGCTACGACCGCACGAAGGACGGCATTCCGCCGATGTGCGCATCCGTTTGCCCGACCAATACGCTGCAGTGGATCGACGAGAACGAATTGGCCGAGAAGCGCGAGCGGCACCGGTTGGGCAAATGGGTCTCCAGCCGGCAGCCGTTCGAGCCTCTGGAAGGGGAGACGAATGTCAAGATCAGCCTTCCCGGTATTATCCAAGGAATACAGAAGCTATTCTGAACCGTCTGACAAGAAGCGACCAATATTAGAAAGCGGGTGGACCGCATGGATCAAGAAAAGAATAACAAGGTTCCGTATAACGAAGACAATTATACGCATAACATTCGTAAAAATAATGAGCGAAGCCTGGATCGGCGCGGCTTTATGAAGACGATGGTGGGGGCGGCGGGGGTGTTTGCCATTTCCACGCTTCCCTGGGGCGGACTCGCGGCCAAAGAGCTGGCGGGGCTCGGTCAAAAAAGCCATCCCAAAAAGAAAATCGCCGACGTCCAAGCGTTGAAGGTAGGAGAGGCGGTCGAGTTTGCTTATCCTGAGGAGCACGATTCGGCGCTGCTGATCCGCTTGGGCGAGAACGAATACAAAGCGTATCAAAATGCATGCACCCATTTGAAATGCCCCGTCTTTTGGAACGGCGAGGAGAAAAGAATGGTTTGTCCGTGCCATCACGGCTTTTTTGACCCTAAATCAGGCGCTCCGACAGGAGGACCGCCAAGAAGGCCGCTGCCGGAAATTATAATAGCCGTCGAAGGGCCGACTATATATGCAACGGGAGTGAAGCGGTATGAAGCGTAGCTATCGAGGCGTCATTCTGCTGAGTATCGTGCTGCTGCTCAATATTATTTTTACGCAGTACACGATCAACCATTATTATTACGAAAACTATAAGCTTGTGATCTTGTTTGCTGCGTTAAACGTCATTCTGTTTCCGATGGCCTTATTTATTTACAAGAAGGAAGTGAAGAACAGATGAAGAAATCGGAGTTTTTCATGGATTTATGCTTTATTCGGCAAAGTGCGGCGGACGCTCCCGGACAAACCTTTGCGCAGATCATTGACGATCAGCTGAAAGGCTTGTTTCCGAAGCATGCGAAGTGGACCATGGAGGATAAACAGGAAGACGGTCTGGATTACGTCATTGCAGAGGTTACAGGTACAGGAGCTTGGGAGAAGGAGGAGGAGCTTCTCGCCGATCTCGAAGAGCGGGCAGCGCATCATTTCTGGGACTGGCTGCAGGGCTACCGGCTAGAGTTCGAGCTAAAGGAACATGCGGAGTGCAGCCATTGCGGCAAAAGTAACGTCAAAGCCGGGGTCTCGTGATGGAATGGAACGTGCTGTTATCCAAGTACGAAGGAAGCCGGATCACCGTATGGATTGAAGATCTTTCGGGCGAAGAACAAACGCAGCCCAAGCCGTTCACCCTGTTCAAGACAGCGCTCACGGATAACCATGCCTATTTGCAGTTTTATTTCAATGCCGATCAGTTCCTTTCCGTACCTTTATTTGACGATCCGCTGACGAAGCTGGAGCGCGGCCAAGCAGGAGACTGTTTTGTTTCGCATGATCTTCAAGCCAACCTGCGTTATCATATCTACTTTGAAGAACGCGTGTAAAGGAGCGAAGCCTTGCGCTATTCGATGATGCCATCGGGTAGCTTATTTTTATAAAAAGGGTTCCTTGACCGGTTCGCAAAAATTGGAGGATAGTATGGAATCTTTACAGCTCTCGAATCGCTTTCGCAGGCATGCCATTCGACCTGACGAGGCTCAAAAGAGGATTCTACATCATATTCGGCCGGGAGACGTCGAACAAGTGCCATTGGAGGAAGCTTTTGGCAGGAGATTGGCGGCGGATGTATTCGCATCGGACAATATGCCGCATTTTTGCCGTTCGGGTATGGATGGATTTGCGATTCAAGCGGAATCGACCGTCGGCGCATCTTCCGATCAACCGGTTCTTCTGGAAGTGGTCGAGAGCATTCCTTGCGGCTCGACACCGGCTAAAGCCATAACGGGAAAGACGGCATCGAGGATTATGACGGGAGCGATGGTGCCTGAAGGCGCGAATGCGGTCGTCATGCTCGAGATTGCGGAATGCTTCGAACAAGGCGGGGAAACGTTCATTTCGATCAAAAAAGAACAGAAGGCAGGACAAAACGTAACTCCAACCGGATTTGAACTGGCAAAAGGCGACCTTGTTTTGGAAAAAGGAAGGAAAATCAATGCAGGCGAGGTTGCCTTGCTGGCCGCATTCGGCGCGGGAACGGTTCATGTCTTTAAACGACCCAAAGTAGCCATATTCGCAACGGGTTCGGAATTGCTGGGCCTTCATGTGCCGCTGGAGCCCGGCAAAATCAGGAACAGCAATACGTATATGCTGGCAGCACAAGTTCGGGAGGCAGCCGGAATCCCGATCCTTATGGAATCCATACCTGACGATGCGGAGCGGGCTATGGAGAAAATAACCGACGCTTTTTCCAAGGCGGATTGTGTCATTACGACAGGCGGGGTCTCGGTAGGCGACTACGATATTATGGTCGATATTTTTGCGGCATGGGAAGGCATGACGTTATTTAACAAGGTGATGATGCGGCCGGGCAGCCCTACGACGGTTGGCGTGCGGGAGGACAAATTTCTCTTTGCGCTTTCCGGTAATCCGGGAGCCTGCTTTGTAGGCTTTGAGTTGTTTGTGCGACCGGTGCTCTGGGGGATGCAAGGGAAGAAGGACGTCCTCCCGCCGGAAGCAACCGCATTCTCGGGGGAGGATTTTACGAAAGTCAATGCTTATCATCGATTCGTGCGGGCGAAAAGCTATATCGAAGACGGCAAAGTATACGTGAAAATGGCGGGACCCGATCAGTCCAGCGTGATGCTTTCGATCAAGGATTCCGACTGTCTCATGGTCATCCCGCCGGGAGGTCGCGGCGTCCTTGCAGGAGAAAAGGTAAGCATTATTCAACTCGGCGTTCCGGACTGATGGATGACTTGCAGGAATCTGTCCATACAGCGCGAATATGAAAATGCAAAGATCGGAATGTGCCAATATACGGTTCATTTCTGTAGTTTAGAAAAGGGCAGGAGAGAAGCTTGCAATGAGGATGTTGTCACTATGTCTTATATTCGTCATCCTGGCGGGATGCGATCCGTCCGGCCAGCAAGCCGGCCTAATGAGCCCGCGAAAGCTTCCGATTCGAAGTCGCCTCCGTCCGGATCGGCGGCACCTGTTCCCCCGGCTGCCTCTCCCACGGTACCCTCGCAAGCCGCTCCTGCAAGCGGCAGCGCATCGGTCGAGGAAATTGCGGACCAGTCGTTTCAGGTTGAACTGGAGTCGTGGGGCAAGGTTCGGTTTGTGTCCGCGAAACGTGCGAATGCAGACGGGCGTAAAGAGCTTTTGCTTAGCTTAAAAGATGCCGAAGGCGGCACCCTGTATACGTTCCCGCAGCCGAAGCTTGTCGCGTCGTGGAATTTCGAAGCCGTCAAGGCAGTTTCCTTTAAGGACGTCGATGGGGACGGCAAGAAGGATGTGATCGTGCTCGCGGATTACGTTGCCGGAAAAGAGTCGGGCGGAAGCGCCGCAGTGACCGCCCCGTCCATATTTGTTCAAAAGGACAAAAGCTTTGTATCGGATGATGATACCGATAACAAGCTGAACGCCTCCGGGAAAATTAAGACCGTGAGCGACGTTATGGCGTTCTTTAAAGCAAATGAAGGCGCTGCCCAAACCGTGCCGGATGCCGACGGTAATGCCACCTTAGAGAAGGTAAACCGGAACCTGTGCTCAAGAGTAGTCGCTTCCAGCATGTCCGAGGGCGAAATCGTCCGGACTTATGAGAACGAATATGCCAAGCACGAGCTGAACGGCTCCGAGCACGGTCAGGATGAAATGTATCGCTATATCGGCGAGTGCTTTCAACGGGAAACGGACAAATGGCTTGCAAACGACAGCAAGCTAAAGACGCAGACGGACGCGATTCATCAAACGGTGAATGAGGCGATTTCGGCGCTGTCCGGTATCGATTATGTCCGTGATGGCGGCGGCACCATGTGGGTTCACGATGGCAATAGGACCATTGGAATCTACGGGTATCGGATGAATGTGTACGCAAAGATGAAATTAAACCATCCCAAGTCCGCCGCTAAAAAATATGACGCGCTCGTCGAAAAGCTGGATTCGAACTTGGCAAAATTAAAGGAGCAGGGAATTAAGGGGCTGGAGGAACTCACCGATGCCGGAGGGGTGAAAGAAGCACAAAAAGAATTCGATGCCAAGCTTTCGGAGCTTGAAAACTCCCTGCACAAGTTTAGAGAGCTAACCTCCGATAAAGACGAGGCGAGCCTCTATCTCATGGAGCTTCTGACGAAACGAGTCGGAGCTTCGATTGACGAAAACCGAAGAGACGGAGAGGAGTGAAGCCGCCTGTGAGCGGCTCTCACTTGACACATTTCTAATTCAAGGATATTATAGACACAACAAGTCTTTAATTGAGGTGTTGGCCATGAGATTTTCCAAAGCGACGAATTATGCTCTGCACACGATGCTCGCTCTGATTGACGCTTCTCCGGTTAAGCCGGTAGGCGTGCAGCAGCTGGCGGAATCCCAAGGCGTTTCACCGACCTATCTTTCCAAAATTTTGACGAGGCTCGTGAAAGCAGGGATGATTGAATCGGTATCCGGGGCTAATGGCGGCTACCGGCTGTCCCGCAAAAAAGACGATATTACGTTTTTGGACATTATCCACGCGATTGAAGGCAACGCCTCCTTATTCGAATGCGATTTCGTCCACGGCGACGAATGCCAGATTCAAGCTGTCATGAAGGAAGCGGAACAGAAAATGGAATCGCATCTCCAACAAGCGAAATTGGTGGATCTGGCTCAAAAGCAAGTACAAGCTTAAGTCGAGCGAAAAGTATGGTTGTTGCGTGTACAAGTTTTTTTAACTTAATTATAGATATAAACAGTCTATAATATCCGCATTAGAGGAGATGAACATCATGATTTACGATTGCGCCATTATTGGCGGTGGACCCGCCGGGTTGAACGCAGCCCTTGTGCTTGGCAGGGCAAGGCGAAGCGTGGCCTTGATCGATAATAACAAGCCCCGCAATGCCGTTACGCATGCGTCTCACGGCTTTATTACGAGAGACGGCGTAACGCCGGGCGAATTCCGCCGCATTGCTTATGACGAGGTTCTGCGTTATCCGTCTGTCAAGCATCTGCAAACCGAAGCTGTCGAGGCTCGCAACAACGCATCGGGACTTTTCGAGGTGCTGGATTCGTCAGGTCTTCGCATTCAAGCGCGGAAACTGATCCTGGCGTCGGGGGTAAAGGAAATATTTCCTGAAATCGACGGCTTTTATCCGCTGTATGGGAAAAGCTTGTTTAATTGTCCTTATTGCGACGGCTGGGAGCTTCAGGATCAACCGCTTGTCGTCGTGTCCGAATCACCGGCCGTTTTTCATACAGCCAAGCTTCTTTTCAATTGGAGCAAAGATCTGGTCGTCTGCACGAACGGCCAGTCGTCCCTGTCGGATGAGCAAAAAAACCGGCTTCAAGCCAAAGGAATCGTGGTGATGGAGCAGCCCGTCACGGCTTTCGTCGGCCACCATGGGCGGCTTGAGCATGTTCGCTTTGCGGATGGGACAGAGCTTCCGAGAGCCGGCGGCTTCGTGATGCCCAGGTTTGTGCCGGCCGTACCGTTCGGGGAACGTCTGGGCTGCGAAAGGACGGAGAATGGCGGGATCAGGACCGATGCATGGGGAAGAACCTCGATCCCCGGTTTATATGCCGCAGGGGACGCTTCGTACTTCATGCCTTCCCAAGTCGTTTTTGCCGCGGCCGACGGCAGCCGAACGGCTATGGGCGTGAATGTGGACTTGACGGAAGAAGATTTCGCAAAATAACCGTTTGGTTCGTTGCCGGAACCGCGGAGTTGGTGGAGGAGGTGATGCAATCTTCGTCGGTTCGGTTCAATCGGAATCTGTTTATACCATTAGAATGGAGGAAGCTACGAATGACCATTTGCCATACTGCGGATACGACTTTTGCCGGTGACTTAAAAAGCGAAGGCTTGACATTGGTCAATTTTTGGGCGCCATGGTGCTCGCCTTGCCGCTTCTTTGGCACCGTACTCGAAGCGTTCGATCGGGAGCATAGCAGCGAAGTAAGGATCCTCAAAGTTAATGTGGATGAAGAATCCCATACGGCCAGTCAGTTTGGGGTCATGAGCATTCCAACGACGATCCTATTTAAAAACGGAGATCCGGTAGACAAAATCGTTGGCGCCATTCATGTCGACGAGCTAAAAAAATTTATAGCCAATCACAAAAATTAGTGGCGGTTCAAGCGGCGGCTTGGCCAAATTTGTCCAACTCATGAGCTGCTGACTGCCATCGATATCCATTCGAAAGTCTCCCGTTCCGGGAGAAAGCCAGGTCGACTTTAGTCAAGAAGAAGACCTGTTTTTTTTCGGCCAAATCGTCTTTACAAAATCTATAAAATGAATATGCCACAAAACTATTGTGGGACAACAACGTTATCCAATACAATGGATAAGGAATATTATTCCAAATATGAGTATTGGAGGTAATCGAATGATGAAGAAGCAGAGCACGGCGCTATTTTCGATTGTTTTCCTCATCGCGGTGTTACTTGGCAGTTTTTTTCCCGTTGCAGGCTCGAATCACGTTTCCTTTGCGGCATCCTCCTACGACTACATACTTATGTTTCCGACGGACCGATATCCCGAAACAAGGGCGCATATCAAAGATGCCATTGCAGCCGGTAAATCCGATATCTGTACGATCGATCGCGACGGCACCCGTGAGCGGCGAGAAGAAGCTCTGGAAGGTTATCCGCCCAAGAAAGGCTATGATCGGGATGAATGGCCGATGGCGATGTGCCTGGAAGGGGGGAGAGGTGCGGATATTCGGTACATTAGCCCGTCCGACAACCGGGGAGCGGGAAGCTGGGTAGGGAATAAGCTTTCCAAATACTCGGATGGAACCAGAGTGAAATTTATCGTGAAATAAACGAAAGAGCCGTAGAAAAGACTTCTACGGCTGAGCTTGTTGAGAAAGTGGTCGTTTACAAAAATAGAGATGCATACGGAGGTGGGGTATCCACTGGAGAAGCGATAGCGGCCGCCTTTGTCTTCGGGAAATGTCCGCTATTAAGCGGCTTTCCAATCAAATTTCCCGAGGACAAGAGCGGTCGGAAGTGGATACCCCACCCCATCGAACCTCTATATCTCTGTGGACCACTTTCTCAACAGCCTGAGCCGTAGAAAAGACTTCTACGGCTCGAATCATGAGCTTATGCGTTTGCCGCCGGCCGCTGCATGCCCGACCGACTCCGAGCTTTACTTCAGCAGCCACAGCGCCGCTACGTACGGCGGCTCCCAGCCTTGCAGCGAAGTATGATTTTGGCGGCACACATAGGTTTTGCCTTCGTACGTAACCTCATCGCCTGTTTTATAGGCGACCCCGGGCGCCCAGGGCTGCGCGCCGGACGGTGCGTCCGTCGTAACCGTGAGCACAGCGGCAGGCGAGACATTGCCGGCGGCATCCCTAGCCGTTACCGAGAACGTATAGCCGGTATTCGGCTTCAGTCCCTCGATCGTTGCGCCTGTTGCTGTCACGTTCACCTGCGAAGAACCGTAGGCGACCGTATAGCCGGTCACGCCGACATTATCGGAGGACGCCGCCCAGCTTAGCGTTACGCTCGCAGCCGACTTGGAGACCACGCTCAGTTGGGTCGGCGCGGTCGGCGCCTGGTTGTCGCCGGAGGCTTCGTCCGTCTTGACCGTTACCGGATTGCTGGCGGCCGAGACGTTGCCTGCGGCATCCTTGGCCGTCACCGAGAACGTATAGCTGGTGTTCGGCTTCAGTCCCTCGACGGTTGTGCTCGTACCGGTCACGTTCGCTTGTGAAGAGCCATACGCGACCGTATAGCCGGTCACGCCGACATTGTCGGTCGAAGCGTTCCAGGACAGCGAAACGCTGGTCGAGGTTTTGCCGGTCGAAACCAG
Source organism: Paenibacillus ehimensis NBRC 15659 (assembly GCF_004000785.1). Taxonomy (GTDB): domain Bacteria; phylum Bacillota; class Bacilli; order Paenibacillales; family NBRC-103111; genus Paenibacillus_G; species Paenibacillus_G ehimensis. Next base: position 106,898 of record NZ_BILX01000003.1, on the reverse strand, counting down.
ATTCGCCGGAGCCGTCGGAGCCTGCGTATCCGGCGCCGTCGGGTTCAAGGCGTTCAAATAAGCGCGATGCTTCTTGGAAAACTCGAATTGATTGAATTTATCCCAGTTGATCGACCACGTCATCAAACCGCCAAAGTTCGGATAGCCGGTTGCGCTGCCCCGTGTTTTGTACGTGCTAAGCTGTTGGCCCTTCACGAGCGCATCGAGCGCCTTATGCACCTCGGCAACCGGTGTAAAGCCGCCGCCCGCATTGCTGTTCGCCGGCAAGCCCAGCAGCACCTGCTCCTGCCGCAGCGGCGGGAAGAACAGATTGGCATTCTTGCCAACGGGGAACCCGGTCAACACCATATCGGCCATGGCGACGTGGAAATCGGCGTTGCCCATCGTATGATACTGATCATCGAGGCCGATGATCGGGCCGGAATTGTAATTCTGCACTTGGAGCCAGTCCAGAATATCGCGCGTCGCATGGATCACGGGCAGGTAAGCGCCGGCGCGCGAATCGCAGCTGATGCAGCTCCCGCCGTAGAACGAATAACCGAGTTGGACGAAGAACGTCTCCGGTGCCATGGTCAGAATGAATTTGTCTGTGCCGAAGTGGCTGTTCAGCGCCTTGAGCGCATCAATCAGGTTGACGATGACGGGCGTCGTCGGATGGCGGAAGTCGGAATCGCCGGCGTTCAAGTAGAGCGAGTGTCCTTCGAAGTCGACGTCCAGTCCATCGAACCCGTATTTCTCGATGATGCCCGTCACCGAGCTGACGAATGCATCGCGGGCGGCCGTCGTCGGCAGCTGGACTTGACCGTTCGCACCGCCGATAGAGATGACGACCTTCTTGCCTTTGCTCTGCAGATACGCGATGTCGGCTTTGAAGTCGGCTTCGGTATAGTTATACGGGGTGAAGCCGATCACACCGGTACTGCTGCCGGTCGGCTCCGCGAACGAAACGTTAATGACATCGAAATCCGGAGAGACGTCTCGGAGCCGGATAAAGCCCGAGCCGTTGTCGAAGTTGTGCCAATAGCCGACGATTTTATAGCCTCCCGCGGGGGCGGCGGCAGAGGGAAGAGGGGAGGCAAGCACAGAGAAAAGCGAGACGATAAGCGAGACAATGAGTCCTATTAGCAGACGGGGGCGCAGGCGTACGTACAAGGGAGAACTATGGAAGTTCATTGGTTGAGCCTCCTTTAATGAATTGGTTATTGAATTTCGAATCGTTTATTAAGCGCTTACAAAAAATGCTTTGCCGGCAAATATAATCTTCGGCATCCTCTCCTTTCCGTCGTCCGCTTCCCTAAGTCTCCTCCTTTCCGCTATAAGGATCACTTCCTATTATATGGGATATTTTACACCCGAAAGAAGGGAGAACATTTTATCGAAAGGGGAGAAATTATTCCAAAGCATCCGATCTAATTACTCCGTGCTTCAAATTTGAAAAACGGAGCGCCTCCACCATTCGAAAATGGAAGCACTCCGTTTTCTAGTCGGCCACGATCGTCCTGTTTTTCCCCGCTTCCTTTGCCCGATACAAAGCGTGATCGGCCCGTTGAAACAGCATTTCAGCGGATGGGGCGTGGGATGGATAGTGGGCGATACCTGACGAGACCGTTATCGGGATTCCCAGGGGATTTTCCCTCGTTTCAAAGGCTGCACGAATTCGCTCTGCCGTGATCAAAGCCTCCGGAACGGTGGCGAGCGGAAGAAGCACGACGAATTCTTCTCCGCCGTAACGGCAGCATATGTCATGAGGACCTACGGACGAAGTGACGACGCGGGCCAGATGCTTCAATACTTCGTCTCCCGCCTGATGACCGTAAGTATCGTTGATGGACTTGAACCGGTCGATATCCATGACAATAAGGGCGAAGGGGTACTTCTCTTCCGTCCATTGCGCCATGATGGATTCGAACGTTCTTCGGTTCGTTAACCCCGTTAAAGAATCGGTCATAGCGGCATGAGTCAGCTGCTCGGTCTGCTTCTGCAAATCGCTTAGCGCAATCGTAATCGTTTGGGTCAACAAGTCGGCTTCTCTGTTCCAGTGACGCTTGACGTTCGGAAAAACGACTCTTTCGCCTTTGCTTAATCTACCTGCCAGATTGGCAAGAGCTACGAATGGACGGGCCAAACGCCGGGCAAGCCATATCGCGGCGATCATCAAGACGACAAACGGAACCAGCGTGTAGAACAGGATGGCGCGAATATTGCGGTTCAATTCGTCGTATACGACGCTGATGGGGGACTGAACAACGACTCCCCAACCATTTTCCAGGACAGGAGAATAGCCCGCAAGATAAGTGATTCCTTGAGAGTTCGTAACCTCGTCATGCCCGCTTGCGCCCCGAAGCACTTTCTGGACGACTTGATTGGCGCTGCCATCGGTACCGATCCGGGATTTGTCCGGATGAAACAATAAATGACCGTTGGAACTCACGACATAAAAGTACGAGCCGTCGCTATTGAAGTTATGCATCCCGAACATCATATTCAATATATTGTTTTCCTGCAAATAAAGACTGCCTCCGATATAACCGCGGTATATTCCGTCTTTGTCGTAAAGCGGCTCGCTCATAAAAACAATAAGACGTCCGGTTGCCGAGGTGTACGGCTTGGAAATGTAGGGCTTTTTTAAAGCCAACGCTTCTTTAGCCGCTTCCGTCACGATGTACAGACCGGTCGTGCCGACAGAAGGCGGATCTACACCGCGGACAAGACCCGTTTCGTCCACGACGGCGATGGAGTTGAAATAATGGCTGCCGAGGCGCAGCGATTCCAGCTGCTTCTGTATTTCTTGCGCGTCCGAGAGATCGCCGGCCGAAATACGGGTGCCGGTATAAGCCAGGCCTGACCGCATCGATTGGAATAAGGAATCGATGGAATGACTCATTTTGGTCGCGGCCGAATGGTTCAACGCAAAGGTCGTTTCGAATAGCGATTGCTTATTGGACTGATAAGACGCGAGCAGAAGAATCGTCAAAGTAAGCGCAACGGAAAGGGAGACCAACCCGGTTAAAAGCGTGGCAAGGCTGATTTTATTCTTTTTGGCAATGCATATCCCGAACAGCCCGGACATGGTATCTCTCTCCTCTTTTTCCAATGGAGTTCCTACTTCATTTTCGACACGACCCGTCATAATCCTTTTCGTAGAGGGATGTTCATAAAAAAGATCCCAAGTCTCGCAAGACCGGATCTGGGATGTTGGCGGATGACTCTCCTTTCGTTTATACTCATTTTAAAAAAAGATCACCGAGGGGGAACTCATGAGGAGGTTTGTCAAAAATGAAACCGCGCAAATTCTGGTTATCGCGCTAACAACGGCGATTGGCGCCGAAATTAAAGTATATCCGTTTCATGGAGATTATTTTCGTATGGGGCTTGGCGCCAGTACGTTTTTGTTCTTCTTATTGTTTGTGCGCCATTTGCCTTACCTCAAGGTTGGGATCACAACGGGAATACTGAGCGTATTCTTTCAGGGTACCGAATGGCTGACCCAATCGACCTCGCTTTCTTTCACGGCAAGCCTTCAGAATAATGTGGCCGCCGGTGTATATTATGTCGTGTTTGCGCTCTGCATGGGACGGCTTCAAACGAAAATTGACGAATATACCCCCCTTAGGTTAGGCGCGCTTGTATCGGGAATTGATTTGATTTCGAATGGGACCGAGCTTTTCTTGCGATGGCTTCTGCTCAGCGTAAATGTGATGGATTGGGACGACTGGCTTCTTTTATTGATCATTACCCTTGTGCGCAGTTATTTTGTCATCGGGCTGTACAGCAGCATCATGATCGGCCAAATGCGCATCGTTCATGCCGAGAAGGAAAAACGGATGGAGCAGATGCTGCATGTGGGTACTGGACTTTACGGGGAAACGTTCTATTTGAAAAAATCAATGGGCACGATCGAAGCGATTACTGAGCAGAGCTACATTCTTTATTCCAAGTTAAAAGAAGACAACCTGGGGCGTTACGGCCAAGAAGCATTAAGTATCGCCCAGCAGATTCACGAAGTCAAGAAGGATTCCCAGCGCATCCTGGCCGGCCTGACGAAATTATACGATAGTGAAATCGTCGTCGATATGAGTCTGGCAGAAATGCTTGACTTTGTCGTAAAAGCGAACCAGAAATACAGCCGTATGTTTCAAAAGAAAATCAAGTTTACGACCGAACTGGCTACGGATTACCGAACCGCCGAGTTTATTCCCTTACTAACCATTGTGAACAACCTCGTCTCGAACGCGGTGGAAGCCATTCAAGGGCAGGGAAGCATCCGTATACGGGTAGATGAAGATATAACGGACACGGTCCTCGTTGTTTCCGATACGGGGTGCGGCATTCGGGATTCGCACCGCAGCGTTATTTTTCAACCGGGATTTACGACAAAATATAACGAAAGCGGGGTCGCCGCAGCCGGGATCGGACTATCGCACGTGCGCGATATCGTCCATTCGCTGGGTGGAGAGATTGCTGTCGGCTCTTCCGAAGAAGGCACCGGCACGACATTTATCGTGCGGCTTCCGACCAGCAAAATAAGAAGTGTTTTCACAGCCGTGTAGATTTTTATATTTTTTAGTAGTCGGGATGTTATTTTCAAAGTGCGCTTGGTTTATTGGAAACGAATGGATACCTGCCGTTTCCGGCCGAAGGAGTGAAAACGTTATCGAGGCAAACGAATCCATCGTGACCGGAGGGGGAGATCGCTCGCCGATTGAAAAACGTTTTATTAACGCGTGACGGGGTTGGTTTGCGCCTGAACAGCGTGTGCGGAGAGCGATATCTCATGCGTTAAATCATCTTGCATCATTAGGCATCACGGATTATACCAATCCCAAGTTTGAAAATTATGCCATGAAATTTTTCGATTTTATGGAAGTCCGAAAAAAATGATCGAACTTGAAGAAGATCGAAAGTTCAACGTTGCCCAGAAAATCAATACGAAAAAATTCGTTCGAGTCCTGTATTTGGAAGCGAAGCAAATGATGGCGACATTGAAAACTGATTCCCGAAGAACGATGCGAGTGGAAAAGAAAGGAAGAGTGGATTGGACGAGAAGCATGCCTGCCTTTTATGCCACAATGAGACGCATGAATCCGGCGGAAGAGAGGAATACATTTGCGAATCATGCTCTGATATTTTGGAATTCGGCTATCCCTCGTTTCCATCGTATCCGTTGGAGGAAGGCAGCAAAAAAATGGAACACACCGAAAAATCTTTATTATGACGAGAAAACATTGGAAAATACCTGTTACTGGCGTATACAGCTTGCCGGTGCAGGTTTTTTTCTTAATGAACGAAACAAAAGCATCATAAAATGTAATGATTTAGGAATAATACAAAGGAAAAATTTATAATCCAACCAATGGCTGGAGGAGGTGAGCGTGTTGCAGGATTTTCTGTTCACAGACAAACTAGCGGGTAACCTTCGGATGATGAAGGATGCGATCGGGCAAAGCCCCGACGTTATTTTCCGAGAATTTAAAGTAGGACATTCCTCATGGCAAGCGGCTGTCGTTTATATCGACGGACTGGTCGATAAAACCGTTCTGAATGAGCAAGTAATCAAGCCCCTAATGCGGGAACGGGGTCTGTCCGGCCATTCTTCCACGAATAAAGAGCAGCTCAAAAGCAGCATTTCCGATTCCGTCGTTTCGACTGCGGAGGTGCAAGAGATGCGTTGTTTAAAGGACTGCGTTCGTAAAATCCTTGAGGGGAATACGGCGTTATTTTTGGACGGTTTTACCGATGCTATTCTTCTAAGCACTGGCGGGGGAGAGGTCCGTTCCATTGAAGAACCGTTGTCGGAAGCGGTTGTGCGGGGGCCGAGGGAAGGCTTTGTCGAGAAGCTTCATTACAATACGGCCATGCTTCGGCGCCGGGTGAAAGACCCGGGCTTTACGATGATCCCTTATAAGCTTGGACGCCGGTCTCAAACGGACGTGTATCTGATTTATATCAAGGGATTAACGAACCAAGAGCTTGTGGAAGAAGCGAAGAGCCGAATCGAGCGGATCGATATTGATGAAATTTCCGACTCCGGCTATATTGAACAGCTCATAGAGGATCACAAGTACTCTCCGTTTCCACAGATGCAAAATACGGAGCGGCCTGATCGGGTAGCGAGCGCTTTATTGGAGGGACGCATCGCCTTGCTGGTGGACGGGACTCCCTTTGCTTTGATTATACCGGTTACCTTTTCCATGCTGATGACTTCTTCCGAAGACTATTACGAACGGTGGATGCCGGCTTCCTTGATTCGCATGCTGCGCTATGGGGCGGCATTAATCGCCCTGTTTCTGCCTGCCCTTTATATTGCTTTAATTTCTTACAATCACGGATTAATTCCGACGAAATTGGTGATCTCCATCGCAGCAGGAAGGGAAGGCGTTCCTTTTCCATCGATTATCGAAGCGCTCATTATGGAAGTGACCCTGGAAATTCTTCGGGAAGCGGGGCTGCGATTGCCTAAGCCAATCGGACAAGCCGTCGGAATTGTCGGCGGATTGGTGATCGGCCAAGCCGCCGTGCAAGCGGCTATTGTTAGTCCTATCATGGTCATCGTCGTAGCGCTGACCGCCATTTCTTCGTTTGCCTTTCCTCAGTATTCTTCGGCCATTGCTATTCGTATGCTTCGGTTTGCGATGATGATGGCGGCCGCCATCCTGGGGCTTTACGGCGTCATCCTGCTTTTTATATTGATCATGGCCCATCTGGTGAAGCTCAAGAGCTTTGGGCTCGATTATATGTCTCCTTTCGCGCCCATGCGGGTGAATGATTGGAAAGACCTGATCCTGAGAGCGCCTCTCCAAATGATGAAACGGCGTCCGGAGCTAATCAGACCGCAAGACCGCACGCGCCATTAGAGAAGGTAAGGGTGAATCGTCACAATCATGAATCGCAAAGATCAAATTACATCAAGGCAAGCTTCACTTATCGTATCGAAAAGCATGATTGGGACAGGGATTTTATTTTTGCCGCAGGTCGTCGCCAAGGAGGTGGGAACGCCGGACGGATGGATTTCCGTGCTGATTGGCGGATTCCTCGCTTTACTGGCCGGGTATGTCATCAGCAAATTAAACCAACGCTTTCCAAAACAAACGTTTTTCGAGTTCAGTCAAACGGTATTCGGCAAGTGGATCGGAGCGGTCCATATCGTCCTCCTGAGCGCCTATTTCACGATTTCTTCCGGGTATTTGGCGCGGATCATGGGCGAGGTGATCCATATGTATTTGCTGGATAAAACTCCGATTGCGTTCATCATTATTACCTTTATGCTGGTCGCGGCTTATCTCGCGACAGGAGGAATCAATCCGATTGCGCGGTTGATCGAGCTATTTTTTCCCGTTATCTTAATCATCCTCGCTGCCCTTATCGCGTTCAGCTTTAAGGAATTCGACTTGGACAATATTCGGCCTGTGCTTGCAGAAGGACTCAGGCCGGTGTGGAAAGGGATTCCCTCCTCGACGTTCTCTTACAGCGGCTTCGAGATCATGTTGGTTTTAAGCGCGTTCATGCAAGAACCACGAGACGCCGTGAAATCCATGCTGAAAGGCATCGGCTTGGTGATTCCTCTATATACGTTAACGGTATTGATTGCAATCGGTACGCTTACGGTAGAGGAAGTCAAGACACTGCCTTGGCCGACCATGTCCGTAGCCAAGGATATCGAGCTGCCAGGGGGATTTTTCGAACGGTTCGAGTCTTTGTTCTCCGTGCTTTGGGTCATGTCGATGTACTCGACTTTTGTGCCGTATTATTATGTGGCAAATCTCGGAATGAGCCATTTGTTCCGAAGAAATTTCCGGACCTTTATTTACCTCCTGTTTCCGGTCATTTATATCATTGCCATGCTTCCGAAAAAGTTAAACGAAGTGCTAAGCATCGGCAATTTTCTTAACGACTTTGCCTTGTTCATCATTGTGATCATGCCGCTCTACTTCTGGATCTTCGTTAAGTTGAGGGGGAAAGGACATGCGCACGGCTAGAAGGCTGCGCTTGCTTTCGGCAGTTCTGTTTCTTGTGTTCATGACGGGCTGCTGGGATCGGGTAGAGATCGAGGATGTGGGGATCGTACTTGGCATCGGTTTCGACATGCCGGCGAACCAAGAGAATGGGATGCGGGAAGGGAAACAATCCAAGCCTGAGCGGATCTCCATGATTCATCATTTGGCCGTGCCGAAGCAATTCGCCGTGAAAGAGGGGGGATCTGGGCAAAAGGATTATATAAACGTCGTCAGCGAGGGGAGAGTCGTCTTTGACAACATTAACGGTTTGTCAACGCGATTATCCCGCACACCCAGTTATGAGCATTTAAGGGTGATTCTCATCAGCGAAGAGGTGGCCCGCAGCTTTGATTTGAAAAATATCATCAATTTTTTGCTGCGCAACCCGGAAACAAGACGGTCCATCCGGGTATTAATATGCGAGGGAAAAACTAAAAATGAATTGGAAAAGAAAGGCATCGTGGCCAATCCGGCAATAAATTTAAGAGGAATGACAGAAGGATACCGCAAAACGCTGCGTATGCCCCCGATCATGAAGCTGGGAGAAATGTCGGAAAACTTAACGAAAAAAGAGAATTTCGTCATTCAATGGGTTTCTGCAGCGCATGAGGAAGCGACCATTTCCGGGGCAGCCGTGATCCGGGGAAAGGATGCAAAAATGGCCGGGTGGTTGGATGAGGAAGAGACGGTTGGCTTGAATTGGCTGAAGGGAGAGAGGAGGAGAAGCGGGATTATCGAAGGAACGGACCCCAAAAGCGGGGCAAGTATCATCTTTGAAGTTCACAAAATCGCGAGGACCATCAAGTCCAAACCCAAGGACGGGCATATTTCTTTTGACGTGGAAATTAAGGCGGAAGGAAGGCTGCGTGAAGATTGGGTCGATTTGGACGATGCGTTTAAGGAGGAGTTTATATCCAGGGCGGAGCGGGCGGCGGAAGCGGCGATACAGACTTCTATTAAAAAAGCGCTTGTTAAAATGCAACAGAAGCTGATGCTGGATGCCGCCGGCTTCGGCAAGCGGCTGCAAATCGAATACCCTCGGGTATGGAGTAAAGTGAAAGGAAAGTGGGACCCTATGTTTAGCGAATGTCCGATCAACGTTAAAGTGAATGTCCGGATCACCGAATTCGGAACAAGAGGAAGCAAGGGGGGATGATGGCGGAGCATCTCATACCCCTTGCGTTTTTGTGCTCATTTAAGAAAGATATTTAATAAATTAGACAAAAGTAAGCGCTGTACAAATCGTTAATAATCATATACAATCATAAATGAGAAGAAACGATAAATATCAGTCAAAGATGAGCATGCAAGAGGTACAGCAGGGAGGGGAACGTATGCTGTTTGAGGAAGAACGCCAACAGAAAATCGCCGATTATGTTCAGACGCGGGAAAGAGCTTCCGTTCAAGAACTGGCACAGCAGTTTCAAGTATCCGAATCGACCGTCCGCAGGGATCTGAAGATTCTGGAGGAGAGCAGGCAGCTTCGCCGTACGCACGGGGGAGCGGTAGCGTTAGTGCACGATAACTCGGAGCCGCCGTTTATGGAGAAGGAAGACAGCTACCGGGCACAGAAGGAGGCGATCGCCAAAGCCGCTGCGGCCATGATCCAAGAAGGGGACACGATTGTTCTGGACTCCGGCACGACAACTTATTATTTGGCCAAGGAGCTTAAAGCTTTCAAGCAATTAACGGTGGTGACCAATTCGGTCATGGCCGCTCAAGAGCTGCTCACGCATCAAGGTATCGATCTCGTGCTAACCGGCGGATCGCTTCGTCATGAAACGCTGGCTATGGTCGGGCCGTTAACGGAGAAAGCTTTGAAATCGGTCTATGTGGACAAAGCCTTCTTGGCAACGAACGGGTTGGATCCTCTTATCGGGCTGACAACCCCTAATATATTGGAAGCTTCGGCAAAGCAAAGTATTCTTCACTCGGCCAAACAGGTGATTTTGCTCGCGGATCACAGCAAATACGGGAAAGTTTCGTTTGCCAAAGTGGCCGAGCTGCCGGATATCGACCACTGCATTACAGACGACGGAATGCCGGAAAATGCACGAGAGGAGCTGGAGGCGGCCGGCATATCGGTGACGGTTGTCCATGCTGGGGGGAAAGGACATGAGCTCTAAAGTCCTTACCGTAACGTTGAACCCGGCTTTGGACAAAACCGTTACGATTGAAGAGTTCGTCAGCGGCGGATTAAATCGAATTAAAGCGTGGAGAACGGACGCCGGGGGCAAAGGAATTAATGTCGCTAAAGCGCTAAAGCATTTTTCCGTCGATGTGGCATCCTGGGGGCTGACGGCCGGTCATCAAGGAAAAATCATTACCGAACAGCTCACCGGTCTGGGCATTCCGAACTTATTTATCGAGACGGCAGGCGAAACCAGAACCAATTTGAAAGTATATGTCGAATGCACCAAAGAAACGACGGAGCTCAACGAAGCCGGCTTTACGGTCGGCCGGAAAGCACTGGAGGAGTTCATTGAGCGGTATACCGACGCTGTTCGCAGCGTGTCGGTCGTCGTATTGGGAGGCAGCTTGCCGCCCGGAGCGCCGGACGATACGTATAAAACGTTAATCGAGATTGCGAATAACGCAGGAGCCCGGACAGTGCTGGATGCCGACGGGGAGCCGTTCATGAAAGGGATTGAAGCTGTTCCTTATGCGATTAAACCGAACATTCACGAGTTGGAAGCGCTTTTTGGCGAAAGCTTTCGGACGGACGAGGAGATTGTTTCCGCAGCGAGAAGGCTCACAGGCAAAGGAATTACTTACGTTTCCGTTTCTTTGGGAGCCGAAGGTTCGATTCTGGTCAGCCAAAACGAAGCGGTTCGCGCCAAACCGTTTCCGATTGTGCCCCTGAGCACGGTCGGCGCCGGCGATTCCATGGTGGCAGCTTTGGTTCACTGCCTGCTGGAGGGGAAGCCGCTTGAGGAGATGGCACGATGGACCTCGGCGGCGGGAACGGTGACCGCGTCCAAGCCGGGGACGGAGGTTTGTACGCTTGCCGAAGTGGAAGAGAAGATAAGCGGGGTAACGGTATGGCCCTTATAGTTTCATTTGTGATCATGAGTTGAGGAGGCGCTCGATATGAAAAAGATTTTGGCTGTAACTGCTTGTCCCACCGGCGTAGCGCATACTTACATGGCTGCCGAATCTTTGGCCAAAGCGGCGAGAGAGAAGCAGGTTCCGATTAAGGTTGAGACGCGGGGAGCCGTCGGCGTGGAGAATGAGCTTTCCCCGGAGGAGATCGCCGAGGCGCATGCCATCATTGTGGCGGCCGACACGGACGTATTGGAATCCCGATTTGCAGGGAAACCTCTTGTCAAAGTACCGGTGGCCCACGCCATTAAAGATCCGGCAGGTCTTATTGACCAAGCCCTTAATAAGGAAGCCGCGCCCAAGGCAGACTACAAAGAACAGGTGGAGCAATCGAAGGCGCAGCGCAGCGCTTCCCGTACCGGGGCGTATAAGCATTTGATGACCGGTGTATCCAACATGCTTCCGCTGGTCGTCGCAGGCGGGCTGCTGATCGCCCTTTCCTTTGTTTTCGGCATCGAGGCGTTTAAAGAAAAAGGAACGTTGGCCGCAGCGTTGATGGACATCGGCAGCGGAGCCGCTTTCGCGCTGATGGTCCCGATTTTGGCCGGATTTATCGCGTTCTCGATTGCGGAAAAGCCGGGTCTTGCCCCCGGTCTTGTAGGCGGCATGCTGGCCTCCAAAATCGGCGCAGGGTTCCTTGGCGGCATCATTGCCGGTTTCTTGGCTGGCTATGTAGCGAAATGGTTAAAGGATTATATCAAGCTGCCCAGAAACCTGGAAGGCTTGAAGCCGATTCTGCTTATTCCTCTTCTTGCAACCGGAATAACCGGACTTCTGATGATCTACGTCATCGGAGAGCCTGTGAAGACGATCATGGACGGCTTGACGGAATGGCTGAAAGCGCTTGGGTCGACCAATGCTGTCCTGCTCGGCGGTTTGCTTGGATTGATGATGGCCTTCGATATGGGCGGACCGTTGAATAAAACGGCGTATACGTTTTCCGTAGGATTATTGGCCAGCGATGTGTACGGGCCGATGGCCGCCGTGATGGCGGCAGGAATGACGCCTCCGCTTGGATTGTGGTTGGCGACGCTGCTTGCTCCGAAGAAGTATACGAAGGAAGAACGGGATGCCGGCAAGGCGGCCTCCGTGCTGGGAATTTCGTTCATTACCGAAGGGGCGATTCCGTTTGCGGCCAGCGATCCGTTCCGCGTCATTCCTTCGATTATGATCGGCTCCGCAGTAACGGGCGCTTTATCGATGCTTTTCGGCGTGACGCTTCGTGCGCCTCACGGCGGCATCTTCGTACTGCCGATTCCGAATGCGGTGAGCCACCTGGCCTTGTATGCCGCAGCTATCGTCGCAGGGACCGTTGTTACAGCGGTTGTATTGAATCTATTAAAAAAGCCTGTTCTGAAATAGCGGTAGATTCTATCAAAATTCCACCCTTATTACCCTTAGGAGGATGTAATGATGAACATTCAAGGACTTTTGCAGGAACAAAGCATTATGATTCCGCTGGAAACATCGGACAAAGAAAGCTGCATCCAGGCGATGATCGACGGGCTCGAGGCCGCAGGGTGCCTTCGCGACAAGTCCGCTTATTTCGATGCCGTGATGAAGCGGGAGGAGACGGGCTCGACAGGGATCGGCTTCGGCGTCGCCATTCCCCACGGGAAATCTGGCGGTGTAAGCAAGGCAGGATTGGCTTTTGCCAAGCTGACCCAGCCGCTCGACTGGCAGTCGCTGGACGGAAATCCGGTATCGATCGTGTTTATGATCGCCGTTCCGGAGGAAGCGGCAGGAAACGAGCATCTGCAAATCTTGATCGCGCTTTCCCGGAAGCTGATTGACGAACAGTTCCGTCAAAGCTTGTTGAACATTACGGAGCCGCAGCAATTGATCGACCTATTGCAAGCCATTTAGGAGGAGATGAGCCTATGCTTACGAAAGAGGTTACCATCCGCAACGCTTCAGGGTTTCATATTCGGCCTGCCCAGCTGTTTACGGAGAAAGCGACGACGTTTCAATCGAAAATCAAAGTAAACTTCCATAAGGAATCCGATACGGTAGAAGCGGATGGGAAAAGCATCCTCGGTCTCATGACCTTGGGGCTGGAGAAAGGCTCCGTCATTACCCTTTCGGCGGACGGACCGGACGAGCGGGAAGCGCTTGATTCGTTAGTAGAATTGGTAGAAAGCGGCTTTGGGGAAGCCTAGCATCACAGAACAAGAGCCAAGGAATGGGGAGACGATCAATGGCAGAAAAAAGGCTCAAGGGACTTGGCGTATCGGCTGGTGTCAGAATCGGTAAAGCTTTCGTCTACTCGCCTGTCAGGCTGGCGGATATCGAGAGCAAGAAGACTGATCACAGCGGCTTGGAATTGCAGCGGCTTCAACAAGCAAAAGCGAAATGCGCAGAGCAGCTCCAAGCGCTGATTGATCGCGCTCAAAGCACGTTAGGAGAAGATAAGGCGATGATCCTGAAGGGGCAGCTCAGCTTCCTGTCGGACCCGGTCTTTTATCCTCCGATGGAAGATCTGATTGTGCAGGAGCAGTGGTCGGCCGAGACGGCGGTTCACAAAGTCGTGAGCCAGGTCGCGGGTTTATTCGAAAGCATGGCGAACGAGTACATGCGGGAGAGAGCAGCGGATGTTCGCGATGTGGGGAACCGATTGTTTGCCCAATTGTCCGATTATCAAGGCACCCGGCTTTCGGACATTCAAGAGCAGGTTATTCTAGTAGCGGATGATCTGACTCCTTCGGATACGGTACAGTTGGATAAAAGTCTGGTGCTCGGGTTTGTTACGCGAATTGGAGGCAAGACCTCGCATACGGCCATCCTTGCCAACTCGTTAGGCATCGCTGCCGTACTGGGGATAGGGGATGATATCGAGGCTATCCGTCATGGCGATGAGCTTATTATCGACGGCTCTGTCGGGGATTGCATCGTGAGCCCGTCTTCGGCAACGGCTGCAACGTATCGGGAGCAAAAGGAACGGGAAGAATCGGAATGGGCCGATTTGAAGGCCTACGCGGATCGTGAAGCCGTCACGAAGGATGGCTTTCGAGTGGAGCTGGCAGCGAATATCGGAACGGTAGAGGAATCCATGTCGCTGTTGGAGCAAGGGGCCGAAGCCGTAGGCTTGTACCGGACGGAATTTTTGTTCATGGGACAATCCCAATTGCCCGATGAAGAAACCCAATATAAAGCGTATTCGGCCGTGGCCGAAGCGATGCGGGGCCGCCCCGTCGTCATTCGTACGCTGGATATCGGAGGAGATAAGGAGCTTCCTTACCTGGAGCTGCCGAAGGAGATGAACCCTTTTCTCGGCTACCGGGCGATCCGGATCGGATTGGACAGAAAGGAGCTTCTTCTAACCCAGCTCAAAGCGATCGCTAGAGCCGGCGTTCATGGAACCGTCAAGATTATGTTTCCGATGATTTCAGGGCTGGAGGAATGGCGCGAGGCGAGAGCGATGTACGAGCAGGCCTGCGAACAGCTTCGCAACGAAGGCAAGCCTTTTGCCGATTCGGTGGAGCTTGGGATCATGATCGAAATTCCGTCTGCGGCTCTCATGGCCGATAGCTTCGCTAGGGAAGTTGATTTTTTCAGTATCGGAACGAATGACTTGGTGCAGTATACGGTAGCCGTCGACCGCATGAACGAAAAGGTGTCTCATTTGTACGATTATTTCCATCCGGCTGTCATAAGATTGCTGAACAATGTTATCGACGCATCGATCCGTCACGGCAAGTGGACCGGGATGTGCGGAACGATGGCCGGAGACCCGCTTGCCGCCCCTTTATTGGTTGGCTTGGGTCTTCACGAATGGAGCATGTCCGCTTCTTCGCTGTCCAAAGTGAAAAAGATGATCGTCCATTTGAAGCGAAGCGAGTGTGTCGCTTTGACCCAGCGTATATTCGAGCTGGAAACGGCTGCTGAGGTAAGACGAGCGCTTGAAGATTTCCATAAGCAGATCGAGGCGGGCGCGTAACCGGAACGATCAATATGGCTATTCCAGCGATGAAAAGGGAGCGTTGTCACTGTTTCAGTGACCGGCTCCCTTTTTTTGATTGTGCGGTGTGGAAGAGAATCGGCAAAATGACCGAAGCTTGAATGGACCAATGTTCTTGATATAGTGTTAATTAGCGGAGGGAGGGTTATTGATGTATAAAATAGGAGAGTTTTCGAAGATCAATAAAATATCCCAAAGGATGTTAAGATATTACGATGAGAAAGCTTTATTAACGCCAAAAAAAGATGAAGCTAACGGTTATCGGTATTATACCAGCGATGATATGAAAACGGTGAATAGAATAAAACAACTGCGCAAATATCATTTTTCAATAGACGAAATCAAGAATGTACTCCAAATCGATACGGATTCTGAAGCCATGAAAGCGGTATACCGGCAGAAGATTGCTGAATTGAACGAAAAAGCCATGGACTATCTCGATGTTATTGAGGAGATGAAAAACGGAATTGAGCCTAAATATACCAGAAAAAGGGTGAACGTTTATGATGTGGTTTGTGGAGTGAGGAAGCCATTCCATGCTCTATGCTTAAGACAAATTGTACATGAACATGACTTGGAGCAATTAATCGATCGACTTCATAAATGCGTCAATGCAATGAATCCAACGTTGACCGGCAACTATTTTGCTATATTTCATTCCGTTGAGGAAGGGGAATTTATCAATATGATGTTGAAGTATGTCAACCTATACGGGTAGAAAGGGAGCTAATAGATTCCAGGATAAATACATACACGATGCCGGATGAAAAAAGCGAGCATGAGGGTACCTGGCTGCAATGGCCTCATGGATACACCTACGGCGACGATTATAAGAAAGGTATAGAGCCCATTTGGGTCAAAATGGCCGCCGCTTTAAGCGAAGGTGAAAAGGTTCACATCGTTGCCTATACCCAGGCGGAAAAAGAACATATTCATCAACTTCTTCCAAAGCAAGGCGTAACTATGGAGCAGATCGATTTCTTTATTTCGCCTACCGATGACGTATGGGCAAGAGATAACGGACCGATTTTTGTTTATGACCATGAGCAACATCTAAAAATATGGGATCCGGGATTCAACGGATGGGGGAAGAAAGCCCCTTTCGCCAAGGACGCCATGCTTCGTGAGCACATCAGTCGGGAGTTGAACATGGAACGAATTGTTTTGCATCAGCTTGTCATCGAGGGTGGGGCAATGGAACTGGACGGAAACGGTACTTTTCTGGCAACCAGAAGCTCCGTTATGAATCACAACAGAAATCCCGAATTATCCGAAGCGGAAATTGAAGCCTATATCCGCAGCCTTGGCGTTACGCATTTTATTTGGCTGGATGGGGTGCCGGATGCCGATATTACCGATTTTCATATTGATGGTCTTGCCAAATTTTTCGATAAAACGACCATCGTTACCTTGTCTGCGGATGACTTAGCCGAATGGGGCTCTCAGCCAAAGATATTAATACATTATTGACTGCAAAAAATGCTTCAGGCGAAATGTACAAGCATGTCTATTTGCCGCTTAGCCGAAACAAGGTCGCTTTAGAAAACGGAGAACAATTGGATGATAAAGGGTCATATGTAAATTATTATATCGGGAACAAAGTTGTATTGGTCCCAAACTATAACGATCCGAATGACAGTACAGCAAATGGGATCATCCAAAAATTATACCCCGATCGTCAAGTAGTCGGTATTGACGTAAGGGAGCTTTATAAGGATGGCGGGATGATTCATTGTGTGACGCAGCAACAACCAATCGCATTAACCTATTGAACTTGATGCTATTATAGAGTAAATTCAAACATAGGCAAATGATGGCATCGAGGAGGAACTCATTTTGAAGCATTTTACCATATTCGCGTCCAGAAACGACATTGACGATATCGAAAATACGATATCAGACGTGTTTGTGAAAGGCTATGAAATCAAGAGAAACGAACATGATTATTTTCTCAAGTCCAAAGGATTGTTCAGCAAGCACAAAGTGACGATCAGAGTCGCTTCCGAGGATACGAATCCCGATTATTTCGCTACAAACATTCCCGGGATGATGGGGTTTTACGACCGTATTCCGTTTGAAGACGAGAACCTTAAAGGATTGGTCATGACGCAAATCTCCGTCTTAAATACGATGCTTGCGATCGAAACGGAGAAGGATATAACCGACGCGCAGATGCAATTATTTACGGGGCTGCTGTCGCGGGTAGGAGGAATCGGCTTTTTGCCGAACGGAATTTTGCTTGATCAAGCAGGAGAGGTGATTGTGTATCCCGACGGTACATCGGGCCCGCCCAACTTCAGGCCTCACGCCTGCACCCGAAAGGTACTTGGCCCTGAGCTCACATCCGAGGAAGGCGAACAACGAAAAAACAGGACAATTGCTTTTTTAAGTGAAAGAGGGATTCCGTTTATTCACGGACTGCCGCAGCTTCCGCCTTTAGAACAATGCCAGTTTAAAACAAAAGAAGATATCGCAAGAAGAGCCGTCTCCTTATTGATCGTCATTCAATTCGCTTGCGACGTGGCGCAAGGCGAAGATATTCATGGGTCAAGAGACTTTTTCACAGGGATGCTGCAAAAATTCGGCGTGGAACAGGATCTGACGGAGAACGAAAGAAAGTTATTGCAGGATGAGGAGCCGGTCATGGAAGAGGCGGTCAATATTTCCTGGCAATACGAAGCGTACTGGGCGCTTATTTGGGCACTTGGACTTGTGGATACGCTCGATTTTCCCGATCGCGTATGCGACTGTGAGTATGCGATTGAAGTCGTTTCCAGCTGCGAAACGTTCGAACAGTTCTTGCTCAAAACCTCGATGCGCAGCAAGGAAGAAATGATGGATGAGGCTGACCGAATTTATCGGCTTCACTGGGCATGCGTCAACAGCCGAATCCAAGGAGAAGAAGCTCCTGCCGGCATGAACGAAAGCATCGTCATGGAAAGACGCCGGGGATTGTTCTGGATCATAGGTCACCGCGATGAAGAGTGGGATCATATTTCAATGGATACCTAAAATGGAGAGGACTGTCTCTTGGCAGAAAAAATTTTGCTGAAGAGAGCAGTCCTTTTAATTTTCTCCAGGAGATAGAGTTTGGGCGTGTTATTAAATTCACAATAAATTGCTGGTTCTCAAGGGGAGGAGGATTGTTTTGGGACGGACGCTTATTTTACAAGCTCGCGCTTCGGCCTTACGCCTGACGGAAACAAAATATGGATTTATATTAGACATTTATATAAATAACTGATATAATTTAGCTCATGGAACCTAAAACTAACATTACCGAACTGAACGTGAGCGACTTCGCTATGGCGTTCGAAGAATTGACGAGGATTTTCATTCGGATGCCGTCCATTGAGAAGCTAAGCTTCACCACGCTATCCGTATTGCACACGCTCTCGCTTAGAAGCCCTATGAGGCTGAGCGAGCTGATTGCTACGGAACAAGTAACGCAATCCGCAATGACGCAGCTGGTGATTCGGCTTGAGCGCGATGGGCTGGTGGAGCGCCGGCCGGATCCGAGCGATGGCCGTGCGGTGCTCGTCCGCATCACACCCCAAGGGGCAAAAGTCATCGATTCACGCCGGACTGAACGCATTATGCAGATCGGCAAACTTATGGAAAGGCTCACGCCGGAGGAAAGAACAAGTATCGCATCCGCACTGCCCGCATTGACGCGCCTTGCCGAGCTTGGCAACGATTAGCCAAGACTGCGGCAGCACCGCGCCTACATTCGAATTGTCCAAGGAGGAGTACCCGTGATAGAATCCCGTTTCCCGCTTGAACCGACTCCTGTCTACGTTCCGGACGATCTGCTCGCAGATTTGAGAAACCGGCTGAAAGCCACCCGTTGGCCCCTTGATGCCGGTAACGACGATTGGTATTACGGTGTCAGCCGACGCTACCTTGAGGGATTGGTCGACTACTGGATCCACAAATTTGACTGGCGCAAATCCGAGGCTGCGATCAACGTCTACGAACACTACAAAGTAAACGTCAACGGCGTTCCAGTACATTTTATGCGCAAGCCCGGCGTGGGACCGAACCCGATTCCGCTGATTCTGACCCACGGCTGGCCGTGGACGTTTTGGCATTGGTCCAAGGTGATCGATCCGCTTGCGGACCCCGGCGCATTCGGGGGAGATCCCGCGGAGGCCTTCGACGTCATCGTGCCGTCTCTTCCTGGCTTCGGGTTCTCGACGCCTCTGCCGAACAACCCGGACATGAACTTTTGGAAGGTCGCCGATCTTTGGCACGTGCTCATGACGGAGATTCTCCGTTATGATAAGTACGCTGCAGGGGGATGCGATGTAGGCGCCCTCGTGGCCGGGCAGCTCGGACATAAATATAGCGGCGAACTCTACGGGATCCACATCGGATCTGCGCAAAAACTGAGCCTATTCAACGGGGATCGCGCATGGAATTTCTCCGGATGGCAGCCGATTCCTGACAATATCCCCGAAAGCATACGGAGCGACATCCTGAAGTTTGATCGTCGTTTCGCGTCGCATCTCGCCGTCCACGTGCTTGATCCGAGTACACTCGCCTACGGGCTGAGCGACTCGCCGGTTGGCATGCTTGCATGGATTCTTGAACGATGGGCAAAATGGAGCGACAATGACGGAAACATTGAGCATGTCTTTTCGAAGGACGATTTACTTACACACGCCACGATCTTCTGGGTGAATAACGCCATCGAAACCTCCATACGCTTCTACGCGAACGCCAACCGTTACCCTTGGCAGCCCTCTCATGATCGATGGCCGGTTGTAGAAGCGCCCGCCGGCATCACTTTCGTAGGCTATGAGAATCCGCCGGGCGTTACGACCGAAAAGCGGGTTCAGCACTTTCTGGGCAGCGACCGCGCGTCTTGGTACAACCATGTCAATATTAGCGTTCACGAACGCGGCGGACACTTCATACCTTGGGAAATTCCGGATAAGTGGGTTGACGACCTGCGCCGCACCTTTCGGGGACGCCGATAAGCGTTGCTCTCTGCCATAGATGGACATTCCATTGTCGAAAGACGGGAATGTCCATTTTTTGTCTAAGCGGGGATCTAATCGATCAAGCAAAACCTTCCTGGGTATCCCAAGTTCGCTGAATTGCGAAGCTATAAAAGGCGTTCGCGGCTGCCGGCAGGTAACGGCCCATAATTCTTGAGATCCCGGTGGTCCTAGTACATTGGGGCTCCGTCATGGTCAGAACATGAAGCCGGTCCTTTAATAGTTCAGAGAACTTTTCCCAAAGAGGCTTAGGGATAAATGAGATTCCGAGACCGAGACTCACCATTTCTCCAATGACAACGGAATCATTTCCCTCGAATGCTATTTTCGGAGTAAAACCGGTTTGCGCACAGAACTTTTCCAGCCAATTCGATGAATCGTAGCTGGTATTGCTGCTAATAAATCTTTCGCCCGCGACTTCCATAAGCCGTATTTCTCGACGATGAACAAAGCGTTCTTCTCTCGGCACCAGCAATAATAATTCTTCCGAAAATAAAGGGTGCCATTGGATGTCCGGGCCTTCGATAGGCTCGGAAGAAATGCACATGTCAATCTCGCCTTTCTCCAGCAAATGGTACATGTTGATGTCGCTTCGCAAGTATTGTCGTATCCGTATATCCGGGTATTGAAGCAGAAATGACGACACCAGACTCGGAAATATGCTGACGTTTGTGGTAGCAACGGAGACCGAGAGATTTTCGATCCGGGCCATGTCGTTAATTTTCTTCTTGGCTTGATCCAGCTCCAGAAACGACCGCTCGAGGTGGGTAAGAAAAATCTCGCCGTATGGGTTAAGCCGAATATGACGTCCCTTTCTTTCGAACAGGGGGACGCCGATATCCTCTTCTAACCGGGAGATCGTTCTGCTGAGTGCCGGCTGGGTAATGTTTAATTCCTCGGCTGCCTGGGTCATATGCTGCAACCGGGCAACGGTTTGAAAATATCGAAGCTGCTGCAGTTCCATTTTCCTTACCCCATTCATTATTTCAATGTAATGAATTCATGTTCAATTATACATTGGATATTATGGATTGCGGCGGTTAAAATAAAACACATATTTCGAATAAGTTTTAGGAGTGGACAAAAAAACAACTTTTCTTCCGAATGATCCTTTAGGGTAATTTTTGTTATCGATGTTGGGGAATATTAGAAAGAGATTCCCGCGTATCCGGTTAAGTATAACAAGAGGGAGGTTTCTTCATGGAAAACCTATTGCCGATCCCCCAGCCAAAAACATACGGCGTTCTAGGGAATGTGCCTTTGATCGATAAGGATTCGCCTACTTTATCTTTCTGTAAACTTGCCGACGAGTACGGTCCTATTTTTCGCTTCGAGGCCTTAGGAAGATCGGTTTTTATTATATCCGGACCCGACTTGGTAGCCGATGTATGCGATGAATCCCGTTTTGACAAGGCTATAGGTCATTTGCTGAAAGTACGCGATTTTGCCGGAGACGGACTATTCACAAGTTTAACGGAGGAGCCCAATTGGCAAAAAGCGCATCATATTCTGATGCCTTCCTTTAGCCTTCAAGCGATGAAGGGATATCATGACATGATGGTGGACATCGCTCTGCAGCTTGTTCAAAAATGGGCACGTTTGAATCCCGACGAAAGTATCGACGTTCCGGACGATATGACACGGCTCACCCTGGATACCATTGGCTTGTGCGGTTTTAACTATCGTTTCAATAGCTACTACAGAGAAACGCCGAATCCATTTATTGTGAGCATGGTTCGTTCCTTGGACGAAGCGATGCATTATGGCAACAGGCTGCCGATTCAAAACATGCTGATGGTTAAAACCAAGCGTCAGTACGAGCGCGATATTCAATCGATGTTCTCCTTGGTCGACAAAATCAT
This sequence comes from Paenibacillus ehimensis NBRC 15659, assembly GCF_004000785.1. Taxonomy (GTDB): domain Bacteria; phylum Bacillota; class Bacilli; order Paenibacillales; family NBRC-103111; genus Paenibacillus_G; species Paenibacillus_G ehimensis. Next base: position 84,979 of record NZ_BILX01000003.1, on the reverse strand, counting down.
CGCCGAGCGTAAAGCAAGAGGCGATCAGGGAGAAACCGATTTGCTTGCCCGAATGCTGACCGCCAAAGATCCCGAGACCGGAGAGCAGCTGGATGATCAAAATATTCGCTACCAAATTATCACTTTCCTGATCGCCGGTCATGAAACGACAAGCGGCCTATTGTCTTTTGCGATTTACTTTTTATTAAAACATCCGGACGTATTAAAAAAGGCTTACGCAGAAGTGGATGAAGTACTCACAGGTTCGACGCCGACTTACGAACAAGTTCTGAAGCTGAAATATATTCGAATGATTTTAAACGAAGCTTTACGTTTATGGCCGACCGCTCCTCAATTTAGTCTTTTCGCCAAGGAAGATACCGTCATTGGAGGAAAATATCGAATTAACAAAGGGGAAGCCGTTTCCATTATTTTACCCAAACTTCATCGGGATAAAGGGGTTTGGGGAGAAGATGCGGAACAATTCCGGCCGGAACGGTTCGAAGACCCTGCCCAAATACCGGACCATGCCTATAAACCGTTCGGGAATGGACAACGAGCCTGTATCGGCATGCAGTTTGCGCTTCACGAAGCGACTTTAGTTCTTGGGATGATCCTTCAGCAATTTCAATTGCTTGATCCTTTGAACTATCAGTTGAAAGTCAAACAAACCCTGACGCTGAAGCCGGACGACTTCAAGATACGCGTTCAATTGCGGGATAAGAAAATAACCCATACGTATCCAAACAAACCGGAGGAAGACCTTGCCCAAGCTCCTAGCCCTGAACAACAAGCGCAGCAAGCTTCCGTCATCGGAGTGAACAACAGACCGCTGCTCGTGCTTTACGGTTCCAATATGGGAACGGCCGAACGCATAGCCAAAGAACTGGCGGACCTTGCCCGTTTGCATGGCATCCGAAGTGAAGCAGCGGCACTGAACGACCGTCTGGGCCATTTACCGAAGGAAGGCGCTTTAATCATCGTCACCTCTTCCTATAACGGCAAGCCGCCGGGCAATGCGCGTCAGTTCGTTCAATGGCTGGAGCAGGTGGAACCGGGCGAGCTGAGCGGAGTGCATTATTCCGTATTCGGCTGCGGGGACCACAACTGGGCCTCAACGTATCAAGAGGTACCGAGATTCATTGACGAACAGCTCGCCGCCAAAGGAGCGACTAGATTCTCACTTCGCGGAGAGGCGGATGCGAGCGGAGACTTCGAAAAGCAGTTCGAAGCATGGAAAAGTCAAATGTGGACCGATGCGATGAAGACGTTCGATTTAAAGCTGAACGAAAATGCGGAAAAAGAACGGAGTACGCTGAACATTCAGTTTGTCAGCGGCTTTACGGAGACGCCACTCGCTCAATCGTATGATGCGGTTCACGCCGCAGTCGCGGAAAATCGCGAACTTCAGCAGTCCGGCAGCGGACGAAGCACGCGGCATATCGAGATCGAATTGCCGGAGGGGGTTACGTATCAAGAGGGCGATCACCTTGGAGTATTCCCAAGCAACAGGAAAGATAATGTCGGCCGCATTCTGCAGCGGTTTGGTTTGAATGAAAAAGATCAAGTCATTTTGACAGCAAGCGGCGTCAGCGCGTCCCATCTGCCGTTAGACCGGCCTGTATCGCTTTTTGACCTGCTTAGCCATAATGTTGAGCTGCAGGAGGCTGCCACGCGTGCCCAAATCCGTGAGGTTGCCGCTTTTACGGTTTGTCCTCCGCATAAGCGTGAATTAGAAGCGTTGTTGGAGGAGGGGACATACGAAGAACAGATCTTGAAGAAACGGATCACGATGCTTGACCTTGTCGAAAAATACGAAGCCTGCGAAATTCCGTTTGAGAAGTTTTTGGAGCTGCTGCCTCCGCTAAAACCGAGGTATTATTCGATATCAAGCTCTCCCCGGGTGAACGCAGACCGGGCCAGCATTACGGTAGGCGTAGTCCGCAGTCAGGCTTGGAGCGGGCAAGGAGAATATTTCGGAGTAGCCTCGAATTACTTGGCAGACCGTAAGTCGGGCGAGGACATTGTCATGTTCGTCCGTACGCCGGAATCGGGATTCCAGCTCCCCGAAGATCCGCAGACCCCTATCATTATGGTCGGGCCGGGGACGGGGGTGGCTCCTTTCCGCGGTTTCCTGCAGGCCCGAGCTGCGATGAAGCGGGAAGGTAAGCCGCTGGGCGAAGCCCATCTTTATTTCGGCTGCAGGAACGAAGCGGATTATATTTACCGTGAAGAGCTTGAACAATACGAAAAAGACGGAGTGGTTACGCTTCATACCGCGTTTTCGCGTAAGGAAGGCGTACCTAAAACCTACGTACAGCATTTGATGGCGAAGAATGGAACAGAGTTAATCCGCATTCTTGACGGTGGAGGACGGCTTTACGTCTGTGGAGACGGCAGTAAAATGGCGCCGGATGTAGAAAACGAGCTGCGGAAAGCGTATCAGGCAGTCCATGGAGTTGAACGACAAGAAGCGGAAACATGGCTGGAGCAACTCCAGTCGAATGGCAGCTATGCCAAAGATGTGTGGGCGGGGATATAAAGGTATATTGCGAACGGAACGGAGGAGCCAAATCAATTGGCTTCTCCGTTCGTCGGTTAGCCGAGTTTTGCAATGACAGCTTGTGTTACCGCCAGAGTAGATTGAGGGTTCTGTCCTGTAATAAGGCTGCCGTCCTCCTCATGGTGCGAGGACCAATTCGGAGCCGCCACAAAGATTGCTCCTAAATCCCGAAGCCGGCTTTCCAGCAAAAACGGAAGATGGGGGGCGAGTGTCGTTTCCGCCTCTTCTCTGTCCGTGAAGGCATTGACTCGTTTGCCGGCAACAAGCGGAAGCCCATTGGATAATGCCGCGCCAACCAACGCTGCCGGTCCGTGACAAACGGCGGCAACGATTTTATTTCCTTCATAGAAATCGCGCAGCAGTTCCTGAAGCTTGGGATGTCTCGGAAGATCATACATCGCTCCATGGCCCCCGGGCAGGAAAATCGCATCGAAGCCTTCGCAGGTAATCTCAGCCAGATTCACGGTGTTTTCCAAATATTTAGCCGCATCTAAAATTTCTTCCGGTGTGTCAGGCCCAACACTGCCGGGATCAACCGGAGCTTTTCCTCCAAGAGGGCTAGCCACCGTAATATCGTATCCTTTTTTTCGAAATTCCATATAGGCCTCGGCGAATTCCGATAACCAAACACCTGTTGTTTTCCCTTCATGTATTTCCGCATGGCTAGTAACAACGATCAATACTTTTTTTGCCATTGGTTTAGCCTCCTGTAGTATTGGTTTTTGATACATCCTCATTCTACGTCTGGATTTTTCATAAAACAAATTATGAAATAATAGTTATTTCATAAATAAATTAATGTCAAATAGAGAAGCTCCGCGAGTTGCCTCCGCTTTTGGATTTGTAGTACGATCATAGTGGACCCAAGTAATGGAAATATTAGCAGCTCATATTTACAGAGGATAGGAGTGTTGTTGACATGCTGACGCCACTGAAGGATAAGACGGTCGTCGTGACCGGAGCCAGCAAAGGGATCGGCAAAGGAATGGCCAGAACCTTCGCCGCGAAGGGGGCGAACGTCGCAGTCGTCGCACGCAGCCTGACGAAAGCGGAGGAAACCGCGGTAGAAATCCGGGAGAACGGAGGCATAGCTCATGCCTTCGAAGGCAATGTCGCCGATTTGGAATCGATGAAGCGCGTTGCGAACGAGACGGCCGGTCGTTTTGGGGGGATCGACGTCCTGTGCGCCAATGCCGGCATTTTTCCGAATGCGCCGATTGAGGAAATGACCGGCGAGCACTGGGATGATGTGATGAACACGAATGCACGGGGGACATTGTTTTCCCTTCAGGCTTGCCTGCCCTTCCTGAAAAAAGCGGAATACGGCCGGATCATCGTTACCTCTTCGATTACGGGGCCGGTCACCGGCTATGCCGGGTGGTCGCACTACGGCGCAAGCAAAGCCGCGCAGCTTGGATTCATGCGCAGTGCGGCGCTAGAGCTCGCCCGTTACAACATTACGATTAACGCCGTCATGCCCGGCAACATTATGACGGAAGGCTTGGAAGGGCTCGGAGACGAATATTTGCAGGCGATGACGTCGTCCATTCCGCTTAAGCGGCTCGGAAGCGTCGAAGATATCGCTTATGCCGCTGTCTTTTTAGCTTCGAAGGAGGCCGGTTATATTACGGGCCAAACCATCGTCGTCGATGGCGGGCAGATTATTCCGGAAAGTCTGGAAGCGATGGGGTAAACCTGATTCTCGAATGGATAGGGAAGGCAAGTATAATAGGGAGCTCGCACACTGTACGCTGCGAGCTCTTTTTGCGGTTGACTTTGCCCCTAGGGTAAGCTGTACAGTGAAACTGTACAAAAACAGGAAGATTGGAGGCGGCTTCTTGCTATCGATTGGAGAATTCTCGAAGCTATGCGAAGTATCTACAAAAACACTTCGTTATTATGATGAAATGGGATTAATTCATCCGGATGAGATTAATCCTGAAAACGGTTATCGATATTATTCCATCAAGCAACTCCAAAAGATGCTTTTTATCAACCGGTTGAAGTCTTACCATTTTTCGCTGGAAGAAATCAAAGCCATTCTGGAATTGGAAGAGGCTCAATCCGAGGAGAAGCTTTGTTCTGCTCTTCATCGCAAGAGAAGGGACATCCAGGAGAAGCTAGATGCTTTGGAATATACCTTAAAACAAATGAGCAGCGATATTATGAATTTAGAGAAGGGCATCCCAATCATGTCCTACCTTGACCGTATCGAAGTACAGCTGGTGGAAACCCGGCCCAAGAATATTCTCTACATGCGTCAGAGGATGAGCAGCGACGACTATGCTGCCGGATATGGAACGTATTTTAGCCGGCTCTATGAAAAGATTGCTACTGAAAAACTCACCTTGCTTGGCACGCCAATGACGATTTATCACAGTCCCGAATACAATCCAGCCGGCAATGATACGGAGTTTGCTATCCCGATCGAGGAGACGGTAAAGGGAACGAGAGATTTGCCCGGAGGCCTTTGCGCGAAATCTGTGGCCAAGGGCTCCTATTCCGAATTGACATCGGTCTATGCCAAGCTGAGGGAATGGGTAGAACATGAAGGATATGCATTGGTGAATTCACCGTATGAAGTATATGTAACCGACCCCAATCAAGTCACCGCTCCCGAGGGGAATGTGACCGAGGTATATTTTCCTGTAAAGAAAAAATAACAGCAAAACAAATATCGCCCTTTAGAGAGGTATCTATCATGCAAAGAAATTATTGGCCAACGGCAGAATGGCAAGCTGCGGAACCGGCAGCCTTGCGAATGGACCCCGATAAGCTTTCAGAGCTTGAACCTAAGATAAAATCCGAGTATGGCAATATCAACGGTATTGTTGTCGTGAGAAATGGATCTATGGCGTATGAAAGCTATTATCATGGCTATGGCCCGGATGAACCGCACCATGTGGCATCCGTAACGAAAAGTATCCTATCTGCCCTCATCGGGATTGCTATAGATGCAGGTTATATAAACTATGCAGACCAGAAGGTGCTGGATTTTTTCCCTGAGTATGTTCCCGATGCTGCGGATCGGCAGAAACGAGAAATCACCATTCGCCATCTTCTTACAATGACGGCTCCCTATCCGTTTGAGGACTGGCACGAACCGCTGGACAAGATGTGTATGCAGCCTGACTGGATCAAGTATACCCTGGAAATGCTGGGCCAAAAAGGGAATATCGGGACTTTTAAATATTCTACCGCGGGGGCGCACCTGCTTTCCGCCATCATCACACGCAGCACAGGAAAAAGCGCCCGTGAGTTTGCGAATGAACGATTATTTAAACCGATCGGCATGAAGGAAATCCCGGATTACAAAATGAAATCATTCGGGTTTGACGATTTGTTCGGCAAAAACGTGAAAGGATGGGTGAAAGACCCCAGCGGTCATTCCACAGGAGGCTGGGGACTTACGCTGACTCCCCGTGATATGGCGCGTTTTGGTTTTCTCTATCTGAACCGTGGCAATTGGGACAATCGTCAGGTGATTCCCAATACATGGATTGACGAATCAACAACGATGAACCCCAATCAATACGGTTATTTATGGTGGTTGCGCGAAGAGGACGGAGTTTTTGCATACATGGCACTGGGCGATGGGGGAAATGTCATCTGCTGCATTCCGGAAAAAGACCTGGTCGTAGCCATCGCATCACAATTCATCATTCATCCTCGCGACAGGTGGACACTGATTAAGGAATGTATTCTTCCGGCTGTCATTGACTAAATCTATGATCGTCAGGTCTGGTAAAGATGAGAGTAGTAGCGAACAACAAGATTCGACAATTTTTGTGCAGGATATCGCGGGTTTCATGCAAGATCATTTCAATTAATCTCAAATAAAGTTATTTCGTGTATGATTTGGATAGATCTAAAATAAGGAGGTATTTACACGATGAGTCTGAAAAATATTTTATTCGCATCGGCATTGGCCCTTCCTCTCGTTTTCGGCTTTCAGAGCACCAATGCGCAAGCGGCCGAGCAGACCAATTATATCTATGGATCGCTGGCTAAAGCCCCGGAATATTTTGTTGGTATTAGCGTAGGGGATGAATGGGACATTGATTCCGGAGCAAGATGTACGAATTCGGATAGAGATGTCGTCAAAGTCAACTGCAAAAACGGAGTGGTCAAAGCTCTTTCTAAGGGATCTGCCACGGTTAAAGTTTATGATGACGTCCGAGAGCTGATAGCAATCTATTATTTTGACATTGACTAGTAAAGCTGCCTATGAATAGGCTGTAATTCACTATCCAACGTTAAGGAGCGGATGATAGCATGAAGAAAACACTCATCGCATTAAGTACTTCCGCAACTCTTCTGGCAAGCGTATTGGCACCGACGGCAAGCTTTGCCGGTACCGATTTTGCTTCGATCAACAACACGGCATTGAAAGACGCTTCTGCGGCGAGCAAATCATTTGAAAATTCGATTTCCGTTACAAAAGGATCGAATCAGGAATATACGGCATCGGGGGTTTTGGTCAACAATATATGGAGATATTATGCGCTTTCCGTTTATACGGATCCTAATAGCACCAAGCCCTTAACTGTAAGAGTCATAAAGTACGTTGCCGATAAAACCATTTTTGAATTTACTTTGCGACCTGGAGAGTCTCTTCATACCGATTTATACATTCGAACCGGAGAATATTACATTCAATTAAGCGGTGGGCCCGGGTCTGCCGGTTATGCATCGATGATAGAAAAAAAATAGCAGCAGATGAAATCATACGGAGATGCTACAATGCATCTCTTTTCTTTTGTGCCGGAGAGTTTAGTAATCCGTTTAAACTCGCTAAAAAGAATTTGCTTTCAAAACCTCGTTCATGCGAGGTTTTTGTTTTTTTTAGCAGCTAAAATTCATGGTGGAGACCAAGTAGTGTTAGTGAAATTAAATTATTTATTTTACTGTATTTCATGTGTTGATTTTTGCGTTAACTTAGGTTAAATTCATTATAATAATGAAATTGTGAATTAAACGGATGTTGTAAGCGTTTTATAATGAAGATAAATTAAGTAAAATTAATTATATTCAGGAGCTATCTATATGCCTACAATAAAGGATGTTGCCAGAGTAACGAATTTCTCGACTACGACGGTATGGCGGGTATTGCAGAACGACCAAACGTTATCGGTAACCGACGAGACGCGTAACAAGATTATCGCTGCAGCCAGTCAATTGAATTACAGGCCTCTTCGTAAGAAAAAGGGGGCGGTTGACAAAAAAACGGCCAACGTAAAGATTGGCGTGTTGATCTGGTGTTCGCCGGAAGTGGAGTACGAGGATCCCTATTTTTTGTCGATCCGGCAAGGTCTTGAAATGCGTTTCTCCGAATTGGATTTAACCTTATCACAGATTTATCGGTTAGGGGCACAGGAACCGGATGGGAATCTAAACGAGCTGGACGGATTAATCGTCATTGGAGCTATTGACCCAAGTGAGGTCGAACGAATCTACAGCCGTCCGGAGCGAATCGTCTTCGTCAACTGCTGTCCCGATTCGGATAAGTACGATTCGGTTGTCACGGATTTCGAGCAAGCCTTGGCTTTGGTAATGAATCACTTTTTTGCGTTGGGCTATCGGGATATTGGCTTTGTCGGGGGAGATGAGTTCATTCACCGTTTCGGATTCGAGAAAATTCAAGTCAAGGAAAGCCGCAGAATTGCTTTTGAACGGATCGCCAAGGAGAAGGGCATATTCAACCCGGAACGAATGTTTCAGTCGGACTGGTCGACGATGGGCGGGTACCATACGGTAAAAGACATGGTTCAACAAGGTAACCTGCCGAGAGCCATTTTCTTTGCCAGCGACCCGATGGCGATCGGCGCTTTGAAGGCGCTGCATGAAGTTGGTGTTTCTGTGCCCTCCGAGGTTGCGATCATTGGCTTCGATGATATCGAGATGGCGTCGTTTGCCAGAGTTCCTCTAACGACCGTCAAAATATACACCGAACAGATGGGGAGAACGGCCGTGGACATGGTACTCCAAAGAATTCAGGGAAGAGATGTTCCGCTCAAGTCTGTTGTCCCGAGCCGGCTTGTTGTCCGGGAAAGCTGCGGGGGAACATAAATCCGGGTGTAAATTCTTTGAGGGGGGTGAGAAGAAAGAACGAAGGGGCCATATGCAATGAATGAAATTGATGAGCGTGAAAAGGAGGGGGCGCAATCCTTCAGCAGATAAAAAAAAGGACCCATGAAACATGAGGTCCGATAAAAAAATTGTCCAATTTAATTCTATAAAAAAACACGAAAACGGTCAACGCAGGATCCATATCAAATTAAACTCATACGCCAGGGAGGTATTCCCATATGAAGAAAATGACAGCGCTTACAATGTCGCTCGTTATGTCTGGAGCCATGACCCTGACCGGCTGCTCCCAAACGGAGTCCGGCAAACCGGCAGCGAACGGCGAGCGAATAAAATTAACCATCTATTCTACCGCGAACGATAAAGCAACTCAAAATGTATACAAAAAGGTGACGGACGACTATACGAAGCAGCATCCAAATGTGAGCTTCGAGCTTCAATTCCCCGGCAATGACTATGAAAGCATTCTGAAGATGAAAATGGCTGCGAATGACATGCCGGATTTATTTGATACGCATGGGTGGTCGCAAATTCGTTACGGCAAATATCTCGCCGACTTGTCCCAAGAGAGTTGGGTAAAAGATATTTCCGAATCGATGAAGCCGATTGTAACGGATAAAGCAGGCAAAGTGTATGTGCTGCCGCTCAATGCCGCAAAGGACGGAATCACGTACAATAAAGACGTGCTGGATAAATATAACATTCAGCCGCCGAAAACGCTGGACGAAATGATAGCGGCCGGCGAGAAAATTAAGAAGGAAAGCAACGGTCAGGTGGCCCCGTTCTTTTTCTCGGCGCCGGATTCTGCCTCATTGGCACAATTTTTCGATTATTACGCAACCTCCTTGTTGATCAGCCCTCCCAAAAATTATGCCGACGATCTGTTGAAAGGGTCATTTGATTGGGCGAACTGGACCCCGCTTGCGGCCAAATTTAAAGAAATATACGACAAGAAGCTGATGAACCAGGATGTGCTAACCGTAAAAGATGCCGACAAGGCTTCCCTGTTCGCGCAGGGCAAAATTGCTTTTGTCACCGGCGGCCCCGGTTTTGTCCCGGACGCTCTGAAAATGAATCCGAACGTGCATGCCGGAATTATGCCGGTGCCGGCCATGGTTGACGGCGACGAACCGACGTTCTCCGGCGGCGAACGCTTCACCATCGGAGCGTGGAAAGACGGCAAGAACCTGGAAGTGGCCAAGGACGTCATTCGCGAATTCGCGAAACCGGAAAATTTGAAAGCCTTGTCCGAAGCATCGGGTACGCCGGCGGGTATGAACGGCATAAACCCGGATCTGGGTGTCTTTACGGAGTATTACAATAAGTATAAGGATATTCGCGTATTCCCATATTTTGATCGCGTGTATCTGCCAAGCGGCATGTGGGACGTTCTGCAAACCGCCTCCGCACAGCTTCTGGGAGGCAAATTAACGCCCGAAGCGTATTCGGAAACGATGAAAAAGGAAGTCGCACGCTTAAAAGCGCAGCAAAAATAAATACGTCTAATAGGGGGCGCCATGCCCCCTTATTGATTACGAAGGAGGTCAAGCATGCGCTCCTACCGGAATTCATTATTTTGGTTGAACCTCATGTATGTTCCGGCGTTACTGCTGTTTCTATTGTTTATCGTGTACCCTTTTCTGCAAGGGGTGCGAATCTCGTTTACCAATTGGGACGGATTCTCGCAGGATTATTCCTGGATTGGGTTCGATAACTACAAGCGGCTGTTTACTGATGAAAATATCGGTCTTGTTGTGAAAAATACGTTCATTTACGGATTTGGCAGTACGCTGCTGCAAAATGTGATAGGGCTTCTGTATGCCATTTTGCTGAACCAGAATATCAAAACCAGAGGACTGACCAGATCCATCGTGTATTTGCCGGTCATTGTGAGTCCGCTCATTATGGGGTACATTTGGTACTTTTTCTTTCAGTACAGGGGTGGGGCACTTAACGACGTGATCATGCTGTTTATGGATCAACCGGTCGATCTGCTGGCAAATTCGTCCCTGAATGTATGGATCATTACACTTGTGAATACCTACCAATACTTAGGTGTTGCCATGATCGTTTACTTGGCGGGATTACAGTCGATCTCCAAAGATTATTATGAAGCTTCGTCGATCGACGGGGCCACGGCTTGGCAAAATTTCTTCCGCATCACGCTGCCGCTGCTGGCGCCTTCCATTACGATTAACGTCGTACTTAATCTGATCGGAGGACTTCAGCTGTTCGATGTCATCACGGCGCTCACGAAAGGCGGACCGGGCTTCGCCTCTCAATCGTTATCGACTCTGATGTACAAAAGCTACTTCGGATCGCAAGATGCGGGATATGCGGCTACTCTTGGCAATCTGATGTTCGTTATCATCATGATTGTGAGTGTCTTCTCACTAACCTTCCTGCGCAGAAGGGAGATACAAGCATGAAGAAAAGCAACAAGGCAGCTTTCCTTTTATCGTTGGCCATTGCCTTTATACACATACTTCCTTTCTATATATTAGTGACGACTGCGCTGAAGCCGATGAGTGATTTAAGCTCCAAATGGCTGCTGCCGAAAACGATTGATTGGAGCAATTTCACGGATTCCTGGAGCGGGTCGAATTTAGGTCAGGCTTTCTTCAACAACATCTTCATTACGACTGTGTCGCTGCTGCTGATCGTCATCGTCGGGGCTTGTGCATCTTATCCGTTGGCGCGCAATCAAACCAAGCTGAACAAAGCCATGTATATGTTGTTTATCTCGGCGCTCATTATTCCGCCCTTGACCATACTTGTGCCCTTGTATAAATTTTTCATCGATATTCAAGGCATGAATACGTATTGGGGCATCATCCTTCTTCATTTAACCTTCAATTTACCGACGACCATCTTTTTATATACGGGGTTCATAGGCACGATACCGCGGGAATTGGACGAGGCGGGCATGATCGACGGCTTGGGACGGCTGCGCTTGTTTTTTCAGTTGATTTTGCCTTTGCTGAAGCCGATCACGGCGACCGTTATTATTTTGGCGGGAGTTGGAATTTGGAACGATTACAGGTTCTCGCTGTTCTTTTTGCAAAAGGGCGAAATGCGCACCGTTACTGTGGCATTGGCAACGTTTTTCGGTCCGAATACGAACAATGTAGGCTGGGTGGCGGCCGGCTCGCTGATCGCTGCGCTGCCCATATCCTTGTTATATTTGTTTTTGCAGCGATACTTTATTACCGGTTTGGCATCGGGTGCGGTTAAAGGCTAACAAGAGGAGGAGCTGCTGTAGCGCACCGCTGACTGCCCCCGCCGCTTGCGGAAGGCTGGCGGGGGACGAAAAAAAAGCCAGTCCTTGTATCTAACAAAGGAACCGGCTGGCAATCGAAGTCCAAATTTTTACGAATTGATGTTCAAGGTATAATTTTCATTGCCCGAAATGTGCTTAACCTTTACATAATACTCTCTTCCTTCGTTAAGAAATACTGAAAAATACTCGTCCCGGCCTTTACTTTTAAATGAATGTGCAATCTGGTGCTCACCGGTTTGATCATAAAGGTAAAGGTCTTGGTCGGTTTCTGAGCCTACTCGCATGTCAAATTCGTATATTCCCGAAGATGGAGCTTTAAAGACAAAAAAGTCCTCGTCATTCTCACCATCTACATCATTCCGTTCTCCAAAAATGGTAACCGGAACGCTGACTCGATCTGCCGTAGTACGATTGTTATTTCTTTCCCGCTCGTAAAAATAATCTGATGCAAAACTTGCCGCCGGCGCCAACACGCTTGCCAGCAGAGTTGCGGTAGTGGCAAGAACAACAAATGTTTTTCTCATAAGAGCTTCACCTCTTCTTATAGTGTAGTTTGAGAAGTGCTAACCTCTCACGCCCAAATAATACAATATTTTACTCTTTCAAGCCTTACGATTTCATGATCTGGCAGAAAATTAGCATGATCATGCACAAAATTTGTCGAAATAGGTTGGGATAACAGTTTCTTATCGGCCGGATTCGGACAAATCGAAATTCATTTATACAGGTGGAGGAGGGATTAGGTCTATGTTGAGAACGGCATTGTTGAAAAAGGTTTATACGCAAGAGATAATAAAGACGCACATGGAATGTTAAACGAACATGGCGAAGCCCATGCTCGCCGCATTCCGGAATCGAACCCGGAAGGAGCTATAGGAAATGGGCATTGATGCCGCATGGAAAGAGCAGTTAAAGCAACTAAAATGGGAATGCGACCGTGCTTCGGAATTTATCGATATTTCGATTTATGGTCCGGATGAGCTGGAACGTGAACAAATCGGCTACAGCGTAGATACGGAGGGCAATCGTTTGGCCTCGGACGAAGAAGGAGCCTGGCAGCCGGGATGGATCGTTATCGGCTGTGTCGATCTCACCGGCGACCCGGTCATTGTAGATACTTGCGAAGCCGGACAGCCCGTCGCCTGCCTTATGCACGGAATGGAGGAATGGGGGGCGGGCAGCTACATCGCCGGCTCGATGGGACAATGCAAGGACGCGATTGCGAAGATCAGACTATTGATGACAGACAAAAATCCGGAGCGGACGAACGTGCCCGTCGCCTGCGCCGATCTGGACGCTGTCGTCGCGGAAATTGCGGCGGCAGACGAATATGCCCATGCCGATGCCTGGAAAGCCCTGCTCGCGCCGTGCTACCGGTCCGCACGACAACAGGAAGAAACTGTAATCCGGACAATCAAGTCGATGAGCGGGCAAGGGATGAAAATAAAGGATATTGCGGATGCCCTCCAAATTCCTTTGAAGCAGGCATACAGCTATTTGAGACAATCGAAAAGCGAGGCGGACTAAGGCATGGAACAGCTGAAGGTTGCAGCGAAGGAATGCAACAGGGCTGGGAAGTATGAGGAAACTTTGGACTTGCTCGGCCCGATATGGAAAGCGGACTTCAGGAACCCGGAAGATCCTGCGCTGCGGCAAGCGGCTCTCTGCTGCCTTTATTACTATGCGGAAGCCGCCATTCTTGGTGAACAATTCGCTGTAGCCAGACAAGCTGCGGAACGGTTCGAGCGGATGCTCTCCAGCATGGCGGAACAAGAGGAGATAGGTCACGATATCAGGGTCATGAGGAATGTGCTGCAAGACGCCGTCTCCCTGTTCGGTCCGCCGGAAGAGAGGGAACAGGGGCTGCGCAGTATGGGCAGATCGTTGGCGTATGGCGGCCTGCTTCCCGTATGGGATGTCCGGATCAAATATTTTTTGGCGCTGGCCGATTATTTGGATTACGACGTCATAGACGCCAGACGCAAATTGTCTGAAATGTCTCTGGAGGAGGAAGCTTTGTTTGGCGGACCGATAGGCGACCTTCGCCGCAAAATCGAGGAAAGAAGCCGGCTCGATTTCAGGGCGCTGCGCGCCGGGCGCCGGGCTTTTGTCGAGATCGGAGAATATGACGGTCAGATCGAGCAGTTGTGCCTGAACGCCGATGGCAAATTAGCGGCCGTGATGCATCAAGACGGAGAACTGAAGCTGCTGAGTACCGTCAATGGAAGGGAAGAGGCCTCTTTTTCCGACAACAAGGCGCTGTATGAAGAAGAGAAAGCGGGAGAAGCCGGACTCGCTTTTAGCCCGGACTCCCGTTATCTGGCGGTGGGCTTAGGGGTCGGTATGGTCAAGGTATACGATCTGCAGGAACGAAAGCTTCATGCAGCGTATGCCTGCCCCGGCTTGGACTGGGAGCAACTGGACATGAATGCTTACTATAAGGAATATACTCACGTAACGTTTAGCGCAACCGGCAGGTATTTGATTGCCGTACCGACCGCGGGAAGCTACGATCCGCAGGGTGACGACGGGTATCCCATTCCGGAGCCTTACCGTACGTTCTACTGCATCGACTTCCGCAGCGGGCGCGTCATTCTTCAGCATACGTTTGAGGATGAGAGCAAGATCGCGGCGATCGCCATGAGCCCTGATGAAACGAGGCTCGCTGTCGGTTTATTCGGAAAGCGGATGACGGTATGGGACGTGGAAGCCGGACAACGCTTGTATGAGGAAGAGGATTTCGTTTGGCTCGGCCTGCCTTCGCGTGTAGGGATGACGCAAACGATTGCCTTCAGCCGGGACGGCCAAAAGCTGTTCTTTGCCGCCGGTAAAGCCGTCCGGATCGTGTATTTGGCGGACGGCAGCCGCACCGAGGACATCCCGATGCTGGGAGGTCGGGTATGCTGCGCGCTCTGTTTGGATTCGCAGGACCGTATCGTCGTGGCCCGTTATAAGCATAATGCACCGTCCAGCATCGTCAGATACCGCATCGGCTGCGACGATGAGGACGTGCTGATCGACCACGGAGCAGCGGACGTGGATCACATCTGGATCGACGAAGAACGCGACGAAATGTGGTTGTATGCATCCCCAGTCGTCCAAGTCAGAAAATACTCCAGCGGTGAGCTCATCAAAACATACGATCCGTATCAGTGGTCCTATTCCCCTTACAAGATCGTCAACTCGGTGTCCATTGCGCCGAAAGCGGGGATGGCTGCGATCAGTTTTGGTGCGAAGATTCGGCTCGGATGAACGGAGGGGGAGTGGGAGAGCGGACCAAGAGGCGTCGTCCCAACCTCGGAATGAGGACATCCATAGCGGTCATGAGTTTACATAGTATTTGTTATGTAAACTTATGACCGCTATTTCCGCTAGACGTTCGAACTAGCATCTTGGGCGAACCGAACGATGTAGGACGATCGCCTCGATTCCTCACTTGTCGGCGTTACCCACGGAATTAGCAGCCGGTTATTCTTTTTCAGATGCTCTCTGACTCTTCTCAAAGTCGATCGGCGCGATGCCTTCCGCTCGCCACACCGTGCCTCTTCGCTCATACTCGAATAACTTTTCTACGGCATTCGCAATTTGGGGCCCTAACTCACGCTCAACCAAATACAAAGCCACGTCAAGTCCCGAAGTTACGCCTCCCCCGCTCACGAGGCGAGGACCATCTTCAACGACTCTTGCATCAACCGCAATGGCGCCGGCCGCTTGTAACGCAGCCATGCCGATATGATTGGTAACGGCATGCCTGTCTTTCAACAAACCTTTCATAGCAAGCAGCAATGAGCCTCCGCATACTGTAGCTACAGTGACTTCCTCATTGTCAAAAGCTTGTTTCATGATGTCCGGTAAGCTTGTCTTCATGGCCTGCCTTAATACATTCGGAATGGAATCTTCCGAATTTCCCGCCGGCTTACCCGAAGCTCCAGGCACCAAAATAATTCCCGGACGATTTGGGTCTAAGACGGCTTTCGCTTCGAGGGCGGGCCCATTCAAACCGCTGGGGACAGAACGCCGACCCTCCGCGGATACCAATTCCACCGTAAGCGCCCCTTCTGAATACATTCCCGCGGCAGCGAACACTTCATAGGGTGCTAAGGCGTCCAGCAGATCGAAACCATCGAATAAAACGATTTGAACATGTATGCTTTTGTCCTTGGATGCATCATTATTCTCTTTTGTTTTCGCAGTTGCTGCAGGCGCAATCAGACTTAGAACCAATGCCAACGACAGAAGTAATCCAAAAAATTTTTTCATCTTATACCCATTCCTTTCGTTTGCTCAAGGCGTAACCGGAATGAAATCCGTTAGCTTTAAGCGATTTTTTTTGCATTCTTCATAGCAGCACATGGAGCCGTAGACAAGATCCTCGAACGTGCGAGTGAATACCTCCTTCATCCGTTTCTGCGTAGGACGAGTCGTTATCCGCGGTATTTGCCGTCCGTATCCGCAAGAAGAATTTTAACAAATCAATATCTCAAACGAGGCTGTAAAAAGATCACAAAACAATAAACAATTCATCACACTTTGGAACACTTTGGAAAAAAATATGGTATAGCCGTTGACAAACGAAAATTTAAAATATATTGTGGATATATAATGTCTATGATTTGCTCGTGCAGGTTCAGATTAGATGCAATCCAAAACCATCTTAGCTCCTACATGATTTGATAGCCGTTGAAATTCCATGGTGAATCAAAGATATAATATGTCTTTAATATATTTATTGTTTCCCTATTTATTAAGCGTCAACTCAAGCTGTCCGTAGCTTGCCTTGCTAATCACAATGATGACTTTAACAGCAGGTTATAGTTCATTATCCTTTCCCGTGAACATGCTTCAAGGGATTCATGCTGCATTCTGACATTAACTGCCATTGCACCGGGGGGTGTTTACATGCTTTTTTAATCCCATTTGCTTCAGCTCAACCTTAAGTCACGGAAAGCAGATAATTTAGAAAACAAATGAGAGGGGATACGGACCATGTCGAACGATTTTTTTAACGAAACCGTTTGGGAAAAGGCTTGGAAGGAAGATATGAATACGGCAGTGAACAAGATGAAAAAAGCCGGAATGGATGCAGCTCACAGTTTCGACCATAGGGCAAAGTCATTCAACGAGGAGGCGTTTAACGAAGAAGGCAGACAAAGAACAAAACGGATTATGAATTGGCTGGAAGGACAGGGTGTGACATTCAAAGATCGTTCGATTTTAGACATTGGTGCAGCCTCGGGCGGATTTACAGTGCCGTTTGCGGAGAGAGGGGCGACTGTTACTTCCGTAGAGCCTTGTCTTCCTTTGGTCGAACTCCTGAAAGAAAACACGGCTGGATTAACAAACGGAAAAGTTGAGGTGGTGACTGAGCCGTTCGAAAACATTAATATTGAAGCAAAGGGGTGGGGGAAAGCCTTTGATTTGGTATTTGTCTCCATGTGCCCGGTTATTGTCGATTGGGAGAGTGTAGCGAAGGTACTGAGCTGCGCGCGGCAGTTTTGCTATATCAGTCTGACTGCCGGCTCCAGGGAACACAGTCTGGTGAACGAGGTTTGGACTTTGGTCACCGATCAGCCTCAGAAAACCGAACATCTGGAGATGGCTTATTTGCAACATCTATTATATCTCAAAGGCTATTCCTATGAATCGCTGGTCACCCGGGAGATGAAAACCAGGGAGGTCTCCAGAGAAACGGCGCTCATGGAAGTTATGGACTGGCTTAAAATTTGGGGTCTGCCTGCGGATGATCGGAACCGGCAAATCGTCTCCGACTATTTGGAACGGACTTACCCGTTAGACAACGTGGAAATCCGGCAGGGCGGCCGATTTGGCAAGGTACTGATTCGATTGCAGGATCAGAACATGTACACCAGAGAAAGTCTGTAAAGAGGGGAAGCCGCTAAATAACGCGAATAGCTGGCTACCCATAGAGTGAACTTAGAAGCGCATGCCGACATCGGCATGCGCTTTCAAGGCTGCGAAGTTTTTTATTCTTCTTTAGCTGTTTCCGCATATTTTTTGAAGTTGTCTAAAATCGCTTGCCATCCGGCTTGCTGCATCTCGATAGCGTGGGTCTCTTCCGCTTCGAACGATTCGATGATTTTCGTGTCGCTGTCTTGGCGAATAAAATCGATCTTCACTTTTCTACCGTCGGCCATCGTATAGGAGATGCTCTCGTTAATGTTCACCTCGTCGTATACTCCGCCGAAATCAAATCCGACGCTGCCGTCTTTGGCTTCCATTCTCGAGACGAATTTACCGCCCGCCTTCAGATCGTTCTCGGCGTATGGCGTGTGCCAGTCATCGGAAGCCGTATTCCATTGCGTGATATGCTTCGGATCAGTCCAATACTTCCATACGCTTTCGACAGGAGAATGAACGATCGCTTCTACTGTTATTACCGGTTTATCTGTTCCCATTGCATAGCCTCCCTGAATGATTATTCTCAAATACTACCACGAGCCATACACTGCAAAATGATTTTACCTACACCATTATAGCATATAAGTGGCAGCTGGATTTCTTTTAGATTGCTATTGTACAAACTTATAGGGAAACTGCTAACAAGCACAAACCTCGCCGCTGCGAAATTACCGAAAAAGTGGGTTGCGAATCGCCCAAGCGAATTAATGAAGTAAAATTGCCCATAAAACTCATAGAATCGCACATGTTCAACGCCCGACGGCATTCTTACAATAGTAACAGTGACGCTAGAGAAGGAATGAGGGAAATGAATGCCTCGGACGGAGGCCCCGGCAAAGCAATGCTTAAGTTTTGTGAGAACATTTGACCATGCTCTAGATATTATGATAACATCCTATATAATTACATAATTTAAATATTTTATATTAAATTAATGTTGATTTGAAAACTTCAATAAAGCACGAAAGGGGAGAGTTGATGGATTGGTATGCATTATTTGTCGAAACGGGAAAAGAAGACTTTGTTCGCACGAGAATCCGCCGTATTTTCGACGAATCGGAGCTCAGTGCGATCGTGCCGAAACGAAAGCTCCAGGAACGTAAACAAGGAAGGGCATACGAAGTTTGCAAAACGATGTTTCCCGGTTATGTGCTGATTAAAACCCGGATGAACGTGAATTCTTACTATGAGCTAAAACAAATTCCGAAGTGCTATCGGCTTTTAAATAAGTATAACAGGATGGACGCAAGAGAGAGCTTGCTGGAAAGCGGTATGGATGCCGCGCAGGAATCGAACTTATTTTTCAAAATTGAAGAGCAGGAAATGGCTTTAATTACGCAGCTCATTGATAGTAACGCAACGATCGGATATTCGACTGTATACGTAGAGAACTCCAAAGTGACAGTTTGCGACGGCCCGCTTAAAGGGAAGGAAGCAATCATCGAGAAAATCGATAGACGCAAGAATAGGGCGCGAATTTCAGTAGAGTTTATGCGGAAGAGAGTATGCTTTGATGTAGGGATTCATGTGTTGGATATGCTGGGGGTTCATTGAACTCGGTTTGGTGCAATTTCCAAAATTCAGAAGTGAATCCAAACGATGCCTCGGTACGTTGGAGCAGCTCTGAAGACATATAACGTTTTCGTAGTGTGTATGTTACATACAGATGATAGGGCGAAGCTATGCCGATATATGGAGGGATCTGCGCTGGAAAATTCGGTTGTGTTCATGTTTTCGGGCCAAGGGTCTCATTACTACCAAATGGGCAGGCAGCTGTTCGTCGGCAACGTTCGCTTTAACAGCACGATGTCCGAGCTGGACAAGCTGGCAATTGAGCTGAGCGGAGAATCCATCGTGCAGCATCTTTATAAGAATGGTTCCCCCGGTACGTCCTTCACGAGGACGCTGATCTCTCATCCTGCTATTTTTATGGTAGAGTTCGCATTGGCTCAAGCATTAATAGCTGAGGGGGTGCGGCCCGATTACGTGCTTGGCAGCAGTCTCGGCGAATTCGCCGCCGCTGCGGTATCGGGCATTTTATCCGCGGAAGATGCGCTTAGATGCGTCATTGAGCAGGCTAAATGCTTTGAGCGGTATTGCAGCCCGGGTTCTATGCTTGCCGTGCTCGCTCATCATTCATTATACGAACAAATCCCCGGAATTGAAAATTGTACGCTGGTGTCCGTCAATTATGACGGGCATTTTGTTATTTCCGGGCCGCATGAAGCGCTCTCGCACATCGGGAGCTGGTTGGCAAGCAGGTCGGTGGTCAGTCAGATGCTTCCGGTATCGTTCGCTTTCCACTCCGGCCTCATTGATCGGGCGGAGCGCTCCTACGTCGATTATTTGCGCCGGTTTATCTTTCAAAAGCCGCGAATTCCCTACATGTCTTGCATGCTCGGCGGCTTTGCCAGTGAAATAGAGCCGGACCATTTTTGGCAGGTTGCGAGAAAGCCTATACGTTTCCGCGAAGCGGCGGAAAAGCTTGAAGCGCTAGGTCCGCACACCTATGCGGATGTGGGACCGGGCGGCACGCTGGCCGGATTCGTCAGACGGAATTTCAAACCCGATTCATTATCGGAAACCGTTATCTTATTGGCCCCTTTTATGAAAGAAGAAGAAGGTATGCGGAACCTGTGCGCAAAATTTCGAACAATTGAACCCGTTGTCCAAGGAGGAAGGCGAGTTATGAAAGCGTACGTATTTCCAGGTCAAGGATCGCAGTTTAAGGGGATGGGTCAACAACTTTTCGGGCAATTTCCGGAGCTCGTTGCAGTCTCAGATGAAGTGCTGGGCTACTCTATAGCGAATTTATGTTTGCGGGATGTCGAAGGACGGCTGAACCGTACGGAATATACACAACCTGCTTTGTACGTCGTGAATGCTTTGACCTATTATCAGACTTTGCAGGAAACCGGCATATCTCCGGATTATACGGCCGGTCACAGTCTGGGTGAGTTCAACGCGTTGCTCGCTGCGGGGGTGTTCGACTTCGCAACCGGGCTGCAGCTGGTCAAATTCAGGGGGGAATTAATGAGCAAGGCTGCCGGCGGCGGCATGGCGGCTGTGTTGGGTCTTGCCTATGACAAGGTGCTGCAAGTATTGCGGGACCATCGGCTGGAAACGATCGATATCGCCAATATCAACAGTCCTTCGCAAATCGTACTTTCCGGACCCAAAGACGATATCGTCGCAGCGCAATCCGTTTTCGAATCAGCCGGAGCCGTCAATTATGTAGTTTTGAATGTAAGCGGCGCATTTCATTCCCGCTACATGGAATCGGCTAAGCGGCAGTTTGCCGATTATGTGCGGCGCTTTGCATTTGCCGCACCGCATATTCCGGTGATTTCCAATGTGCGGGCCAGACCTTATACCGCCGCAACGATTATTGAAAATATGGTGGAGCAGATCACATCTCCCGTGCAGTGGACGGACAGCATCCGCTATATGATGGGCAGAGGGGTCTCGGATATTGTTCAAATTGGCCCCGGTTCTGCTGTCGCCAAATTGGTGCAAGCCATTCAAAGAGACGCGGCCCCTCTTGTCGTGGAGGAACACGAACAGGAAGAAGTTCAGGCGCCGCCGAACGGCGAGGAACATGCGGCCGGACATCCGCAGCTTTTTACCGCGGATAATTTGGGCTGCGCCGAATTCAAAGAAGACTACGGGCTGAGGCTGGCTTATATCGCAGGCGGGATGCACGGCGGCATCTCCTCGAAGGAAATGGTCGTATGTCTTGCAAAAGCGGGAATGATGGGGTTTCTGGGCACCGGAGGAATGCAAATCGCCGACATCGAAGCCGAACTGTTATCCATACAGCGGGAGCTTGCGGACAACCAGCCTTACGGTCTGAACGTGGTGCATAATCAGAGCCAGCCGGAAATGGAAGACGCTATTGTGGATCTGCTCTTGAGACGACAGGTTACCCGGGTGGAGGCCAAAGGTTTCTTGACCATGACGCCGGCGCTCGTAAGATACCGGACAATGGGCTTGTCCCGCAATCGCGACGGAAGCATCGCATCGTCGCATAAAATCATCGCCAAATGCTCCCGGCCGGAAATCGCGGCATTGTTTATGAGTCCCGCCCCCGATCCTATTTTGGACAAGCTGCTCCGCGAGCGGAAAATTACGGAGGACCAGGCGGAATGGGCAAGAAGAGTGCCGATGGCGGACGATATTTGCGCTGAAGCCGATTCCGCGGGATATACGGACGGTGCGGCGGCGATGGCGCTGCTGCCGGCCATGCTTGCACTTCGCCAAACGATGATGGCCAAGCACCGGTATGCCCGAAAAATCAGAGTCGGAGCGGCGGGAGGGATCGGAACCCCCGAGGCCTCTGCGGCTGTTTTTGTCATGGGTGCCGATTTCATTCTGACCGGCTCCATCAATCAGTGTACCGTGGAGGCCGGCACGAGCGCAGCGGTCAAAGATTTGCTTCAGCAGATCAATGTGCAGGATACGGCATATGCGCCTGCCGGAGAGATGTTTGAGCTCGGAGCGAAAGTGCAGGTGCTCAAAAAAGGCGTTTATTTTCCGGCCAGAGCCAATAAATTGTATGAGTTATACCGTCAGCACGACAGTATTGACGAGATCGACGAGAAGACGAAATCGCGGCTTCAGGACCAATATTTCAAAAAGAGCTTTGAAGACATCTATGCGGAAGTCAAGCAGACGCATAGCGCGGGGGAAATTGAGCAAGCCGAGCGAAGCCCGAAAGCGAAAATGGCGTTGTTGTTCAAATGGTATTTTTCCCATGCAACGAAGCTGGCGCTGCAAGGAGACGCGGATGCGAAGGTCGATTACCAGGTTTACTGCGGGCCGGCTTTGGGAGCGTTTAATCAATGGGTGCTTGGGACTCCGATGGAACGTTGGCAGCAAAGGCATGTCGATGTCATCGGTGAAACCTTGATGAAGGAGACGGCGCAGCTTCTGAACAGACGTTTGTTCCGCACCGGATAAGCATGAATCGAATATCACGTACGCGAGGAGTGAGAGTATGCAGATCGACACGGACGTATTGATTGTCGGCGCAGGTATTTCAGGGGCGACATTGGCGCTTGCCATGGGCAGGAAAGGCTATAACGTTACGCTGATTGATCGTTTAAAGCGATTCCAAAACATACCGAAAGGAGACTTTCTCCAACCGGTTACCATCGATATTTTGAACAGGCTGGGAGTGCTGCCCGACATTAGCCGGCACTGCGCTACGGTGACAAAGGTCAACTACGGTACGATAGGCGGCGTTAAGTGCTTTACCGGAAACTACGCCGACCTGGATATGCCGGTCAAATATGCACTGAACGGGGAGCACCGAAAAATACACGAAGGCGTTATCAATGCGGCAACCGCTCTTCCGAACGTCCGTTTTTATCCCGGCGTTAACGCCGAGAAGCTTGTCTATGCGAATGGCAGGGTGGCGGGAGTTATGGCTGGTTCGGACGAGGGGACCGTGAGGATCACCTGCAAAGTGCTGGTCGGCTCGGACGGAATCAAATCGAAGATCAGGGAGCAGTTGGCCCTGAAATACAATCTTTATCCTTATGAAGAGAAGAAGGCCAAAATGTTCGTTTTTACGCTTCATACGGCAATACCTCCGGAGGCCGAAGCCAGCTTTTATTTTGGACAGGGCGTCAGCTGCGGCGCATTTCCGCTGCCTGATAACCGGGTTCGGGTATATTTGGCGCTCCGCAAAGACTTATGGCAGAAAATCAAAGACGAAGGCATCGAAGCTTTGCAAGCACTGCTGCATTCCCTATACCCCAGGCTGAAAGATGAGGTGGCCCAAATCGCCGACTTTAAGCAGGTGCAGTCCGTACCGGCTTTTTATTTGCATACTCCAAAATGGGCGGTAGACGGAGCCGTTCTGCTGGGAGACGCCTGTCATGCTTTAAGTCCGGCGCTCGGGCAAGGGATGAATTTGGCGATCCAAGGGGCGATGGAGCTGGCGGGCACGCTGGAAGCGGCGCTGAGCACCGGCGATTATTCCGAAAATACGCTGCGTTCGTATGAAAAGAAGAGGCGCAAATACGTCCGGTTAATTCAGCAGAACAGCACCGCCCACACGTTTTGCTGGTTCGTGAAAAACGCAGCTTTCGTCAAAATGCGCAACGCTGCCTTCCGTCGAATGGGAAACTGTCCGAATTTGCTGAAAGAGCAAATGCTCACGACATCCGGGTACAGCGATAAACCGCCCTCGTTTTCTCATTTGCTCCGCTTCGCCGGGCTGATGAAACCGTAACGCTTACGACGAAGTCCAAGTTACGGAAAGGAGAGGAGAATGACTTTGAATCGTGTGGATATCGCGGTTGTAGGAGTGTCTTGCCGGTTTCCCGATGCCGATGGATATCGTCAGTTTTGGACAAATCTTGTATCCGGGATGAATTCGATCCGGGAAATTCCCCCGGACCGATGGAATGTACAGGATTACTATTCCCCGGATGTCGATGAAGCCGGTAAAAGCAACAGCAAGTGGTGCGGTTCGCTTGATAACGTGTATGACTTTGATCATCGTTTTTTTCATTTATCGCCCCGCGAAGCCGTCAGTATGGACCCGCAGCACAGATTGCTGTTGGAGGAGACGTGGCGCTGCATCGAAGATTCGGGCATCCCCCTTCGGTTGCTTCAGGAACGGGTGACTTCCGTGTACGCGGGAATCATGTCGCCCGATTATCTTCAGAAGCTGAGCGGTTGCGGTGCGTCCGCAGCAGACAGCTACGCCTGCCTGGGCACCTACGAGAGTCTGCTCGCCAATCGGATCTCGTATGCATTCCACTTGCGGGGAACGAGCATGCCCATCAACGCGGCCTGCGCCTCGTCGCTGGTCGCCGTTCATGAAGCCCGGCGCGCTTTGCTGCAGGGAGAATGCGATTACGCTTTCGCTTCAGCGGTGAACTTGAATCTCCATCCGTTGAAATATGTTTCTTTCTCCAAGTCGAGGATGCTGAGTCCGGATGGGCAGTGCAAGACGTTCGATAAAGATGCCAACGGTTACGTTCCGGGAGACGGGGTAGGCGTGCTGCTGCTGCAGCGGCTCGATCAAGCCGTGGAGGAAGGCAACCGCATCTATGGTATTGTCAAAGGTTCCGCCGTCAATCACGTCGGCAAAAGCCCGTCGATAACAGCGCCGAAAGTCCAAGCGCAGCGCGATGTCATTCTAAGTGCATACAAGTCGGCGGGCATTCGGCCCGAGACGGTGACGTATGTCGAAGCGCACGGGACGGGAACTTCGCTCGGCGATCCGATCGAGGTAGAAGCTTTAACCCAGGCATTTCGCCAGGATACGGGAGACTGCGGATTTTGCAAAATCGGCTCGGTCAAAACGAATATCGGCCACTTGGAAAGTGCGGCGGGGATGGCCGGAATCATAAAAGTTCTCATGATGATGAAGCATCGGACCATCCCTGCATCCCTTAACGTCAAGGTGCCGAATCCGATCATCGATTTCGCGGCAACTCCTTTTGAGATCGCAACCGAGTCAAGCGAATGGCGGAGCAGGGAAGAGGGACAGCCCCTGAGAGCGGGGGTCAGTTCATTCGGTTTCGGCGGAGTCAATGCGCATGTCCTGCTCGAGCAATACAAGGAAGCGCCGAATGCAGCCAAAAAAAGGAAGAGCAAGAGCGGCAAAGCCGACGCTTCGGCCGGTGGCAGGCTGTTCGTTTTATCGGCCAAAAGCGAGGAAAGTCTGAAGCGGATCATCGCCGATTGGAAGCAGTGGACGGCAAGCGCGGAGTTCATGAATGAGGTCGAACTGGACGATCTATGCATGTCGGTGCTTATGGGACGCGAGTCGTTCCAATACCGGGTTGGCGGGTTGGTAGAGAGCAAGCAGGATATATGCGCGCTGCTGGAACAAAACGCCGGCATCTCGCGCGCAGCGGAACGGCTCTGGTGCTTGCACGTTGACGATCCGAAGTGGCAGGGCTACAGAGATATCGGCTGGAACGGGGCGGAAAGTGTTCTGCTGAAGAGAAAAGAGGAACAATTCATCGCCGTCCTTAGGAAGCTGGGAATAGAGAGCGGCATCGCGCGCGGGTTTTATGACAATACGTGGAGCGGCGAATATCGGGAACTCTATTTGTTCGCAGCCGGTTATATCCATGCATCGGCTCTGATGGAGCTCGGATGGTCTCCGGCCTGCGCGGCGGGATCGAAGTCGGGAGCATGGGTCAGCCTGGCGGTCAGCGGCATGCTCTCCCTGGACGACATCGTTGCCGTCCTCACCGGTCATAAGAAGCGCGACGACCTCCAACCGGGAAGGCCGTCCATCCCGCTGTATAGATCCGGCGGACAGATGCTGATGCCTTATGCTTTTGATGAAGCGTATGTGGAGAAAATCGTTTGCGCGCTGAGGCATATTGCCGATAACCGGTACGACGGCGTGCATGCGCAATTGATGGACAAGGCAAAACAGCTGTACGCGAATCAATACACGTTTAAAACGTTGATGGATGAGTGGCATACGGCGATTCAATCCGTCACAGGGGCAAATAGCAAAAGGTGGCTGGACGAAGGGGCTGCCGGAGTTACCGAAGCGGCTGAACTTTCCAATCCGGCGGAGGCGAAGCGGCTGTTGATGCTGATGATTGCAAGTTCCATCCAAAAATTGAACCGGAAATGGGACCTGCAGGAGCAGCGGCAATTTGATCATCCGCCGTTTTACGAACTGCTCGATTTGCTGGCGGACGATGTGATCACGAAACAAATGGCGGTGCGGCTCGCTGCGGACGGCCGTCAAGATTTTCGGGAAGCGGCGGCTGTCATGAACCGCAACTGGAGCAAAATAAAACCGGGCCGCCCCTATTCGGTTATTAAAGAACATAGCAGGCTTGCCGGCGTTGCCCATAATAACGGACAATGGCTGGAATCCTTTATTCATGCGGATGACGATACGGATCAAATCTTGTCGGCTGCAGCGGCGCAGATGGAAGCTGGGGCGCCAATCACTTGCCTGAAGCTGGACCGGCCTTTCATGGAGAACGCGCTCAAGCTTTGGCTCTGCGATTCGGACATGGGCTTGACCAAGCTGAACAGCGACAAAAAGTATGCCAAAATCAGCTTGCCGCTTTATGCTTTTCAGCGGAAAACGTTTCGCTTGTCCAACCATCGGTCCGTGCAGGGGGCAGGGGCGGAGGGCGACGTCATGCTCCATCCTCTGCTGCACCGAAATCGTTCCGGCGCTCATACACTGCAGTTCAGCTCGGTCTTCAGCGGGCGGGAGTTTTTTCTCGCCGATCATCAAGTGAAAGGCAGCATGGTGCTTCCCGGCGCCGCTTATTTGGAAATGGCCGGAGCGGCGGTGCGGCAAGCCGGAGGGCTGCTTGCGCAAAGTCAGGAAGGATTTACGCTAAGAAACGTCGTTTGGATGAACCCGATTCGCGTAGGCCAAGAGGCGGTCACGGTTCATACCGCTCTATACCCGGACAATAACGGCGACATCCGGTATGAAATTTATTACGAGGAGCCGGTGGACAACCGGACTGTTGTATGCGGATGCGGCAGGGCGTCCATACAGACAGGCCTCGCCGGGGCCAATCTGAATCTTAGTGCTGTGCAGACACAAGGCGGCGGCCGATTATTGAGCGCTGCAGCTTGCTATGAACGATTGCGAAAGCTGGGCCTTGAATATGGGCCGAGTCATCAAGGGATACAAGAAATGTACTTGGGGCGGGAGCAAGCACTTGCCAAGCTCGCGCTGCCGTCTTGTATTTGGGAAACAGGAGAACAATATCGGCTTCATCCGAGTCTGCTGGATGCAGCGCTTCAGGCGGCCATCCTCTTTGCGGATGGAGATCGGCAATCGGGCGACGCAGCAGCGAAGCCGCCGCTTCCATTTGCGCTGGATACGTTAGAGCTGATACGTCCGTGCACGCCGCGGATGTGGGCGTATATTCGGTTCAGCAGCGGCAGCTCCAGAGGCGACAAGGTGGAGTATCTCGATATTGACATGTGCGACGAATCCGGCGCATGCTGCGTGCGGATCAACCGGTACACCTCCAGAAACCTTGAAGGAGAATTGCCGCAGCGGCCATTTGCCGACAATGCGCCGCCAGAGCTGCCCGAAGACACTGTGCTCTTGACACCGGTATGGGACTCCTTCCGGCTTACAGCCGATGTCGCACCGGCCCCCATAAATGATCGTATGATCATTATTGGCGGGAATACGCACGATTGGAATGCAATTCAAAAGCGTTATCCAGGTGCGCTGGCCATGGACGGAGCGGCAGATTACACGGAGGACGAACTGGCTCATAAGCTGGAGGCTTGCGGACCCGTCGATCATCTCCTCTGGATTGCGCCCGCTTCCCCTGGGGATACGGAAGCACGTATCTCGGGCGAAGCGATGATCATGGGGCAGCAGCGGGGAGTGATTCAACTGTTTAGACTGGTGAAGAGCTTGCTCCGGATCGGATACGGAAGCAAGCCGCTGCAATGGACTGTGCTCACGTTCCAGACACAGCCCGTCCATAAGGCCGATCGCGTCGATCCTGTTCATGCTGGCGTTCATGGCCTTGTCGGATCGCTCGCCAAGGAATATCCCGGCTGGGGCATTCGGCTTGCCGATCTGGAGGCCGGGGCCGATCGTCCGTGGGAGGAATTGTTCGCGCTTCAGGCGGACCCGGCGGGAGGCGCATTCGTTTATCGCGGCAAGCAATGGCATAAGCGGGTGCTGGTGCCGGTCGCATGCCCGGCGCCAAGCGGTTCGGCATACCGGCGCGGCGGCGCATATGTTGTCATCGGAGGCGCGGGCGGGCTGGGGACTGCATGGAGCGAATACATGATCCGCACGTATCAGGCCCGCATCTTTTGGATCGGCCGAAGGGAGAAGGATACGGATATCGAAGCAAGCTTGCAAAGGCTTGCGCGGCATGGCCCTGCGCCACAGTATATATGCGCGGATGCGGCCAATCCCGAAGACTTGCACCGCGCGTATCAAACCATTAAAGAGCGCTGTACGCGAATCCATGGTGTCATCCATGCGGCGATCGCTCTGCTGGACAGCAGCATAATGAAAATGGACGAAAGCCGATTCCGGGCCGGATTGGTTGCCAAAGCGGATGTTTGCGTCAGCATCGATCTCGTCTTTCGGCATGACGACCTTGATTTCGTATTGTTCTTCTCCTCCATGAACTCCTTCGCTACGCCCCCGGGCCAAAGCAATTATGCTGCCGGATGCGCGTTCAAGGACGCTTTTGCGCAATGGCTTGCACATGAACGCCCCTATGCGGTTAAAGTGATCAACTGGGGATACTGGGGAAGCGTTGGAGCCGTGGCTTCCGGCGATTACCGGAAGCGGATGGCGAAGATGGGAATCGGGTCCGTAGAGCAGCCGGAAGCGATGTTGGCGTTGGAATTGCTTCTTGGAGGGCCTTTGCATCAATTAGGTCTTATCAAGACGGAAGGCGAACGCGATCCATACCATATCCATCGGCGGGAATTGGTTACCGTATATCCATGACACATGGCGCGGTGAATGGTGAATTGATGGTAATGAGCAGATGGGGAGGGTGAGAACATGCGAAATGATGAGCGGCTGGCACAACAACATCGTCAGATGGTGGAACTCGATCAATTTCTCATCCGTTTGCTTCGTGTGCAGCTGCATTCCATTGGATGTAAGCCCGAAGCAGCAGATTGGTGCGTTAAGGAAAATGTTCCGGAAATAAGCGATCTGTACCGCAGGTGGCTGGAGCATACCGCATTCGTGCTGAAGGAGCAGCCTCCAATCGGCGCCGGGGACAGCGGGGAGTTGTGGAAGGAATGGGATCGCCGCATGCAGCAATGGCTTGCGGATGAGAACATGCAGGCGAAGGCGCTACTGGCCGATACGATGCTGAAAGCTTTGCCGGACATTTTGACAGGCCGCCGGTCAGCAACGGACATCATGTTCCCGAATGCCTCGATGCGATTGGTGGAAGGTGTCTACAAACAAAATCTCATCGCAGACCACTTCAATGAAGTCGTCGCGGAACAAGCGGTGAAGCATGTGCAGCAAGTTATCGGCAGCGGCCGAAGGCAGGGCTTGCGCATTTTGGAGATCGGGGCGGGCACCGGGGGCACCAGCGAGATGCTTTTATCGCGGTTCAGCCCTTACGGCGCGCATATTCAGGAATATGGCTACACGGACATTTCCAAATCCTTTCTAAGCTATGCAAAAACAAAATATAAAGATCAGTATCCGTATCTTGCCTATCACATTTTAAACATTGAAGAACCAATTGCGGAGCAGAATTTGGCTGTAGGCCAATACGATCTGGTTGTGGCGACGAACGTGCTGCATGCGACTCGCAACATTAGACAGACGCTTCGCAATGCGAAGGCGCTCCTGAAATGCAAGGGCGTTTTATTAATTAACGAAATAACCGAAAACTCCTTGTTCAACCATGTGACCTTCGGTTTGCTGAAAGGCTGGTGGCTGTACGAGGATGAGGAGGTGCGCCTGCCCGGCTGCCCGGCATTAAGCCCGGAGATGTGGAACGTGGTGCTGGAGCAGGAAGGGTTTGAATCGGTCGCTTATCCGGCGGCGGATGCCGATTTTTTGGGGCAGCAGGTTATTGCCGCCGTAAGTGACGGAATTGTGCGGCAAATGCGAAACGCTGCGCCGGGAGGCGCCGCTCGGGAAGCGGGTCTAGCGGCGATTGCGGCACCGAGCGACCAAGCGAGCCAGGCTAAACAGGCCGACCTGGCCAAGCAAGCTAACCAAGCCGCCGCCGGCGAGGAAGGCGACAGCGCCAATCGTCTGTCGCACAAACAGTTAAGGCAAAAAGGCAGGGCGTATTTCAAAAAGCTGATCGGGGAAATTTTGGAGGTCGAGGCGGACAGCATGGATGCCGGCGAAGCCTTGGAGATGTACGGCATGGACTCGATTTTAATTATTCAGCTAACCGATCGTTTAAACAAAGTGATGAATGAGCATGTAAGCAGTACGATTTTCTTTGAATATTCGACGATTGACGCTTTGGTGGACTATTTTATGCAAACTCGGCAGCAAGCGCTGGCCGCAATGGTCGGAGCGGAGGAAGCAGAGGCTGCTCCACCGCAGGATGCTGGCGATATCGACCAGCGCTCTGATGCGTCGATGATGAAGCGGCCGGTCGCTGTGACGGTCCGGCCGGCGGCATCCGCTTCCGGAAGCAAAGATATAGCGGTCATCGGTCTTGCGGGGCGATATCCCCAAGCCGATCATATGGGCGAATTTTGGGAAAATTTGAAACGAGGCAAACATTGCATCACGGAAATTCCCGAAGCCCGCTGGAACTGGAGGGAGCACTATCATCCCGAAAAAGGCCGGAAAGGCTCGACCTACAGCAAGTGGGGCGGATTCGTCCGGGGGATCGATACCTTCGATCCTTTGTTTTTTCACATTTCCCCTAAAGAAGCCGAGCAGATGGACCCGCAGGAGCGGCAGTTTTTGCAAATCGTCTATTCGAGCATAGAAGATGCGGGCTATATCCCGGAGGCTTTGAGCCGTTCGCGCAAAGTCGGCGTGTTCGTCGGCATCATGAACGGCAATTATCCGACGGGGGCTTCTTATTGGTCTGTGGCAAACAGGGTGTCCTACTGTTTAAATTTTACAGGCCCGAGCCTTGCGGTCGATACGGCTTGCTCCTCATCGCTTACGGCGGTCCATCTGGCGCTGGAGAGCCTGTACAGCGGCACCAGCGACTGCGCTATCGCCGGGGGAGTGAATTTCATCGTGGACCCGGTGCATTATGTGCGATTGTCGGAAAAGACGATGCTGTCGGGAGGCGATCAGTGCCGGGCGTTCGGCGATTGGGCGGACGGCTTTGTCGGTGGCGAGGGCATAGGGGCCGTCGTATTAAAGCCGCTGCAGCTCGCGAAAGCGGACGGCGATCACATTTACGGTGTCCTTAAAGGCAGCGCGATTAACGCCGGAGGCAAGGTGAAAGGGTACACGGTTCCGAATCCGGCCATACAGTCGCAAGTCGTGATGGAAGCCATTCGGCGGGCAGAGGTAGATCCGCGGGCAATCAGCTATGTGGAGGCGCACGGCACGGGAACGGCATTAGGCGACCCTATAGAAATTGAAGGACTGCGGAGAGCTTTTGAACACAATACGCTGGACAAACAGTTTTGTGCGATCGGTTCGGTCAAATCCAACATCGGCCACTGCGAAAGCGCGGCAGGGATCGCGGGCCTGAGCAAAATATTGCTGCAGCTGAAACACGGCCAACTGGCGCCTTCCCTGCACGCCGAAGCGCTTAACCCGAATATTCAGTTCGGCGAGACGCCGTTTTACGTGCAGCAAGAGCTATCGGAGTGGAAACGGCCTGTCATCGAATGCGACGGGGTCTTACGGGAGGCGCCGAGAATTGCCGGTATTTCTTCCTTCGGGGCCGGAGGAGCCAACGCGCACGTTATCGTGCAAGAGTACATCCCGGATCGGGCAATGCTTCCTGCAAAGGCGGCATCGCCGCCGGGAAAACCCCATATGATCGTGCTGTCGGCGCAAAATATGGACCGCCTTCGGGCGAGAGCTTCCCAACTGCTTCATGCTGTCGCAGCGGGAATTTACGCGGACGGCCAGCTGGGCGACATCGCCTATACGCTGCAGACGGGGCGAGTGGCTATGGAAGCCCGGCTTGCTTTTATCGCGTGTTCCTTGGAAGAGTTGGTTCAACAATTAAACCGTTTTATTGCCGGGCAAGCGGAGCAGGAACAGCTGATCTTTGGGGAGGTACAGAGCCGCAAAGAAGCGGTGGCCGAGCTCGCCGCAGACGAGGCCATGCAGGAGATGGTCGCAAGCTGGATCAGGGACCAGAAATATGCGCAGCTGCTGAAGATTTGGGCCAAAGGGTTCGAGATCGATTGGGACGCCTGTTACGGCAGCGATAGGCCGAGCCGCATCAGTTTGCCTGCTTATCCGTTCGCCGAAGAACGTTATTGGTTTCCTGCCCGTCAGGACAAAAAAGACGCGGATGAAGGGCAAGCCGTGTCGCCCTCGGTTGGGGTTTTGCACCCGCTGCTGCATCGCAACACGTCGCATTTGCTGGAGCAGCGGTTCAGTTCCGAATTCAACGGCCGGGAGTTTTTCCTAAGCGATCATCGCGTCAACAACGTCCGCGTCCTGCCTGGGGCTGCTCAACTGGAAATGGCTCTAGCTGCTGTGGCGCGGGCTGCGCCGCCGGACGGCGCCAATGCCGGCGTTGCACTCACGAATGTTGTGTGGGCGCGCCCGGTAACGGTGAAGCAAGAGCCTGTTTCCGTGCATATTGGCCTGCATCTTGACCAAAACCGGGAAATTGGCTTTGAGATTTACGGCGTTCCCGAGCAAGGGGAAGAAACCGTTCTGTACAGCCAGGGGCGGGCAACGTTGACCGGAAAACCGGAAAGCAGGCGCATCGACATATCCGCTGTCAAACAGTTATGCGACAAGGGAATGCTGACGTCCGGGGAATGTTACGCAGCTTTTGCGAAGATGGGACTGTTCTATGGCGAGAGGCACAGAGGCATTGAACGCCTTTATTTGGGCCGCAATCAGGTGCTGGCCAGGCTGACGCTGCCCGCTTCCGTATCGGATACGCTGCAGGCGTATACGTTGCACCCGGTTCTCATCGATTCGGCATTCCAGGCGTCGCTTGGCTTGACTTTGGATTTGATGCAGCGGCAGCTTCTTCCGAATCGGCCGCCGCTGCCGTTTGCTTTGCAGCGGCTTGAAATGCCGGGCGGCTGTGTTCCCGCCATGTGGGCGCGCGTTCAATACAGCGTTCCCCGCGGGGCAGACGATGGCGTGATGAAGCTGGACATCGATTTGTGCGACGAGAGCGGCAACGTTTGCGTGCACATGCAAGGATTCACTACCCGGCTGTATTCAGCGGAGGGGGGAAGTTATGCGCAGGAGCAGGCATTGGCACAGGTGCGCGATTCCGCCGCGGAAGCGGCCGTTTCTTCGTCCGATCCCCCGGCGGCGCGAGTGTTGGTGCTGGCTCCGGTGTGGGAAGCTTTTCATGTCGATCACCCGCAACATCGCCAAGATCTATTATCCGTGTCAACCGCCAAACCGTTATTCATCGGCGGAAAAGAAGACTTGCTTGAAACGCTGCGTGCCGCAGTTCCGGATGCAAGCGCGGCGTATATTCCCGAAAACGCTTCGGCTGCACAAATAAAAAGGATATTGGAAGCATTCGGGGGACGTATCCGGCACATCGTTTGGGTGGCATCAACCCCTGTCCCCGCTGTTAGAGCGGGAGCGGAGCATAGTCCGGTTCGCCGTCAGGAGAGCGAGTTGATCCAAGTATTCAGACTAACGAAAAGCTTGCTCCAGCTTGGCTTCGGAAGCCGGGAGCTCGATTTGACCGCAATTACGTTCCAAGCGGAGGCCGTTTATCCGCATGACCGCGCCAATCCCGGGCAGGCCGCCGTGCACGGGTTCATGGGTTCGCTGGCCAAGGAATATCCAAATTGGAATATTCGCGTTGCCGATCTCGAAGCGGCGGAAGGATGCAAGGTGCAGGACATATTGTCGCTGCCCCCCGATCCGCTGGGCAATGCTTATGTGTACCGTGAAGAGGAATGGTACCGCCAGGAGCTCGTTCCCGTGGAATATGCGCCTTTACGGCATACCGTCTACCGGCGCAGCGGCGTTTATGTTGTCATCGGCGGCGCAGGCGGCATCGGCGAAGTATGGAGCGAGTATATGATCCGTACTTATCAAGCCCGCATCGTCTGGATCGGGAGAAAAAACAAAGATGCCGTTATTCAGGCGAAGCTGGACCGTTTGGCCGCCGCAGGTCCGCAGCCGGCATATATCCAAGCGAATGCGGCGGACCTAAGCGAGCTGCAGCGGGCCTATGAGCGGATCAGAGGACAGTATTCACGTATCGACGGCATCGTACATTCGGCGCTTGTGCTGTCCGACCGCAGCGTCGCCAATATGGAGGAAGAGGAATTCCGGGCTGCGCTTGCCGCGAAGCTGGACGTGAGCGTGAATATGGCGCATGTGTTCAGAAAGGAAGAGCCGGATTTTGTCCTTTTCTTCTCCTCCTTAAATTCATTCCTGAAGCTGCCCGGCCAAAGCAATTATGTGTCGGGCTGCACCTATGCGGACGCTTTCGCCCGCCGACTGTCGCTGGAATGGCCTTGCCCGGTCAAAGTCATGAACTGGGGGTATTGGGGCAGCGTAGGCTCTGTGGCGTCCGCGCAAATTCGTCATAGCATGGAGCAAAAAGGAATCGGTTCGATCGAGCCTGCTGAAGCCAATCAGGCGTTAGAGCAGCTGCTGGCAGGCCCGCTGGATCAAATTGTGATGATGAAGACCATAAAGCGGCCTGACTTGCCGGCGCTGAATGAGAGTAAGACGGTCACCGTGTTTCGCTGAACGACACATTTTACCCAACGGCAAAAGGAGTGACTTGGCATGGAAAACACCCGGCACCCGGATTCGGTTCATGAGCAGCTGGAGCAGTTGGACAGTGTAAACCGGCTGCTCGTGAAATTGATGTGGGCCCAGTTGCATGGGCTAGGATGCTTCGCACCGCATTTTGCGCTGAACGGCGGAACAAAAGCGTTTTATTCCAAATGGTTGCAGGAAAGTTTGAACATACTGCGCGACCATCGATATTTGCTGCCTGTGAACGATGTAAATGCCGATGCGGAGACAGCTTCTTCCTTCATCCAAGAGGCGTGGAAAGAATGGGATAGCCAGCTGCCGGAATGGCTGGCCCATCGTGATCTTAAAGCGCATGTGCGGCTGGCGGACAAAATGGTGCGCCATTTGCCGGATATTCTTGGCGGAAGCAGGCTGGCGACGGAAACGATGTTCCCCGAATCTTCCATGGAACTGGTCGAAGGCGTCTATAAGCATAACGCGATCGCGGATTATTTTAACGAGACGCTGGCGAAAGAAGCGGCGAATTACGTGCAACAACAGACGCAGAGCGCAAGAGAAATCCGGATTCTGGAAATCGGGGCCGGCACGGGCGGCACCAGCGAAGTCGTATTTCAATATTTGGAGCCTCTGCAGCAGTCCGTCCGGGAGTATTGCTATACCGACATTTCCAAGGCGTTTCTCATGCACGCGGAACAGACATACGGTTCCCGGGTCCCTTATCTAGTGTACAAAATCGCGGATTTGAGCTTTCCCTTCACAGAACAGGGACTTGAAGCAGGCGCATACGATTTGGTCATCGCCAGCAATGTGCTGCATACGACCCGGGATATCAGACATACGCTGCGCATCGTCAAAACGGTCATGAAGAAGAACGGGCTGCTGCTGTTGAACGAGATTACAGACAAAACGGTCATCAACCATTTGACTTTCGGCTTGCTGGAAGGCTGGTGGCAGTATGAAGACAAGAGGCTGCGCGTACCCGGCTCCCCGGCGCTGTCTGCGGAATCGTGGAGGAAAGCGCTGCAGCGGGAAGGGTTTCATTCCATCGCTTATCCGGCGATCGAGGCTGCCCATTACAAACAACAGATTATTGCCGCC
Source organism: Paenibacillus ehimensis NBRC 15659 (assembly GCF_004000785.1). Taxonomy (GTDB): domain Bacteria; phylum Bacillota; class Bacilli; order Paenibacillales; family NBRC-103111; genus Paenibacillus_G; species Paenibacillus_G ehimensis. Next base: position 48,706 of record NZ_BILX01000003.1, on the reverse strand, counting down.
AAAAGCGACGGGGTCGTCATTCAGTCCGTTACTTCCGGCAATAAGGCGGCGGAAGCTTCGTCTCCTATAGCGCCGCAGCGGAAATATGCGGACGTGAACAAGTCGCTTTCTTCAGCTGCCCATATGGAGGCTGAAGCGGCCTTCGATCGAACGGCGGCAGTTTATGAGGAGCAGACAAGCGGCATGGCGCCGGCTCCAATAGCGGTGACCGACCAAATGGCCGAGGAATACGTAAGATCGGCCATCCGCGAGAGCATCGCCGGCGATCTGAAAATCGACGAAGGCCGCATCCAAAATGACCGCAGCTTTTCCGAATACGGAATCGATTCGATTATCGCCGTTCACTTAGTGAATCTTATCAATAAGAAATGCGGATTGACGCTGCAAACGACAGTTGTATTCGATTATAACAATGTGGATCAACTGGTGCAGCACATTATACGGGAGCATCATTCTACGATTAAGACGCTGCTGCACAGCGTTAAAGCGGAGGTCTTCCGCACGGAGCCGGCGGTGGCGGGGCCTGGCGCAGCGCTCGAAGCAGCGTCCTCCGGGGAGAGGCATTCCGTAACCGCTGTACCTTTCGAAAGGGAGCGGAAGGCCGCGCCAGAGCGGCGCGATGCTCCCGGGAGCGCGGCAGCTTCGACACTGGGACGGCATGAAGTCGGCATGTTTCACAGAGCGGTCATCGAGGGGCCGTCAGCAGATTGCGATGTGCAGATCCGTCAAGCCGAAGCGCCAGCGCTTCGTGAAGACGAGGTGCGCATCGCCGTTCGCGCTTTTTCTTTAAATTTTGGCGATTTATTGTGCGTCAAGGGACTCTACCCAACGATGCCGCCTTATCCGTTTACACCGGGATTCGAGGCCGGGGGAATCGTCGTTGAGACGGGAACGGCCGTGACCTCCGTCCGCTGCGGCGATGAAGTCATCTTTTACGCCGGAGAGTCTATGGGCGGACATGCGTCTGCCATAACCTGTCATGAGTCTCGAGTGTTTCCGAAGCCGCGCGGACTGTCTTTCGAGGAAGCTTGTTCTTTGCCGGTGGTGGCGATGACCGCCATCGCTGCGTTCCGCAGGGCAGGAATAAACAAAGGCGAGCGCGTGCTGATTCAAACCGCTGCAGGCGGTGTCGGTCTCATTGCGGTGCAGTTGGCCAAGCATTACGGTGCGGTGATCTATGCAACGGCGGGCAAGCAGGCCAAGCTCGAGCATTTGCGGCAGATGGGGGTAGACTATGCCATCAACTACGTGGAGAGTGATTTTGAACAGGAAATCAAGCGGCTGACGAAAGGAGAGGGCGTTGACGTCATTCTGAATACGCTGGCCGGAGAAGCGCTGCAAAAAGGATTGAACTGTCTGTCTCGCGGAGGCAGATATATCGAAATTGCGATGACGGCATTGAAAAACGCCAAAACGGTCGATTTATCGGGACTGAACCATAACCAGTCGTTTTACAGTATCGATTTAAGAAAGCTGGGGTTTGAAAATCCGGAACTGCTTCTGTCGTACCGGAATGAAATGCTCCGGCTCATTGAAGAAGGCGTTATACGACCGCACGTCGGGAAGGTGTTTCCGTTTGACCAACTGCACGATGCTTATCGCTTCATGGAACGCAGAGAGCATATAGGGAAAATCGCAGTGACGATTCCGGAGCCATTCCGCTTCCCGTCCGCATCGGCATCAGTGATATCAATGGCATCGGTCTCATCAGCGCCATCAGTATCGGCGGGATCAGCCACATTCGGCAGCAGCCGGCCGGCACAAATGAACACGAAGGAGCCGGTAGCCATCGTCGGGATGAGCGGCCGCTTCGCGCGCTCGGACCATGTCGATGAACTATGGGAACACCTGGAAAAAGGCGCGGATTTGATTCAGGAAGTGTCGCGGTGGGATCTTTCCAAATATTATTCTGACGGTTCCGGCTACTGCAATTACGGCAGCTTTTTGGAGGATATCAGCGCATTCGATCCGCTCTTTTTCAATATTTCGGGCCAGGAAGCGAGCTATATGGACCCGCAGCAAAGAATTTTTCTTGAGGAATCGTGGAAAGCGCTCGAAGATGCCGGGTATGCGGGAGCCGGCATGCAGGGACGGCGCTGCGGCATTTACGTAGGATGCACGGGAACGGACTATCGGCACATTCCAGGCGACAATCCGCCGCCGCAATCGTTCTGGGGCAAGGCGGGGTCGATCATCCCGGCGCGGATTGCTTATTATTTGGACCTGCACGGTCCGGCCATTGCAGTGGATACCGCCTGCTCCAGCTCGTTGGCTGCCGTTCATCTGGCTTGTCAGGCGCTGTGGTCCAACGAGATCGACATGGCACTGGCGGGCGGCGTGTTTATTCAATCTACGCCCCAGTTTTACATCGACTCGAACCGGGCGGGCATGCTGTCGCTCCGTGGCCGCTGTCATACGTTCGATGACCGCGCGGACGGGTTCGTTCCCGGCGAAGGGGCGGGGGCGATCGTATTGAAACGCCTGAAGGACGCTTTGGCCGACGGGGATCAGATCTATGGGGTGATCCGCGGCACAGGCATGAATCAGGACGGCGCGACGAACGGCATTACCGCGCCGAGCGCCAAGTCGCAAACTCGCCTGGAACAGGAAGTGTACGACACTTTCCGGATCGATCCGGCGGACATTCAACTGGTGGAAGCGCACGGCACAGGCACCAAGCTGGGCGATCCGATTGAATTTCAGGCTTTGACCAGCGCCTTCGCACGTTACACCAATAAAACGGCCTACTGCGCGATCGGCTCCATCAAAACGAATCTCGGGCATTTGGCCACGGCGGCCGGCATTGCCGGTTTGATCAAAATCTTGCTTTCGTTGAAAAACAAGCGCATTCCGGCATCGCTGCACATGCAGAACGGAAATCCCAACATTGCGTTTGAAGGAAGTCCGTTTTACGTGAACACGACAACAAAAGACTGGGAAGCGGAAGAAGGGAAGCCTCGCCTCGCTGCGATCAGCTCTTTCGGCTTTAGCGGGACCAATGTGCATATGGTCATTGAAGAAGCGCCTCAGCCGGACAGGCGCAAACGCGATCCACAACCGGGCTACCTGATCGCATTGTCTGCGCGGACGGAACACCAGCTGCGCCAGCAGGCGGTTTTGCTTGCTGAGCATTGCACCCGTCAGTCCGCGGATTGCGGAGATATGAGCTATACGCTATTAACGGGCCGGCAGCATTTAGGCCATCGCTTGGCCTGTATCGTACGCAGCCGGGAAGAGCTGGCGGCGCATTTGAACAGCTGGCTGGAGAAAGGGAAGGCGCCGCAGCTGTATACGTCTGCCGTGAACCGCAACGAGCTGCGGGAACAGGCGGCGCTGAAGCGTTATGCCGATGAATGCATCCGAAAATGCAGTCAAGCGGACAGCGCAATCGATTACCTGGAGAACTTGTCCGCTGTGGCGGAATTATTCATACAAGGCTATGAAATGCGGTTTGAAGAATTGTTCCCCGCTGGAGCGTATCGGCGAATTTCGCTGCCGACCTATCCGTTCGCAAGGGAGAGCTACTGGGTTCCCCCAAGCGGGGACAGCGGCAATGATGTGCGGGCCGAAAGGGAAGCGGACCGGACCGACCGCCTTCACCCGCTGCTGCATGTCAATATGTCGGATTTATCCGAGCAGCGTTACAGCTCGTTTTTTACCGGAGAAGAGTTTTTTCTGGCCGATCATATTGTACAAGGGCAAAAAGTGCTGCCGGGCGTAGCGCATTTGGAGTGGGCGCGGGCAGCTGTGGAACACGCGGCGGGCGGCGTGGACGAGGCTCACATGATCCAACTGAAAAATATCGTGTGGACAACTCCGCTCGCCGTAAGCGAAGCCGATGTGCCAGTTCATATCGGCGTATATCCGGCAGAAAACGGCGATTTAGCCTTTGAGATATACCGGGAAACGGATGACGCAGGGGAGCGTCTGATCTACAGCCAAGGGGTTGCGATCATAAGCGAGCGGAAAGAAGTGCCGCAGGTGGACATTCCTGCGCTGCGGGCCGAGTGCAGCCCGAGCCAAGTGACGGCGGAAGCTTTCTACGACGTCACGAGGGAGGCGGGGATTGCCATCGGCGACCGTCTGCGCGGGATCGAGACCGTATTTTTGGGAAGAGAGATCGTGCTGGCGAAGCTGTCGCTGCCTCCCTGCATCTCCATAGCGGAAGGGAAGGATGTCCTCCATCCGAGCATGATGGATTCCGCCCTGCAAGCGGCGATCGGATATTTGGTCGGTACGGCCGTTCATCAAGCGGAGGCCCGCAAGCCTGTACTGCCGTTTGCCCTGCACCATCTGCAAGCGTACCGTCCCTGCACGGCGGGGATGTGGGCAATCGCCCGGTACAGCGAGGGACGCTCGGCTGCCGATAAAGTGGATAAACTTGATATCGACTTGTGTGACGAAGACGGGAACGTTTGTGTGCGCATGACGGGCTTTACGCCGCGGACGTTGGAGCGGAGCGCTCTTCAGGACGGCGGAGAGGCCGGGCAGACGGTCGTGCTGGTGCCGGAGTGGCGCGAGAAAGAGGCGGATAAGGAAGCTGTAGAACAATGCTACGACCGGCATTTCGTGATGCTCTCCGATCCTTTCGCACATTGGGCCGACCGGATTCGCGCGGGCATCCGCGATGTCGATTGTACGGCGATGCGGGCGGATTCGCTTGATGGTGCTACGTCCGGGTCAGGACCGAATCTTATCGCCCGGCGATATCTTGGCGCTTCGGTTCAGATGCTGGAAGTCATTCAACAGGCCATCCGCAGCGGCTCGAAAGAGCGAATGCTGATCCAGGTCGTCGTCCCGAATCACGGGCAGGACCGCCTCTTGACGGGACTGTCGGGGCTGTTGCAGACAGCGAGCCAAGAACACCCATGGCTGCACGGGCAAGTCATTGAAACGGGCGTCGATGAAGAAGCTTCCGCGCTGATCGCCAAGCTGACGGAGAACAGGAACGGTGTGCTGGATCGTCTGATCCGCTATGAGAACGGGAAGCGGTATGTGCGCGCATGGAAGGAGACGGAGGCTTCCGCAGCGCCGCCAGCCGTCCCGTGGAAAGATAAAGGGAACTATTTCATTAGCGGTGGGCTCGGGGGACTTGGATTTATTTTCGCCCGGGAAATAGCGCACCAAGTGAAGGGCGCCACCATTATATTAAACGGACGCTCGCCATTGGATGCGGAGCAGCAGGCAAAACTGAGGTCGCTGGAGATCGGCGGAAACCGGATTCATTACCGCGCGGCGGACTTGTCCGATCGGCAAGCCGTTAGCTTGCTGATGCAGGAAATTCAGTCCGACTTCGGCGGTCTGAACGGAATCATTCATAGCGCAGGACTAACCAACGACCGGATGCTTCTGCAAAAGTCGGCGGAAGAAATGCAGGAAGTTTTTGCTCCTAAAGTAGACGGAACCGTACTGCTGGATGAAGCAAGCGCAGCGATGAAGCTTGATTTTTTCATGTTGTTCTCCTCGTTGGCAGGCGTGTTGGGAAATCCGGGTCAGGGCGATTATGCGGCGGCAAATGCTTTTATGGACGAGTTCGCGCGGCATCGCAATGAACAGGTGGCCGCCCGCGAGCGCAGCGGCTATACGGTGGCGCTAAATTGGCCGCTCTGGAAGGACGGCGGCATGAAGGTGAGCGGGCCGGCGGAGAAGATGATGCGAAGGCAGCTAGGCATGGTGCCGATGGAGACAGGCGAGGGGATGCGTTTATTCCGTCAGGCCATCACCAGCGGAAGCAGCCAGGCGGCCGTATTCCACGGGCAAATGGAGCGCCTGAAGTCCAAATTGATGCCCGGCGGGCCGGCTATGCCGGTTGCGATGCGAGAGAGGGCAGACGCAAACGACGGCAATCATAGCCAGCGAATTAACGCTGCCGGAACTCTTGTCCGTCCGCTGTCCGTCAAGGTGCAGGAAGCGCTAATACAGACCGTATCCCGGATGCTGAAGGTGAACAGAAGCGATCTGTATCCGGATGTCGAGTTCGGCGAATACGGCTTCGATTCCATCTCGTTTACCGAATTTGCGAACAGACTGAATGAGCAGTATAAGCTTGAGCTCACGCCTACCGTCTTCTTCGAGCATTCCACGATCCGGGCGCTTGCGGACTATTTGGCGGCTTCGCATGAACAGGAGCTAAGTCGCGTATTTACCTTTTCCGCGGCCAAGCAACATGCGCTAGTGCATGACGGGGCGGAGGAAACAACAGGGAAATCCGGTGCCGATTCCGATTCCCGATCCATCGGGCGGCGGGACGTTACGGCCGGCAGACCCCGTTTTCGCGCTGCCCACAACGATGCGGCACGCGCACAAGAGCAAGCAGCGGCCGAGCCAATTGCCGTTATCGGAATGAGCGGCAAATTTCCGATGGCGGACAATGTCAACGAGCTGTGGACGAATCTGAAGGAAGGGAAAGATTGCATTTCGGAAATTCCGTCGGACCGATGGAATTGGCGGGCGTATTTCGGAGACCCGGAGCAGGAGGCGAACAAAACCAACATTAAATGGGGCGGATTTATGGACGGGGTGGCCGACTTTGATCCGATGTTCTTCGGCATATCGCCGCGCGAAGCCGACCTGATGGACCCCCAGCAGCGTTTGCTGATGATGTATGTCTGGAAGGCGATCGAAGATGCCGGGTATTCCCCGCAAAGCTTATCCGGCAGCAGAATGGGCCTGTTCGTCGGAACGGCAAGCAGCGGTTACAACGGCCTGTTCTCGGGCGCGAACAACGTCATCGAAGGATACTCGTCCACGGGTCACGTTTCCTCGGTCGGTCCGAATCGGATGAGCTATTTTCTCAATGTGAACGGACCGAGCGAACCGGTCGAGACGGCTTGCTCCAGCTCGCTGGTAGCGCTGCACAGAGCTGTCCAAGCGATTCGCGGCGGCGACTGCGACACCGCGGTCGTCGGCGGGGTGAACACCATCCTCGATCCGAGCTATCATATTAGTTTCAACAAAGCCGGCATGCTGAGCGAGGACGGCCGCTGCAAGACGTTTTCGGATCGGGTCGACGGATATGTCCGCGGCGAAGGCGTCGGGATGATTTTCCTGAAAAAACTGCGGGATGCAGAGCGGGACGGCGATCATATTTACGGCCTTGTGCGAGGTACGGGCGAGAACCACGGCGGAAGAGCAGCCTCGCTGACAGCCCCCAATCCGAGAGCGCAGGCCGATTTGATTAAATCCGTGTATGCGAAGGCGCAGATAGATCCCGCAACCGTCACCTATATAGAGGCGCACGGCACGGGCACGCCGCTTGGCGATCCGATTGAAATTAACGGGCTGAAGACCGCCTTTGCGGAACTGAGGCAGCTGCCGGACGCTCGGCCTGGAGCTGTATGCGGGCTTGGCTCCATTAAGACGAATATCGGCCATCTGGAGCTTGCGGCGGGCATCGCCGGCGTAATTAAGGTTTTGCTGCAATTGCAGCATAAAACGCTGGTCAAGACGGTGCATTTTGACAAGTTAAACCCGTACATTCAATTAGAGGGCAGCCCTTTCTATATTGTGAACGAAAATAAGGAATGGCCCGCTTTGCGGGATTCCGGGGGCAGGGAGCTGCCGAGACGGGCCGGGATAAGCTCCTTCGGATTCGGCGGCGTGAACGCTCACGTGTTGATAGAGGAATATATTCCCGGCTCCGCCCGGGATGCCGAATGGAGAGCATCCCCGGACAGCCCCGCTCTCATCGTGCTGTCGGCGAAAACCGAGCAGCGGCTGCTGGAGCAAGCAAGACAGCTTTTGGACGATCTGCAACAACGGCAGTATCCGGATGACCAATTGGGAAGCATCGCCTATACGCTTCAAGTGGGCAGACTGGAGATGGAAGAGAGACTCGGTCTGACTGTCGCCTCTATTCACGAACTTAAAGATAAGCTTAGGGGATACATCGAACGGAAGCAGGACATGGAAGGCGTCTACAGAGGCCAAGTGAAACGCAATAAAGAAGCGCTGTCCGCTCTCGCGCAAGATGAAGACGTGCAGGAAGCGGTGCAGCGGTGGATGCGGAAGAAGAAGTTCGCCAAACTGCTCGATCTTTGGGTCAAAGGCCTGCATGTCGATTGGTCCGGATTGTACGAAGGCCGCAAGCCGCAGCGGATGAGTCTGCCGACGTATCCGTTTGCCAAGGAGCGCTACTGGGCGCCGCATGCAGGACGGTCGGCCGCTGCCGGGCCGTTGCCGCCGCAGACCGCTATTCTGCATCCGCTGCTGCATCGCAATACGTCCACACTGTCCGGACAGCGGTTTACGTCCACATTTGGCGGCGGCGAATTTTTTCTGGCCGATCATGTGATTCGGGGCCGCAAAACGCTCCCGGGGGTCGCCTATCTTGAAATGGCGCGAGCCGCCGTGGAGCAGGCCGCTGAATCGGGCATGCGGAAGCATGTAACCGTGAAGCTGCGAGACGTCGTTTGGGCAAGCCCGCTTGCCGTTCATGAGGAGCGGGGGAAGGAGAACGTGCAGGTTCATCTCGGACTGTATCCGGAAGAGAGCGGAGAGCTGCGTTATGAAATCTACGGCTTGGAAGGGCCGGAGGGCGAACACGCTGGTTTATATAACCAGGGGAACGCTGTTTTGCAAGAGCAGCGCGAAGGAGGCGCTATCGATATTACGGCCTTATTAGCGGAGTGCAGTCACACCACGCTGGGGGCGGAACAGTGCTATCGGACATTGGAAGAAGCCGGGTTGAATTACGGGCAAGGCTACCGGGGAATTGAATATCTGCATGTCGGGAACAATCAGGCGCTCGCGCAGATCGCTCTGCCGACAGCCGTCTCTTCGACTGCGAATGAGTATGTGCTTCATCCGAGCTTATTGGACTCCGCCGTGCAGTCCTGCATCGGGCTGCAGGCATTCGGGCGCGGAGCGGTCGTTCCTTTTGCGCTTGACGAGATGGAAATCTACGGTTCATGCACGCCGCGAATGTGGGCATGGGTGCGGCCGTCAAAGGTGACGATGTCCGGAAGTTCCGTAGAGAAGCTGGACATCGATCTGTGCGACGAGCAGGGCCAGCTTTGCTTGCAAATGAAAGGACTGGCCGTCCTGCGGACAGACGAGGGAAGCCATGGCGACGGGAGAAGCGCCCGTACCGTAAACCGGCAGACGGGGGGGAAGGATTCGCAGACCAAAGCGGTCGCCGGGCTTTTTTCTCCGCAGGATACAGGGGCACTGCTGCAATACCCGGTGTGGGATGCGGTCCCTTTCGAGCGAAGCGCCTTGGCTCCGGCTCCGCACGACAAGACGGTTTTCGTCGGGGGCACGGAGGAGCAGCTTCTCGCCATCCGGAAGCTCTATCCGGACGTTCAAACGATTCGGACCGACGGTCTGATCGATACGGAGAAGCTTACAACTTTGCTGGATCGATACGGCCCGATCGATCATCTGATTTGGTCGGCGCCTTCGGCATGGGATTGCGCTCTTATTGACGAACAAACGCTGGAGCAGCAGCAGTACGGACTCAACCAACTGTTCAGATTAATAAAATCGTTGACTCGTCTTGGCTATGACACAAGGGAACTGGGTATGACCGTCATCACGAACCGGACGCAGTCTATACATCGTTCCGACCCGATTCAGCCCGTACATGCAGGAATTCAAGGGCTGGTCGGCGCGCTGGCCAAAGAATTGCCGAACTGGAGCATCCGTCATGCGGATGTGGAGGGCGAAGCGGATTTACCCGTTCATGAACTGTTTGCGCTGCCTGCCGATCCTGACGGAAACACATGGGCATATCGGGGGCGGGAATGGTATCGGCAAAAACTGATTGCCGTTCAGCAAGCGGAGCTACCGGCGAAATGCTACAAAGAAGGGGGGGTATATGTTGTCGTCGGCGGCGCCGGGGGCATCGGCGAAGTATGGAGCGAATACATGCTCCGCACCTATAACGCCAGACTCATATGGATCGGCAGACGAGCTTTGGATGAGCGCATCCAGGCGAAGCTGGATAGAATGGCGATGATCGGCCTTTCTCCGCTGTACTTGTCGGCCGATGCTTCCGACTACAAAAGTTTGCAGCAAGCGTATGACGTGATCAAACGGACTTATCCGGCGATCAACGGCGTGATCCACTCGGCGGTCGGGGTGATGGACGAGAGCCTGACCCATATGACGGAAGAACGCTTTAGGGCCGGGTTATCCGCCAAAATCGACGCCAGTGTCCGCATGGCGCAAGTTTTCGCCAACGAACCGCTCGATTTTATGATGTACTTCTCATCGATGAGTTCGTTCAGCAAGCCGCATGGACAGAGCGGTTATGCGGCAGGTTGTACGTTTGTGGACGCTTTCGCCCACGAAACGGGCCGGGAACTGCCGTTCCCCGTCAAGGTGATCAACTGGGGGTATTGGGGCGATATCGGAATTGCCGGAATGGTGCCTGCCGCATTCAAACAACGGCTAATCCGGTCAGGAATCGGGTTCATTGAGCCGGACGAAGCGATGCAGGCTCTGGAAATTTTGCTTGGCAGCTCCCTAAACCGGATGGCTTTCATCCGCACAACGATGCCGAATGCAGTGGCGGGAGTTTACATGGACGACGTGCTGTGCGAGGTTCCCCGCGTTGAGGAAGTGCCTGCCGGGAACCTGCGGCGGCGGATGTCTCCACCATCGTCCTGCGTACAGCAGTTGAAGCTGGAAGGCAGCCGCTTCGCCCAGGAGCTGGACGGCATGCTTCTTGCCATCATGGGCGGACAGCTTCAAGCCAGCGGACTATTGAAAGACCGTGCAAAGCTGCTGGGGAAATACGCCCGCTGGCTGGACGAAAGCAAATCCGTACTGGCGCGGCATCGTTGGACCGATCGCCCTTCTCCATCGCTGGACGCCGTCTGGAGCGAGTGGGAGGAGCGGAAACGGGCATGGATGCAGGAGCGTAATCTGAAAGCGCAAGTGCAATTGGCGGATGCTATGCTTCGTCATTTGCCCGACATCCTGACAGGGAAAATTCCGGCGACGGACATCATGTTCCCGAACTCCTCCATGCAGCTCGTAGAGGACGTGTACAAGCATAACGCCGTGGCGGATTACTTTAACGGCATACTCGCCGACACCGCTGCCGCTTATGTGGAAGAACGGCTGCAGCGGAATCCGCACGCCCAAATTCGCATTCTTGAGGCGGGCGCCGGAACGGGGGGAACCAGCGCCATTGTTCTGGACAAGCTGAAGCCTTACGCCGGGCATATCGCGGAATATGCCTATACCGATCTGTCGAGAAGTTTTTTGCTGCACGGCGAACAAAATTACGGTGCGGAAAATCATTACTTGAAATGCCGGGTTTTCGATGTAGAGAAGTCGCCGGCCGAACAGTCGCTGGACATAGGCGGCTACGATCTGGTGATCGCTGCGAATGTGCTGCACGCGACCCGCAGCATCCGCCGGGCTTTGCGCCATGTCAAAGCGCTGCTGAAAGGGAACGGGCTGCTGCTATTAAACGAACTGACGCGCAGCTCCCTGTTCAGCCATCTTACTTTCGGCCTGCTGGAAGGCTGGTGGCGCTACGAAGATGAGCGGGTGCGCATTCCGGGTTCCCCGGTGCTTGATGTGGAACGCTGGCGGACCGTGCTGGAGCATGCCGGATTCGGGTCCTTGCTATACCCGGCCGCATCGGCCGCAAGCCTGGGGCAGCAGATCATTGCTGCGAAGAGCGACGGGATGGTCCGCCTGCCCGTTGCAGCGACCGTGTCCGGCATGCCGGACGCGGCCGATATTGAAGACGCCCCGGCCGCCGGGAATCATCGCGGGTTTTCCGGCCAGAATGGTCCGGAAGCGGAGAAGAAAAGCCTTCGCAAGAGAAGCACCCTTTATTTCAGACAATTGGTCGGAGAAGTCGTTAAAATCCCGTACGAGCAAATTGACGAGAACGAGCCGCTGGAAGCCTACGGCATCGACTCTATTCTGATCGTTCAACTGACGAACAGGCTGCGCAAGCATTTCAGCGATATCAGCAGCACTTTGTTTTTCGAATATCGGACTCTCGCGGCATTGATCGGTTATTTCATGGACCGGCGCAAAGAGGAGCTTGTTGCTCTCCTGGGTCATGGCGAGACGGAACCTGCGGCCGCGAAGCAAGCGGAACGGAAGCAGCCCGCTTCGAGCTGGCAGCGAAACGATCCGGCGCAGCGGACATGGCGGCAGCCGCTTCCGCGAACATCGCCGCAACCCTTGCCAGATGCCGGCCCGGCTTGTGCGCCGCAACCGATCGCAGTAATCGGGATGAGCGGGCGTTATCCGCAAGCGAGCAATTTGGAGCAATTTTGGAACAATTTAGTGCAAGGCAAAGACTGCATCACCGAAATTCCGGAAGAGCGGTGGCCATTGGCAGACTTCTATGTGCCGGATCGAAAAACAGCGGTTTCTCAAGGGAAGAGCTACAGCAAATGGGGCGGATTCGTCGACGGTTTCGCCAGCTTTGACCCGCTGTTCTTCAATATGTCACCGCGGGAAGCTATCGACACAGATCCGCAAGAGCGGCTTTTCCTTCAGTCCGTATGGGAAGCCCTCGAAGACGCCGGCTATTCCGCCGAACTGTTCACCCGGCAGCATAAAGGCAAAGCAGGGGTGTTCGCCGGCATTACCAAAACAGGCTTCAGCCTGTACGGCCCGGGATTATGGCAGCAAGGGAGCGAGCTGTTTCCGACGACATCTTTCGGCTCCGTGGCGAACCGGGTGTCCTATTTGCTGAATCTTCACGGCCCGAGCATGCCTGTGGACACGATGTGTTCTTCATCGCTGACGGCTATTCATGAAGCTTGCGAAAGCTTGCGCAGCGGGGCATGCGAAGCCGCAATTGCGGGCGGGGTGAATCTGTATCTGCATCCTTCCAACTATGTTGGCTTATGCGCTAAGCGCATGCTGGCATCGGACGGTAAATGCAAAAGCTTCGCCCAAGACGCGGACGGCTTTGTGCCGGGGGAAGGCGTCGGCGTTTTTATTTTGAAGCTTTTGTCGAAAGCGGTTCAAGATCGGGATCCGATTCATGCCGTTATTCGCGGAACAGGCATTAATCACGGCGGCAAAACGAACGGATACACGGTGCCCAATCCGGCGGCGCAAGCGGAGCTCATCCGCGAAACGATGGACAAGGCGGGTGTTCACGCCCGTTCCGTCAGCTATATTGAAGCTCATGGCACGGGAACGAGTCTCGGCGATCCGATCGAAATCGCCGGGCTGACGCAGGCGTTTCGCAAGGAGACGAGCGAGACCGGGTATTGCGCAATCGGCTCGGTAAAAAGCAATATCGGTCATCTGGAGTCGGCCGCAGGCATCGCCGGTCTGACCAAAGTCATTCTCCAAATGAAGCATGGAACGATCGCACCAAGCCTGCACGCGCAGGAGCTGAATAGCGAAATCCGCTTTGACCAAACGCCATTTGTTGTCCAGCAGAACGCTGCGGAATGGAAGAAGCCGGTGATCGAAATCGACGGCTTCCGGCAGGAGGTTCCCAGAATCGCCGGCATCTCTTCGTTCGGCGCCGGCGGTGCGAACGCTCACGTCATTGTCGAAGAGTACACGGCTCAGCATGAAGCAGGCAGCGGTGCCCAGCCAATCGGTCCCGGGCATCCTGCCGTCATTGTGTTGTCTGCGCGGAATGGAGACCGGCTTCTGGCGCGGGCTGAGCAGCTCCTTGCCTTCATCCGCCGCAAGGAAATAAAAGATACGCAGTTGGCCGATTTGGCCTACACTTTGCAGGTCGGCCGCGAAGTCATGGAAGACCGGCTGGCGTTTACCGCCGGCTCGGTGGAGGAGCTGGTCCGAAAGCTGGAAGCCATCGTTGCGAATGGAGCGCAAAATTTTCCTGACGACATCTACGCAGGACAGGTCAAGCGTCTGTCCGACGCGCTATCTCTCTTTGCTTCCGAAGAAAAGATGCGCGAAACGGTCTTGAGCGCGCTTGAGCGCAAAATGTACGCCGATCTGTTACAGATGTGGGTAAAAGGCGTGCCGGTCGACTGGAACAAGATGTACGGGGACATTAAGCCTCGCAGAATCCGTTTGCCTGCCTACCCTTTCGCCGGCGAAACCTATTGGCTGACGCCGGCTGACGTTAAGCAGTCCGTGCCTGCAACGGAAGCGGAGCCTTTATACGGCCCTCTACATCCGCTTCTGCACCGGAATACGGCGAATTTGGCAGAACAACGATTCACCTCGACGTTTACGGGGCAGGAGTTTTTCCTGGCGGACCATATCGTCAAAGGTCGCAAAGTGCTGCCAGGGGTTGCCTATTTGGAGATGGCCCGCGCAGCCGTAAAGCAGGCGGCGGTTGAGCAGCCCGGCGGACAGAACGTCATATCGCTTCGCAATATCGTGTGGGCAAGCCCGATCCGTGCGACGAGCGGGGAAACGACCGTTCACATCAGACTGTACGAGGACGACAGGAACGTAATCCGGTACGAGATCTATACCGGGGATACTGCGCATGATGGGAGCATGGAAACCGAGGTAATCCATGGGCAAGGAAGGGCGGTTCTTCAGGAGGAAGCTTGCGGCCCGCTCCGGATCGATCTCTCTGCCATCCGGGCGTCTTGTACGCGCGAGCTGCATTCGGAAGAGTGCTATGCAGCTTTTGCCAAAATTGGACTTGAATACGGAGCAGCCCTGCAAGGCATCGAAGTTTTATATACAGGCCAGGATCGGGTGCTCGCCAGACTGTCCCTGCCTTCCGCTGCGGCGGATTCGCCGGCTTCTTACGTGCTGCATCCCAGTTTGCTGGACGCCGCTCTGCAGTCTTCCATCGGCCTTGCGATCGGCGCCCAGTCCCGTTCGTTGCACATGGATCAACCGATGGTGCCGTACGCGCTGGAGCAAGCGGATGTGCTTCACCCGTGCGCTTCGCAGATGTGGGCGTATATCCGCTACAGCGAGAACTGCGGCCCGCAGGACCGCGTGCAGAAGCTTGATTTTGATGTGTGCGATGACGAAGGGCGTGTATGCGTACGGCTTAAAGGGTTTACTTCCAAAAGATGGACGCACGATCTCTCTGCGGTACAGGCGGCCGATGAGAATGATACGCTCCTTCTGGTTCCCGAATGGCAGGAGCAGGAGGAGGAAGTCGTTCCGCAGCTTTTGTTCAGCAGCCATATCGTCATGCTTTGCGAGCCTTGGAGCGACAGCGCCATGCACGAACGCATCTCGGCGGAGATGGACACGGCCTTGTGCCTCCGGCTGAATGCCGATAACCGCCAACGTGTTCCGGGAGACGAAAGCATAGAGCGCGGCTTTGCATCCGCCGTGTCTCAAGCTTTCGGGCATATTCAGCGCGTCTTGAAAGCCAGACCGGAAGAGCCCGTATTGATTCAGCTGCTCACCGCCGCTCAAGGGCAATACGAGCTGTATTCGGCCTTATCCGCGCTGCTGAAAACCGCCGAACTGGAAAACCCGCGGGTGATTGTGCAAATCATCGAAGCGGAGCCGGGTGAAGAAGCTTCAGCGCTGATTCGGAAACTGACGCAAAACAAATCCAGCGCCGGAGACACCTCTATCCGCTATGACCGGGGCAAAAGATATACGGAGACGTGGAAAGAACTGGGCGATGCGGGGGGAGATACCGGATCCCCGAAAACGGCTTGGAAGGATGGGGGGATTTATTTAATAACCGGCGGCATGGGCGGGCTGGGTTATGCGACGGCGCAGCACATCGCCCGCTGCGCGGACGGTCCGACCTTGATCGTTACCGGCAGATCCCCAATGGACCGAACGCGCGAGCGGCAGTTGCATCAGCTTGAGTCCATGGGCGCCAAAGTTGTTTACAGGCAGTCCGACGTATCCGATCTGGAAGCCGTATCGGATCTCATGCGCGATATTCGCCGGCAATTCGGGGGCCTGAACGGAATTATCCACAGTGCGGGCGTGATTCGCGACAGCTTCATGATCAAAAAAACGCTGCATGACATCGATCAGGTTCTGGCTCCGAAAGTAGCGGGCACCGTTTATTTGGATGAAGCGAGCCGGGAGTTTGAACTCGATTTTTTTGTGCTGTTTTCTTCATTGTCGGGAATTGTCGGCAATACCGGCCAGGCGGATTATGCTGCGGCCAACGCTTTTATGGATCGCTATGCGAAATACAGGAATGCACTAGCGGCGGCCGGCGAGCGCCATGGCCATACGTTGTCCATCAACTGGCCGCTTTGGGAAGAAGGTGGCATGCAGATGGATGAGCGGGCGCGCAACAAAATGAAGCAGCTATCCGGCATGACCCCTTTGGGCCGCGAAACCGGCATGAAGGCGCTCGATCTGGCGCTTGCTCTGAGGAAACCGCAAGTTGCGGTCATGCACGGCGATGCCGGCAAAATCAGAAGCTTCATGGGACTGACCGGGCGCGCCGGCTTGAATGCCGCGAATGCCGATACATCCGCACAGCCGGACCGGGAGGCGATCTGGCGCGAGCTTGTTGAAAAAGTCAGAAGCGGCGAATGCTCGTTGGAACAGTTTACCGACCCCGAAGAGCTGGAGAAGCTGTTGGCTACACTTATTCAATAGCGAGGTGCCACCGATGAAAGAGCAACTGTCACTTCTATACAACCAGATTAAACAAGGCCGAATCAGTCATGAAAACGCTGCGGAGCAGCTCCAGTTCCTGCTGTCCGCAGCCGAGGGCAAACGCGGCATACCCGCTGAACCGGAGCAGGGAGAAGATAAAGTTCTTCGGGAACGTGCGGTTCACTATCTCAAAAAGCTGCTTGCGGCCGTCATCATGCTGCCGGAGCGGCAAATCGAAGCGGACGCCCCGCTGGAGCAATACGGGATCGATTCCGTTATGGTCATGAAGCTGACGGATCAACTGGAGACGGTCTTCGGACCGCTGCCGAAAACGTTGTTTTTCGAATATCACAATATTCACGATTTGACCGGATATTTCTTACGTTCCTATCATAGCAAGCTGACGGAGCTGCTCGGCAAGCCCGTCGGCACGCCGGGCAATCCAGAAGCAGACAGGAACGCCGTGCAAGGTCCGAACTCCGTAAGCGGGAAGAAGGAGCGCTTCAGACAACCGGCCAAAGCCAGGCTCCTGGCAGAAACAATCCCGGCGCAATCGGCGGCTTCTACGACGGTTTCTTCGACTGTCGCGCAGCAACCGCCCGAAATTGCGATTATCGGTCTGTCCGGGCGTTATCCGGGGGCAGCCAATATCCACGAGTATTGGGACAACTTGAAAAACGGCAAAGATTGCATTACGGAAATTCCGCAGAGCCGCTGGGATGATCGGATTCATGCCGGCGAGCGGCAGGGCGGGGCAGGCTCGCCTTCCGGCAGAAGGGGCGGATTTCTGGAAGGCGTCGATCTGTTTGATCCGCTCTTTTTCCATATTTCTCCCAGGGAAGCGGAACGGATTGATCCGCAGGAGCGTCTTTTCTTGGAATGTGTGTATGAAACGCTTGAAGACGCAGGATATACGCGGGAAACGGTGGCCGGCCTACCGGGGACGGAGTCGGAGGGCAACGCAGGGGTGTTTGTCGGCGTCATGTATCAGGAATATCAGCTGTACGGCGCCGAAGCCCAACTGACGGGCAAAGAACCGTTCGCGCTGAACGGCAACCCGGCTTCTATCGCCAATCGCGTCTCCTATTTTTGCAATTTCCACGGCCCCAGCATGGTCGTAGATACGATGTGCTCCTCATCCCTCACCGCCATTCATCTGGCATGCCAAAGCTTGCAAAAAGGAGAATGTGCGGTGGCGGTCGCAGGAGGCGTCAACGTCTCGGTTCATCCGAACAAATACGTGATGCTGACGCAAGGCGGTTTCTTGTCGAGCAAAGGCAGGTGCGAGAGCTTCGGGGAAGGCGGCGACGGTTACGTGCCGGGAGAGGGAGTGGGGGCCGTTCTGCTCAAGCCTCTCGCCAAGGCAATTGCCGATGGAGACCGGATCTACGGCGTAATTAAGGGAACGGCCGTCAACCACGGCGGCAAGACGAACGGATATACCGTCCCTAACCCTAACCGGCAAGCGAGTGTCATCAGCAGGGCGATCAAAGAGGCGGGCATTCATCCGCGCAGCATCAGTTATATCGAGGCTCACGGCACCGGCACTTCGCTGGGAGACCCGATTGAAATTGCCGGCCTGACCAAAGCTTTCAGAGCGTACACGCAAGATACAGGCTTCTGCGCCATCGGCTCAGCCAAATCGAATATCGGCCACTGTGAAAGCGCTGCGGGTATTGCCGGCGTCACCAAAGTGCTTTTGCAGATGAAATACCGGCAGCTTGTTCCGTCCATCCATTCGCAGCGGACCAACGCGAACATCGACTTCGATCAAACTCCTTTTGTTGTCCAGCAGAAGCTGGGCGACTGGGAGAGACCTGCGGTCGAGATCGACGGAGTCATGATAGAAGCGCCGCGGATCGCGGGCATTTCATCTTTCGGCGCAGGCGGTTCGAACGCTCATGTCGTCATCGGGGAGTATGTGCCGGACGAGCCGGCAGCTTCTTCCGCTCCTGACCTGCCTGACCTCCCGGCAATCATCGTGCTGTCCGCGAGAAATGAGGAGCGGCTGCGCGCATTGGCAAGCCGGCTGCTCGCCGCCTTGCGGGAGCAGCGCTATGCCGACCGCCATTTGGCGGACATAGCCTATACGCTGCAGACAGGGCGGGAAGCGATGGAAGCGCGCCTCGGTATGCTGGTCGAATCCATAGCGGATTTGATGGAGAAGCTGGAACATTTTATGGAAGGCAGGACCAGCCTTGAAGGCATCTACAGCGGACAAGCGAAGAGCGGCCATGAGCCGCTGTCTCTGCTGTCGTCTGACGACGATATGCAGGGCACCATTGCGCAGTGGGCCCGAAAAGGAAAGTACGGCAAGCTGCTTGAGCTGTGGGTGAGCGGGCTGCGTTTGGACTGGACGATACTCCATCAAGAAGGCGCACGCAAACGTATGGGCCTGCCGACTTATCCTTTTGCCAGAGAGCGCTGCTGGGTGCCGGAATATGAGAAGAAAGCGGCTCTCACGCCGCATTCGAGCGCAGCGTCCGCAGTCGGCGCTTCCTATCTTCACCCGCTGCTGCATCGGAATATTTCGGATTTGACGGAGCAGAAGTATGCATCAACTTTTACGGGAAACGAGTTTTTCCTTGCGGATCATGTGGTGAAAGGTAAGAAAGTATTGCCGGCAGCCGCCCATCTTGAAATGGCGCGGGCCGCCGTGGAGAATGCGTTGGGCGGGCTGGCGCCGGAACGGTCTGTCGTCTCGCTGCAGCAGATCGCATGGACGAAGCCTATCGGCCTGGAGGACGAGCCGATAGAAGTGAGCATCGCAATCCGTCCCAGCGAAGACGATGGAGAAATCCGTTACGAGATATTTGCGCGGGATTGCAATCAACAGGCTGAGGAACCCGTTCTATCCAGCTTCGGCAGTGCAGTGATTATGGAATACGCAGATTCGCTGTCCGTCGATTTGGCGGAAGTGCGGTCCCGCTGCAGCCTGAATACCGTTTCTAAAGAAGCTTGCTATCAAGCTTATGACGAGCTGGGGCTGCATTACGGTCACTTTCATCAGGCGCTGGATACGCTGTATGTAGGGCAGGGCGAAGCGCTCGCCTGCTTGAAGCTCCATTCTGCTCTGGAGGACGATCAAGCCCGGTACGTCTTGCATCCCGCCATCATAGATGCCGCTCTCCAAGCGTCCATCGGGTTATGGATGGGAACCGGACATGAAGGCTTGCCCATGAAACAGCCTGCGTTGCCGTTTGCCCTGGAACGGCTTGACGTGTTTCGTCCCTGCGCGTCCTCCATGTGGGCGTACGTCCGGTACAGTGAAGGCAGCCGCGGCCTGGAAACGCTGCAAAAGCTGGACATCGACATTTGCGACGATAGGGGCGTCCTCTGCGCGCGCATGCAAGGGGTGAGCAGCCGGATATTGGAAGACGAACACGATGCGGCGATGAAGCTTTCTGCCGAAAATACGCTGCTGCTGGTGCCTGAATGGAAAGTGCGGGACTCTGAAACCGGCGCTCCGGCTTCCGTTTACGCCCGCCATATCGTCATGCTGTGTGAGCCTTATGCCGATCTGAAGGAGCAGCTTGCCGTCGAAATGAACGGCGGCGCGACATGCATCGCGCTGGCTTCGGAGGATGAGACTCGCCGGCAGCCGGAAAACAGCGGGATGGAGCAACGATTCCGCACGGCCGCTTTGCGGGCGTTTGGCGAAATTCGGCGGCTGATCGGCCATAACGCGGATGAAGCAGATGGCAAAATTTTCATCCAGACGGTAGTGGCGAATGAGGGGCAGCTGCATTTGTTATCGGCGCTTTCGGGGTTATTGAGAACGGCTGTTCTTGAAAATCCGAAGCTGTCCGCCCAGTTGATTGAGGTCGATCCGGGAATGAACGCCAGCCAGATTGCTGCCCTATTGAAAGAAAACGGTACGGCAGCCGAAATGCATATCCGCTATAGCGCAGGCAAACGGTATGAGAAGTCATGGAACGAACTCCCAGTGGCAGGGAAGCAGGCTGACATGCCTTGGAGAGATGGCGGCGTTTATTTGATATCGGGCGGAACGGGCGGACTCGGACTTATATTTGCCAGGGAAATCGCTGCGAAAGCGCGCAGGCCGGTGCTGATTCTAACCGGCAGATCGGAGCTAAGCGGCGATAAGCTCCAAGAGCTGAATAAATTGGAGCAAGCTGGCGCCCACATGGTGTACCGGCAGTCCGATGTAGCGGACCGGCAGGCGGTATCGGACCTTATGAAGCACATCCGACAAAAATACGGCAAGCTTAACGGCATTATTCACAGTGCGGGAATCGTAAGGGACAACTTTATCCTGAACAAACGGGAAGCCGAAGCGGAAGAAGTGATAGCGCCCAAAGTATGCGGCACCGTTCATTTGGATGAGGCGAGCCGGGATATGCAGCTCGATTTCTTCGTTCTCTTTTCTTCACTGGCTGGCATGTTCGGCAATCCGGGGCAAGCCGACTATGCGGCAGCCAATGCCTTCATGGACAGCTACGCGCAGTACCGAAGCGAGTTAGCGGCGTCCGGACGGCGCCATGGGAAAACGCTGGCGTTGAATTGGCCGCTCTGGCGGGAAGGCGGCATGCGCCTGGAAGCGAAAGCGGAACAACTGCTGCTGCACAGCGTCGGGATGAAAGCGATGACGACGGAAGCGGGCCTCGGCATGTTTTACCGGGCGTTCCATTCGGACGACTGCCAAGTGACAGTCGTTCACGGACGCACATCCCGGCTCAAGGAGGAGTTGCTGGCGAGATGGCACGTCGCCGGAACCCGGCAAGAGACAACCGCTTCCGGGCCTGCTGCGGGTGATGTAACGAAGCTGGACCTGCTGCACACTTTGACGCATATGGCCGCGGGCATCCTTCATGTAGCGCCGGAGAAATTGGACAAGGACGTTGAGCTTGCGGAATACGGATTTGACCAGACGATGCTGGCGGAACTGGCGGGCATGATGAACCGGCAATTCCGGCTGGAGCTGACCTCAGCGTTCTTCATTGAATACTGTACGCTGCATAACATTGCGAAGCTCCTGGTCAACGCTCATCCCGGGAAATTCGGGCAGCATGTTCAGGTCCAAGGCGAGGAACGTCCGCGACGGGGTGCGGAAACGTCGGAACGATCGCTGACAGAACAGACGGCAAATTATTTGAAAAAGGCACTCGCTTCCGTGCTCAAGTTGCCGTCAAATCAAATAGAATCCGATGCCCCGATGGAGACATACGGAATCGACTCGATCATGGTCATGCAGCTGACCAAGCAACTGGAATCCGGCTTCGGCACCTTATCGAAAACATTGCTGTTTGAGTATCAGACCATTGGAGCGTTAGCCCGCTATTTTGTAAAGTCTCATCGGGAACGGCTGATCGAACTGCTTGGCCTACCGTCGGGCGAAACGCATACCTCTGTCGCTTCGAACAGGAACGTCGCCACGGCCGACATCGCCAAACGCACGTCTCGCATGAAGTCAGGGCAGAGATTTGCATCCGATGCCGTCAGATCAACCGCCAAGCCGTCGACGGATATAGCCATCATCGGCCTCGCGGGCCGCTATCCGCAAGCCAATAATTTGGAACAATTTTGGAGCAATTTGACAAATGCCAAAGACTGTATAACAGAAATTCCGCAGGATCGCTGGGATTACCGTCTGTATGCAGGCGAAGCCGAAGGCCGGGCGAATAAAGGCGGCGGCAGATGGGGCGGATTTCTGGATGATGTCGATTGCTTCGACCCGCTGTTTTTCAATATATCCCCCAAAGAGGCGGAGCTGATGGACCCGCAGGAGCGGCTGTTTCTGCAAACCGTATACGAAGCTTTGGAAGATGCGGGGTATACAAAGGATACCCTGGGGGAACAGAGGAACGGCGAGTTCGGAAACCGCGTCGGCGTCTATGTCGGCGTCATGTACGAGGAATACCAGCTCTACGGCGCCCAGGCACAGGCATTGGGGCATAAGCCTATTGCGCTCAGCGGCAACCCGGCGTCCATCGCGAACCGGGTTTCTTATTTTTGCAATTTTCACGGGCCGAGCATGGCTGTCGATACGATGTGTTCTTCCTCTTTGACCGCGATCCATCTTGCCTGCCAGAGCTTACAGAATGAGGAGTGCGAAGCGGCTGTCGCCGGCGGCGTAAACGTATCGGTGCATCCGAACAAATACATTATGCTGAATCAGGGCGGCTTCCTGTCCAGCAAGGGCCGCTGCGAAAGCTTCGGCTCGGGCGGCGACGGATATGTGCCGGGCGAAGGCGTAGGAGCGGTTATTCTGAAGCCGCTATCCAAAGCCGTAGCGGACGGGGATCACATTTACGGAGTCATCAAGGGCTCCGCGATCAATCACGGCGGCAAAACTAACGGGTATACCGTTCCGAACCCGGGCGCTCAGTCCGGCGTCATCGGGAGAGCCATTGCAAAATCTGGCATCGATCCGAGAAGCATCAGCTATATGGAAGCTCACGGTACGGGGACGTCGCTTGGCGACCCGATCGAAATCGCGGGGCTGTCCACGGCGTTTGCGGCGTATACCGCAGACCGGCAGTTTTGCGCGATCGGTTCGGTCAAATCCAATATCGGACATTGCGAAAGCGCGGCCGGCATCGCCGGATTGACGAAGGTTCTTTTGCAGATGAAGCATCGGCTGCTGGTGCCGTCGATTCACGCCCATGCATTGAATCCAAACATCGATTTTGGCGCGACGCCCTTCGTTGTGCAGCGGCAGTTGCAGGAATGGAAAAGGCCGGAAATCGACCGGAACGGGAAGATGGAGGAAGCTCCGCGCCGGGCGGGCATTTCCTCCTTCGGCGCGGGTGGAGCCAACGCCCATTTGATCATTGAGGAATATATGCCTTGCGAAGTCGTGGAGCCGGCATTGTCTTCCGAACCTCGCGAGCCGGCCGTCATTGTGCTGTCCGCGAAGACGCAGGAACGCCTGCAGGAACGGGCGAAGCAACTGCTGGACGCTCTGCTGAACGGGAGCAGCGATTCATGCCGGTTAGCGGACATGGCGTTTACTTTGCAAACCGGCAGGGAAGCGATGGAGGAGCGGCTTGGCTGCCTTGTTCATTCGTCCGCAGAACTGCAGGAGAAGCTTCGGGCGTTTATTTCAGGAAATATCCAGGGCGCGGAGGGGATTTATCGGGGGCAAGTGAAGGCTCATAAAGAGACGATGACGTTATTGGCATCGGATGAAGCGTGGAACGAAGTCGTCCGCGCATGGTTTGATCAGCGGGCTTACGGCAAGCTGCTGGAGCTGTGGGTGAAAGGGCTGCAAGTGGACTGGAGTCCGCTCTACGCGGCAAGCGTTCCACGGCGCGTCAGCCTGCCTCCTTATCCGTTCGCCAAAGAGCGCTGCTGGGCGCCTCAGATCGGCCTCGGTCCGGGCGGCAGCCCGGAGGCGGACGACGATCGGTCGCAGCATGCAGCTCTTTCCCATTCGCCGTCAGCCCGTACAATGACGTTCCTACACAAGCGCTGGCAGCTATCCTCCGCGGGCAAAGCGAGAGACATCCAAGGAACGATCGCCATTGTGACGACAAAAGAAAACGGGTTGCTGGCCTCGGAGCTGGCGCGTAATTTGGCAGAGTTCGTGATTTTGGAAGAAGACGAGCTTTCGTCCAATTTGTCCGAGGGCCTGTTGTCCCGATTGATCGGGGTTATCGATTTAACGGGCTGTGCCGTGGAAGCGGGCCCGGGGGAATACGGGGAAGCAGCGGTTCACCATGGCTGGCTAATGTGGCTGCAGCGGTGGATCGAAACGAACAAACGGGACGATGCGACACTGCTGTTTGTGACGAGAGGTCTGGAAACGTTCAAGAATGCCTCCGTTCAACTTCAAGGGGCGGAGCGCGCCGGGCTGTACCGGATGCTGCAAAGCGAATACAGCCGCCTTCGTTCGAGACACATGGATGTCGAGCTCGGGACGCCTGCCGCACGGTTGGCCCGCCAAATTGCGGATGAGTTCCTGAGTGACAGCAGGGACCCGGAAGTGTGCTACCGGGACGGGCAGCGCTGGAGCTCTTATTTAAGCGAAGCGGATGAGATCCGCAGCACATCCGTGGTAGCCGGTCCGTTTCCGCGCGATCAGGCGCTTTGGATTACCGGGGGCACCCGAGGGCTTGGCTTGCTGTGCGCCCGGCATTTTGTGCAGAAGCACGGAATTACGCGCTTGGTGCTAAGCGGGCGGGAGACGCTTCCTCCTCGGGAACAATGGGGCCGGTATGCGGAACAGCGATCTGATGTGGCCGAGAAAATCAAATCCGTCATGGAGCTGGAAAGCCAAGGCGTGCAGGTACAAGTTTTGGCGGTCGATCTGACCAGCGAGAAGGACGCCCGGGAGGCGGTGGATCATATTCGCCGCACACTCGGTCCCGTCGGAGGAGTGATTCACTGCGCCGGCCTGGTCGATGTAGCAAATCCTGCATTTATCCGCAAGACCCCACAAGCTGTACAGAGAGTCATGGACCCCAAGGTGCGCGGACTTCATGTGCTTTACGATGCGCTCCTTCATGAGCCGTTGCGCTTTTTTGCGCTGTTTTCTTCCGTATCGTCCGTTATTCCGGCGCTCGCTGTCGGGCAAAGCGATTACGCTATGGCCAATGCGTACATGGATTATTTTGCGGAAGCCCGGGCAGGCGATTGTCCGATCGTCAGCATCCAGTGGCCCAGTTGGAAAGAGACCGGCTTTGGCGAGGTTGTAGGCGCTGCTTATACGCAAACAGGACTGCTCGCCCTTACCGATGCCGAAGGACTGCAGCTGTTGGACCGAATTGTGTTGGGCGGAATGGGGCCGGTTGTGCTTCCGGCTGTGCTGGACAGGGAAGCCGCTCAACCGGACAGATGGTTGAACCGGAATAGCAGCTACAGCGCTCCATCCGCCTCCCAAGAGCGGCCGACCGCTGCAAGCGTAAACCCGGCCTGGAGCCATGACCGGCTGCGCGGCCTCACATTGGCTTGGCTGCATGACTTATTGGCTCAAGAGCTGAAAATAGACGCTTCGAGGCTCGATGCGGATACGCCTTTCCAGCAATACGGGATGGATTCCATCCTGCTGGCCCAGGTCATTGTTTCGATGGATCGCCATTTGGCGGGCGTGTCCGTCGATCCGTCCATTATTCTGGAGCATCCGACCCTGCGGCAGCTGGCGAATCATTTCGTCGGCGCTTATCCGGCAGAGCTGACGGCTCTGTTTGCTTCATCGGAGCATTTCGTGGCGGCAGCCCGCAGCGAGCTTTCGGTCCTGCATCCGCAGCATGAACTGGTGCACCCGCAATCCGGAAAGTTCGCCAGCTGCTCGCCCGGAGACGCCGCTAATAAAGTCGCCGTCATCGGTATCGGCTGCCATTTCCCGGATGCCGCCAATCCGCGGCAATTTTGGTCTAACCTGAAGCAAGGGAAGGACAGTATTAAACAAATGCCGGCTTCCAGACGGAGCTTGACGGCCGGAGCAGGACGAGCCAATAACGCCGATAGATTGGGGGCGTTCCTTGACGATATCGAGCAATTCGATCCGGCCTATTTCGGTATAAGCGAGGCGCTGGCCATGCAGTTGGACCCGCTGCAGCGCCAGCTGCTTGAAGTGAGTGTAGAAGCGGCAACGGATGCCGGATATGGGAAGAAGGAGCTGTGGAACACGCAGACGGGTGTGTTTGTGGGAGCCAGAACAGGCAACTTTTCTTCCAAATTGGATACGTACGGCAAAGAAACGGTAGTCGGCATCGGACAAAACTTCATCGCGGCTCACCTGTCCCATGTTTATAACTTGAAGGGACCCAACATGGTCCTTGATACCGCATGCTCCAGCTCGCTGACAGCTATTCACCTGGCGGTTAAAAGTATCCAAAACGGCGAATGCGCTCTGGCCTTCGCCGGGGGAGTCGACATCTTGCTGGATGAGGCGCCTTTCGAGGTACTGGGCGCCGCCGGCGTATTGTCGCCGGATGGGCGCTGCAAAACGTTCAGCGCGGACGCAGACGGCATCGGACTCGGAGAAGGGTGCGGGGTCGTCCTGCTGAAGCCTCTGACCAGGGCGATTGCGGACAACGACCGCATATACGCCGTTATTGACGGCAGCGCCGTCAATAACGACGGGCATACGATGGGCATTACGACGCCGAATCCGGAAGCGCAGAAGGAGCTGCTGGAGAAAGCGATTCAAGACGCGGGTATTCATCCGGGAACCATAAGCTACATCGAGACGCACGGAACAGGGACTTTGATCGGCGATCCGCTCGAACTGAAGGCACTAACCGGCGTTTTCGCCAAATATACGGATGTCAGGCAGTTTTGCGGCGTCGGCAGCGTCAAGAGCAATATCGGGCATCTGCTTAGCGCTGCGGGAATGGCCAGCTTCATTAAAGTGCTGCTGTCGCTCGTCCATCGGGAACTGCCGCCCACACTGCACTGCGGCCGACCCAATCCGCGTTTTCGGTTCGACGATTCTCCTTTCTATATCGTGCAGACGCATCAGCCGTGGGGCGACGGGGACGGCGTTTTGCGCGCAGGAATCAGCGCTTTCGGCCTTGGAGGCAACAATGCGCATCTCATCGTCAGTAATGAGGGGATACCCGTCTCGCACATGGTTCCGCATCCATTGACATGTCCGGAAGTCCAATTCAACCGGACGAGACATTGGCCTGATCCGGCGGCGCAATGTCGGTTCCCGCACGACCGTGAGCGGTTCGAGGAATCTGAACAGGCGGAACAGGCTCGGGAATCGGCGGCCGGCTTTTTTGACTACATCAAGCTTTGAGAAAGGAGAGGGCTAGAGCATGAAGCTGCCGACAACAGACACTTTTGTACAGCGGCTACGCCACAGCGACTATTTCGTGCAACACCATCGTGTCCACGGCATCTGCACACTTCCGGGCGTCGTCCTGCTGGATATGGTGTACAGGCTCAGCGCCAGCTCGCTGCGAACGCAGGCCATCGAACTGAGAAACGTCGTCTTCAAGCAGCCTATCGTCACTTCCGAACAGTTCGACATCGATATTTATGCAGCGTTCACGCAGTTTGAAGACTACACGGAGATTACAGTCTCAAGCCGCAAAGTGCTGTCCGATAAAAACGCGGATACGGATGCAGCGGTTGTAGTTAATATGGAATGTCAGCTCTATATGCTGTACGGAACGGAAGCGGAGCGGCGGCCCGGCATTCCGGCTTTAAACCGGCAGGCGGACAAGCGGTGGGATATGGATGAGGTATACGCTTTTGCCCGTAAAGCCGACATTGAGCACTTTGCGTTTATGAAGACGCTCGGAACCGTTTACCGGCAAGGGCGGCATGAATGGATGGAGCTGCAATTAAGCAGCCTGGCGGAGCGGCATCTCGATAAATTTTATGCTCACGCTGCGCTGCTTGACGGGTCTACCTTCGCCGGAACGTCTTTCAGGATGGCTCGGAATGCGTCTCAGGAGGTGGCGGTGGATACCCCCTATATCCCGTTTACAATTGAAAGATTTGTCGTTTACGACAAGCTGCCGGCCCAAATTTACACGTATACAGAACAGACGGAAAGCGACATGTCGACCGACGCGGATATGATTTCCCGCAGTATTGCCATCTGCAATGAAGAAGGGAAAGTGCTGGCCGAATTCAGCAATTTGAAAGCGAAGCGCATCCGCCGGCCGCAGCTGATTACCGGCCTGATCGAAGCCGCGCCGCAGCCCGGTCCGAATGCAGCCAGGGCGGAGCTCCGCCAGGCGGCGAGACCGGAAAACGCCGACGACGATGATGTCGAAGCCGCGATCGCAGCGTTTCTTAAGCGGGAAATCGCTAGCGTGCTGAACACATCCGCCGAACGGATCGACCATCAAGCCGGTTTTTATGAGCTCGGACTGGATTCGATCCAGCTGTTGGAATTCGTGAAGCTGCTGGAGCGAAAAGTACGGGCGTCTCTATATCCGACGCTGCTGTTCGAGTATTCAACGGTTGAGAAGTTGACACAATATTTGCGGACGAACTGGGAGCATGCTTTTCGGGACGCCGCCGCCCCGAGTTCATCCGATCCATGTCCTGTTCGCAGCGAGGCTCCTCCTGTAAAGGGAACGGAAAATCAACCCCATGTCCCGAAGCAAGTGCGTCCGCTTATCTATGAGCCGGTATGGGTGCAGGCCGAACCGAATGAGCGATGTCTAGCGAAAGGATCGGTGAACCTTCCTCGTATCGTGGTGCTATACAACGAATCCGCGGGTTGGAAATCCCGAATCGAGCAGCTCCCGGGCGTCAGTCACGTCGTTGCGCTTCCATCCGGCATGCCGGATGCGACGGCGGAGTACCGGCAAAAATTCGCAGCCATGTTCACCCTGGTTCAACAACAGCTTCATTTGCATCACGAAGGGCTGCTGCTGCAAATCGTCGCGGACGCCGACGAGCGGGAGGGGGATGTCTTCGGGCTTGAGGGCCTGCTGAGAACTGCGGTTCTGGAATATCCCAAACTATGCGCCCAGATCATCAAATTGGACTTGTCCGGTCCGGCTGCGTGCGAGCAGGCAGCCGGGGTGATCGAGCGCGAAGCCTTGTCACGTTCAGCAGGCACGGCCAGTATTTGGTATAGAGGAGACCTATTGCAGCGCTGCGTTCGCCGGCTGAAGGAAACGGCGTTTTCAGCGTTGCCTCGCCAGACACCGTACCAGTCGCCGTATCAACCGGGCGGCGTGTACATCATTACGGGCGGAACGGGGGGGCTAGGGTATAGGCTTGCGCACCATATTGCCGGACAAACGAAGGCCAAGCTTGCCTTGATCGGCAGATCCGGCTACGATGCGGCTATCGAGCAAAAGCTTGAACGGATTCGCGAAAAAGGATCGGAAGCCGTCTATGTGCAAGCGGATATTACAAAATTTGGCGAGCTTGAGCAGGCCATAAACTTCCTCAGAGCGCAGTGGGGCCGGATTGAAGGGGTATTTCACTGTGCAGGCACCGTCAACGATCAACTGATCGCACACAAATTAGCCTCTGATTTGAACGACGTGCTGCTGCCCAAAATCCAGGGGATGTGGAATTTGGATCAGGCCCTGCAAAGCGAAGAGCTGGGCTTTTTTGTCGCTTTCTCCTCCGTATCGGCCGTGCTCGGCAATCGGGGGCAATCCGACTACGCGGGAGCAAACGCCTGCATGGACCGCATGGTGCTGCAGCGCAACGAGAATGTAAATAAGGGCCGCCGTTCGGGGCGAACTTATACGATAAACTGGCCGCTGTGGGCGGAAGGCGGCATGCGGATCGATGAAAAGCTGCGGCGGGCGATGTATGTTTCTTCGGGATTGACTCTGCTGCCCACAGAAGAAGGGATGCAGCTGCTTGATCGCATCCTGTCTCAAGATAAGCCGCAATTGACCGTACTTTACGGGGAAGACAATCTCATCCGCGAACATTTGCGGGCAAACTTGTTGCTTGAGGAACCGGATGCCAATGAAACGGGGGAGCAGGCGGTATCGGTTTCTAAGGAGTCAAGCCGAGAGAATATGCTTCATCAGGAGCCGGATGGAGAAGATATCGCCGTCATTGGCGTTGCGGGTCGCTATCCCAAAGCCGATAATCTGGACGAGTTTTATCGCAATCTGAAGGAGGGCAAAGATTGTATCGCGGGCATTCCCAAGGAAAGGTGGCAAAATCAACGCCTGCCCTATAACATCGACGATTACTACAAGTACGGCGGATTTTTGAACCGGATTGACGACTTTGATCCTTTGTTTTTTCATATTTCGCCTTATCAAGCGGAGATGATGGACCCGCAGTCGAGATTATTTTTACAGACCGCATGGGAAGCATGTGAAGACGCCGGTTTCCTCATTGACCGGAATCGCCATGACGATGCGCCGTCAGGCAGGAGGAGCGTGGGCGTATTTGCAGGGGTGTTCTGGAGCCACTACGAGCTCTTCAGCGCAGAGCTGTCGCAGCGCGGCGCGCCTGCAGCGTTCGGCGTCAATGCGGCGTCCATTCCGAATATGGTGTCTTACCATTTGAATTTTCACGGCCCGTCCATGGCAGTAGACAGCATGTGCTCGTCGTCGTTGACGGCCATTCATCTGGCTTGCGAAAGCATCAGGCGGGGGGAGTGCCGTTATGCCATTGCCGGGGGAGTCAACCTGGTGACGCATCCCCATAAATATGTGTTCCTTAAACAAGCAAAGTTCCTATCGACGGAAGGGAAGTGCCGCAGCTTCGGGAAGGGCGGCGATGGCTATGTGCCGGGCGAAGGGGTAGGAGCGGTCCTTATAACGACGGTGGCCGAAGCGGAAAAACATGGATACCCGATTTATGCCGTGATCAAAGGTTCGGCTCTGAACCATACCGGGCGAACTTCCGGAGCTACGGTTCCCGATCCTGTCACCCAGTCTGAAGTTATTGCAAGTGCATTGGCCGCAGCCCATATCGATCCCAGAACCATTGGCTATATTGAAGCGCATGGAACCGGCACGTCTTTAGGCGATCCGATTGAGCTGCAGGGGCTTGAGCGCGTTTATGGAGCGGCAGGCGCCGATAAGCAAACGTGCGCCATCGGCTCCGTCAAGTCCAGCATCGGGCATTTGGAGGCGGCGGCGGGCATAGCCGGCTTGACCAAATTGCTGCTGCAATTCAGGCACAAAGAAATATTTCCTTCCTTGCATGCGGAAGAGCTCAACCCGTTTATTCCTTTTGAGTCCACTTCCTTTTATGTAGAGCGCGGCAATAAAGCCTGGAGAAGAAAAGTTATGCTTGCAAACGGGCAAAAGTGGGAGATTCCGCTCCGCGCGGGCATCAGCTCCTTTGGCGCAAACGGCAGCAACGCCCATCTCGTCATGGAAGAATATGTTCCGCCGGCGCAGCCTGAGCCGGAATCATTATTCAGCGCGATAGCGGGGATCGTTCCATTGTCGGCTAAAAATGATGAGAGGCTTAGGCAGTATATACTCAAGCTCATGCAATATTTGTCCAATCCCCATCAGGAACTCCGGCTAGCCGATATCGCTTACACGTTCCAAACCGGGCGGAACGCCATGACCTGCAGAGCCGCTTTTATAGCTGCGGACGTTCGTGATCTGGTCGAGCAGCTCAAGCTTTATTTGGAAACCGGGCGGAAGAGGGCTTCCGGCAACGCTTCCGTCCCGTTAACGGCTATTCATTCGGGCACGGATCGGCATGATGCGGAAGCGTTGATTCGCGATCTGGCCAGCGCTGGGGATCTTGAACGTATTGCGCAATTATGGGAGGAGGGAATGTCTGTAGACTGGAACAGCTTGTATGGGGATGTCAAGCCAAAGCTGCTGCACGCCCCGACGTATCCTTTTGCCCGGAACAGCTATTGGGTCCCCGACGATCTTACACATTCCGGGGCAGGAGAATCAACACCCGGCGACAACGAGCCGGGGTCGGAACGTGCGGCTGTTTGTCAAGCTGGCGAAACCGATACTGACAGGTTGGCGGAAAAAATCCGGTCGTCCGTAACGCAGATGGCGGCCAAAATGCTGAAGGTCAAACCGTCGGAAATCGATGCGGCTGTCGAGCTGAGTGAGTACGGTTTCGATTCCATCCTGTTTACGGAACTGGCGAACCAAATGAATCGGGCATACGGGCTGGAGCTTACGCCGGCATTGTTTTTCGAGCGAACTACCGTTCTCCAGCTTGCCGAGTACCTCGTGCAAGAGTATCCAAATAAGCTGAGCGATGTATTGGCGGTTCCGGCAACAGCATTGGCAACGGCACCCGCAGCGAGGCCGCTGAACGCGTTCAACCGACCTCCTTCCGACCGGCCAAACGTTGGCTCGCATTCGGCGGCACAGGCAGCCGTTCCTCTATCCGATTACGCTCCGGCACAAAATGAACCTATCGCGATTATCGGCATGAGTGCCAGATTCCCGATGGCGGAGGATGTGGATCAGTTCTGGGATAATCTTGTCGGCGGCAAAGACTGCATGTCCGAAGTGCCCAAGGACCGTTGGGATTGGGAGGCGCATTACGGGGATCCGCATCAGGAGCGGCGGAAAACAAACGTCAAATGGGGCGGATTTATAACCGACATCGACAAGTTCGATCCGCTGTTTTTCGGCATATCGCCGCGGGAAGCCGATCTTATGGACCCGCAGCAGCGTTTGCTGATGATGTATATATGGAAAGCGATCGAGGATGCGGGTTACTCGGCTTCAAGCCTGTCCGGCACCGATATGGGGTTGTTCATTGGCACCGGCAGCAGCGGTTATAACGTACTGATGGCCCAATCTAATGAAGCGCTTGAAGCCTATTCGATTACGGCAACCGTGCCGTCGGTCGGCCCGAACCGAATGAGCCATTTCTTGAATGTGCACGGGCCCAGCGAACCGATTGAAACTTCTTGTTCAAGCTCGCTTGTCGCAATTCACCGAGCTGTCGCGGCGATCCGTTCCGGCGATTGCGATACGGCGGTGGCAGGTGGCGTGAACACCATTTTATCGCTCGAAGCGCATATCAGCTTGAATAAAGCAGGCATGCTGAGCAAGGACGGCAGATGCAAGGCATTTTCGGAACAAGCGGACGGTTACGCGCGCGGCGAAGGAGTCGGCATGATCGTCCTGAAGAAGCTTAAGGATGCCGAGCTTGCCGGGGATCATATTTACGGCATCATCCGCGGCACCGGCGTAAACCACGGAGGCAAAGCAAGCTCGCTCACCGCCCCGAATCCAAAGGCGCAGACGGCCCTGCTAAAAACCGCGTATGCCAAAGCCAATATCGATCCGGCGACGGTCAGTTTCATCGAAGCACACGGCACCGGCACGCCGCTTGGCGATCCGATCGAGATCAACGCGCTTAAATCGGCATTCCGGCAGCTTCAGCAGTTCGGTTCCCTGAACAGCGCCGCGCAGACGGGGCCTGCCTATTGCGGCATCGGCTCGGTAAAGACGAATATCGGTCATTTGGAAATGGCCGCCGGCATTGCCGGAGTTATCAAAGTACTTCTGCAGATGAAGCACAGGAAGCTCGTAAAAAGTCTGCATGCCGACAAGCTCAATCCTTATATCCAGCTCGAAGGCAGCCCGTTCTACATCGTCCGGGAAACACGTGAATGGACCGCTCTTAAAAATCGGGACGGCTACGATATGCCCAGAAGGGCGGGAGTCAGCTCCTTCGGATTTGGCGGATCCAACGCGCATGTCATATTGGAGGAATATATTCCGCGGGACGCTGCCCAACCATCGGATACGTTCGTAGTGTCGCCGCAAAACCCAGCGGTTATTGTGCTGTCGGCCAAAACGAAAGAGCGCTTGCAAGAACAGGCAAGACAATTGTTGAATGAGCTCCGCAAGCGCGATTATACGGACGAACAATTGGCCAGGATCGCCTACACGCTTCAGACAGGACGGGAAGCGATGGAGGCGCGTGCGGGCTTCATCGCCTCTTCCATCGGAGAGCTGGCCAATAAGCTGGAGATTTATTTGGAGCACGGCTCGGAAGCAGCAGAGGCGCATGAAGGCCTCGTGCAGCAAAACAAAGGAATGATAGCCCTATTTAAAGCGGATGAAGAATTGATGGAAGCGGTAGAGCAATGGATCAAACGGCGCAAGTACAATAAATTGCTGGAGCTGTGGGTGAAAGGACTCGATGTGGATTGGGAGGTGATTTACGGTGAATCAAGACCGCAGCGAATAAGTCTTCCGACTTACCCGTTCTGCAAGGAGAGCTGTTGGATCGGAAATCGGCGCCAATCCTATTCCGCCGATACCGCCAGTTTGGCGAGCGGGGAGAAGAGAGGAGCAGGACAGCCCGAAAATGAACCGGCAGTAAACGGTTCCGCTCAATCCGGGTTCGAGCCTGAGCATGCCGAGTATTCTGAGCATGAGGTGCTGCATATCATTGCCGACTTGCTGGGAGTACAACCGGATGAGCTCAAGTTGCAGGCTCCGTTATCCCAATACGGTATGAGTTCCATCTTAATGCTGCAACTGCTGCAGCGGCTGCAAACGAAGTTCGGACCGTCCGTCAATCCGTCCGATATTGCGGCGTGCGGTACGATCGGCGACATCATCGATATACTGACCGTTCCGAGCCATTGATTTCATTCCAAAAGGAGCTGACTGCATGATCATCGGTTTTATATTGCTTGCCATATGCTTGCTTCGCGTTCCCTCAGCTCTCATTTCCGCCCGCAACGAGAAGCGGATCAAGGCCAGCGGGGGGACTGAGTACGGAACAACCAACAGCAAGCTGTTAATTATTGTGCAAGGCTTCATTTATTTGAGCTGCATCGTATTTGCTTTTATAAATGACGTTCAATTTAACGTGCTGACGATCGTCGGACTGATTGTGTATGCGTTCTCCATGGCCAGCTTGGTTTACGTTATTCGCACACTTGGCCCGTTCTGGACGTTTAAGCTGTATATCGCCAAGGATCATCAGCTTGTGCAAAGCCCGCTTTTCAAACACATCCGCCATCCGAATTATTACATGAACATCATACCGGAACTGATCGCATTCGCGCTCATTTCCCAAGCATGGATCGTGTTTACGCCATTGTTTGTGCTGCATCTGCTCACGCTGTTCAACCGCATCGCACTGGAAGAGAAAGTGATGAAGGAGACATTTCGGCAGTATTAAGTTCGTGACAAAATCCCCCATGAAGAGAGGAATGAAGATGACAATGAAAACAAGAGAAAGCTTCCCCGATCTGAATCAAGTTACAGGGTTTACTACCGATGAAGAGAAATTCGAACCTTTCGGCTGGTACAAAAACATGAGGGAACATTCCCCGGTGCATTATGATGAAGGGCAGGATGTATGGAGCGTATTCAAGTATGATGATGTGAAAAGAGTCGCAGAGGATAAAGATTACTTCTCCAACGCCGTGCTCATTCCCGATATTTTGAAGGGAACCTTGATGGGGCTTGATCAGCCCAAACATACGATTACCCGCTCCTTGATCAGCAGAGCCTTTACACCGAATGCGATGACATCCTGGAGTCCGCGCATCGATTCCATCGTAGCGGAGTTAATGGCGTCTATTCGCGATCGCAGCAGGATCGATATCGTGCACGATTTTGCCGTGCCTCTACCGATGATTGTCATATCGGAACTGCTGGGCGTCCCTTCTTCGGATCGCGCGCAGTTCAAAGAATGGTGCAGTGCGCTGACGTTGGCGCCGCAGGAAAATACGCCTGAAGAGTACATGCGGGTATATGAGAAACAGGTGCAGGCCAGCGCAAAGCTCGTGTCATATTTTCAGGAAATTATTGAAGTGAAACGAAGCCAGCCTGCTGACGATATCATTTCCGACTTGATTCAGGCCGAGGAGGACGGATATAAGCTCTCCTCCGAAGAACTGCTTTCCAACTGCGTCTTTCTCCTGATCGCCGGCAATGAAACGACGACAAGCCTCATAACGAGCGCCATCTACAGCTTTCATGAGCACCGTTTGTTCGGGACATTGTACAAGCAGCCTGAATTCATTCCTTCCGGCATTGAAGAAGTGCTGCGTTACCGCTCGCCGTTTCAAAGATCCGTCCGCAAAGTCATTCAGGAAACGGAGATCGGCGGCAAAAAATTGAAGCCGGGCGACTATATCGTGTACTGGATCGGTTCCGCGAACCGGGATGAGGAGCATTTTGAACGTGCGGATGAACTTATCCTTGACAGGCGGAACAATAAGCATCTTGCCTTCGGCAAAGGCATACACGTTTGTTTAGGCTCCCAGCTCTCCCGTCTGGAGGCCAAAGCCGCACTCACTGCGCTGATTCAAGCTTACCCGGATATGGCCGTTGATCCGCTTTATCGGATCGACATGGCGTCCAGCAACGTATACGGCCTGAGAAGCTTGCCGGTGCAGCTTGGACAGCTCCATGAGTTAAAAGAGGCGAACTGAGCTCTTTCATTGAGTTAAAGGCGGGAGGCGGGGCTTGGGAAATCCCCGTCTCCCTATGCCGGTTGAAGGTTGTCCTGTTTAGGACTCTTCCATTTGCCCCGATTCCCGGCGACGCCAGCTCATGAAAAGCAAGGACAAAGCAAAGACCGTGAGGATCATCCCGAGCCATCGAAATCCCTCGAAGCTGAACTTACCTCCCATGACGATGCCTATCAACAATGAAGAGAGAATGGCCCCCAGGTTTCTCGATGTATTAAATATTCCGGATACTACACCGATTATTTCTTTTGGCGAACTTTTGAACAAGGCCGCTTGCATACCGACACTGTTCAACCCGTTGCTAATTCCGAAAGCTGCTAAAGTCAAACACACACTGATAACCGGCGAAGTTTGATTCAATGTCACGATCCACACCGACCCCAATGTCATTAACATGGCGGACAATAACAATGCCGGTCGAGGGCCTGATTTCTCGATCCATCGTCCTGCCAATGGAGAAGCAACGAGCGAGCATAAGCCTAAGCTTAACATAAGAATCCCTGTATGGAATTCGCTGACATGACGAACTGTTTGCAGGTAGGACGGAAGCCCGAAAAAGAGCGAGTAAAAAAGAACGTTAACGAGCATGAATTCGATATTGACCCAAGTCATCGCAGGATATTTGGCGAATGTGCGCAAAGGAATAAAGGGTGACGTCGTTTTTAACTCATGTCGTACGAAAGCCAAAAGCAGCATGAGGCCTATCAGCCCCACAATGACATATCTTAATGAGATATGCCCGGAAGATTTTGCTGACAGCAATCCAACGAGCAGGGCAATCAGGCCCACTGTGAAAAGCAGGATACCTGGCGCATCAATCCTATTCATCCATTTACGAAAGGACATGTTGCTTGCAACGGATGTTGGCGGCTCGTCCTTAGGAATTGTCCTCCAAGCTAATAGAAAGCTCGCTGCCACAAATGGAATATTGACGAAAAAGATAGCATGCCAATCCCGCCAGTGAATCAACACCCCGCCGATAAAGGGGCCAATGGCTGCCGCTCCGGATAGGAATATGGACAAGACAGACAGCGCAGTCGCTTGCTTCTCCGTAATCTGAATGCGCACAATGGCCATTCCAACTCCAACCATCATGCTTGTTCCGATGGATTGCACAATACGGAACACGATGAGCCACTCAAAGTTTGGTGATAGTGGAGCCAATAATGAGGCAATGAAGGCTACCAAAAGCCCGGTAAGAAATATCTTCTTGCGACCGAATAAATCACTGGCCTTTCCCATGACGGGTTGAGCGATAGCACTCGCAATGTAGAAAGAAAAAATAATCCAGGAAACCACGGTAAAGTCAAGTTGGAACACATTTTGCAACCTTGGAATAGCAACAGAAACCATCGAAGAATTTAATGGGTTCAAGAGTATCCCCAGTCCTACGGAAAGCATCAACCACCAGCTACGGGCATTCATTTTTGAGTTCCCCCCAGAGCGTTTTAATGATATCGTACTTGAAATAAGCTATTTACTCCAACGCATTTCATGTTATGATTTTATTGACTCGGAGGAATGAATGGAGAGGATGGAATGGAACTTCTTCAATTGCAATATTTTATCGCGGTAGCTCGATTGGAACATGTGACCGAAGCTGCACGAAGCCTGCACGTTACGCAATCGTCGCTGAGCAAAACGATTCAACGCCTGGAGGAGGATCTGGGGGTTCCTTTATTCGATCGAACAGGGAGGAATCTGCGATTGAATGAGTTCGGAAGCCGATTCCTTCGCCGTGCGGAAAGGGCTTTGTTTGAATTGGAACAGGGGAAGCAGGAGCTTAGCGATTTGTCCAGCCCGGAGCATGGCATAATCGAATTGGCGGTGACCAACGCAAGCACGCTGCCCAATATCCTTCGAGAGTTTCGCAAAAAGCATCCCCATATCCAATTTCATGTGCAAATGCTGACCACGCAGGAAATGGTTGCGCTTCTTCACCGTGGAGAGGTAGATTTCTGCTTGTCCTCACCTCCAATACAAGGGGATGACATTGAATGTCAAATCGTGTTCATCGACCCGATCCTTGTCGCTGTTCCAAAGGGGCATCGGCTGGCCGGCCGCAGCAGCGTATCTTTGACAGAACTTAAGGATGAATGGTTTGTCGGCGTAAAGAAAGGCTACCGCACTCGTGATTTAGTAGACTCCGTATGCAAGTCGGTTGGATTTGCGCCTAACTATGTGTATGAGGGAAATGAACCTGCCAGGCTAAGCGCTTTTGTGGAAGCCGGCATTGGTATTGGCTTCATACCAAGCACGGCAATGAATTCACGGGAACATATCCATTATCTTCAAGTAGAGGAACACGAATTGGTACGGGAGATTGCTTTATTACGGCACAAGAGTCGGTACATTTCGCGGGCTGCTCTGGAATTCCGCGAGGTCGTTGTAGAATATTTCGCGGCGATATCCAAACAGACCCTTTAACATGAGGGTAGACTTTTTTGCTTACTCTTGTCGGTTAGGCAACTACCCAATTATGCATGGACAATTACCCAAAAGGTATGCAGCCCAATATAATACCTTAAAACTAAGAGTAAGATAAGGAGTGATTGTGTTTGTATGATCGTCAATATCCACCTGAATATTATGAATGTATGACGTTCTGCCAAAGTCCGCCTAATCCAGGCACTTATCAGGAATGTCATGATGCATGCAGATTAAATTTCCCGCCAAGACCTGACTACGGGTACAATCCGTACTTAGTGCCAACAGCATACACACCTGCATCTTATGGTCTAAGTCAAGCAGCAGCGACAGCACCACTGGCTTGGGAAAATGATCCTTGTTATCAAGCATGCATAAGATCGGGAGCGACACATGAAGACTGTCTATGGTCTTGCGGATGGTAGAAGTAAACAAAATTGGAACAAACATAAAAAAATCCACCATGTATAAGGTGGTTTTTTTATCATATCAAATGTAACAAACATATAATCGTCGTCGTGCGCGCGCGGGATATTCTTATCTGTCAAATCGGATGTAACCATCTAATCGAATATTGAGCTACAACAGATTTACTAACGTCTTGATTCGGAAAAATAACTCTAAAATGTTGAAGATCTCCATAATAAACATAGTCTATATCTATATGTCTGGGGCTTCCGATGCTTAAGTAACCTCCAAGTCTTATATACCTGGCAAATATTGTAGGTTGATCACGTGAAATAGCAACTCTCGCCGTTGACCCTATTCTATGCATCTCTCCAACGCCTATTGTGACAGGTGTATCTGTCGAAAACATATTAAAAGATTCTTTTTCCATCTGGTTTTGATACAATGTTTTTGCATAAAGATGACCAGAGATTTCTAATGGTCCTCCATCCAAGTTGTGGCCATAAGAAATTCCGATGAGTGTTACTTCAAGCATCACCGCCATTTTTACATCTCCTTTCAAGTTTTTAACTAGCGAAGGCAATATCCCTCCCAAACTCTAACCTTACCCTGGCCTGCATGGGCAAAAGACCGCACCCCATAGGCACCCCTTCCGCACTTCTCCGTATCTATCCATAATTGCACTTTTTCGATTGTTCGAACCGATACGATTTTATTCCCAAGATAATCTGAATATGCACTTGCTTTAAAATAAACCCGTGCAGCTGCGCGCCGCTCGAGATACGAAGTTTGTCCGGATCCGGGGCTCGTCCCTGGTCAGGAGATGTTTCCTGGCCTTATTTGTTTTTCACGCCCCTCCGGTGACCGTTCGCGCATCTCTTTAGTGCTGGACTCCTCTTTGTTTTTTGATAAAATGGGAATAACATGAAGTCCACTATTAAGGAAGGGCGTGCCTTTCGTGAAGAAGCTACCGTCCACAGATACCGATCCGAGGTCAAAACAAAAGAACAACGCCGGGAATGATCGGAGCAAAACCATCGGGCAATCCATCGACCTTCACTCCATACAGCAAAAGGTCATGCTTTCCTCCGGTTCTTCCTTGACGCGGGATGTCGCTTACCTGCAGCGAACCTTCGGCAACCGGCACACTGCACAGCTATTGAAGGCTGCGACAGAAGGGCATCGCAACGGCGCTTCCCAGCCCCTGCACGCCCATCATGCAGACAACCCCGGTGCATCTCCTCTCAATGCAGCGCGGACGGACACCATTCAAAGACTCGTAACGTATAAAGGAGCGCTTGCCGAGCTGGACGAGGAGGACGATGATTTCAAAAACCTTCCCCCCGATCAACAAACAAAAGTCCGGAACCAGCATCAGGATCGCACCCAGACTTACGACTATCCGGATCAGGCTTCTTTTTATGCGCATGTTGGCGGAGACACCGATCCTGGCAAAGCGCCGAAAATCACGGCCATAGACCCCAAAAATCTGGAAAAAGCCAAGCGGAGGAAAAACCGGACAGCTTTCTACCGAAAGCACAAGAAAATCGGCCCCGTCACCAATAATCCCCATTTCAACAAGCCTGAAAACAAGGGAATGCTGCCTGTCTTTTATCCCATGTCCCAGAAAGGCCTGGATGAAAAATCAGTGCAATGGACCAAGAACCCGATGACCGATCAATATGAACTGTTCCGGAGCAAGGATCTCACCGCATCCCAGGAACAGGAACTGGACGAAATGTCGTTAACCGTCATTGAGGAGAAAAAAAGCGGTAAAGTTCACTGGACCGCCCACGTCGGTTCCAACCCGGTCTCCAGCTTCACCGATACCGATATCAAGAGCCGCCCTTCCGGCAAGCGTAAATCGGAATATGGAGGAGCAACACTGGAAGATTTTGCTGAAGATTCCGTCGGACCTACCAGTATGAACCTTACGGATCGGAGCAGTCACTACAAGAAAAAGAAAACCAAGAAAAAGCCTCAAGCGACCCGTGGCCATCAACAAGCCTATGAAGATACCATCACGAAACCAAGCGAGAAAACAAGATTGATCTTGGGGTCGGGCCAAAAGCAAGTTTTTAAAGCGAGCAAAAGCAAAAATATTCGCACAACCGACCAAGAACAGGAACCGCTCCCAAGCGGAACTATTCCATCCGCCATGAGTCCGGAGCAGTATGATGTAGGGCAGCATGGCAGACGCACACAATTCGAGACGCCGACCCGGAAAGAGAAAGGGGTATATTTCGAGGTCAATGAGCTTACTTCAGACTCCGGTACGACCATAGGCGGGCTGGACATTCCGGGCAAAAAATATTATGCCTCCGCTTCCAAGGACCGCAAGCCTCTAAAGGCCGCCGTATTCGATCAATACGCCCCGGTGTACAGTGAAAAAGAAGATGCCGGCGGTTGGGGTGAATATACCGACGAAAACAAAATCGATCCGGACGATTTGCCTCAGCAGCATTTTTTTGCAAGCGACGAGGAAGTGGACTTTTCCGATTCCGATACGGAACCGGCAACACCTCAATTTTTGCCGCAATTTGAGGAATCGATAGACTTTTTTTCACCCGACGAGCTCCAGCTTGGTCAGGCGTTAGGGCAGACCTGGCAAGGTCATGACGATTGGATTGTTAGCGAATATCTGGCCAATACCACAGCAGGCTTTAAATATAGGTTGACCCGAACCCGGTTCGCCTAATAGCTTGCAAAATAGCCATCGATATAGCCAAAGAAAAGAGCGAGGTTCGTGGTCAGTTGCACGAGCGCTCGCTCTTTTTGCTACGCTGTTGTAATGAATAGGATAGGGTAGGGGTTCCGAATCTCATCATTTAAAGATTCTTAAACATGCTGGTATCTTAAGTTCTAGTTTGCAAAACTTCTCCTTTGGGTAACGGGAGCTTCATCCGGTACCCTATCACAGTTGATCTTTCTGGTGCAAATGCTGCTGATAGTGTAGCAGAGGAAGATGAAAAACTGGAATTAACCGTTGATATTCTTGTCAATAATGCTGGTTTGCCGAAAGTGGCTTTACGACTCCTCCTATTCTAGAAGGCAATAGGGCGTAGGTTGTCGAATAACTCATAAACCACATTGTAAGGAGCGACAATCCAGTGACTTTGATTAAAACTTTTACTGAGGGCGACGAAATCATCGGGTTTTATTTGCTGAAGAAAGCCGATATAAAGCAAACCAATTCAACACCTCCGAAAGATTATTTTGATATTGTCTTGGCTGATACTAGCGGAGAAATCCCAGCGAAGCTCTGGGATGTTTCTCCTGTCGATAAAGAGACATACTTCCCGATGATGCTGGTAAAGGTGCAGGGACTTGTTCAAATGTATCGTGAAAAGCCTCAGATGAAGATTAACCGAATTCGGAAGGCAACTGAAGAGGATGGGTATACGCTGACGGACTTTATCAGATCAGCACCGATTCAACCGGTAGATCTGGTACATATGATCAAGCAAACTTCAGCAAGCATTCAGGACAGCGAAATTAGAGGCGTGGTGGAGTTCTGTATCTGCAAGGTAGAAGAGAGGCTTATGCATTATCCGGCTGCCAAGGGAATGCATCACGCTTACTATGCGGGGCTGGCTTATCATATTTGTCGGATGCTTGAGCTCGGTGAATTTGTGGCAAAGCAGCGTCCATTCCTTAATCTCGACCTAATCAAAGCCGGCATTATACTGCACGACATTGCGAAACCTGAGGAGATGAATGCAGAACTCGGGATTGTGACGGATTATAGCTTTAAAGGGAAGCTGCTGGGACATATTTCATTAGCGGCAAACTGGATTATTGAAGCCGCTATTGCTTTGGGAATGGATATTTCGTGTGAGAAAATCGTGCTACTCCAACACTTGGTTCAATCTCGGGGAATGGGGCAGCCCGGTGCAGCCACAAATTCCTGAGGCAGTAGCGTTGCATTATATCGATACGCTAGATGCAAAGCTTCAGGCTGTCGAGGATGCGTTAGATTCGATGCCTGATTCGGAGGAATGGACGCAGCCGCTGAAGATCATTGAGAATAAACAAATTTACCGGAGGAGAAAATAAACGATTTTAAAACTGATTCATGATCATACAGCTTCGGCATTATCGTGTCGAGGCTTTTTAGCATGTAGTCTGAGACAATTGGCAT
Source organism: Paenibacillus ehimensis NBRC 15659 (assembly GCF_004000785.1). Taxonomy (GTDB): domain Bacteria; phylum Bacillota; class Bacilli; order Paenibacillales; family NBRC-103111; genus Paenibacillus_G; species Paenibacillus_G ehimensis. The sequence continues at coordinate 5,459 of NZ_BILX01000003.1, read as the reverse complement.
TGGCACACTTAGCTGACTGACGGTTTTCATGAGATGCTTTAAAATATTGTTGACTAGACACCGAATGGTGTCCTATAATCAAATGGACACCAAATGGAGTCCAATTGGGAATTGGGATTTTGCAATTTTTGCTGCTGCATGAATAAGTTTCACTCGAATCAACAATTATGAGGAGAAACATGGGGGACACTTGAAACGGTGAAGATATTAGGGTATCCGGTATACTTTCTGATCATTCTCGGGATTTGGAAAGTGCTTGGGCGATAGCCATCCTAATGCCGGGTTTTCCGCGGCTTAAAGAATGGGCATACGCAGGGATTTTCGTTGATATGACGGGCTCAGCTGCATCACATCTATTCGTGGGAGACTACGGGGTTTATCTGCACCCTATTTGGAGCGCTTTTGGTTTTGCAATCCTAGCTCTCGTCAAGTGGGTGCTGCGTCCGAAGAGCCGTAAACTTTAAGGAGGTGGTGAAATTAACGGCTGCCCTCGTATACTATTGATGTCTAATACAGAAAATAATATTTTGGTGGGGGTGCTATGAGCGAGAACAACCAGTTGCGGGATGTGTTTGACGCGATTGCAGATCCAACTAGGCGCCGACTGATTCGTATGTTGTCAGAGGCAGAGGAGCTGCCGCTTCATGAGTTAACGGCGCAGTTTCAAATGGGCCGTACGGCGGTATCCAAGCATTTGACAATTCTTAAAGAGGCCGGATTGGTATTTGACCGAAAAGTCGGCAGAGAAACGCGATTTAGGCTAAACGCTTCCCCACTCAAAGAAATTCAAGATTGGGTGGCTTTCTACAGCAAGTTCTGGAGTTCGAATATGTTGCGCTTAAAACAACTATTAGAGGAGGAAGAACAATGAGTTTAACATTATCCTTGGATTTTCAGTTTACGACATCGATCGAGAAGCTTTGGTCCGCCTTAACCGATTCAAGCAAGCTTGCCAAGTGGGTGGCCAACATCCACACCGGTCAGCCGATGGAGAATGATTTTAAGCCCGTCGTAGGACACCGTTTTCAGTTTCGCACTCAGCCGACCGAATATTGGAATGGGATTATTGAAGGCGAAGTGCTTATCGTAGAGGAACCAAACCGGTTGTCCTATACTTGGGCTAGCGGAGAGAAGCACACGGTCACCTGGACGCTCCAGGATTTAGGGGACGGAAAGGTTAACCTTCATCTCGAACAAACCGGAATCTCAAATGAACAAGCACTCGCAGGCGCTAAGTATGGCTGGGGTAAATGGTGCGGCGAGCTTGAGAAGGTGTTGGAACAATAACCGCATTCGGTTCCAAAACAAAGCAAACGGCTCGGTATTGGACTTAGCCGTTTGCTCTTTTGTACAAGTATGGATACGATCAAAGAGTGATCATTCTTGACTGTCAGCTGATCGAAAATTTGAAGAGGGGTGTTTCTTGATGACAAAAGGTGAAAGAAATCCTAAAATTGACCCATTTTTTAGTAAGGCTAAAAAGTGGAAGGAAGAATTCGAGATGTTGCGAACGATTGTTCTTGACTGTGAGCTAATCGAAGAATTTAAGTGGATGCATCCTTGTTACACGTTTCAGAATAAAAACATCGTTTTAATACATGGATTTAAAGAATACTGCGCGCTTCTGTTTCACAAAGGTGCCTTGTTAAAAGACCCCCATGGGATCCTCATCCAACAAACGGAGAATGTACAGGCAGCTCGCCAGATCCGGTTCACCAATGTTCAAGAAATAGATGATATGCAACTTATCTTGAAAGCTTATATTGATGAAGCCATTGAAATCGAAAAAGCCGGTTTGCAAGTGAACTATAAAAAGAATGCGGAATACATCATTCCTGAAGAATTACATAACAAATTCGTTGAAATCCCTGACTTGAAGACTGCTTTTGAAGCATTGACGCCGGGAAGGCAAAGAGCGTACATTCTTCATTTTTCTCAACCCAAACAATCCAAAACCCGTGAATCAAGGATTGAAAAATATTTGCCGCATATTCTCAATGGAAAGGGATTAAATGATTAGGATATTCGAATGAATCAAACTTTAGTCTCACATAAAAACGGAGACGTTAGTTCAATGACTTTAAACCGCATCCTAGGCCGGGTTTGCTGCATTTTTTGCGACCATACTGCCCGGATTCGGGACCTCCTCTGGCGCCGCGCAGTGGGTTGACAACTCCTGCGCTGTGTCTGTCTACACTCGCTTTGTCGGCAAGATCGCTTGGCTATCGATACGGGCACGAACATACGTTTCCAATTGATGTCATTTTGTTCGCGCGGCATATCACGATCCGGCTCGACGGCCAAGGTCATCATTTTATATCTAGTTTCTCCAATAAGAAAACATACATTAGTAATTACGGCGCAGCAATCCCCGATGATTCATTATGCAATTTCCAAATTAGCCGAGGCGGGAATCCGCGATATTTTACTCGTTACAGGAAAACACTTCGGCGGGTTGTTTATGGACTATATCGGCAACGGCCGAGAGTGGAACGTCCGTATCTCGTTTAAAGTGCAGGAAGAGCCGGGAGGCATCGCTCAAGCTCTTGCCTGGGCGGAGGTACGGAGTGCCGGTCATTGAGGAGAAGCCGGAATTGCCGGAATCGTCCTATTGCGTAACTGGCATCTACATGTACGACGCCGGGGTTTGATATCATTCGAACGGTCCAGCCTTCGGCGAGAGGCGAAATGGAAATTACGGACGTAAACAATATGTATGCGGCCCGCGGTATGCTCTCCTATGGCATTCTGAGCGGATGGTGGATCGATGCGGGAACCCACCTTTCGTTCAGGGAGGCCGCCCAAAGAATGGAAGAGGAGGTCACGCCATAAGGCTCAAGTTTCCACCGACGAGGTGTACGATACGCTTGGGCCGGAGGGGCTCTTTACGGAGACGACGCTGCTGCTTGAGCCCAGCAGTCCTTACTCGGCAAGTAAAGCGGGGGCGGATCTGCTTGCCCGCGCGTATTTCGAAACGTCCGGTTCCCCGTGATCGTTACCCGCTGCTCGAATAACTACGGACCTTTCCAGTTTCCGGAGAAGCTGATTCCGACCCTCATCCCTGGGCTCTCCGAGATTAGCCCGTATACGGCGACGGCCTGAATGTGCGCGATTGGCTGCATGTATACGACCACTGTGCCTCGGTCGAGAGGGTGATTGAGGCAGGGAGGTATACTACGGCGGGGGTAGCAACGAAAAAATGAACCTATATAAGTTGAACTAAAGATTATAACCTTACAAGAAGGCGGTCTATGACCTTCTGAGGGGATGCATTTAACCGTTTCATGAATTTTGAAACGTGCAATCGAATACGGTAAAACTTTTTGAAGTAGACATTATTGATGACATCCTGGCGAACCCACTTCCACAGGCCTTCTGTCAGATTTAGCTTAGGGCTATATTTCGGAAGGAATACTAAGTGTAGCCGTTTATGCTTGTCAAGAAACGGCTTGAGTTGGGAGGCATGATGGATGCGGCTGTTATCGAGAACCATGAAGATTTTCCCTTCGGGGTATTCCTCAAGGATATCGCCGAGAAAACGCAAGAAAGCATTCACATCACATTGTTCTTCTTCTCGATGCGTAATGTGGCCGGTCTCATAGTTGATTGCTGCAAATAACTTCGCACCTTCATGCTTGCCTGTCGTGATGATCTTTCGCTGCTGCCCTTTGCGGAACCAGTTATACTGAAGCGCTTGGTAGGCTCGTATCATGGCTTCATCTTCAAACAATAGATGATCGATTTCCCCTTCAAGAAGCTGTTTTTTGAGCGCAGGGAACGTGTTGGTGCGAAATTCTTCCTGTTCCTCGGCACTTGCATTCGCCAGTGTGTACGTCGCTTTCGTATAGCTGAATCCGAGACGTTGTAACAGCTTTGAAACGCCTTTTTGGGTATACCGTTGCTTAAATTCTCGTTCAATCCAGTCCGCAATAAGCTGCAGGGTCCAGGTGTAATGAGCTTCAAAACCAACATCAGCCGGTTGCTTTTTTTCAACGGTGTTCGCAAGTTCATCCAATTGCACATCCGTTAGCTTTACTGGTTTGCCAGGAGAATGATCAAGTTCTAGTCCTTCGAGTCCGTTTTTCCTGTAGGTAGTCCAATACCGACTAATGGTTTGATAAGCACGATTAAGGAGCGTACCTATTTCCGTGAACGTATGTCCCTCTAAATAAAGCCGAACAGCCAAATAACGTTCGTATAAGCGTTTGTTGCTTCTCTCATGGCTTCATTCAGATTCTGAATTTCATCACGTCGATTCATGATTATCGCCTCCGGGCTGGTCCTTTTCTAAACCATTACCCGATTCTCGCGGCTATGAATGTTAAAAGTTCAACTTATATAGAACTCGTTCACCGCATTTTGCAGGAGCTGGGCAAGCCGGCCTCGCTGATCGAGTTTGTCCCCGACCGGTTGGAGGATGACCGGCGTTATGCGGTCGATTCGGGTAAAATTCGCTCGCACCCCGGGTAGAATCCCGCATACCGGTTTGAACACGGCATTCTGCAAACCGCAATGGTACGTGAGCCTCGCGGCATAGTGGCAAAGTATACTGGATGGGACTTACTGTCAGACCAACCATGCTGGGGGAGGATGACATCGACGCGTTCACCCGGTTCCAGTTGGATGTAACGAGCATGCAGGCGGTGAGCGGGACGATCGCGGGGCGCGCCCCGATAGACAGGGTCCGTACACTAAGCGATACTGATTCTGCGTTATCTACAAAGGCAGGCTGTTATCTGCCTTTTTGTTGTTTTAGGAAGCAGCTGGCAGTAATAGTTGGCAATAATGTCGGCAGACCGGGCGATATGGGCTAGCAAATGCTCCGTGACCGATTGTAGCCAGGAGCGGCTTTATGGCCCAATAACCGTTTACGGTCAATGTGAAAAGCGCAAAGAACAATCTCATAGTCCTGCAGGAACTTATAAACGCGATAATCTACAAATGGAGCGTCATTCTCGGGCAATGGAATGTCCTTGTCTTGCCAATGGTGGACGTTGTTCCACCGATTCTTTTTTCGTTTCCGAGACAATCACCACGCAGCCGGGAACGGTAGATATTCTGATCAGGCAGGAGCAGATAATCGACCTCTGGCAAGATCGTTTTGCCAGCGAAACCGAATAGCTTCGGTTGTACCCGAAATTTTGAAAAGGCTCAAAGTGAACGGTGCCGGGTATGCCGCGCGCGAAAATTTCCAACATTCTCCCAAACACCATTTGGTAGAGCCCTATCGCAAATTCTCTTTTTCCGCAACGTTCGGTGATGAAGATATAGGATTGAACACGATATATCCCTCGCTTTTTTACAGTTTCCGAGTTATAGATTAAAAAAGAGGCTGTCGAGAGAAGCCCTCGACAGCCAGTTCATATTGGCGGAACTTATCTGTTCTAAATGAAGGTCCTTGCGGCCCGGGTTCGCCAATTTCGCCTTATAGCGGCCCTTGGGGTCCTTGAGGCCCTTGA